>JBNPEG010000110.1:2775-27612 GCA_051117555.1 Elainellaceae cyanobacterium | reverse complement strand
AGTAGAGTGCTCGGACCCATATTTCTTGTTGTGTGATGAATTGAACAATGGCAACTATCTTTAAGTTCAGTGCTATTCAACTTCCTACACTCTAGTTTAGTCATAAACTTAACAAATTCAAACGCAAATAAATATAAATACCATTTATGTTATATAACTTCTGCTTAATCTTCTCCCGTTCAATTATGGCAACACCTACAAGCTTCGCTCAAACAAAGTGTTGGGCAGGCAAGTCCGAGAGGGTAAGCACTCCTATCCTGAGTATAAACATAAATATGCCTCGACAATTCTATCTTTGTTTCTATCAAGAAGTAAGAGATATTTCTATAGGATTAAATAATCAAATCATTGACTTCAGGGAATCAAAAATAAGCCTAGTCAAGTCACGTGATAGTATCTGTTTTAACAAGGAGCGCTGACAAGTTAGGCATTACTTCCAATATTGCCGAGCCTCTTAGCTTAAAGAATTTAACTTCATGAACGTTGGTAGAATTCTGCGAAATGCGATCGCATTTCATGGATTATCTGCTGTTTGTAACAGGCTCCATACGCCTTTCTAAATCAGTTGTTCTGGGGTTGCGGAAAATTCTGTAGAAGAGGCTTACAGGAATGTGAATCGCGTATGTACCTTGGCACTCAAAATCCAAGAATCTAATATTTGCACTCCAATTAGCAACTCCATTTCGTATTCACTTTTGCAAACGATAGGCATATTCAAGACCTAATTCTTCGCTTTTTTCTAATTTATTTGCGTCATTTTGTGAGGATTCATTGTGTCTATATTTTCTCGAATTTACCTTCAGCGAGTTACCCTTGCTTATTTGTTGCTGCATGCTCTTTGGGGAGCTAAAGTGGCAGCAGCAGAGACTAATATGTTCTCTAAACAATCAGATTTCTCTAAGCAATCAGATATATCCCCAACTCATTCAAGTTTGGATATATGGGATGTAGATACGTCAGACAATACATTTAAATATGAGCAACAGGTCGCTGACCTGCAGGCAATAGAACTATTGACGGCTGCGGCACAAGACAGTCAAGCGGATGTTGACGAAGCGACTCCGATCCAGCCTGCTCCACAATCCTCAATGCCGCATGTTGAAACACCTACCCTTGATAATAATTCGCTATCGCTTGATAATAATCCGTTATCACAAGTAACATCGGTATCGCAACTTTCGGATGTCCAACCGACCGACTGGGCATTTCAGGCACTACAGTCTTTGGTAGAACGGTATGGATGCATCGCAGGATATCCCGATGGCACCTTCCGGGGCAATCGTGCTCTGAGCCGATATGAATTTGCTGCCGGATTGAATGCTTGCCTTGATCGGCTCAATGAATTGACTGCAGCAGGGCTGGCTGATGTGGTGACCCGTGGTGATCTGGCAGTGCTCCAACGATTGCAAGAAGAATTTGCCGCCGAACTCGCAACTCTACGTGGCAGGGTTGATGCCCTCGAAGCCCGCACTGCTGAATTAGAAGCCAACCAATTTTCGACCACAACCCGACTGAATGGAGAAGTCATCTTTGGAGTGGTTGGTGCGGGAGGAGCCTATCCGGGGGCTGGCGAATCTGATACCACTCCCGGCATTTTGACCAACACGGGCGGAGAGGCCGGCGATGATACACAGATTGCTTTCAACTATCGAGTCCGCCTAAATCTGACTACCAGTTTTACCGGGCGGGATGCACTCATTACAGGACTACAAGCCTACAACTTTCTCAGCGATCCGAATAGTACTCAAGGAACGTTGGGGTATTCTGATCCACTTTCCCTCAATGCTAGTACGACACGCCTAGGATTTGAACCCCAGTTTCCGGGCACCGACCCTCAAACCCTTTCCCCCCTTGACCCCAATGAGCTCCGGCTATACAAACTAGCATACTTGTTTCCTGTCTTTGACGATGTCACCTTCTTTGTGGCTTCGAATGTCGAGGTTACCGATGTATTTCCATCAGTTAGTCCCTTCGCAAGCGACACCCAGGGAGCCATCTCTCGTTTCGCACCCTATAATGCAGCGGTGCGAGTGTCTGGAGGGACATCGGGAACTGGCTTGGCATCCGCTGGGGGCTTCGTTTGGAATCTTGCAGATTGGGTCAGCTTGGTGGGGTTATATGCCAGTGTAAATGCGCCCATTCCTGATAATCAGGGATTACTGGGCGGAACTCCACTGGGAGCAGGACTATTCAATGGAAGTTATGTGATTGCATCACAACTCACTCTTACTCCCAGCGATACTCTAGACATTGGGCTAAATTATGCCAACAGCTATCATCAGATCAATATTTTGGCTACGGGCTTGAGCAGTTCAGATATCGGTTCAGTTCTCTTTAATCCCGATGCTGATCAGTTAGCTGCAACGGGAGGTGATTCGGTACTGGCGATCGCCAATGAAGGGATTCGCATGAACTCCCTTGGAGCAACCATCAATTGGCGCTTTCTAGACAATATCTCGTTTACTGCATCGGGTGCTTATATCTTTGCCGATCTGGTAGATGTTGATGCATCTACCAATTTCATCAACTGGATGGTGGGTGTCCATGCACAGGACATCTTTCGGGAGGGCAACTCGGCAGGCATCGTCTTCGGGCAACCCCTAAATCGAGATAGCACAGGCGGCGATGCCTTCAACCCTGAAGATTCTGACCCCTATCATTTGGAAGGATATATCAGCTTCCGGGTGTCAGATTTTATCACCGTGACTCCTGGTGTGTTTGCTGTCTTCAATCCCGAAGGGTATAGCAGAAATGATACTGCTGTAGTAGGAGTCTTGCGAACTGCATTCACTTTCTAGATTGTAAGCGTATAGCCTTGCGCTCTCGCGTCAGGATGTTAAACGTGTGTAGAACCTCCTCGTAGCCTTAGGTTCTACACACAACTCCAAGCCCGTAGGTCTAAAAGCAATATTTGAACTTAGGGAGCTTGAAGTCTGAGGTTCTCCCTCCTACAAGCTGGAACCTATCTGAAAGTTGCTTGGATACAGGGCTCATATCCAGCAGGACAGGAAATAGTTTCATCGCCCCTCGAACTGATAGGAGAAAAACTTGGGCGATCGCCCAAGGAGCCTGTGGCAGTACACAGTATGATTTGAGTAATGTGTTCACTACATATTCCGTCAGGGTAGTAGCTTTGGGTATGGCTCGTTCGTTAAGTTCTATCTGGTTTCCAATCTGCTTGAGGAGAAGAGTAGAGAATTTTAACCGACATTCCGCGAGATTGTTTAGACTGCCAGCCACATCAGGATGGCGTTGGCTCGCCTGCGCGGAGCGCGTATCGCCCAACAGCTCCTTCTGTATCTGCAACGCTTCAAGGTAGAGGGGTTCGGCGGCCTCATAGTGCCCTTGCGACCGATATAATTCTGCGAGATTGTTCAGACTGGTTGCCACATCAGGATGGCGATCGCCTAGTGCCTCTAGCCGCAACTCCAAAGCTTGTTTATAGAGTGATTCAGCTTCGGTATAATTTCCTCGCGAATCATACAACCCTGCTAAGTTATTGAGAATAGTAGCAACGTAGGAATGGCGATCGCCGAACAAGTTCTGACTTAACACCAGGACTTCTTGATATAGGGTTTCAGCTTCATTGAGATTTCCTCTTTCCCTCAAGTAGTAGCCTGTTTGGTTTAACAAGCGACCCGCAGCTTCGGACTTTAACTGAAACTGTCTTCGCCAAATTATGACAGTGGTAGCGTGGAGCAAGAGGCGATCGCACGTCGACCAATTCTCAAATTCAGGGTTGGGAAACGCCGCATTCACAGCTCTCATTGCCCGGTCTGTCCAGGTTTTCTGTCCTTCCTCATCCATCTCGTCTCGCAAAACGTCTTGCACCAGTCGATGCATATCCAGCGTTTTGGCGTCTGGATTGCGATAGACCAACGAAAACTTTGCGGCTTCCGCGATTGTTCGTGTGAGCGCAACTCGGTTTTGCGTGACCTTACTCAGGCGCTCTCCTAACACGTCTTTCCCTTCTACAAAAATCTCTTCAGGGATGGCGTCGGGCGCTAAAAAAGCGCAGACTCTCAGTAGGTCGGCTGCGGCTGGGTTGCGTTCTTCGACTTTTTTGAAGGCAAGGGAGAAAGTGATTGTCACTGGGTGGTGATCCTCTTCTGTATCACTTCGTTCGCCTGCCAGTTCACCGCGTTCTGCCAGTAGTTTGATGCCTTCTTGCTGATACAGGTCTTGATACTCGCTGAGGCTAATCATCATCTCTTCGATAAATGCACCTGCCTGGTCGAGTGCCAACGGCAAGCCATCCATCAGGTTCGCAATCTCCTGAGCGGTTTGCCGATCGGCATCGGATGCATCGTCTAAGCACTGACTATCAAGAATAATCCGAGCACGACGCAGCAAAAAGGTGGCCCCTTCGTCCGTTTGCATCTGCCGCAGTTCAATCCGTTGACCAAAAGTGCCGATTGCCTGAGCGCGAGTGGTGATCAGCACATGCCCACCCATCTCTCGCGGCAGATAGTTTCGAAGCAAATTCAGCTCATTGGCATTGTCAAAGATCAGCAGCCAGTTTTCGTGTTCATTCAGCCAGTGCTTCGCGGCGGCTACAACAATCTGCTGGTCTTGCTGGTCACGCCCCGGCAGCTTCAGCAGCTCCGCAATCCCCATAAACCCTGAAATCAGTCTATCCTCAGATTCCGCCCTCACCCAAAACACAGCGCTGTACGCGTCGCGATATCGATAGGCATATTCGATCGCAGTTTGGGTTTTGCCAATGCCGCCTAAGCCGCTGATGGCAGCAGGTTGCGACAGAGCAGCAGCGCTCGTTTGCGTCAGTTGATTGCGTAGGTCGCTGAGTAATTCGTCTCGCCCGGTAAAAAACGGATTGCGAGGAAACGGAATGTTCCAGGGGAGGCGTTGCTTCGCACTGGTCGGAAACTCGACTGGCTTTGAAGCGACTCGTGACGATACTCCTGGAAAAGATGGCTTTTGGTCAGGCTTGCCGCGCTCTTCCCAAATGCCCAAAATGTCGCGTTTCGCAGCAGCTTCAGACGTGCCAATCAAGTCTAGATAGATGCGAGGCTTCAGCAATCCCTGTAGCTGGCACTCGCGTACGCGCACAAATACCAGCCGACGCTTCTCCCCCTGCGGATCATTGGCAAACGCCGATCGCCATTCCGGTTAGGTATAAGTAGCTTGCAGATAATCTTCAGAGAGAACGGCAATTAGCTTTTCACACTCAATCGATGCCTCGTGCATCTTCTGCACAGAGTCATGCCCGCCGCGAAAATCCCAGATATCAATGACGACAGAATAGCCCGCTTCCTCAAGTGTCCAGGCAATCCATTCTGCCCAAGCGCGATCGGCTTTGGTGTAGCTGATGAAGGCATGTTTGGGATAGGTCATCACGCGGCAGGAATGTAAGGGGGGATATTTCTGTTTCCACTACGATAACCACTCCATCCTGAAAATGCGGCATTCAATCTGCCAAGCCTTCATATAGATGTAGAGCGGAGAGTTCCAGTCTTCACCAAGCTTTTAATCCTGATTTATCAGCCCTTCGTCGAATATTGCATAGGATACATCCAAGACGAAACTTATTCGAACCCTCTATATCTAAACAGCTCGAAACTATTTCAAACCCTCTATATCTAAACAGCCCCGGCAGCAATGCCGGGGTTATATGCTTTAAAGCCCTCTTTATTTGGAAAACAGTCGCTACAAGATTGGCGATCGCTCCAAATCATCAACACCTGTCTAGTGCGATCGCTCTGGTATGCACTCTAGTTATGAAGGTATGGCCTAAAGTGATGCGTCAGATGAGCGCTCGTCCTAAGAGTTTTCGACTGCACGCTCAAATGCCAAGTTCGTTAATGCACGAGGCGATCGCCCCCTTTCTATATGCACTGCTGTCAAGACATACAATAGCAGTGCGGCACTCTACACGGTTGGGCGATCGCGCTCTTTTTTACTCTTTATCGAGGCTTTAAAGCAGGTTTATTCGCTCTTCGTTGAATAGTGCTTAGACTGAACCCAGTTCGCACCTAATCGAATCTTATTCGAACCCTTTATACAGAAACCGAGCGTAAGTGATTTGAACTCTCTATACCTAACCAGCCCCGGCAGCAATGCCGGGGTTATATGTTTGATACGGCATTTTTTAACCAGCATTATGCTGTGGGAGTGGTGTGTCCGGTAGTGTGCTCAATCAGTGCTTCATCAGGCACACGATGCTTTTGGATAAACTCACCAAGCTGATCCGCACCGCCGATATACCGACCCCCCAGCCAAATTTGAGGAACCGTGATAGGGGTTTTATGCCCAATCAGCGGCATTGCCCGAGCTAACATCTCATAGAGCGCCCGCGGGCTACGAACGACATCGTGATAGGTATATTGAATGCCTGCCTGCTGCATATAGCCTTTAGCGCGATCGCAGTGAGGACAGCCTGCTTTACCAAACAAATGACTGCCTTTGATCGCAGACTGTTTGGCATAGGCTGTAGTTACTGCTTGAGTCAAGACGCCTCGGTTGAGGGCGACTCCTTGACTAACGACCTTGCCATCAACGATCACAATCGGGGCATGCCAACCTCCTTTGAGGAGAGGCTTCCACCATTCGGTGAGCCACTCTCGAATATCTAATTCAACCGGGATGCCTGCTAGCTCTGCCTCTAGAGTGTCTCGGATTACATCTTTGGTTAATGCGCACTCTCCGCACGGAATCTTGACCTTGAAAGGTCCCCAAGCACCTGCCCAACGAAACAAAGTGACCGTAATCCCATCACGTGCCATGATTTTATCCCCTCCAATCTGAAGCGTATGCTATCGAAGTATCTTTCGAGCTGATAAAACTATCACATCACTCTCAGATGAGAACGACCTGATAAAAGCATAAAAAGCATCTGAGTCATTAGACGATTGATAGTAACTCGACAACTTTTGCTTATATTAGGACTGAGGCGATCGCCCCTAAATTTCCTACAGTTAGTACTTTCAACAAATATTCCGGTGCGTTACGCTGGCGCTAACATCACCCTACAGTTAATATTGTTCTTTGGGCGGCTTATTGCACGACGGATAAAACGTGATTGAGTATGATGATGCCCAAACTAAATCATGCGGATCAACAGGCCCTTAATAGATTGATGGATGTTGAGCCCATCTGGATCGAATTGGGCACTACTCACGAATTGATTGGGCTTGATGACTACACTCTGCTCCATGCAGGGCCCCCCATTCACCCTAGGGATGCGATCGCCCCTCCCCTCTATCATTCTGCAATCCTTGCAATCCTGTTTGAGACGTGGGCAACTACAGTAGAGCAAGCAGCTCATCTAATCGCGTCAGGACGAATTCAACTACGCCCTGCTCAAGATTGGTCAGTGGTGACCCCATTAGCCTCGGTAGTCTCTCCCTCTATGGTGTTACAGGTCATTGGCGATCGCCATCATCCTCACCATCGTGCATACAGCCCTCTGAACGGCGGACCCTCTCCAGCATTGCGATTCGGCACGCTAGATTTGACAATCGTCGAGCGGTTGCGATGGCTGCATGATCGGCTAGCCCCTGCACTTAAGACGGTGTTGCATACGCCCATCGATCTCATCCCAATCGCCGATTATGCGCTAGCCTCGGGAAATGAATGTCATGGGATGACCGCTGCGGGCACCGAATTACTGTGCAACATGCTTCAGCCCATGAATCTTGACACCGACGCATTGAAATTTATCCAAGTGTCACCGACTTTCTTTCTCAATCTGTGGATGGGAGCCTGCAAATGCATGCTAAACGCCGCGTCTGGCATCGAGGGCAGTAGCCTGATTACTGGCATGGCAGGCAACGGGCGAGAGTTTGGCATCACCCTCAGCGCCAATCCAGGTCGCTGGATTACGGCACCCGCGCTCCCTCCCCAACATCACTCAAACGATTCGATGTTTCCAGAGCAGTATTGTGGAGCGATTGGAGATAGTGCGGTGATTGATACGCTCGGCTTGGGAGGAATGGCACTGTCATATGCTCCTCAACTCGCGACTGCCCTCCAGGCGATCGCTCCTTCCGATTTTGACCAACTTCCTCAATACCTGCTTGCCACCGCACATCCCGGCTTTGTTGCCTCTCATCTTCGCGTCGGATTAACGGCAGCAGCCGTACGAGACATGAGAATGACACCGCTCATCAATCTAGCAATGTTGGATCAACAGGGCATCAGCGGCATGGTAGGCAAAGGAATCTATCGCCCACCTCTGACTCTATTTGAACGGGCGATCGCAGAGATAGTGGCCTAGAAATCTATTTGGCTTGACATGGTTTGATAGGCATGGGCTTGAATGGCATCCGCCAACTTCTCCGCTGCCACGCTAAGAGAATGCTGGCGGCAAGTCACAAGGGCGACCTTGTGGGTTAGAGGTTGACCTGGCAGCTTACGAATTACCAGCTTACCGTCTGATACATCGTGTTGAACTTGAGAAAGGGGTAGAAAGGTAATGCCAAAATTAGACAAGACAAGCTGTCGAAGAGACTGAAAGCCACTCACCTCAGCTACCGCTTTGATGGAATGATGGTGGGTGCAATACAACTCTTCGATAATATAGCGAATGCCAAAATCGACCCGCTGCCGCGGCAAAACAATCGATTGATGGCTCAAATCGCCCCAGGTGATGTTGTCGATCGCTGCCAATGGATGGGTCGCAGCAGCCACCAAGACCAAGGGTTCTTCATAGAGCACGTCAACATTGAATGTTTTTAGTGGAACAGGTAGCGACAACACGGCTAAATCGATGGTGCGTTGCTCCAGTCCTTCAATGAGTTCATTAGGATAATCTTCTATGATACGCACCGCAACACCTGGATATTGGGTGCAATATTGAGGTAAAAGACTAGACAAACAGCGGTGAGCTGCTGAGGGCGTCAGCCCTAGAGTAATGCTGCCTGTCACAATTTGAGATATCTGAGATACGGCTTTCATCCCATCTACGATGGTTCGCAAACTGTCTCGTGCGTGGTGAATGAATGTTTCACCCGCTTCTGTCAATGAGACTTTACCCGATTTGCGATGCAGGAGCTTGACTCCAACAAACCGCTCAAGCCGCTGCACCTGCTGGCTAATGGTGGGCTGAGAGAGATGCAGAGATGCTGCTGCATCCGTAAAGCTGCCGCGCTCTGCTACTTCTATAAACGCGATTAGGGCAGACATCTCTAGCTGGCTTAGCTCAAATCGATTCATGCGATCGCCCGTAAGAGGGGTGCAGATACCCTATTCTTGCATGATTAGAAGCTTTTCGAATTTACTCGGATTCTCCTAACTGGCAGCGACGAGATCTCGAAGCAGTCGACGATTGGGCTGGATCAACTGCCCTACTCGGACGACCCAAGCTGGGCTTAGCATTTGATGAGCAATCAACTGCTCGCCCATCGCATCCTTGCAAACCCAAGGACGTTCGCTATAGTCTAGAACCGTGATATCAGCGCGGGAGCCAACTTTCAACGTACCAATGTCCGATTCTGCTTGCAGAACTTTAGCAGGATGAACGGTGACTGCCGCGATCGCCTCCTGCAAATCCATCCCCAGAGCAAGGAGTTTCGACAGAGCACCACATAAGCTGTAGTCTAACGTAGCGTCGCTGTGAGGCGTATTGAAATCACCATGCACGTCACTACTAATGGTGTAGGGAAATAGGCGATGAGCGATCATTCGGCGAGCAATGGTAAAGCTAAAATTGATGCCGTGCCCTAAATCTAGCCGAACCCCGTCCTCAACGGCTTTGACTAGAGCCGGGGACGGAGACGGGCGATCGCCCATCAACCCATCAGGGCGACAGCTATAACAGTGCGCTAATAGATCGCCCGACTTGAGGTATGGCAAGACGCAATCAATGACGCGATCGGGGCGGGGACGATTCTCTTCAACGACAGCAAACAGTTCTCCAGTATGCACATACAGGGGGAGATGGGCAGCATCCGCAGCGTGACGCGCTAGCGTTAAAACTTGCGTTCCCCATCGTGACAGCGCCCCGGATTCTCCATGCACTTTAAATCCTCGCACAATTTCTGGATGGTCATTCGCCAGTTGAACGAGAGCATCCAGATCTACCATCTCTGGACTGTGCAACGCAGGCGTCCCCATCCCTCCCTTGAGCGCCCCGGCTAAGTTGACGGATGGGAAGCAGCGCACATCGGTTTGTGACTGACTGACAATATTGGCTTTGAACCCTAAAAACGTCAACGGTCCGCAGCTTCCCTGATCTACGATGGTGGTGACGCCAGCATGAACGCCGATATCATCGGCACAGAGCCCAAAGTCAGTGACCCACTCATACGCATGGACATGGAGATCAATCAGGCCAGGACAGACAAGTTGATCGGCAACAGATAGAGTGTCTTGGGCGATATGGGGAGGGAGTTGGGGATCAATGGCAGCAATGGTGCGATCGCGAATTGCGACTTCGTAGTAACCATCGAGAGACTGGCTTGGGTCAATGACGCGCCCGCCCGATAAAACTAAATCATACTGTTCCACAAACTGGCTCCTCACCGTTGAAACATACACTATCCAAATAGCTTCATGAAGTATCATCCAAACAGCACCGCATACTGCGATACCTGGTAGGCTGGCATAGAGAAGAATCTACGCCGGGGCTAACTCTTGGCGACGTAGCGATCGCGCTGGATATTCACAGGGAATTATTTCGCCGCCTCGAACCGTCCACTTCGGAATCAGCTTGCGACCGTCCCAGTTGATGTGGTGGATGCCATCGGTCAATCGCCACAGCCCTTCCCGGTAATCCAACACTGAAATATCGGCGTCGCGTCCAACAAGGAGGCTACCCAGTTCATTAGAGCGGTTAATCACCCGGGCTGCGTTGCAGGTTGTCATTGCAATGACCTCAGTAAGATCCAGCCCTAAATACAGAAACTTAGTCATCGTCTCTGTCAGGCTAAAGACAGGCCCGGTCACTGAGCTTTGGTTGGTAATGTCACCACTGATAGTATCTGGCTTTACCCCTTGGTCAAGAGCACGTTTAGCTACTTCAAAATCGAAATCTCCCGTGCCGTGACCAATATCAAACACTACGCCGCGATCGCGCGCATCCAACGCTTCCGGAAAAACCTTTCCTGATTCATTGAGGATATGACCCACGCGACGATAGACGTGGGTTGCAACATCTCCGGCTTCAAGCTTATTGAGCACCAGTCGCGGATCAAGCCACGAATAGTAAGGCAGCCAGCCCAAGTGAACCGTAAGCGGTAGGCCGGTAGCACGACTAATCTCCTTGCCATAGTTGAGCGAAATAGATTCGGTATCGTGGGGTTCGCGGGTCGCTGCAATGCATTTAAAGCCGACAATGATATCTGAATTTTCTTCAAACAGCCGGATTGCTTTATTCAAGCTAAAGTTTTCTTTTGCAAATACCGCACCAATTTTTAGCGTGATAAAGTCTGCTGAGGCTTGGTAAAGCAAATAGACATTGGGCTGATGATAAATCCGCGTCTTAGAACTACTGGCAACTAGCTTGCGAAAGCCTGGAAATCCTAAAATACCGCAGCTTCCAGCATCCACAACTGTCGTGACTCCCATCTTGACACCAACGACATCGGGAGGTACGTTAAAGCCTCCTACATGTTCTGATGCATGGACGTGGATATCAACCAGCCCAGGAGTCACGAGATTTCCAGAGGCATCTAAAACTTGCGTTTCTAGGGACTGCATCTCGGGAGATGACATTAAGTCTTTTCCAAGAGCCGCAATCTTTCCATCGGCTACTCCAATATCTAATACATCATCCAACCCCTGTGATGGATCAATCACTCGGCCATTCTGAATTATCAGATCAAAGGTCATAGGTGTGCAATTTATCAGCTCAACTACTACCGTCAACGTCTCACTGGCGAATATTTGAGAATGTGTCGAGTAAGACAGTTTGGATTCAGATTTTCAATATCCAACATTCTATTTTTGAATACTACAGCCGTACGCTCTCGCGTTAGGACGTTGAACGTGTAGTATTTGTTAAGTAGGCAGCCTCACTATATTGATGGGTTCCTGGTGGCCTTTGGAACTTAAGAACCAGAGGCCCCGCTACTTGCTGATTGCTACCTACCTTGGAGTCAAATATGACGATTCAAGATTTAGTCGTTCTAAATGATTGGCATGTTGTCGCGCGATCGCCCGATGTGACATCTGATGAGCTATTAGCAGCCCGGCTCTTGGGTGAAGATTTAGTGCTGTGGCGGAGTGGCGATCGCGTGTTAGCATGGCGTGATTTGTGTGTGCATCGAGGCGCTAGACTGTCGCTCGGCTGCATCCGAGACGGCACATTGGCATGCCCCTATCATGGTTGGACCTATGACTCCACCGGACAATGCATCCATATTCCAGCGCATCCGACGTTAACGCCACCGGCACGGGCCAATGTGCAGACCTACTCGGTGCAAGAGCGCTATGGACTGATTTGGGTGTGTCTGGGCAATCCACAGCAGGATATTCCCCCGTTTCCAGAGTGGGATGATGCCAGCTATCGCAAAGTATTTTGTGGTCCCTATCACTATCACGCAAGCGCACCTCGGGCAATTGAAAACTTTCTGGATGTGGGCCATTTTCCCTTTGTGCATGACGGAATGCTTGGCGATCCGCATCATCCCGAAATTGAAGACTACACGGTAACCCTCACCCCAGAGGGTCTGGTTGCTCAAAATGTACACGTTTGGCAGCCCGATCCCTACGGCGGGTTAGGACAGGGAGCAAAAGTGACCTATGACTATACGGTGCCCAGACCCTTTACCGCGTATTTCATCAAAGCCTCTAAAGAGGTGAAAGAACATCGTCGTGTGATTTTTATGACTACCACCCCCGTGTCTCCCACTGAAAGCATCAGTTGGTGGTGGATTGCGATGAATTATGGGCTTGACATTCCGCCCGAAACGTTCCAGCAGTTTGAGGATAAAATCGTCGCTGCTGACGTGCGAATTCTAGAATCCCAGCGCCCCGAGTTATTGCCCCTTGATTTACAAGCAGAATTGCATCTCCCGTCAGATCGAACCGCGATCGCGTATCGAAAGTGGTTGAGAACGTTGGGAATCACCTTTGGCACAACCTAATATAGCTTGTACGCTCTTGCGGTAGGGCGTTGACGCGTGGTGAGCCCCCGCCGAGGAACTCACTACACAAACCTGACCCCGTAGGACTATAGCTAACGGAGATTCAAAGTCTATTGGCGAGATGAATTTGCCGTATTGAGTTAAACAATGGCTCACGCTTGTTTTTGTGCTCACTGCTACAGAGGGCAATATTTCATCCTTGTACTATCTGACCTAACTTTACTTGAGTAGCCACTCCAAAAATACATTGCATAAGGCCCATTCGATACCTGCCTTTGGAGTAATTTTGAGATAAACGAGGTGTTGAGGCTACGGTCTGTGCATTGCTCGGATAGTTCTGGTGTTATTTATTTAGGGTTCCAACGTTGGATATTTTAACTATTGAAAACTTGGGAGTGTGTTTTGGCGGACTGGCTGCGCTAGAAGGCGTTTCTTTTTCTGTAAAACCAGGAGAAGTAGTGTCTATTATTGGGCCTAATGGTGCCGGGAAAACCACCCTGTTTAACTGCATTACGGGGTTTATTCGCCCTACAACAGGACATGTCTGGCTCAACAGGAATGATATTACCACCGCATCTCCACACCACATTGCTCGCACAGGGCTTGTTCGAACCTTTCAGAAGCGCAGTTTTTTCACGAATCTGACGGTCGGCGTCAACCTCATGATTGCCTGCCAGAGTGGTATCCGCCAGAGTATCCGTCAAACTCTGTTACAGGCAGCAGGGTTTGGGAGTATTCGTCAGCGCGATCGCCTACTTCGCACTCAAGCATCTAGCCTTTGTGACCAGTTTCTGCTGCCGTTTGATGAAATTGCTGCCCAGTTGCCCTATGGCGCACAGCGCCGATTAGGAATTGCCTGCGCGGTTGCGACTCGTCCGCAGGTGCTCATGCTAGATGAGCCCTGTGCCGGAATGAATCCCACCGAGTTGGTAGAAGTCATGCAGCTTGTGGAAACTTTACGCCGTCAGTCATTAACCCTTGTGATCATCGAGCATCACATGCGATTTGTTATGAATAGTTCCGACCGCATCATTGTGTTAAATCATGGGCAAAAAATTGCGGAAGGAGATCCGAACAGCATTCGTCAAAATCCGACCGTCATTGAAGCCTACCTAGGTCGGCAGGAGCGTGTAGCAGTATGAGCCTTTTATCGGTTGAGCACCTGAATGCTCACTACGGTGAGTTTCAAGCATTGTTTGACATTGACTTGAAGGTAGATGAGGGCGAAGTCATTGCTATTGTGGGTTCAAATGGTGCTGGAAAAAGTACATTACTTAAATGCCTCTCCGGCCTATTGCCGCCATCATCGGGCCGGGTGCTCTTTCAAGGACAGTCGATTGAGCAGTTGTCGTCACGGAAGATTGTGCAACACGGAATCGCCCTTTGTCCCGAAGGGCGGCGTGTATTCCCTCAGTTGACAGTACTAGAGAATCTGCGGATGGGAGCCTACAGTCTACCTAATAAACGATGGCGATCGCGCGTTGGATATATTTTTGACTTGTTTCCGCGCCTGTGGGAACGACGCCGACAGGCAGCCGGAAGCCTGAGTGGAGGAGAGCAGCAAATGTTAGCAATCGGGAGGTCATTGATGGCTCAGCCTCGTCTACTTCTGCTAGATGAACCTTCTCTTGGATTAGCCCCCGTCATTGTCGATGCGGTTGTGGACATCGTGCAGCAGATTGTGCAGCAAGGAGTGTCGGTACTTTTAGTAGAACAAAACGTGGCGATCGCCCTAAACCTGGCTCATTATGCCTATGTGTTAGAGCGAGGGGCATTGATTCGTGAAGGAGAAGGCCACTTACTGATGCAAGATAGCGGCATTCAAGCTGCTTATCTAGGTGTCTGACGAAGGTTTTGTTTGGTCGGTTTAGTTGATTTCATCACCCATTTTTCTGATCTGAAAGGAGATTTGCCATGACTCTGTCTTCCTCTAGACGCCTTTGGATTCCGAGTATTCTTGCGACCCTTGCAACCTCTCTAATCGTAGCGTGTAGTGCCCCTCCCTCTAGTGAACAGTCGGTCGATTCCTCAACAGAAGCAGAGGCAACCACAGAAGGAGAACCCATCAAAATAGGGCTGCTTCAACCCCTCACTGGGCCTGTCGCAGCCAATGGCATTGCGATTCGAGATGCAGCGGTAATCGCAGTAGAAGAAATTAATAATGAGGGTGGCGTGGATGGCCGCCCTATCGAGCTGATCATCGAAGATACAGCGAATGATCCAGCCCAGTGTACCAGCGCAGCCACCAAAGTTGTGACCCGCGATGAGGTTGAAGCTATCATCGGCGCGTGGGGCAGTTCCTGTACCTTGGCTGTGATTCCAATCATTCAGCAGTATGAAGTACCGTTGTTAGTCGAAACTTCTAGTTCTTTCAAAATTACCGATCCAGAGGAGTCCGGTAATGAGTGGACGTTCCGCCTAGCTCCCCCTACGCCTCTAGAAGCATGGGCTGTTCGAGATGACTTAGTAAAAACTCTAGGTTTTAACAACGTATTTTTCTTAGCCGTTAATAATGACTGGGGACGTGGAGCCATTGCTAGCTACAGTCCCCATATCACCGAGAACGGAGGCGAAATCGTTGGCGAGGAGTATTTTGAGCAAGCTGAGGTAGACTTTAAGCCTCTGTTGAGCAAGGTCAAGGCAGCAGGAGCCGATTCTGCCATTGTCACCACAAGCAATAGCCAAATTGCGCTGATCCTAGAGCAAGCGAAGACCCTAGGTATTGACCTGAAGATTTTAGCAACGGGGGGAAGCTGGCCAGAAAAAGTAGTGGAACTGGCTGGGCTAGAGTCGAGTAGCGGCAGCTATCACACGGTATTTTTTCCAGGAGCTTATGATTCTTCCTTGTCTAAAGCTCCAGATCAAGCCGCCGAGTTTACTGAAAAATGGGAAGAACAGGGCTATAAGTTTTCGGAGCTGGGAGAAGCCGGACGAGGATATGATGCTGTTTATACGATGGAAGAAGCGCTCGATTCTCTAGATGGGGATATTAATCATGAAACGATTCGCGATGCGTTGAAATCAGTGAAATACCAAGGAGTCATGTATGGTGATATTTCATTTGGGGATTGGCAAGGCTTAATCAACCAAAACGTGCCACCTGTTTTCATTGGAATGGTTAAAGAAGATGGCTCCGTAGACTTTGTGGTGCAAAGCGAATAGTTATAGCAATCCCGGGTTGTAAGAGGTGGGGCGGGCGGCGCCCGCCCCACCTCTTACACACAATTTACAAGCGATTTAGGATCGCTATATAGCAGGAAATGATAGACCACTGGACTCATCCATGGATAGATTCATCCAAGCATGACGCATGAACTACACCGGATCTATCATTCCCATATTGCTTACGTATCGGACGTATTCGTTTGGAATAACGCTACTTTCCATGGAAGAACTAGGACAAGTCATTGTCAACGGCATTATCTTGGCTGGCACCTATGCGCTGATGGGAGTCGGCATGACGCTGATTTTCGGACTGATGGATTTGGTCAATTTTGCTCACGGCGAGTTTTACATGCTAGGAGCTTACTTTGTATTTACGACTACTGCATTATTAGGGCTACCATTTTGGGTAGGGTTTCCCCTGGGAATCTTGGCGGTTATGGTATTTGCCTATGGCGTTGATATTGTTTTGTTTCGTCCTCTGCGGAATCGAGACATTCTGATTCGTATGGTGACGACGATTGGACTGATGCTTGTCTTGCAAAATGCAGCCCTGTTGCTTTGGGGACCCGTTGAAAAACGTCTTCCCGTCCCGATTGGCACCGATTCATGGTCAATCGCCGGAATCTACGTTGCTCCTATTCATCTGCTAGCAACTGCTCTTGCGATCGCCCTAATTCTAGGACTGCATCTGTACTTTAAGAAAACGAAAGAGGGCATTGCTTTGAGAGCCTGCTTTCAAGACCAAGAGACGGCACAACTCATGGGAGTGAACGTCGATCGCGCCTATGGTCTAACATTTTCTATTGGTGCGGGTCTAGCCGCTGCTGGGGGAGCGATTCTTTCGATGGTGTTTTTTATGACGCCTTCTATGGGAGACTTGGCAACCCCAAAAGCATTCACAATTGTGATTTTGGGCGGCGTCGGTAGCTTACCCGGAGCGATTGCAGGTGCCATTGTAGTAGGGCTAAGCGAGAGTTTAGCTGCCACCTACATTGCAGTGGGATATAAAGATGCGATCGCCTTCGTGTTGCTGTTGGCACTTCTGTTTTTTCGCCCCCAAGGATTGTTTGGACGAGCCGAATCGGTTGAATCTTGAATATTTGAGCATTATTGACTATCAAGTTTACGAGTCTAATCCATCCATGTCATGCGTCCAATGCGTCTAGCAATCCCTCCTGCTCTAACCCGTGATTCTCTCCGGCGTCTTCCTTGGCAAGCTGTGCTAGTGGTGCTAGCTATTCTCCTGCCGCCTTTAGTGGTGACATCTCCCTATGCCATGCACTTACTGGTATTGTCTGCGATTTATACACTCTTAGCCTCTAGCCTCAATTTGGTCATGGGATACTCTGGGCTACTATCATTGGGGCATCATGCTTTTTTCGGCATTGGAGCCTATACCTCAGTACTTCTATCATTAGAATTGTCAGTGCCGCTTTGGCTTTCTATTCCTCTTGGCGGTGTTGCAGCGGCGATCGCGGGGTGGTTGCTAAGCACCCTATTATTAAAACTCCGGAGCGCTTACTTCGTGATCTCAACGATTGCCTTCGCTGAAATTATGCGCTTGATTGCTACAAACTGGGAGTCGCTAACCCAAGGCCCTATGGGCATAACAGGAGTGCCCGTGCTCACGCAAAACCTACCGCTACTTTCAGCGTGGAATTGGTCACTTGCTCAACAGTCATATCTCATTGTAGCGGTGGTTTGCGCCGTTGCTGTCCTGTTTATCTCTCGCCTAGTTCATTCTGACGTGGGGCGATCCTTGATGGGAATGAGAGAAGCCGAAAACCTAGCAGAATCGCTGGGAATCAACACTCGCATCTATGCTCTGATTTCTGTTGTGGTCGGCACTTTCTTTGCCGGTATTGCAGGAGGGCTGTATGGTCACTACACCCAGTTCCTCAGCCCCGATGTCTTCTATTTTATTCTGATGGTTTCTATCATTATCATGGTGCTGGGTGGAGGCATGGGAACAGTGTTAGGCCCCGTCCTCGGAGGACTGTTGTTTACTCTACTCCCAGAATTACTCCGCAGCTCCGACCAATATCGAATGCTGATTTACGGCGTGATTATTATTTTGTTTGCTCGGTTTGCCCCGATGGGGCTTTGGGCGAATTTGCGGCATCAAATCGCACGTCTTTCACAATAAATCAACCCAGTCTAAACTCTGGGCGGCCTACCAAAACTGCACACCGAAGCGCTCATTGAGGTTATTCAAAAAGCGATCGCACTCCCGATAGGTCGGCCAACGACGCTCGTAGTTTCGAAAGGTATTAGTATGTCCTTGTTGTAAATAGAGATGAAGATATTCATGCCAAATCAAGTACCGAATTATATCGTCACTGACATCCGGGCTATCCAAGAGCCGATTAATTCGGATAGAGCCGTGTCCATTAGACTGACCTGATTCCCAATGTGCGTGTCCATACCATCCCTTCACTAATCGCTTTGTCCACGATATGGTACTTCGGTGAAGTAGTGATGCATTGAGCCCTAGTAATCCCGGAATCTGCTCTATCACCTCAGCCATTAGCCGGTCTAGGTTGTGATAAGGGCCGGATTGCAACATCTCGTCAGGTCTGGGGTCGAAGATAGGAACAGCACGATGGAAACGGGTCATCTCGTCAGGATACTGGCGCTCGTAGAGGGCATTATCGATCGCGGCTCGAAAATCGCGCAAACCCGGATAAATGGCTTTAGCAAGATCGGTATAGCAATCATTGATGAGACGAGTCTGTGCTTTAGGCCCTAAATCTTCCATCAAGATGTGATCGGCAATCCGATAGGGATCACACCTCTCTCGTTCTTGCAATCGATTATACTCCGGGCGATCGCCCCCTGCAAATCGATGCTCAATTACTTTTTGAACTTCGTATTGGGAAGGTAGTGGGTAATCACAATCGCAAAAAAATTCGTCAAAGGTGGTGTTTATTTGGATAGAATCAAGGTCTGCTTCAGGAAGTATCCACAACTGGTTAAGAAGTGCGTCCCATGATGGATGCTGATGTTCATACACGGCAATGACCTGATAGACGTCGCCGTCATCGTTTTCGCGGGAAAGTACGTACCAACCATGTGGAACGGCTTCAAATATATCTGCTTCGTATCCTTGCCCCCTATCTGAAATCTGGGCTGCTGTCGCATGGATCAAATCCCACGGTAAAGCCTCTAAAAGATCAGGTGGCTGTGCATTGTCAGCATTTCCAAAGTTATCAGAATTATCAGAATTATCAGAATTGTCAAAATCAGTACTTCTCTTAGACTCCAGTGGTACAATATCTGGAACCAGGGTTAGGGGGCTTTGCCATTCACGAAAGCGCTCCCAGTGATCCTCAAATGAGACAATATAGGCTTCCTTTGTCCCACCTGCTTTTTCACCCCGTAGTGCCCGTCCAACCATCTGTCGCATCAAGATTTCACTGATAGTAGGTCGCGTTAAGAACACCGTTTGAATAGTGGGAATATCAATTCCTTCCGTCAAGATTTGCACATTGACCAGCACATCAATGGAACTGTCGTGGTCTTTGCTCCGAAATCGACGAATCACGTCCTGATTGTTAATCCGATTCTCATCTAAACGGTCACTGGCAATATATTCAGCTCTTACTCCTGCATCTTTTAAGCGTTCAGTTAAGAGGTCAGCGTGTAGGACATTGATTGCGAAAATTAGTGTCTTGCCATATTTTTGCGCATTCTCAAGATAGTGGCTCACAATTAAATGGTTTCGTTCTTGAATGGTGGCAATTCGTTCAAGCCAGTCGTCGCTCAACTCGTTGAACCGAGCCAAGTGTTTCTCGTCATCTAACGATATCCCGGCTTCCACATCGGTATGGGTTGAAACATGCACCGGCAAGGGTCGAGAAAGAAACTGTCGCTCAATCAGGGTTTTGATAGGGACTTCATATAGAATGCGGTGACCGAACATGGCGGCGAGGGTGCCGCGCTCTCGCTCTGACGTGCGAGTTGGCGTTGCTGTCAAACCGAGAATGCGGCGATCGCCCGTATTCAAACAATCAATTAGGCTCGTATAGCTTTTGGTAGCTGAGTGATGCGCTTCATCAATCACCAAGAATGTCGTTGGATCAGCCAAAATTTCACGAATCAAGTCGGGGCGACGGGCCAAACTGCTAACTGAGGCGATCAGGATATGGTCAGCCGGATCGATTTGAGTTGGGGAGCAATGGATTCCAGACACGATGCGCACGCGCAGTTTTTCTATCCGGTTTGCTAGACCTGCTAGAGCGTGAAATTCCCGCGCAGCTTGCTCTAACAGTTCATGCCGGTGTGCCAGCCAAACGACGCGATCGCCCCGGTTAATAATATTCTGAAAGAGCCATCGAACCGTCGTGAAGGTTTTTCCAGATCCGGTTGGCATCACCAAAAGCCCTTGGAAAATATGGGTTGCTTCAGACTCTGCTAAGTGGGCAGATAGCTTATTCCAGGCTTCAACTTGATAATCATGGGGTTGGCGACTATCAACGGCTTGTTTTGCAGGTTCAAGGACGGCAAATTGAGCAACGCGACGGGTGGAGACAGATAGAAAATCGTCATCGGGCTGACGATCCGGACTGCCATAGCGGAGCATTGCTTCCAACAATTGCAGTCGAAGTGTTTTTGAGTTACGGCACTTGCGGATATACGTGACACAATCATGCTGGGTTTTGGGGCTACCCATCGGTCCAATGCCTGCATCTAGTAGTTGCTCGACAATCTGAGGCGTGCCGGGATAGCTCGGTAGCCAGCTTTGCTCCAACGTTGATTTCATGCGCTGAATGAAAGATTCATCCGGGCAGCTACAGGTTGTAGTTAGCCATGTGCGTGGATCGGAGCCGAATAGGAATGAATACCCGTTGGTGATGGCGATCGCAGTTACGACGCGATCGTCAAATGCATCCCAAGAGAATCGATATTTTTTAGCCATTGATGGTACCTGCTAAGTGCCATCTTTAGGATTCCCATGTGCGGCGCAGACAAACTTAAAACCCACATTCCGCAGGTTTTGAGATAGAAATATTGTATTTTTGATGTATGAATGCATCTGAGATTAGAGTGGCTGACGCGTCAGTTTGCGGGGATTGAACAACGCTGGTTAGTGGTCGAAAGCGAAGCGCGCAAAGCCTCCGACTTGACGCATCTAGTCAAACAAATTACCGAGCAGCAGAAACAAAGGTTTGTGCCGAATTTATTCCAGAGTATCCGGGCGTTAATCGTCCTCGATTGATGCTATTTTTGCCCTATCCGAAACGCGAAATGATGGAAGGTAAACAACAGTTCTACAAGCGTAAGCTTATCAAAAGGTTGGCGTGGGCTGAAGTGTGCCGACCGAGCTCTATGAATGATCCCTCCAAGTTAAAGTTATTTTTCTTTTTAAGCAAAACCCGTAATCGCTATAGTGCCCAGTACACATTAGAGAATTACACCGCAATATATATCCAATTGACAGAAGGCGATCGCACGTTTAGTTCAGTAGACGATCTGGTCAATCTGGCACTGGAAGAGCGGGCTGAATTAGTCGAGGACACCTAGTTTTCTTGTGTATGTGGCGATCGCCCTTTTGGCAGGCTGTCTCAACTCGGTAAATCGTCATAGAATCAAAACATAGGCAATTAAGAGCACTTCCAATGGTGCAATCCACCCAAAATCTGACACTCGACGAGTTTCTGTCACTACCAGAAACGGATGTTGCCTATGAATTAGTCAACGGAGAAGCAATTCCTAAAGTGGCTCCTCAGCGCTTTCATTCAAGAACCCAAAAGACATTACTATTCATATTGGAAAACTGGGGACGCGACCGTGGCGAAGTGGGCATTGAATGGTCTGTAACATTAAAACGGAGGGGCATAGATTGGGTGCCTGTTCCCGACTTACTTTATATCTCTAATCAATGTCTCCCAGACGACTTTGTTGAAGACGGTCCCTGCCCAGTACCGCCAGAGCTTGCCGTAGAAATCATTTCTCCTGACCAGTCGTTTGGAGAGATGACAGAAAAGGCGGTTGATTACCTATCCGCAGGCGTTTCAAGAGTCTGGATTGTTGACCCCAAGTCTCAGAGTATCACTGTATTCATGCCAGACCAGGTGCCACAAATTTATCGGGGTGGTTCTCTTTTGACGGATGACTTGTTGCCTGGATTGCGGCTGACGGCTCAAGACGTGTTTCGCCAAGCTGGGCTGTAGCTGCATCTTACTGACAACGTTCTACGATCCTGTTACTGCTTTGTACAACATACAAGCTCGATAAGATTTTCACCAGTTGGGATTTGTCTTTACTGTCACGAGGCGATCGCCCAACCTTCTTGTCTCATCATCCTGTCTTGTGCTCTAATCTAACACTGGTGAGCGATCGCTCTAATTTGATGCCTTTAGATCTGTCGAATCAGGTCTCTTCTGAGCTGATACAACGGCTGTGTTTAGCTCAATTTCTAGTTGCTCAACCGTTGGTAAACTTCCTTGCAGTGATTTTGGCAATGTCTCTGTCAGACGATGAGTCGAAACCCCAATCGGCTTATTCACATCTCGTAACGCATATTCGGCTACGGATTTGTTCTTCGACTTGCACAGAATTATCCCAATGGTGGGTTGGTCATCTGGGTGTCGTAGCAGATCGTCCACTGCTGACACGTAAAAGTTCATTTTGCCTGAATACTCTGGCTTAAACTCAGCCATCTCCAAATCAATCACCACATAGCATCGCAATCATAAATGGTAGAACAACAGGTCGATGTAGAAATCTTCGCCTCCTATCACCAAGTGATACTGGCTTCCCACGAAAGCAAATCCTATCCCTAATTCCAGCAAGAACTCCCGGATATGGTTGACCAACGCATTCTCCAAATCCCGCTCTTGAGCTTCTACTCCTAGATTGAGAAAGTCAAAATGATAGGGATCTTTAAGAAGTTGCTGCGCCAGATCAGATTGAGGTTTGGGGAGAGCCCGTTCAAAGTTGGTGATGGCTCCTCCCTGTCTCTTGTAGAGCTGACTTTCAAATTGACTGCGATCGCGGCCCGTACTTGAGCGTTGCGGATGTAGTCTTTTAGTTCTCGCAGGAGAAGCTCGTAGTCACTCCCGATGTTGGATAGCTCATTCGCCATAGCTAGATGTTTGAAACTTTGCTAGATCATACGTTCTGTGTGGCAAAGCTTGTCAATTGGAAATTTGTTAAGGGGCGATCCTACACGCACTGTATTTCGCTAACCTTCCGTACGCGCTAAGGCGAAGCTTCCATCCCTCGGACGAGTCCGATTCTCAGATGGATCTATTCGGCAACTCACAGGCGTTAACGCCTCGTGAACGTGTTGACGGAGTAACAGTCAATAAAGACTTTGCCAAAAAGACTTTGCCAAGGCCATCAAGAATAGTGGAAGCAGCAGTCGAGCTTATCCAAGAATTGTGAAAAGCTCAATCTAGTTGCCTACAGATTCTCATAGCGTCCGGCTACGCCCGACTCTAAGCTTAGATTCTAGAGAAAATTTATTACTGTAAAAGCTTACTTTAGGGCGATCGCCTTTGACAAAGACCTCAAAAATGATGCTCAACATAAAGCGAAACGTACGAAACTCATGGAAACAGATGGTGATCTCATCGGAGCTACGGCACAACTGCGAAAGAAAGAGGATATTAAAGCTGAGCTAGACATTGAGCTACAGTTACTCAGAAACCAGTTTTCAATTCTTAAGCTGGAACGCCGGGAGGCGATCGCCATGATGGAACTACACGCTAGTAGCCAAGCGGCTTAAGCCCAATCGAAATTAAACAAACGCCCCTGCCACTGGTAGGGGCATTGCACTCTAAAAAGATGACATTTGCACTAATTTTACCGCTACAATCAACAGAGCCGAGTTGCGGTAACGTTGTGGGAATTGTTAGCGGAAAAACCGTACTGGAGCGCATTAAAGACCGTGCAATTACCAAATGGGGCGAAGAGAATTGGTTGCTAGAAATAGTGCGAGAGTATTGTAATCTTAGTGATGATCCGAAAGCGACTGTACGAAATCGCAAGCCACAGATTCAACGAGCGTTTGAGGTAGGCAGTTGCACCCTGGATACGGCAATTGTCCTGGCCGCAGCAGTAGGGTGTCGGTTCCAGATGGCCTGTGTATCAATCGAAGTAGAGGAGTTCTAAAGTGACTCAAGGGAATGGGCAAACTGGCGATCGCTTAGACCATATTGAAGCGCTACTCATGCAAACCGCAGAGCTAACGATGCGGAACGTTCAGCAATTGGCTGACATGCGAACGGCGAGTGCCGAGCGGCAACAGCATATTGACACCCGCTTTGAGCAGATGGCCGAGCGGCAACAGCATATTGACACCCGCTTTGAGCAGATGGCCGAGCGGCAACAGCATATTGACACCCGCTTTGAGCAGATGGCCGAGCGGCAACAGCATATTGACACCCGCTTTGAGCAGATGGCCAAGCGGCAGCAGCACGTTGACACCCGCTTTGAGCAGATGGCCGAGCGGCAGCAGCACATCGATGCCCGCTTTGAGCAGATGGCCGAACGGCACAATCTAGAAATCGCTCAAATTCATGAAGTCTTGAATCGGAACGCCGAGCGGAGCGACCTAGAGATGGCTCGAATCCAGGAAAACATTGAACGAAATGCTGAGCGCCACGATGCCGAGCTTGCT
>JBNPEG010000110.1:0-2675 GCA_051117555.1 Elainellaceae cyanobacterium | reverse complement strand
GCACAATCTAGAAATCGCTCAAATTCATGAAGTCTTGAATCGGAACGCCGAGCGGAGCGACCTAGAGATGGCTCGAATCCAGGAAAACATTGAACGAAATGCTGAGCGCCACGATGCCGAGCTTGCTCGAATTCAAGAAACTATGAACCGGAACGCCGAGCGCCGCGATGCCGAGCTTACTCGAATTGAAGTGGTGTTGAATCAGGTAGCTGAACAGCAGACCGGCAACATGCAACAGATTGCAGCCAATGCTGAAGGCCTCACTGAACTGCGATCGCTCATGCGAGATTTTTTCAACCGCAGCATTACCTAGACAACTCGCATAACCGCCTAAGCAGTTCCCTGGCAAAACAGACCGGGGGATTTTTGTGCCAACACCCTTACCCCTCCCTTTTCCTCTCTCTACTTTCCCAAACCCAGTGAACGGAGTGCCCATGATCAACATAAAGCATTGATCATTTCAATCTTCTTTTTCTGAATGGTCATTGCCGATTTTCGGGATTGGAACTGCTTCAATAGCCCCCTTCGCAACGAGCAGCAGCATATACTCCCTAGCACTTTCCGGCATTGCTTCTAATAGGCGCTCCAGATTGTCGATTCTAATGTTCCGTCCACTCTTGAACAGACTGATTTGAGCCTCGGTCAACCCACTTCGCTCCGATAAATCCTTAGCTTTTAATCGGAAGCGGAACACAGTTTCATTGAACGCCTCAAAGAACTTCACATTACGTACCGCCGTTTTGTAGACACTCTAAACGGTTTCATTCTCCTGTAATTTGTCTCAAATTCCTTGAAAGTGAAGTTCCCAGATTCTATAATTAGTTTTCGTATATAGAAATTAGTTTCTTAAAATAGAAACTCTGATCGCGAAAATTCCTAGCGAACTCGTCCTGTCCGTGGAAGATATTCGGTATGTTCGCCATTCTCAGCTTGCCCACTTAACGGGAATTGATCCCAGCAATTTTGCAGCTTGGAATAGCGTCGCAAAATATCTGAACGCAGCCTGGAGCGAATAGCAGAGCATTTAGGAATCAATAAGCCTGATTTGTTGAGAGAGTTTGAACTCAGATGGCAAGATGCTGCGAGAGCTCGTGCAGTTCAAGCCAAAGCGGATCAGCTCATCGAATTTCTCAACCTCAAGGAGTCTGCGTGAAGCTTTCCCAACTATTACGAGAAACAACCATGCGGTACGAAACTGCTGTAAGTGTGGTGCTTCAAGAGTGGTCTCCGATTTGTGGGAAGGAGGTTTTTTTCGTAAGGCGATGGGGTGGGTGTTGCGGGAGGTTTCGAAGAAGCAGCCTGAGTGGACCTATGAATTTCTGGCTGAACACATTCATCAGGCGGCTGGCCTGACCTTGAGGGAAGGGGCAAAATATCTACCCCCAGAACAGCGAGAGTCGTTGATGGCAAATTACCAAAGCCGAACAAGAAGTGCGAGATAAGATAACGCTTTCTTACAGCGATCGCTAAGTTTTGAAACGATTTACACAGAATGTTTTATTTTGATAACAATCGATAAAACTTCATGCAGTAATGCAGTGCTTTTGCAGAAATTTTGTGCAAATTGGAGCAGAACGAAAGCGGCGATGGTCATATCGAGCGATCGCCGTTTAGAGAAAAGACACTGTATGCCTTTCATTCACATTGTTCAAACTTATCCGACAGGTCATTTTGACAGCACAGTATTCTGCCTTTTGACTGTTGCGATCGCTGTGGATAAGTATTGACAGCTTATCCAACCACTTCAAAACATCAATAAAGAGCTTAGAGCAATTCACCATGTCCTTTCATCAAGCGTGTTAGTTATGTTTTGGGGTTAGCGATAGAGGAATGACTGCAATTACAACATTTGACAGTACAAAAGAAGCGCTACTTGATCTACTAACAGGCATCAAATCAGGAAAAACTCAGCTACCGGACTTTCAACGAGGATGGGTTTGGGATGATGAGCGGTAAGGAGCCTCTTAGCCAGCATTGCACAACAAGCGCTCTTAGAACGCATCGAAAAGGCAATGGGTAAACTCATATCTTGCACCTAGGCAGCAGGAATGAGAAAAAAGGGCGTGGAACCAATAAATGGGAGCACGTCACATTCTTGAGAGAAAAATTAGAGTAAGGCTGTAGCGATATTTTGAGGGGGCAACCATGACGCCAGAGGAACGGCAAGAACTGCTGCAATGCCGCCAACGCATCGCGGAATTGCTGTATCAAGAAGCCTGCGAGCAAAACCAACCGATGGCGACGTTAGGAGCGATTGAATCGACGGTGCGCGCACAAGTTCAAGAGCACGTTACGCCTGCCATTGGGGAGTTTTTTGCCAAGCCGTCACAAACACTCAAGACGGCTACCCTCGACAGTTAAATAGCATTCTGGGCCGTTTGACGTTGACGAGTACGCAGGCGGAGCAACTCGGTGTCAGTGTTTACAGCCGTCTCAGCCCTCATTTAGAACTGTGCTGTTTGCGCCAAAGCGCCATCTTGTCCTATCAAAAAGCTCAAGCCGAAGTGGAGTTGCAGACCGGTCGGCGCGTGAGTGCCAAAACACAAGAACGCTTAGGATCGTGGATTAAATAAGCTGTAATTCCACCTTCTGCATCTGTAAGCTAGAGAAGTAGACGATGAGCCGGAAAACCAATGCGCCCCTACCCTGCTCCCATTGAAGCTCAAATGCAACGG
>JBNPEG010000200.1:0-28249 GCA_051117555.1 Elainellaceae cyanobacterium | reverse complement strand
GATGTTTTAACTCCTCGCTACTTTCCGAAATTTCTAATCGGTAGACCCCTGCCATGGATATATGCCAAACTCTGCTCCTTCATAATTGCAGAATCTGTAGCCTCAACCAAGAGAATTGGTATAAGCTCGCCGCTGTCGGGCGGACTTGGTCAGCGACTGCTAATAAGCCCAGCACGTGCCGTTGCTGACTTACCCAGATAACGGTTTTACCCTCTTGCTCAAGGCGCTGGCCAGCTTGAAGTAAAGTAGGAGCGATCGCATCATTTCTCTCTGGTCGCATGGGGGACGCTGCACCGATAGTTGTTGCTGCTAAGTCAGCCGTAACAAACATGGGTTTACCTAAGCGAACGGATACTTCTTCAAGGGTGCCAGAAATACCCTGCCCTGCTTCTGCTTGCACCGCTTTAGCGGTTATCAAAGGTAGTTTCTGTCTTTGAGCGGCCTGCACCACTGCTTCAGCAATGGGATGTTCTGAATATGCTTCTAAAGATGCTGCAAGCTGCAAGACCCGATCTGCACTGACGCCCGGTGCCGGTATCAGGTCACTGACCTGAAGTATGCCGGTGGTGAGGGTGCCGGTCTTATCAAAGGCGATCGCCTGCGTCTGCCCTACCGTCTCCAACTGCGCCCCGTCTTTGAACAAAATGCCCTGGCGCGCTCCCCGTGCAATCCCCGACAGCAGTGTCGGCATAATCGCTGCCATCAGCGCACAGGGCGACGCTACTACCAGAAAAACCAGTGCTCGGTAGATGGTTGTCTCCCAACTCCACTGCAGCAGCAAGGGGGGTAGCGTTGCCAGCAGCAGCCCTACCATCACGATCACCTTAGCGTAGCCCCGCTCAAACATTTCTAAAAACTGCTGAGACGGCGGTGCAGAGGTTTTGGCCTGCTCAACCATACGAATCACCCGCTGAATTAGGCTGCTCTCTGGCGGCTTGTGCAGTTCAACCGTCAATGCTCCGTTACCGTTAATGGTGCCCGCAAACACGTCATCGCCGATCGCCTTCTCCACTGGAACTGACTCTCCAGTAATAGGAGCCTGATTCACTATACTGTGCCCCTCACGGATCAGGCCATCCGTGGGAATCAACTCTCCTGGTTTGATGAGGATGCGATCGCCCACCTTTAACTGCTGCGTGGCCACCAACTGTTCCTGCCCCTGCGCAATCACTCGCGCGGTATCTGGTGTGAGATGCATCAGACTGCGGATATTCCGCTCTGTTCGGTGCATCGCGATACTTTCCAGCGCTCCGCTGATCGCAAAAATCAGAATCAGCACCGCCCCATCGACCAGCAGGTAATACTCTCGCTGCCACAGCCCAAGAATCGCCGCCCCCACCGCTGCCACAATCATGAGCAGATCTACGTCCAGTTCCCGCTCTTGCCACAGGGTCGTCAAGCCTTCACGAGCACTGTCGAACCCACCAATGACATAAGCCGCCAGCAAAATCCAAATTCCAAGACCAATCCAATTACCGCCTAAAGCAAGCCATCCCAGCAGAGTGAGCAGCCCACACGTCACTGCTGCGATCGCTTCAGGATAGGGTTGCACCCAAGCCCGGAACTGCTGCTGCCAAGGAGTCGGAAAACTGTAAGCCATGCTGCCTGAAATCCATGATTAATAACATCAGGATAAACATTGACACTGATGTTAATGTCAAGGGCCTACTCACCAACGGAAGATTCAATACACGCAAAGAAAAGACCTACGGCGATCGCCAACGCGATAATGCCAAACGGGAGGCGTTTTTAGCCGCTCTGGGAGACCCTAAAGCCGTTCATCTGGTCTATGTCGATGAGTCGGGGATGGACAAGCGTGATGATTACGGCTACGGATATGCTCCGGTTGGCGAACGCTTCTACGACCTCAAATCTGGGCGACGGCAGGTGTTGAGATGTCCGAAGTACCCATCGCCTATGACGCAACAATTGCTAAGTTTGGCTTACCTTGCTCCGCGTGAAACACAGGTTGCATCCACTAAAACGAGCTGCTCCGTCGATACAGCCGCACATGCCTGAGGAAGATGTGCCAAGACAGGGATATATCCACGTTCAAGATGATTCACGGCATCAAACACCACCGATTGAAACGAACTATGCACCAGCCAATCGTGAGATAACAAATAATCAGCCGTAAAGGCAGTCGTATCCATTAAGAAAAAATCAACTCCATACTTGTCAACAAACTGCTGAATTGTTGATGGATCACGACTGTATTGAGCATTGACGAGAGCGATCGCCCTTTCTTGAATCACGGTGTAGTAGCGGGGATGGTGGGGCAAGGCAAATTCCCGTCCAACTAACGTAGACCGCTTGGCAAACACCGGGATATTATTACCTTCAGGTGCTAGGGATGCCACCAGCGTATCGGTGGGCTGAGCGGCTAAATAGTGATAGATCGTCGGATAGTTACCCACAATCCAACCTTGGAACTTAAAGACAAGCACCGGAACAGCGGGCACAATCGTCACCGTGAGGATGATCAACCCGCTTAACGCCAAGCAAAAGATATCGTGTCGAGACAGTTGATGAGACTGGCGTTTGTTCTGCCACCACCGATATCCGCCATCCAGCAGGATTGTGAGCACCAGCCCAGCGGCGATCGCCAACACAAATCGCCAACTGTGGTAGGTATATCGGCTCGGAAAATGAAGTCTAAGCAGCAGTAGATGAGCGAGGAAAAACATGCCTACTGACGCTATCAACACCTGCCCTAAAACCTCGACATGCTTCGTTATCAAACGAGCGAGCGGATATCGGGAGGTGAGTAGAAACGGGAGTCCAAACCCTGCCCAGATAATTGATGGAAACACCGGAATACGAATGCCGCTCGCCCCGTTGAAGATGAAGTTGAAGGGTGTCACGCCAAAATATTCATTGCGTCCACCTACGTTATATTCAGGCATGGTTCGCATCTGATCGGCTGTGATGGCGGAGCCAAATTCGGAGAGATTCAAAGCAAACATGAGTGCAATTACCAAGGCGATCGCCATGCCTGCCCCCCACAGGGCATAATCTGCTCTGATTGAAAGTCTTGGAGAACCGCCAGGCCAGCGCACCAGCCGAACGGTGAGAATCGCCACCTCAAGCACCATCATTTGTGGAAAAAAGAGTCCTTGCAGGGCGATCGCCATCAAACACGGAACGAGTGAATTCCGGATCAGGTAATACAAAAATGCAGCAAACAGGGGATAGACAAATGCTCTTGGCGTTGCAGACACGAGATCATCATTGAGCCAGAGATGCTGATTGAAAATGAGTGTCGCAATCAGTCCACTCAGTGGAACCGGCAAGATCAAATACGTCACCTGAAATACATAAACCGTGGCGATCGCAGCTAAGATGATGGGCAAAATCTTGGCAAGCATGAGCGGATCAACGCCAAACTGAGCCGCAATCCAGTAAACCGACTGATATCCCCACGGGGCAACGGTTTGAAAGTAGTTGGCAATCCAGTCATCTGGAAACAGGTGCGGTTCGATGAATCGCTGTAGCCAAGCAACGTGTTGTCGAGCATCATCTTGCACGATGTAGGCATGACTTAGCCCGTGATGCAGCGTGATCAGTCCATAATACAGAGGCACTGCCAGACTTAGCACCCTGCTCAGCCCAAGTCTTCTCTGATTCAGGAACTTACTTAACGACCTGATTTGCATGGCGAGAATTATCCGTTTGCACCGTCGCCACGATGCGGTCGAAGTACCAGTTGAGAGCCGGGGACATGACGCTATGAAATCTTGATAACACTGACATTTCTGTACCAGGGGAGATCGCAAACTGTTTTTTTCTTACCCCCTTCAAAATCTCAGCGGCGACATGATCCGCAGTCCACATAGTAGCCGTTGCTGTGATTCGCTGAGTTTCGAGAGGTTTTGTCTTATTTTCCTGGGCGAGTTGCGGCGTATCCGTATCGGGCGGATAGACGATTGAAACCCCGATGCCCCACGGTTTGAGCTCGCCTCGGAGCGACTCTGCCAACCCCCGCAAAGCAAACTTGCTGGGGCTGTAGGGGCTATAGCCGTAGATGCCAATCAACCCTGCTCCTGATGATGTCATCATGATATGCCCACTGCGCTGCTGTTCCATATAGGGTAGAACAGCGCGAATGCAGTACAGCGTGCCGAAGTAGTTGATCGCCATCGTGGTTTCAAACACCTCGATGGGCACCTCTCGAAAATATCCGGGATGCGCGATTCCAGCACAGTTGATCAGCATAGTAGGCATTCCCAGTTGGGCGATCGCCTGCTGAATGGCTCGATTCACGTGCTCTTGGCTAGACACATCGGCTGGAATCGCTAAAATCTGTTGAGACGAGTGCAGACGTTCTTGCTCAAGCTGGGCTTTAGCCGTATCGAGCGTTTGGGGAGTCCGCGCCATAATTGACACGCGATCGCCATTCTGAACAAGTCGGCGGGCAAGGGCATAGCCGATACCGCTTGATCCTCCCGTAATGATGATATGTCGCGAGTCTGCACCCATCTTTGTGCCTATACCTGTTACTGATTGCGCCGTTCGGCTTCCTGCTTCAAGGCAGCCAATGTATCTTGAAGCGTATTTTGATAGATGTTAAAGAAAATACCTCGGGGTGTAGACGATTCAGGCTGGACACTAACCTGATGCGTAATCAATACCTGAGTGGCTGAAATGGGTTCAAGTTGCCACGTCCCTTGGAGAGAATCGACATCTCCTTCGACTAAATTAAACGCAATTCGCTGAGGATAGCTTTCTGTTGCCGCAATCACAATTCGGCTTCGGCGGCTAATGGGAAAGATTCTAATGACATTGATCTGTTCAAATACTCGCTGATTGCCGTCGGAGCGCAAAAGTCGGCTCTCTGCCACGCTTGGGAAAAACCTCGAAAAATTATTGTAATCCGTGAGAACACTCCATGCCGTAGCAGCCGGAGCGCTGACTAGCACGCGCACAGTATATTGTCCGTTGCTGCCAGAGAGTGTTACCCGTCCTGACTGCAATGCGGCTTGATCTTGAGATGGAAGCTGACTCACCGCACTACCCGACTGAGCCAATGCAGGAAAACCAAATGATGTGGCAACAATTAGGGCGATCGCAGAGAGGCTGCTCAGCATGACGAAGCGATAGCGTTTCCAACCAGGAATATGCATATTTTGGGTAAAACTCATATGACTTAAATCATTCCGCATCATTGTATCAACTAGATCTCAATTCGGGACTCATTCAACCTCAACTGGGTCGATATCAGCGGGACTCGATTCCATAGCGCTGGCGCTGAAATGGATAGGTCGGCAACACTACGTGATGGCGATCGCCCCTAGAATCAAGCACGTTCCAATCCAACGGAGCACCTTGGAGATAGAGCATTGCCTGTTCTTCAAGTACCTGTCGTCGATTGGCAGTGCCAGATTGACTAACGGATTGACTGACGGATTGAGGGCTGGAAAGTTGCCCCAAATCTGCTGCCCCCCGAATGCGCCCGTGATGAACCCCATCTAGAAACTGTCCGGCGTCGAATGCTACCAGTTTTTCTCGGAGGTCTGCGATGGATGATGAAATCACCGCGAGTCGATGGTTAAAGTGCGATCGCCCCGTACATGCCGTAAAACACACATTTCCTAACTTCAAATCGGGATGCCGTCCTAGATGCTCAATATATCGCCTCACCAAGTCTCGCAATGCCTGCTCCGTTCGAGCTGAAAGCGTCAACAGATGAATATCCTCAGTCTCCTGATCGTCTTTTTCTCTCTGACCGTCCCTCTCACGGCTTTCTCTCCCACTGCTCTCAAGCTGACTGCTACCTTGCTGACTGCTCCTTTGCTGACTTCTATACTCCCCAACTACCACGTGGGCATTCGTGCCGCTAAACCCAAACGCACTCACTCCCGCAACGCGAGGCCGTTCTCCCCCTGTCCAGGGAACTGGATGCGTCGGAACTTTGAGCGGTAGTTTATGCCAGTCGATATGGGGATTGGGTATTTGAACATGCAAATTGGCAGGAATTTCGTCGTGATGGATCGCAAGCACGGTCTTGATCAGCCCTGCAATTCCGGCAGCGGCTTCTAGATGCCCAATGTTAGTTTTCACCGAACCTAATACCAGGGATTGAGAGGGCGATCGCCCCGTTCCAAAGACCTCTCCCAATGCCCCCGCCTCGATCGGGTCGCCCAATGATGTACCTGTTCCGTGAGTTTCTACATAGCTGACCCGGTCAGGCTGAATGCGGCTGGCGTGCAATGCCTGACGAATGACTGCCTGCTGCGCCGGCCCGTTGGGCACCGTCAAGCCACTGGTGCGTCCATCATGATTCATTGCTGAGCCGAGAATCACCGCCCAAATGGTATCTCCTGCTGCTTCCGCATCACTGAGCCGCTTCAACGCAACCATGCCACACCCTTCGGAGCGTACAAACCCGTCTGCTTCGCTATCAAAGGAACGGCATTGCCCCGTGGGAGACAGCATCTTTGCTTTCGAAAAATTGATGCTGGCTTCGGGCGATAGGATGCGATTCACGCCGCCTGCCAGTGCCAGATTGCATTCACGATTTCGCAGGCTTTGACAGGCCAGATGAATGGCTACGAGCGATGATGAACACGCTGTATCTACTGCCAAACTTGGCCCTGTGACACCCAATACATAGGACAGGCGACCGGCGGCTACGCTGTGGGTGTTTCCGGTCGAAAGGTAGGCGTCAATCTGGGTATTGTGCTGACTGAGCAGCCGATGCCAATAATCAATACTGCAAATGCCCACAAAGACACCAGCCTGTTTCCCAACCAGGCGATCGGGAGATAGTCCGGCATGTTCTAATGTCTCCCAGCCTACTTCGAGCAGGAGGCGCTGCTGCGGATCAAGGCTAGCGGCTTCTCGCGGCGCAATGCGAAAAAATGGCGCATCAAATTCGTAGAGATGAGGCACAAACCCGCCCCGACGGGTATACATTTTTCCTGGAATAGTAGGGTCTGGACTGTAGTATTGGTCAACATCCCAGCGATCGCCCGGTATGTCGGTGATGGCATCTTTTCCATAATGTAAAACCTCCCAAAAAGCCTCTGGCGAATCTGCCTCGCCCGGAAACCGACACCCCATGCCCACAATGGCGATCGGTTCGTGCTGTGCTTGCTCTACTGCATCGAGTTTTGCCTGGAGTTGCTTAATGGCAAGGAGCGCCTGCTTAGTTGGAGAAAGGTTGGTTGGTTGGTCTGGAGTTTGGGGCATGTTACGAATCAAGTCAGTCGTTTGAGTTCGTCTAGTAGTAGAGCTTCCGCATCTTCGTCGGATAAGAGTTCTAAAGTATGGGATATATCATTTGATGAGATAGGCGTTGATTCATGGGCATTGAGTGAGTTATCCGTTGATTCTGTGGATGCAGGCGTTGATGCAGGCGTTGATGCAGACGTTGATGCAGAAATGGAAGGGAAAAGTAGAGTTTCAACATAGGCAGTCAATGCAGCCAGGGTGGGATAGTCATACATCAGCGTAGACGGCAATGGCTTATCTAGGCTAGATTGCAGTCGATTTCGCAATTCGATAGATGTCAAAGAATCCATCCCCAAATCGGAAAATCCCTGGTGAGGGTCATCGAGCGCGGTTGAATTAAGTCCTAGCACCGTGGCGACTTGAGACTTGAGATGCGCTGAAAGAAACGCGGGGCGATCGCCCTCTGGCAATGCCGTAAGCCGTTGTAACAATGCGGGTTTAGTTGATCCATGCTTTCTTTCACGACCAAAATCAGTATTGAAATCAGCCAGAAACGACGACTGTCTGTGTTCTTGTATCCACTGCAACCAATCGATAGGTAGTACTCCGACTTGGGGTTTTGGTTGTGTAAGCAAAGCCCCCAACACATCTAACCCGTCTTGGGGATTGATGAGTTTAATTCCTGTTTGACTAAATCGATCGTGCACGCCCTGTTTCACCGCTAGCCCCATGTCACTCCATGCGCCCCAGTTGATGCTGAGTCCAGGGAGCCCTTGCGCACGACGAAAGTGAGCCAGCGCGTCCAAGAAGGCGTTGGCTGCCGAATAGTTGGCTTGCCCTGCGGAGCCTAGCAAGGACGCTGCTGACGAAAACATCACAAAGTAGTCGAGCGAAAGTGTTTGAGATAATGCATGTAAGTTCCATGCGCCTTTAACTTTGGGAGCCATGACGCGCTCAAAGTGCTGCCAGGTTTGATGCAGAAGGGTGGCATCATCGACGAGGCCAGCGAGGTGAAAGATGCCAAGCAGAGGAGGCGGGGATTGGAGGGTGGATTTGGGAGAAGATTTATATCCGTGGTGTTGATAGGGGGCCAGAATTTCTGTGAGGTCTGCAAGGTTAGACACATCCGCCTGAGCAACCGACACAGAGACTCCTTTTTGCTGAAGCTGGGCAATGGTAGAGTGTGCTTCGATTGATGGAGAGTTGCGCCCAATGAGCAGAAGGTGTCTGGCTCCGTGATCAACTAACCACTGGGCGACCTGCAAGCCCAATGCGCCCAGCCCGCCCGTAATTGCATAGATTCCATGCTCACGAATCTTGATAGAAGCAGAATGCCCACCTGTCTCAATGGGAGGTGATGATGCGTCAGTGGAATTCAATGCGTTACGGACAATGATTTTGCCGACGTGTTTGGCTTGCTGCATGTAGCGAAAGGCATCAATGACGCGATCGCCCGAAAAAGTTTGGTATGGAAGCGGTTGCAATTGCCCGGTCTGCAACTGATCTACCAACCGGCGCAGCATCAACTGAATCACGTCAGGCTGCTGCTGAGTCACATTCACTAGGTCGATGACGTGATAGGCCACATCAGGACGAGCGATCGCCATGATCTCAGGCTCCCAAATCCCGGCTTTACCAATTTCAAGGAAGTGTCCCCCGTATGTTAATGCGTCTAAATTCTTGGCAATAACGTCGCCAGAAAGAGAATTCAGAACCAAATCAACGCCCTTCCCCTGGGTGACCTCTAAAATCTGGTCAGTAAAGTCAAGGGTGCGAGAATTCATCACATGATGAATGCCAATGGAATAAAGACTATCCCACTTGCTGGGCGATGCGGTGGCAAAGATTTCGGCTCCGACTTGCTGAGCGATTTGAACTGCCGCTTGCCCCACACCCCCTGCGGCAGCATGGATCAGCACGCGATCGCCCGCTTTGATGCCTCCCATACGACGCAGCGCATAGTCTGCCGTCAGAAATGCAGTCGGAATCGTTGCCGCTTCCTCGATACTCAGCCCATCGGGAATCGGAGCCACTAACGCTGCACTGACAGTCACATAATTGCCGAAACGAGTCGGGGCGATCGCCATAACCCGATCACCCACATTAAGATGCTGAACGCCGTGCCCAACCGAAACAATTTCTCCCGCACATTCTAGCCCGAGCGCCCCCGCATCGCCCGGATACAGCCCCAATGCATTGAGCACGTCTCGGAAGTTAAGCCCTGTTGCCTGCACGCGAATTTCTACTTCATCGGAGTGGGGCATCTGACGAGGCGCAAATACCCAGGTGAGGTTGTCCAGCGTGCCGCGCGTGGAGATGTGAAGCTGTCGATTAAGAGATTCTGCTGGAAGTAGAGTAGATGCGTTGCTGCGAATGAGCCGTGCTCCGTAACGAGACTGTCCTCGAAGGGCAATTTGATTTTCTGCATGGGTTGCCCCATCACCGCTCCTGACATCTGCCCAAAGTTCTTCAAAGAGGGGTTGAACCGTAGACGCATCTATGGTGGAATCATGGGCTAAGGCGAGGTCAATGAGGCGACAGCGAAGATCTGGATGCTCACGGGCGATCGCTCTACCAAGCCCCCACAGTGGAGACTGAGCAATTCCTTTGGGAGTTAACGGTTCTCCTTGAACGGATTGTGTGCCTTGCGTGATGAAGTAGACGCGAGTAGAAGATGCAGATAAATGAGGCTGTTTGATTAGAGCTTGAATTAGATAGAGAGCACTCTGACAGCCAATCTGAGGATGCCGAAAAGTATGGGAAGGGGAATCGTTTTCACCTATGGGTGCGGCATCAAGGCTCCAGAGATGAATCATACCGCGCAGCGACGCAGGCTGACGGGCGAGAAGGGATTCAAAATGCTGAGGCTTCGTCGGATCAAGCTGGACGTGGTGTTCGGTGTAATCAAAGGTTTCAGCGGGCGTAACGATTGTACAGATTTGATGATGAGCCATCAGGTGCTCACCGATGCTCGGAGCGACTTGCGAATCTGCGAAAATTAGCCAATGCCCCGGTTCTTGCTTGTCTAGTTGCTTTGCAGATTTGACAGCAGGGAGCGATCGCCATTCGATTTCATATAGCCAATTTTGCCAGTCGGCTGAGGTAGACTCCAAAACCGTTTCTCGGTTGATTCGTTGTGCAGAAAGTCCGGTGGCTTGAGCTATCAAAACTCCGTGGTCGTCAAAGATGCGAACGTCCGCAGTGATGAGACTGGGCTGAACTAATTCCTGAGCTAATTCCTGAGCGGATTCAATGGAACGAAGCTGAACATGGCTCCATAGCCGCTCTGGCGGAGCATGATAGAGGTGAAAACAGTCGATGCTCACAGGTACATAGGTAATCGACTGCATCGACTGAGGCAGAGCAGCCAATACCACTTGAAAGCACGCATCGAGCAGAGCCGGATGGATGGAATAGGTTGATGGGTCAGTAGGTGCAACACAAATTTCACCCAAGGCTTCACCGTCGTTTTTCCAGAGTGCATGAACGCCTTGAAAGCTTGCTCCATAGTCAATGCCACGGGCCTGGCACGTATGATAATGGTCAGTGGGCGATCGCCTTTCGTTGAAATACTGCTTCAACTGCTCTAGATTAATTGGTTTTGGAACAATGGGTTTTGAATCAACAGGTTCAGCTTTGGCGATCGCCCCCGAGCAGTGCAGTTGCCATGTTTCGTCGTCAGGAGCACACTCATTACAAAGCAGACTATAAATCTGAAATGATGCCTCTACTGAATCGTTGCCGATTGAGTCGTTACTGAGAATGGTTTGAACGGATTTCACCCCATCCTCAGGCAAAATCAGCGGCGCTTGAATCACCACATCCTTGAGGCGAATGGATTTGGTTTTCAGCACCTGGTGTCCCGCTGATAGCGCCATTTCTAAATAGGCAGTTCCTGGCAAAACGGCGCGTTGAAACACCCGATGATCAGTAAGGAACGCGGGCGCATCCGAGGAGAGATGGGATTCAAATACAACATCTTTGAGTGCAGACGAAAAACGGTTTCCCAATAATGAATGTCGAGCATCCGGCATCTGTAGGGGCTTGGTATTACCAAGCCCTCCACAGACATCAATCCTTCTATCCAAACCGCTATCCAATCCACCATTCAATCCACCATTCAATCCACCATTCAATCCACCATTCAATCCACCATTCAATCCACTGTCAAATCTTCTATCCAATCGGCGCGGTACATCCAGCCAGTAGCGCTGCCGCTGAAAGGGATAGGTCGGCACCGGAATTCGGCAACACGATTCCCCATGATGCACTGCATGCCAGTTGACCGACCAGCCTTGCGCGTATAATCTGCCCAAGCTAGAAAGCATCGACTGCCAGTCGGCTTGTTTGGGCTGCAAACTCGCTAATCCGGTTACTGCGTGAGGCTGGGAAATACTTCGTTCACTCTGGTCTGCCCACTGCCGAGCCATGCCGAGCAAAATGGGTTTTGCGCCGCATTCGAGAAACGTCTCATATCCAAGCTGGCGGAGCGTTTCCATACCCGCCGAAAACCGCACAGGCTGCCGGATATGGGCACACCAATAGTCGGGAGTAGCAATATCAGATGTCGCCAATTCTCCCGTAAGATTAGAGATCAAATCGAGCCGAGGTATATCAAAGGCGATCGCCCGTGTAACCTGTTTAAACTCCGCAAGCATCGGTTCCATCATCGAGGAATGGAACGCATGGGAGACGATGAGCGGAATCACTTTTATATCCTGAGACGCCAGTGTTTCACAGACGGCTTCCAGAGAATCTGACGCACCTGAAATAACGATGTTTTGAGGCGCATTGATCGCTGCAATCGACAGGTCAGGATAGGAGGCGATCGCCCCATTCACTACGTTTTCGTCCGCCATCACGGCTACCATCCCTCCTGGTGGCAATGCTTGCATCAGCCGACCCCGCGCTGCCACCAGCTTCAGTCCATCTTCTAGGCTAAATACCCCCGCAACACAGGCTGCCACATATTCGCCAATGCTGTGCCCCATGACGATTGACGGCTCGATGCCCCACGATGTCCAGACTTGGTGGAGGGCATATTCGACGGCGAAGATTGCGGGTTGGGTGTATTGGGTTTGGTGAAGGAGGGGGGGAGTGGGGAGGTGAGGGAGGGAGGGAGGGGGGAAGAGAATGTCGTGTAGAGACTGACCCAGCAGAGGACGTAGGATGGTGTCACAATCGTCCAGGGTTTGGCGAAAGATGGGCTGGGTTTCATAAAGCTCCTTCCCCATGCCGAGATATTGGGAGCCTTGCCCGGTGAAAAGAAAGGCGATTTGACGACGGGATAAATAGGTAGATTGGGAGGTGGATTTAGAAGTAGAAGCAGAAGCAGAGGAAACCCCAATCGCATCAGCCCCATCCAGATAGGTTCGAAGCTGTGCCTGCATCTGAGTAACTGAATCAGCCGCGATCGCTAGTCGAGCCTCAAAGTGCGATCGCCCCATGGTGGCGGTAAAACACAGATTCGCTAACGACATGTCTGGATTGGCGTGGAGAAATGCCTCATAGCGCGTTGCCAAATCTCGCAGCGCCCGTTCACTCTTAGCAGAGAGGGCCAGCAGATGATGAGAACGGGTGAATTCCTGGGTAATTAACGGCTGGGAATTGAAGGGCGATCGCAGTTCCGCAGAATCCACATCAGTGCGGGCATCGTGCCCGCGTCCCCTCGTCTGATGTGAATCAATTACCGCTGGATTAGAACGCGACCGAGACGATCGCACTGGGGAACCATCCTGTCTGTCGTTTACTGACGGCTGACCGCTGACGGCTGACTGCCTGTTCCCCTCCTCCAACACCACATGCACATTTGTCCCGCCGATGCCGAGCGAATTTACCCCTGCTCGTCGCGGATATCCGGTGGGTTGCCAATCCGTGAGGGTGGTGTTTACAAAAAACGGGCTGTTAGCAAAATCAATTTGCGGATTGGGGGCGTCAAAGTGCAGACTCGGCGGCAGTTTTTGATGGTGCAGTGCTAAGACGGTTTTAATAAAGCCCACCACCCCGGATGCGATGTTTAGATGTCCAACATTGGTTTTGACCGAGCCAATCGCGCAAAACTGGTTCTTTAACGTGCTCATGCGAAAGGCGTGAGTCAGTCCAGCAATCTCAATAGGGTCACCCAGTTCGGTGCCCGTGCCGTGCGCTTCGATGTAGGCAATCGTGTCAGCATCAATGCCAGCTTGGGCGATCGCCTCGGCTGCAACGGCGGTTTGTCCCTCAGCTCTGGGTGCTAAATAGCCCACCTTCATGCCACCATCATTGCCCATCGCTGAGCCTTTGATCACGGCGTAAATCTGGTCTCCATCGGCGATCGCCCCATCCAACGGTTTTAGCACCACTAGCCCGACGCCGCTGCCAAAGATAGTGCCCTGGGCATTGGCATCAAAAGCTCGACAGTGCCCATCAGGAGAAAGAATCATGCCGTCTTGAAACAGATGCCCCACCGTCTGCGGCGTATGCACCGACACGCCCCCAGCCAACGCCATGTCGCATTCGCCATTCAACACGCTCTGAGCCGCCATGTGAATCGCGACAAGGGAAGTCGAACATGCCGTCTGCACGTTAACGCTGGGTCCGCGCAGGTTGAGCTTGTAAGAAACGCGGGTGGCGAGGTAGTCTTTGTCGTTGGCAACGGTCATCTGGAAGCCACCCATCGAACTCAGCGTCAACACGTCTAAGGAATCATTGGGGTCAAGCCGATGGCGATTGGGCAGCACCTGGTTGAGCAAATAGGTATTCATCGATGCCCCCGCATACAAGCCGATGGCTCCTGGATAGGTAAGCGGGTCATATCCAGCATGTTCTAGACTTTCCCAGGCGCACTCTAGCAACAGACGCTGCTGCGGGTCGATTAGCTCTGCTTCTTTAGGGCTATAGCCGAAGAAGCCTGCATCAAAGCTCTCGATGTCGTCCAAAATTGGGCTGGCTTTCACATAGTCGGGATGGCTGAGTACTTGCGGATCGACGCCCGATGCCCGTAGTTCGTCGTCAGTGAAGAATTGAATCGACTCGACGCCATTGCACAGGTTTTTCCAGAATTCCTCCAAATTAGCTGCCCCCGGAAATCGGCACGCCATGCCAATTACCGCTACGCCTGAATGAGCGGCTCGTCGGGTTCGCGGACGGAGAGGGGGACTGGATGCTAAAGGTGCTGGATTCAAATCTGGGCTGAAATGGCGGGCGATACGTGCTTTGCACAGGCGAGCCAACGTTTCAATCGTGGGATATTGGAACAGATCCACTACCGATAGTTGGCAATTCAAGCTGGTTTGCAGCCGATGCAGCACCTGCATCAGCCGCAGAGAATTGCCCCCCAGTTCAAAGAAATTATCGTGGATGCCGACAGGTTCGACCTGCAACACGTCTTGCCAGATTTTGGCAATCTGCTGTTCTAGATGGCTACCAGGCGCGGCATGGCGAGTTTGCTGCATGAGCACGTCCCGAACTCGGTGCACCGTCTCGTCGAATTCTCCCTGCTCAAATCGTTGGCTAAGCTGCTGCCGCTGAATCTTGCCGATCGCCGTTTTGGGAATTACCTGCCGAGCCACCGGAATTAAATAGTCGGGGTTGATGCCGAGGGTGCTCATCACTCGCGTACGGATGAGCCGCAGCACAGAGGCAAGATTTTTTTCTCCAGCCTCCTCTCCAAATTCTCCTCCACTATTCTCGGCCTGGGAGGGATGAAAGAAAATAGCGAGGCGATCGCTCGAACCATTTGCCTGCCGAACGCCGCAGGCTGCCGTAAACGACACCTCCACCCCGTCTAATTCTTCAACCACAGACTCAATCTCGTGGCTGTAATAGTTGACCCCGTTGATGACAATCACATCTTTCTGCCGTCCGGTAATCGTCAGCCGCCCATCGCGGATCATGCCCAGGTCGCCCGTGTCAAACCAGCCATCCGCCGTAAAAACCTCTGCATTCAGATCGGGGCGGTTGTAGTAGCCCGTCATTACCGTCAATCCGCTGACTTGGAGGCGACCGATCGCCCCCTCGTCAACCACCTGATTCGATCCATCTGCAATTCGCACTGACACCCCTGGAATCGGCGTGCCTACTTCGACAAACGCATCGTCGTCCGTCGTGGATTGCAGCGAAAACTGGTGAGAATGGACAATTCCGGAACAGGTTTCCGACATGCCATAGCCCGGACTGACCGTCCCATCTGCTAGCCCATGAGGAATCAGCAGGTCGAGAAACTGCCGGGTTGTTTTACCCACCACCGCTTCTGCACCGTTCCCCATCCACCGAATCGAGGATAGATCCCACTGTCGCTGACGAATCGTTTCCGCCTGATCAGTTACTAAACCATAGGCAAAATTGGGTGCCCAGGTTGCCGTGACTCGATACTGTTCGATCAAATCTAGCCACCTGAGCGGATTTTGCAGCACGAGGTCGTTAGCGACGTGAATTTGCTGACAGCCCAAATACACTTCTGTGACATGAAACATCACCAGGCTGGCGACATGCTCCAACGGCATCCAGTTGAGAGTGATGCTTGCTTCTGTCAAGCCGTTCACGCTCGACATGCCATAGGCACTCGACAGCACATTCCGCTCGCTGAGCATCACCCCCTTCGGCACGCCCGTACTGCCTGAGGTGAGCAGCAGCAGCGCCAGGTCGTCTGGCTGGCGGGGGTGGGGCGTGCGATCGCCCCCGTCATGACTACTCTCTCGGCTCAATGCCTCAATCGTCATCACCGACACGGACGACACGGCTGACGAATCTGCTGCCCGACTCAAAACCGTGGCGATCGCAGGCTGTAACGTTTCATCCGTCAATATCACCGGGTTTTCTAGAAGCTGAAGCGCATTCAGCAGCACATTCGCGTTATGGGGGGCGAGGGTGAAATCTGGAGCAGGGGCAATCGGCACGGGGACAAATCCCCCCAAGATGCAGCCCCACAATGCACTCACCCCGTCTAGACTGCGAGAACATTGCACAATTACCGGCGTCTGAGGCGCAATCCCCCGATTTCTCAAGCCCATCAGAATTCGTTCTGCGCGGTCGAGCAATTCGGAATAGGGCTGACAGGTTTCGGTGCCATCCGCATGCACATAGAGAATCCCTGTTGAACGCTGAGCAGCCCGATAGAGAACCTCAGGCAGGGTGGTTGGCGCATCCAAATGGTCAGGAAATGGCTCTCCGTGGGCGATCGCCTGCCGATGGACTCTGACTGACTGCCCGGTTTTTAGCGCTGTTTCTCGATTCTCCTGATGCGGTTGCTGATGTGCGGATGTTGTCTCCTGATGTGCGATATCCCGTTGGGTGGGCTGATTCTCAAATATGGGATCACCCATTCTCACTCCTTTCAAACACCATTCACTTGGGGTGATATCAGACGTCTCGTGCTATTTACTCGTGCTATTTACTTGGGCGAGTTGCCGTCGCCTCCGTTAGCAATTCCATCCTGATTGACGCATATCCGAATCGAATTTACTCATGCGGCATTATTCTAGCCTTGTCGATTTTGGTTTTCGACTATGATTCAAATCATCTTTCCTCTGAAGCTGTACGATAGCGGTTTCGCTGATCGGCTGTAAAGCGGTTGCGATCGCCAATCGATACCCGATATGTAGATTTTATGTAGCTTTTTCTGACCAGAGTAAAACCGGTGTCAAGACTTACGATACCCTATGAAACGACGGTTTAGCATGACAGTGCCCATGGTTGGCGATCGCCGACTCCTGGGTGCGTTTCAGCATTCTTCAGTAGACCAGGATTAAGATTTTGGGCGGTTTTGTCTTAGCATCATGGAGACAATCAAACTCATTATTTCGGATGAAACTCTGCGAGATGGAGAACAGCAGGTCGGAGTGTTCTTCGATGGAGACACTAAACACCAACTAGCTCAATTAATTGCCAGGACAGGGGTTCACCAAATTGCGCTCATGCCTGCCGTACACCCCGCAGAAGCACGACTGGTCACCCACTTAGTGGCAGCCGGGTTAACGCATCAGGTAATTGCGTCTACCATGCTCACTCGCGCCTGTATTGACCAGTCAAAAGCGTGTGGGGTCGGGCAAATTATTCTCTTCAATGCCGTTTCTGATCGCCTGCTGTTTCTTCGAGATGCAAAGATAGCTGCGAGTTCGAATCATGGCAAAACGGTCGATGATAATGTTCCTGAGTCTCTCATTGACCGCATGCGTCAAACCATGATGGATAACGTGTTAGACCACCTGCAATATGCCAAGGCGCAGGGGCTAAATATCTGCTTTGCGGCGGAGGATGCCAGCCGGGCTGATTTTGATTTTTTGGTCGACTGCATCATCAAATTTCAGCCCTATGTCGACCAGGTTTTGCTGTGCGACACGGTGGGAGTGCTCACGCCTGAGAAAAGCTTTATTTGGATTCGCGATCTCTTGGAATGTACTCACAATGCGCCGCTGGCCGTTCATTTTCACAACGATATGGGACTGGCTCTAGAAAACACGATTCAAGCTGTGCAGGCAGGCGCGACTGGAATCTCAGGAACCTTTGGCGGCATCGGCGAGCGAGCGGGAAATGTCGCATTAGAGCAGGTGCTGAATGGCTTGCGGATGCGCTTTGGCTGGGAGGTCGAAGGCATTAATTATGATGCAGTGGCTCACGTCACAGACTTTCTCAATCAGCGAGGAGTGCGATCGCACCCGCCCTATTCTCAGCAGTCTCAACGACACGAAACCGGAATCCATGTCCATTCACTCCTGCGCGATCGCCAGAGTTATTCCATCTTTCCTCATAGTCATCCTGAAATCTGGTTCGGAAAATTTAGCGGGGCAGGCAACTTTCAATACTTGTTTGAGCACTATCTTCAGACTCCGCTGACCCGCGACCAGTACGAACAACTGCGGTCAGATATTAAAGCTCTATCGATTCTAAAACGGCGATCGTTTTCAACCACCGATGTTGTGGACATGCTCCAACGCGGAGAGCTGTTGCCTTGATGAGCAGAAACTTGTAACAAATGTGTCGATTTATTAATTTATAAGGTATGACGACCCAAATTCTTCTTACCTAAAGGCTTTCATGCTCGACAACCCCGCATCCCCCACTCTTGACGATGATCTGACGCTGGATCAAACTGGGCGATCGCCCAGTTTCAACGTTTCTGCCGACGAACATCCGGCAGGCGGCACCGACCCCGATCGCTTCGACTGGTACGAAGTCTGGCATCCGATCGCCTATGTGCGCGATCTTGATCTCAATCGACTCACCACTGTCACGCTACTCGATCAGAATCTAGTGATTTGGTGGGATAAAATCAGCCAGTCGTGGCGCGTCTTTGAGGATGCCTGCCCGCATCGGCTGGCTCCGCTGTCTGAGGGGCGAGTCGCAGAGGACGGGCTTTTAGAATGTCCGTATCACGGGTGGGCATTTTCGGGAACGGGAGACTGTCAGCGAATTCCCCAGCAGCGGGACACCGGAGCAGCGGAGTCGTCGTCGCGAGCCTGCGTCGCATCCTTGCCCACTGCAATTTGCCAGGGCTTGCTATTTGTTTATCCGGGTACGCCGTCGAATGCTGAGAAAACGCGCATTCCCATCGTTGATCCCCTAGACGAGTCGCCGGACGAATGGGTCTGTTTGGATACGGTGCGCGATTTGCCCTATGATGCGCTGACCCTATTGGAAAACGTGATTGATTCTAGTCATATTCCCTACACCCATCACAAAACTGTGGGCGATCGCGCGAATGCGAGTCCAGTTGATTTAGAAGTCGTTGAGTCCGGGCGGCAGGGTTTCCGAGGCCGGTGGGAAGAGGGGCCGCGACGGGGCACGCTAGGGTCGCAAACCACGATATTTGTCGCGCCTGCTCTCATGTGGCACGACCTCACCTCAAAGCAGTTTGGCCGAACGATGACGGTGGTTTATGCCACTCCGATTAGTAAAGGAAAATGTCGCCTGTTTGCTCGGTTTCCGTTCAAATTTTCGTCAAAGCTTCCCGAATTTTTTATCAAACGTACGCCCCGCTGGTATTCTCACATCAGCCAAAACGCCATCCTAGAAGACGATCAGATCTTTTTGCATCTGCAAGAACGCGCCCTTGAGCAATCCGGTGGGCGTGATCAATTCACAAAAGCGTTTTATCTGCCCACCGCTGCTGACGCGTTTGTAGCAGAACTCTGCACCTGGGTGAATACCTATCACGCAGACCCGTTTCCCGATGCGTCATTGCCGCCTGCTTTCTCAACCGCGCAACTGCTTGATCGCTATCATTCCCATGTGGCGCAGTGTTCAAGCTGTCGGGGTGCCCTTAATAACATTCAGCGCCTCCGTCGCGGAGCCGCATTTCTGGGGATCGGTGCAGGAATCGTATCTCCGCTTTTAATCAGCCTGATGGATGGAACGATTACAGGTCTACTCACAGCAAGTTTGGCGATCGCCGCAGGGCTATGGGTTGGGTTAGGACGATTAGAACGCCGATTTTACGACGGACGAGAGATTCCGCCCCGCAATCACGCCTAAGCCCTATCCAAAAACTCTGACGGGGGGTCAGGGTCTAATTCAACGCCATCTGGCTTTAAACAAGTTCGCATCTAGATCCTCGACCCAGGTGCCATGACGGGTCAGCCGAGCGGCGATCGCCCCAATTTCAACGGATGACTTGCCCGCATAGCCACATCCCCCCGTCGCTACAAACACGCGATCCGGCTTAATTACATCAATAAAGGGATAGTTAGTGGGCGTGTAGGTCAAGACACAGGGATTGACATGGGTGGCAACGATTTCTAACTCAGGCATGATCGCCGTTAACAAGGCGTGGATATGGTCATGGGTCGCCGGGTCTGGCCCCTGCTTAAACCATGTCGTCAGGTTCTCCAGCGAATCAAATATCCGATCTCGCTGACTGCCCACGCCAATTTTCAAATAGGTTTTTCCATCGGGAAATTCGACGGGAGGCACCATATACACAGCTAGCATTCGATCGTCATGATGCTCGTCTGGAAATTGATACATCAGGGATGGCATTGAGGTGGCGTGCCCATGCGGAGCGCGTATCGCCTGCAAGCTAGACTCGCTCAGTTCTGCCAGCAGGATTGATTCGGCGACGGGCTTGAGGTCGAGTGGGCGCTGGATGAGAGAAAAGAAATTGGTAAACGCGCCCGTCGTAACCAAGACTTTCTGAGCATCGTAGCGGCTCCCATCCTGGGTGTGGATGATACACCGATCGGGTTCTAATGAAATATCTTTAGCAATTTCACGAATCACGGTTGCTCCTCTCTGTTGAGCACATTGGAGCTGTGCCTGAATCAGCCCGCGAGGATTGATGAACCCCGCTCCCCCTGTTTCATAGAGCCCAATAGAATCTGACGCAAATGAAAAATAGGGAAACTGCTGCTGAAGCTCAGATCGGGAATAGTCTTGAAAGGTCGCCTGGAGGGTTTGCCCGACGGCTTTGTTTTGAGTAATGTAGCGGATGCGATCGGGGGTATTGTGCCCGACTCGCAGGGCACCGACGGGATGATGGAAGGAAATGCCGCTGTCTGCTTCGATGTCGGCATACTGGTGGATCGAACGTTTGGCTAGGGTTCCCCAAATCCAATCGGCATCGAGGATGCGAGTAATGCGCCCTTGGTCGTAATGGCTAGCGAAGATACCCGCATGGGATGCGAAATGGCTCGGTTCATCAGGGCCGATGATGGCAACGCGGCTCGAACTCTGAGCGAGCGATCGCCCCGCCGATGAGCCAATTAAGCCTTTCCCAATCACCGCATAGTCAAACATCCAATACTCCTCACTCCTCTCCCGTTGCAGGTTTGCAGTCTAGCATGCAGGCTGTAACGACGCTGTATCGGTGTGATGCATGATCGAATGCATGATCGAATGCGCGTCGAATGCGTGTCGAATGCATTCAAAACTCGTCCTTTCTTGACGCTTTGCTACATCCCCGACACTCTAAGGCGCGATCGATAGGATAATGAATATAGCCCTCTGGGCTTAGGTTTGTGTGGTGAGCCCCCGCGCCGTATGCGTTTAGCGCATGTGTGAGCTCCCCCGCTGTCGCTGCCCCCTTTTTAAGGGGGCTATTTACAGGGTGTTGAAGTCCTCCTTTTCAAGGGGGATTTAGGGGGATCTCTAGGGCGTTACGCTAAATACATACCCCACGGCGCGGGGGCTCACCACCGTTCGACGTCCTGACGCGAGAGCGTACGGCGATAGTCGCCCTAATGAAACACGGCAGTTTGAACGCAGATTCTTGAAACACAGATTCAAGACGAAGGAAGGAGAAAGCTTTGGTTACTACACCGATTAAAACCACTAAATCAGAAGAAATTTTTGCGGCAGCTCAAAAACTTATGCCCGGTGGCGTCAGCTCGCCGGTGCGCGCCTTTAAGTCGGTTGGCGGACAGCCGATTGTGTTTGATCGAGTCAAAGGCGCGTACATCTGGGATGTCGATGCCAACCAATATATTGACTACGTGGGCACCTGGGGCCCCGCAATCTGTGGTCACGCTCACCCTGAGGTGATTGCGGCTCTCCACGACGTCTTAGAAAAGGGAACTAGCTTTGGTGCACCCTGCTATCTCGAAAACGTCCTGGCAGAACAGGTGATTGACGCAGTTCCCAGCATTGAGATGGTGCGGTTTGTCAACTCTGGCACCGAAGCCTGCATGGCCGTGCTGCGGTTGATGCGCGCCTTCACCGGGCGGGATAACGTCATCAAATTTGAAGGCTGCTATCACGGTCATGCCGATATGTTTTTGGTGAAAGCCGGATCAGGCGTCGCCACCCTGGGACTGCCCGATTCTCCCGGCGTCCCCAAAGCGGCAACCAGCAGCACCCTCACCGCTCCCTATAACGATCTCGATGCAGTGAAAAAGCTGTTTGACGAACACCCCGATCAAATCGCAGGCGTGATCCTTGAGCCCGTGGTCGGCAATTCGGGCTTCATTCCTCCTCAGCCTGGATTCTTAGAAGGCTTGCGAGAATTGACCCAAGCCAATGGCGCACTGCTCGTTTTTGATGAAGTCATGACCGGATTTCGGATTGCCTACGGCGGTGCCCAAGAAAAGTTTGGCGTCACGCCCGATTTGACGACGCTGGGCAAAATCATCGGCGGTGGCTTGCCCGTTGGTGCTTACGGCGGGCGCAAAGACATCATGGAAATGGTGGCTCCGGCAGGGCCGATGTATCAAGCCGGAACGTTGTCAGGCAATCCGCTGGCGATGACCGCAGGCATCAAAACGCTAGAGCTGTTGCGTCGTCCTGGCACCTACGATCAGCTCGACCGGATTACCAAAAAACTTGCAGACGGAATGGTGCAAGTTGCCAAAGACACGGGGCATGATGCCTGCGGCGGACACATTAGCGGCATGTTTGGCTTCTTCTTTAATCCGGGGCCGGTGCATAACTATGATCATGCGAAAACGTCTGACTTGGCGAAGTTTGGTCGCTTCCATCGCGGCATGTTAGAGCATGGTGTGTATCTGGCTCCATCTCAGTTTGAGGCAGGCTTCACGTCGTTGGCGCATACGGATGACGATATCGATCGCACGCTTGAAGCCGCCCGCGCAGTCATGGAAGAACTGAAGTAGATAGTTGACTAGATCATCATCGGTTGATAAGGGCGCGGTCAGGGCGATCGCGCCTTTTTGTAACCGACGAGGGCGATCGCAATATTGGGGAACACCACGAGTTTCTATTTTGAACCCCGCTGACAGGGTTCTGATATGCGTCGACGGAGTCATTTATAGAAACGACGGGGTTATTTATAGAAACGGCAAGGAATTTTGGGCGTCGACGGAGTCATTTATAGAAACGACGGAGTTATTTATAGAAACGGCAAGAAATTTTGGGCGTCGATGGAGTTATTTATAGAAAAGACGGAGTTATTTATAGAAACGACGGGGTTCAAAATAGAAATAACAAAAAAATAAACCCCGTAGAGGCCGCGTAGGGGCAGGTTTTGACAGCATCGTCCTGCTGTGTGATTAACGTATTGCCTAAACCTGCCCCTACGCCCCCACGCCCCTACGCCCCCACGCCACTCGTTGTACGGGCATGGCAATGCCTTAGCGAAGCCATGCCCATAGGGCTATTGCCCCTCCGAAAATCATTCGTCGATGAGCAATGCCCGAAATGATAATGATGATAGGGACGATCGCCCCTTGCAAGGTCTTGGTCAGAACAGGCCGAACTAGAACTCCGGAAAAATTAAGCGATTATATAAAAACCTTTAGTTTGAACCTCCTAAACCATTACATCGCATACACTGAAGGCACTTATCCTACTTGATTTGCCCCAGAGTATCTAACGATGTCATTTGACAAGTTCATCGAAAAATTGTTCGAGAATCTGATTAGCTTTGGACCAGCGACTATCTTCTTCTTCATTGCTGCGCATGAATGCTGGTTGTATGCTGATCCAAATAATGACGGCGACTTGCGCAAGGCATTTGGGTTTGCTTTCGCTGGAGCCGCTTGGGCATTTGTGTTCAAAACATTATCAGACTTGTGGAATGAAATTTGGCAGTCGCGTCGAGCCTCCATTGCTAAATCGCTAATCGACCAGATTGAGACATTCAACAAGGCAGTGCGTTGGAAGCTGTCAAGCTTTGATCGGCAATATCTAGAGTGTCAAGCCTACGAGTGTGATGACTACCGAGTAGAAGGTTATAAACCGTTTGGCATCAAGACTCTGATGCTGGAAGAAGCATTTGTGCCGCTAGAGCTGATGGGTAGACAAGTAGAGGATCTAGCGATACGGATGGTGTTGAGAAAACATCATCGTAAGGCTGAGCAAAAGAATCAGTTGGAAAATTTAGGGATAGAGCAAGAGAACAACTGGAAAATTTGGGATTTTCTAGCGCAAACGCAAGACTCACCTACCTATCGACGCATGGCGATTTTGGCAGCGGTGGGCTACGGCAAAACGACGCTGCTGAAACACGTTACCCTCAGCTATGCAAAGCAGGCATCCGTAGTGCAGCAATACAAAGCACCCAAGCGCATTCCAATCTTGCTGTATTTGCGCGACCTGCGGGAGCTTTTTGCCCAAGACAAAGAGACGTTTCCGGCCCTGCCTGATTTGATCCATACGCATCACCTGTCTCGCTTACCGCCCCCAGACCACGGAGAACTCAAACCTCCTGATAACTGGGCTGCAAATCTCCTGCAAACGGGCAGAGCGTTGGTGATGTTTGACGGGTTTGATGAAGTCGCCGAAGCTCGTCGTGCCGATGTTAGCGAATGGATCAGCACCCAGATGCTCCGATATCCGCGTTCGGTGTTCATTCTGACATCACGTCCGCCTGGATATGAGGAGCACTACACAGCTGAAAAACCAGAAACTACTTTATATGTTCGTGCCTTTAATTATGAACAGCGCCATGAATTTATTCATAAATGGTATACCTGCCAAGAGCGCTATGACCGGGGCGGACGAGACACTCCTAATGTGAGAACAACGGCTGATCGACAAGCAAAAAGCTTACTGAAACAGCTTGAGCAGCGACCGAAGCTGTCTGAGATGGCGGTGAATCCGCTGCTGCTCAACATGATTGCCACCTTCCATCGGTTTCATCCAGGGGATGATTTGCCCAAATATCGAGCAGCACTCTATGCCGACATTTGTAAGCTGCAACTGGTTGACCGTCCTAGAGCGAAAGGGATTCCTATGTTGCTGAATCTGGAGCAAAGTCAGAAGCTGCTGCAAGAAGTGGCGTTGAAAATGATGCAGCATCCAGAGGGACGGCTTACCACCGTAACGGATGCTCAGCTACAGGATTGGATCAGGCAACCGCTGGTGTTGATCAACAGGGCCATAAAACCGCCACAGTGGATTGAACAAATTGAGAAAGTCAGTGAGCTTTTAGTTGAGAAGGAAGACCGCATTTATGAATTTGCTCACCTCAGCTTTCAAGAGTATTTAGCAGCGGCACAGATTAAAGCGTTGCCATCCCTAGAATCGATCCTGTTTGAAAAATTTGAAGAAACAGAATGGCGAGAAACCATTTTGCTCTATGCTGCCCAGACTGATCCCACACCTTTAGTGGAAGAAGCCTGTCGGCGCAACACTCGTGATGCATTGCAACTGGGCTATGACTGTGTGCGTGAATCACCTAATCAGATCAGCGCAGAGGTATTTGAGGAACTCCAATCACAGCGATATCAGACTTTGGCAGCACATCTCTCGCAGGGGGAATTGCAAAAAGCTGACGGAGAAACAGTATGGATGATGCTCCGTACGGTAGGCAAAAGTGAAGATCAGTATCCTACGCCAGACGAGTTGTTGACTTTTCCCTGCGATGACTTACGCCGCATTGACCACTTGTGGGTGCAGCATAGCAACGGCAAATTTGGCTTTAGTGTGCAAAAAGAAATTTATCTAGAATGCGGCGGCATTCTAGATGGGAAGCATCATAAAGAAGCGTTTGAGAAATTTGGCGATCACGTAGGGTGGCGAGCAAAAGATGACTGGACTGGCGTTTGTACTTACAATATCTCCGCACCAACAGGCCACCTCCCTTATTATTTGTGGCTTGAATTTATTAGTGTTAGCGATATTTTTCTTCTATTCTCTCGTATCCAGACTTGTAAAGTGTAAAGCATAGAGCTTTCAGAATTTTCAAAAGTTTTATTTCAGGCTTGCTTTCCTACGAAGAATCAGCATCACAGAGATCCGTTACCTGGCACCGATCGCATTTCGGTATCTGTGAGATTGCGTAATCTGGGTCGTAGCTATTTGCTCTTAAAAACTTCTTAGTGATTGCGTGGGCTTCATCCATTTGGGCTTCCCACTGCTCCCACAGATCCATCTGTCCAGGGCTAGTCTTCTGCGATTTCTTCTTAATCTTCAGATAAACCCCGTTGGGGCGAAGCATTTCGTCGAGATGTTGAACGCATCACCGGAACGTGCCAACGAAATGCTTCGCCCTACAACGTGGCGGGTCAATCATTAACCCAAAAAAATGGCGTGGTATTTCCGAATCATATTGGTAGGGTTTCGATGCCCGTTGGGGCAGGTTTAGGCAATACGTTAATCACACAGCAGGACAATGTTGTCAAAACCTGCCCCTACGCCCGTACGCCCCTACCGCCCGTACGCCCCTACATGTTGGGATTAATTCCCATTCCCGCAAACCGTTACGGCATTCCAAAATTTAGGTTAGCCCCCCAAAGAAATTCATTAATACGGTTGTTTTTACCAACAACGTGCGGTATTCTCGGCTATCAAGCGCTCAAACATGAGCAGCGTCCCCCAGCAGTGTTGGCACCACGTGCCGGGAGACTAACCCCCGAACTCTGAATCAGCAGAATCGGAGGCTATGGATTGTTTTACCACACTCCTGTAGCCATCCCAATTCGCGATGCCTTATAGCGGGGTGGCTTCTCGTTTGAGCGCTCCTTCAACTACCTAAAAGGAGTGTTTCATCATGGTAAATCCCAACGAACCGCCCGAGCGGTTTGACCCATCCTCATGCAACAACGACGACCGAGAAGTACTGCGCGTGATTGCCGTCGGTTCGCTCAAAGCAGTAAACCACCACATCATGCAGATGTATCAACTCGGCTACGCTCAGCCCTATGAATGGTCAAAACCCATTCCCACCGTGAATCCCAACGAAGTGATGCAAATTCTCACAAAACGCATCATGGGCTTAAGCGATTAATCTAAGGCGGTGACGCCGAATGTTAAAGGTGCGATCGCCCCTTCCTTTGAGATTCGAGGGGCGATCGCACCATCAATATGCATCAAATCGAGGATGAAACCGAGGATGGAGCAATCGCTCGACGGGCTGATCGTGTTGAAAATGCTGGTCTACAATCTCAGGCACATCGGGGGGTCTAACCTGGCAATACCACGTGCCGTCAGGCATGACGCGAACCGTCGGCCCTGAGCTACACTGCCCCGTGCAACCGCCGCCGCTCACAAACACACCCGGCGTTGCTGCCTCCCGAAACGCTGCCAAAACAGCTTCAGAGCCGTTGCGCTGACACGAACGATGCTGGCAGACCAGCACGCATCGACGCTTCGGTGTTGGAGAGTTAGACGCAGAATGATTCACAGCAGATTGGGATAAGAACGCATCTTCGTGCTAGCGCGAAGACTCACCCTAGTCTAACGGGGTGTTTGGGATGGCTTCAACCATCGATTTAGAAAACTACCCACCGATCGCTTAAACCACCGCCGCCGTCGCCAGCGTTGAAATGCATTTTCGTAGGCTCGTCCTTCCGTTTGATAGGTGCGCCAGCCATCTAGGGTCAAAAACAACCCCCAGATTAACGCGATGTAGAGAGAGAAAGACAACGCCCACGCCCCGTCGCCAAAGGTCACTAAATCAATCAAGATCAAAAACCCGTTGACAATCAGGTATTTCACCACATGCTGCCGAAAGTTAACCCGCCGGTAGCGGTTAAACTCGACGCGATCGCGCCCTTCACCCTGGAGCCATTCTCGTTCGGCAATCTCAAGCTCTCGCACCGGGATGCCCATCTCATCAGCGATTTCAAATAGCTGACCCCGAGATAGCACGTCGCCTTTGCGAACTTGACGGGCGATCGCCAATTCAAGAATTTCTTGCACATCTTCTTGAGAATAGGACTCCGGCATGGTAGCAACCCGTGAACGACGCAGATGGGGCAGATATTTCCGTTATACGAAATTTTGGAACAATCCAGACGTAGGGATTTCCGCAATCACCCATTGCAGAAAAGAATTTCGCTGCACTAAACAGCTCGTACCAATTTGCGATTTTGGATTTTCGATTTTAGTTTTGACACACCCTAAAATAGTAGGTTGGGTTAGCGATAGCGTAACCCAACGAAAGGGTTTCTGCTGTTGGGTTTCGTAACCTCAACCCAACCTACTTTAATCTACCAAATTAGCTGTGCCACGCCAGTACCAATTTTCGATTTTGGATTGGCGATTTTGGATTGGCGGGCACAGGTTCTGAGAGGGTTCCCGGCTGTTTATCTATAGCCTTCTTTGAAAAATTGGTCTCAACTATGAAATTACTTCTATGATAAGAGAGTCTATTGAGGAGGTCGGTATGGACTGGCAGGAGATTTCGGGCAACTGGGTGTTAATTCCGCCACGCCCAACTGCAATTGTGCATTTCTTAGGAGGCGCGTTTGTCGCAACGGCGCCT
>JBNPEG010000142.1:0-28648 GCA_051117555.1 Elainellaceae cyanobacterium | reverse complement strand
AAACCTGAGCCCGTAAGGCTATATAAACCAGTTATGAAATTTGAGAATGAGGCAGGTGAGCCTACAAATTACTTGGAAATAGAAAATAGACAATTAGAGAAGCGTCAGAACCATTGTTTGCAATCTGATTACAATTAGACTGGTCCATTTGCTAATAAGAGCATCGGCATACGCATGATTCACCAATCTCCTCCTCTTCCAGGGCCGTTAATAGTTGGCTGTTGGCAGCTAGATGAACGCAGTTGGCGATCGCACTCCGAATCCGATATTACCCGTGCGATCGACACCTACCTGGCGAGGAGGATCATAGCCTTTGACACGGCTGATATTTATGGGCGCAGCGAACAGATGCTAGGACGAATCCTCAAGGGTCGAGACTGCGAGGTATTTACCAAAGCCGTTTTCTGGGGCAACCCTCCGACGCCGACCCACGTGCGTCATAAGGTCGAAGCCTCATTGCGAAACCTCAAGCGCGATTATCTCGACTGTATCCAAATTCACTGGCATGACCCCCAGCTTGATTTTGCGCCCACCTTTGCTATGCTCAAAGACTTGCTCGATGAAGGCAAGATTCGTCGACTTGGGGTGACAAATTTTGATACGCCCATGCTCGAAAAAGCGCTAAATTATGCTCCGATAAGCACCCATCAAGTGCAATACAGCCTAATTGATCGCCGTGTTGAGAATCGCATGCAGTCCTTTTGTCAGCAGCATGATATTGGTTTGCTGCCATACGGGCCTCTGGCAGGAGGATTTTTGTCTGATAAGTATGTAGGCGTCGCCAATCCAAAGCTTGAGCCCGATCATGCGCGATCGTTTTATTACAGCAGCATGATCAAACGCCACGGCGGCTGGAAATCGGTCTTAGATCTGCTGGATGTTCTCTCGGAGATCGCCCACGCTTATCACAAAACAGTGTCTCAAGTCGCACTGAACTGGCTGAAGCAGCAGCCGGGGGTGGCCTGTATTGTGTCTGGTCTGACACTCAATCGAGAACAAATCAAGCAAAACGCCGAATCATTGACATGGACGCTAGATTCGTCTGATGTTCAGCGTTTATCTGAGAAATCGGCAGCGCTGTTTGACTATGCCGGAGATATCTATTCATACGAGCGGTAAACGAGCCATGAATAGTGCAAGGTGTCGATATTTAGACGAACCAGGATGACAGAGGTGCGATCGCCACGGGTTGTAGTTGTTGGAGCAGGTTGGGCAGGTTTGGGCGCAGCTCATCACCTTGCCAACCAAGGGTATGACGTGACGCTGCTTGAAGCGGGAGCCTATCCAGGAGGGCTGGTCGCAGGCTGGAAAACGGCAGGTGGGCGCTCCGTCGAGGCGGGCATTCACGGCTTTTGGTATCCTTACCGCAACATCTTTGCCCTGACAGATGAGTTGGGCATCCATCCGTTTACGCCGTTTACCCGCTCGTCTCAATATTCCCCGGCAGGGTTAGAGGTCGAGTCGCCGATTTTTCAAGAGATGCCACGATTGCCAACGCCTCTTGGCACGTTTTTATATACGCAGTTCAAACGACTTCCCCTGAGCGATCGCCTATCTGCCCTGCCCTTGCTCTATGCGGTGCTTGATTTTGATAATTCTGACGATGCGTGGCGACGCTACGATCCGGTGACTGCCCGCGAACTGTTTAAAACCTTTGGCGTCTCTGATCGCCTCTATCGAGAGTCGTTCGAACCCATGCTGCTGGTTGGCTTGTTTGCTCCTGGAGAACAGTGCTCAGCCGCCGCCGCCTTGGGAATGCTCTATTACTTCATCCTGGCGCATCAGCCCGACTTTGATGTGGTCTGGTGCCGGGGGACGGTGGGCGAGAAAATATTTCAACCCTGGACAGAGCGCATCGAAACCGCAGGTGGACGAATCTTGGCTCAGAAACGGGTGAGCGATGTGGTCTTGGGGCACGACAATCAGGTTACGGGTGTTGTCTGCGGGGATGAGGTTTTTGAAGCGGATGCGGTTATTTTTGCCGTAGGCATCACAGGTATGAAAAAAATCGTTGCCAATAGCCCGACGCTTCGCAGTCGATCTGAGTTTCGCAATGTCAGCAATTTGGGCGCGATTGACGTTTTAGCGACTCGCCTATGGTTTGACCGTAAAATCTCGATTCCTCACCCGTCCAATGCGTGTTTTGGCTTCGACCCCACAACCGGATGGACATTCTTTGATCTCAATGCCCTCCACGACGACTATCGTGAGGAAACGGGCAGTGTGGTTGAAGTCGACTTTTACCACGCAAATCAGTTTCTCGCCTTAGATGACACCGAGATGTTGCCGATTGTGCAGCGCTGTCTAGCGACCTGCGTTCCCGCCTTTCAAACCGCCCAGATCGTCGATCACAGCGTCATCCGCTTGCCTCAAGCCGTCAGCCATTTTGCCCCCGGTAGTTATCGGTATCTGTTGCCTGCTACCACTAGCTTCGAAAATGTTTTCATGAGCGGTGACTGGATTGTCAATCGTCACGGGTCGTGGTCGCAAGAAAAAGCGTTGGTCACCGGGCTGGAGGCTGCAAACCTTGTGATTCAGACCGTAGGGCATGGAAAGCAGGCCAATATTCTGCCCGTCGAACCCGATGAAGCCCATATTCAAATGGGGCGATCGCTCAATCGCAGCGTTCGTGACCTGTTTAATGCTCTGGGGATGTCTGTCTAACGTGACGGCTAGTGTCTAGGAGATGAGATTCCTGGCTTCTAAATGAGGTCTTCATGAACAGTCTATATTTCACACAGAAGCCGGGGATCTGGAGGTTCTGGAGAATCTGGGAGCGATCGCATTGACATTTCAGCGAAGCGACACCTTCTCTCGGTAGCCAGAGTAGACCGTAAAAACACGTAGACTCCTCCCGGCGATGTTATGTTCCGATAAATTTAAATAAAATACGTTATCTCCTAAGGCGCGTATCGACCAAAATCAAGGCAATTCAAGAATTTTCGGGGCATCCGAGGATCTACTGAAAAATTATTTTTGAAAAGAGAATTTCCTGATTGGTACTCAAATTTCTAGAAAAGACGAATAATTCGCAATATGTTTAAGGGTCCCCTAGCTTTATAGCCCTACGCTCTTGCGTTAGGACGTCAAACCTCTGTAAAACCCAGACGGTGCGTGAGTTCTACAGATAGACTAAGCCCGATGGGCTATAGTGAGCCACTGTTCATTTTGAATCTACCGGTTTAAGCCTTGAAGAATCGTCGTTGGTCAGAGTATTTAGAATACGCCTCGCTCGTCGGACTAGGCGTTGGGTCAGTTGCGACGGTGCTTTCCAAGCAGGTGCTCTACACGTCAGCACCGCTGTCAATTGCCGTCTTGATGAATTTGATTAATCGGCGACGGCTCGAAGCGATGACCGAGCAGCAAACTCGGTCTGTTTTCATAGAGCTAGACCAGCGGCTCACCAAACATATCGAACTCTTGAATCAACACGTGGCAGAATTGCCTACGCCCGAAATGGTAGGCAGTTTACGAAATTCTGTCCTTCGGCATAATCGCGAAAAGTTAGATGATGTCCGATCGCAGGTGGCTGACGTTCAGCAGGATATGCTGCGGCGATTGGCTCATGTTGAGAAGCAGAGTGTTGGCCCCATTCGCCACGATATCGCGTATCTCCGAGATCAGTACAACGAGGTGCATGTGGCTCTGGCAAACCTGCATACCTCTGTGCATAAAATCATTGCGTCAAACCGTATCGAAGAGTCTGAACGGGCGATCGCCCAACTCCAAACCGATACGATCGCGCTCAAAGAGACATTGCAAGGGTTATCAAGCAATGTCAAACTGAATTTTTCTGAACTCGATGAAGGCTTGGGGCATCTTCGTCAACAGTTTAGAAACCTGCCGCCCCCCCTTGATCCGACCTCGCTTCGCGAAGAGTTGACCGAACTGACCCGCATGATCGCTGACTTGGTGCCCAAGCGAGATTTAAACGCTCTACTCGAACAAATCCAAACCCTTCAACATCAGCAAGATGCTCAGCGTCACAACAATGAACATCTCCGGCAAGAAATGAGAGATGTTTATCAGCAGCTCCAGGAGTTGCCTGATTTTCCTCAGTTTCGCTCTCAAATGGAAGAAACGCTCAATCAAGAATTGCGGTTGCTTAACCAGCACTTGCAGACGCTGCCGAATGCACCTCAATTTCAAGCGCAGATTGAGAAAACGCTGCGCCGTGAATTGCAAACCGTTAATGAGCAGCTCCAGACGTTGCCCGATGTGCCTCCTTACGAGTTTGTGTTTGACTTGAAATCGTCGTCTGATGCTGATTTTATCGGTCAGGCAATGGCGGGCAGCCGAGTTGTTTTGGAAGAGGCATTAAAAAAGACACGCGATCGCCTGATTTTGATCTGGCCTTGGTCAATGCAGTGCCCGCTCGATGAGACACTGATGAAAAAGTTTCATCAATTTCTCAATCGCGACGGGCATCTCGATTTGGGATGGTGTCATACCACTAATCCTCACCACGAGCGATTCTTAACGCCGGTGGGGCGACAGTGGCGGCTTGATCCGCTGCAAAAGAATGAGCTTCAAACGACGCTCCAGCAGTTTCTCCAACTCAAGCGTGCTTATCCTAAACATTTTCGATTCAAGGTGCTAGGCACGGTTGAGAATTTTTTAGTCTCTGACCATAGCTTTGCCGTCTTAGGAATCACGGATGCATTAAGCACGGCAACTGTGTTTCAAAACGTCGAGCTTAAGCTGCGCACGACTAACGACGATGTAATTCAGCGTTTGATCGATCGGTTTGAGAATCCGATACTCGATCAAGAGGATGTGCGAGCATATTGGAATCGAGCGGTAACCCGCTATGAATTGGGCGATAAGTCAGGCGCAACTGCCGATCTAAACTGCATCTTGGCGGTTAATACCGATGACCCCGCGACGCGGAATATGCGCGGCATTGTGCGCTATGACCGAGGCGATCATCCAGGCGCCATTCAAGATTTTTCTGACTCCATTGATATTGATCCGTTTCAGATTTCTGCCTATTGTAACCGGGGGTTTATCCGAGCAGAGCGCGGGGATCTATATGGGGCGATCGCGGATTATAGCCTCGCGATTCAAGTGCAGCCTGAGTCTGCGATCGCCTATTTCTATCGCGGCGCGGCGTGCCAAAATCTCAACGACTATCACGGAGCAATTTCAGACTACAGTCAATCCATCTGGTATGCTCCAGAGTCGGCGATCGCCTACTATTATCGAGCGGTCGCATATCGACACCAAGAGAATAATACCTCTGCAATGGCTGATTTCGAGGCCGCAGCCAAGCTATTTGAAGAGCAAGATAGCATGGCAAATGCTCAGCGGGCGCTCAATGCACTCGCAAAGTGCCAGGCAGAGATTCAATCTCAACCTTCATCTACCCAAGCGACTGTTATTGCTCATACACCCCGTCCGGCGGATGCCGAGGAAACCGACACGGACGTTGAGCTTGAGCAAGACGAGCCTGAGCACGAGCTTGCGCAATCTAGGTCTGCTGATGTCAGGCATGGGGGGATGCCGGTTGATAATTCTGCTAATGACCCTGGTCATAAATCGGCTGCTAACGAATCTGTGGATGGCTCCTCGTCTCAGATGCGTCACCTCTCATCCGATTGGACGCCCCCCGCTCAGTCTGGAGAAACGTCGCAGGATGATGCGCCTCAAGCTGGCTATTCTTGCCTCGACACCCCATCGAATGAGACGCTTCCGATTGCACCAGACGATGCACCTCTTGAAAACTCTCCTACATCGTTGGTAAATGCCAATCATGTCGTCTATGAGCTTGGCTCGACAGGGCATCGATTGGCGTTAGCGACCTATTCACCCTCTGCCTCTGACGTTACAAATCGTTCGGCTCAAACGCTCGTCAATTTTTCGGCTCACGCGAATCAGGTTGAGGAAACGCACGATTCAGAAGACACGCAACCTAATGCTCAAACGCTAGACGATTTTATGTTCGTCCTGGATGGGCAGGCATGCGACCCTCTCAGTCCTCCTTTTCCTCATACCCTCAATGGTGATCAGGCTAGCAATAATCGGTTAGACACGGGTGCATCAGTTCATGACGTATCAAACACCCATGAGAGCGTTGGCTTGCCTGGGCGTAGCCCGTATCGCCCCTCCGAGCAAATTCCCACCTCCCACGCTGACGATTCTATCGAGTTGAATGACGTTGAAGAGTCTGGTGACGGGGTTAAAACGCTTGATTCTCTATTCGAAGACCTACCATCTCAGCCCTACTAGGTGACAGAGTCCATGTCAGAGCGGCATCTGACCATAAAGATTTGAGTAACGAGCCTGTTGACGCTCAGCAAGGTTGTAGTGCAGAAATGAGAGGAATGGTGAGTTTGATGCGATCGCACTAGTACAAGATGGCGGAAGTTTCATACCCGTAGTGTGAGCGAGTCGCTCACACTACGGGTATGATGCCCGCACTTAAAGGGTCGGCTTATTTTTGCCAAACAGCCGTAGGGTGCTGTTGCGCCAGCATGACGCACCACCATGAGGTTATTTTTTAACAAGCCCTTAGTATCGCACTGACGTATTACCCATTTCGTCCTACCGAAGGAATTGCATCATGGCTCTTTCTCAAAAGCTTGTTGTTCATGTGGCGGATATTCATGTGTCGGAAGAGTCAGGCATGGGACGCATTGCTTGGCACTGGAAAAACGAACTGGAACGTCGAGGCTATGACTATGTCCATATTGGTCCCCATGAAGTCGGCGAACTGCCCCACAGTGCGCTGTTTCCCTATGCCGCTTATCGAACCTATCAAAAACTTGGACGCACGGCGACATTTTTTTTAGTGCATGAAGCGTCTTCTAGCTTTTTCCTCAACCGCAATTCCCCGGCTGCGATTTTTAGCCACGGCTTAGATCGGCGATCGTGGGAACTCGGGCTTCAACGAGGGCGACAGGTCAGTTGGAAGACGCGCATATTGTTTCCGATTTGGCGACTGCGTCCCTGCGATCAAGGGGTCAAACGTGCCGACACGCTGCTATTTAGCAATTATGAAGATGTTGAATTTGCACACTCGTTTTATCATCGGGATTCTGGCGACATTTTTGTGTTTAGAAATGGCGTGTATCCGCTTGATTTAGATGAAACTCAGCAGCCGGGCGATCGCATAACGGTCTCATTTCTAGCAACCTGGCTGGAGCGCAAAGGTATTTATACCCTCATCGAGGCTGCCAAGATTTTGCACCGAAACGGGTTCAAAATCCATTGGTTACTGGCTGGAACCGGAGGCGATCGCGACTCGATATTGAACGAGTGGGATGACGACCTCCGAGACAGCGTTGAAGTCCTTCCTAAATTTCCTCGCAACGCAGAGTCTGACATCTTGGCACGTTCCAATATCTTTGCGTTGCCTAGCTTCTTTGAAGGGCAGCCGCTATCACTTCTGCAAGCGATGGAAGCAGGGCGGTGCTGCATCACCACGGATTGCTGTGGTCAGCGAGATCTGATTCAGCATGGCGAGAATGGGTTGCTCCACGACCCCGGTGACGCTAAAACGCTAGCCGCTTTAATTGAATCCTGCATCACGGATGAGACTCTGAGACTAAAGCTGGGCCGACAGGCCAAAGCGTATGTCCAAGATCGACGCTGGGAAGCCGTGTCGGCTGAAGTCGTTGATCGAATTGAACAGCATTTAGCCATTCATTAAGTCTGGAGTGACGAGTTTCCGGTCACTTGATTTATCCTCATATCCTATATTCTTACCCCTTTGATTCCCTCATGCGTATCCTCATGATCTCATCGACCTTTCCATATCCACCCAGCCGGGGAGGGACTGAGGTCAGAACGTTTAATTTGCTCAAATACCTATGCGATCGCCATTTAGTCACACTTGCCACGCAGCGATCGCCCGATGTGACTGACGATGACATCCAGGGCTTAGAAAATTTTGTTGACACGCTGGCTCTATTTTCTCAACCCCAAACCTTGCAATCTAGCTTGTATCGTCGCTTAAATTCATTCAATAAACTCGGACGGTTGGCGACCTCAGTTGCCAAAGGCACGCCGCCAAATGTGCTGCATCGCTATTCTCGCGAGCTTCAAGCGTGGATAAACCACCAAGTTAGAATACAGGCGTTTGATGCGATCACCTGCGAGCATAGCGTCAATGCAATCTATATTCGTCCGAGGTTTCAGACCTCGCTCAAAACAGTCCTGAATGCCCATAGTCTTGGCTACAATTGGACGCTCAATCACCTGAGAATGAAAGCATCCGATGATGTATTGCGCGATCGCCTATATTTGTCGTCGAGTTATCGGTATGAGCGTCGCTTTGCGCAGCAATTTTCCACCATTGTTGTCACCACCCCAGATGACCAGCAGCAGCTTGCTGAGATGTGTCCTGGCATGCCCTCACAGGTCATTCCCAACGGTGTAGATCTCGATACGTTCCGCTATCGAACCGCTGATTTAGGCGGGCATCATCTGGTGTTCGTGGGCGCTATGGACGGTTCGCACAATGTTGACGCGATGCAGTTTTTTGTCAAAGACGTGTTGCCCAGGGTGCGTCAGCGCTATCCTGATACCCATCTCAGTATTGTAGGGGCGCGTCCTACTCCGGCAGCCCTTGCTCTTCAAGAGGTTCCAGGCGTCACGGTTACGGGTAAAGTGCCATCTGTGGTTGACTATCTGCATCAGGCAACCGTCTGTGTAGTGCCCCTACGAACCGGCTTTGGCATTAAGAATAAGACGCTAGAAGCAATGGCAGCCGGAGTTCCTATTGTTGGGAGCGATCGCGGTCTTGAGGGGTTGGAGGTCGACGGGGATGGGGTGCCACGGGCACTTCGAGCCAATCAAATCGAAGACTATGTTGATGCCATTAGCCAATTGTTTGAGCAGCCTGATTTACGCCTGCAATTGTCTCAAAATGGGCGATCGCTCGTGGAAAGCACGTATACTTGGGAACGTGCTGGAGAGCGCTATGAACACGTGCTAACTCGGTAACACCACTTCTCTAAACACGACAGATGCAAAGGCTAGAATCCTTTCAGCATGGGTGTTTGTAAGTCCAAAATCCAAAATCCAAAATCCAAAATCCAAGTCCCTGGGTCTAGGAGTTAGGGATGAGCCATCATCTTCACAACTCATCGGGGCGATCGCCCCGCAATTCTCGATCTCAATCGCATTCACAAAAGGCGAGATCGGCAGGTCCTCGACACCGTGTTTCAATCAAAGTCTTTCTGATGGCGAGCGGGCTGCTCATCAGCACGATTGGCCTCATCGGCAGCGGAGGATGGCTCGCTGTCCAGCTTATACTCAATCCAGAGTCGGTCACGTGGCTCAATCGAGTCTTGCCGCTTCAAAATCGCAACCCGTTTAAACATTCGCCCCAGACGTTATCCAAGATTCAAGCCGCGTTAGTTCAAGACGGATTACGTTCCGGAACTCTGCTGCCGCTAGCGTCTAGCTCTAACACACGCGGTCTCAGCGATGACTCCGATGTGTTGTTGCCTATCCTATCCCGTCGTCCTCATTGCCTGGAGACTGCATCTAGCTCAGACAGTGTGCCGTTTTCGCTGGAATGTGGGCACATTGCCGAACTCCGAGTCTATCGCCCGATTGAAAATACTCCCTTAGCCGACCAATTTTCCTCAGGGTCTGCTGACGAGACGCTCTGGGTTTTGATTGAGCGGGTCGCAGTGTCTGGGCCGGATGAATCATTTGTCGTCGCGCCTTTTATTCCACTTGGAATAGCAAGTCCAGGGTCGGCTCGAACACTTCCCCTAGATCGCGTTCAGTTCATTCCAGGAGATGCTTCACCCGCAGAGGGAATCTGGCTTCATCTGGTTGGAGAGTGGATGAAAGGCAGACATCGCGCGTTATATGGTCAGGTTGTCTATTACGATTCTGAACGCCATCGCCTGTCGCTGATGTTGCAGTGGACCAGTCCAGCCAATACGCTGCCCGCCTGGAAACCCATCACGGCTCAAACTCCGTCGCTAGTTGTCGATCAAACCCTTGGGCTAGAACCCCAGTTTGACATTTATCAACTGGCTCCTCGAGGGCTCGGGCGTCCTGTGCGATTGCGAGAAATTAGCTTGACGCAGCCTGCCCTGCCTCATCCCGATTATGAACGGGGACTGTTGCTAGCTCGCAGCGGCCTATGGTCGCCTGCGCTGCGTCAGCTTCAAGCTGTCCGCCAGCAGATTCAAGATTGGTCGCTAGAGGCGCAAGCCCAATTGGATGCGATCGCCCTTCATGCTCGCGTGACTCAAGCGCAAGCAGAGCGTACCTGGGCGAGTCCAGGACAGCAGCTAATCGCTAATCTGATTGACGGACGCTGGGACTCTGCATTCGAGATTTTGAAAACGGCGCTCGAAACCGATCAAGATGTAACCCCTATATTGGCGGATCAGTCAGGACAGGTGTGGGAGCGAATTGAAACTGCGCTTCGAGTCAATCCAGACCAGCTTGATGTACAGGCATGGGGAGCGTTGATTCTGGCAACCCAGCAGGATCAGGCAGCCGCGATCGCCTGGTTGAGTCAGTATCCCCAACGCGACCAGGCGAGTGACCGAGTTCAATCGGTGTTGAGTCAGCTCAATCCATCTCCGGTTTCCTCCCGCTCGTCATCCTCGTCCTCATCGTCGTTAGAGGAATCCGTGAGCCACCAAATAGTCGGAACCGCGAGCGTTGTTTCAGCAGTGAATGACGCAGACTGGCTGAGCTTACACTCGACTCAAATCCCTGACCTTGGAGATCAGCAAGCCTGGTATCGCATCCAGGTTGAGCACCGCTTTGCGGGTCAAGACGGAGCGCGATCGCCCTTTGCAAATGACGATCTAAACCAGCTCTCCGCTCGGCAGCTCATCGATCGTTTTGGGATCACTCCCGATACTCGATTGCGGCTCATGTTTTGGGCAGACGATGGGCGATCGCACACGCTATCTGTTCGCCTCCAGGCTGCTCGCCTCCAGTCAGGACGGGTCGAACTCCTTGCAGTCGGCTCAGCGCTAACAGGAGATTTTTTGACCGTAGCGGAGTCGGGCAGCCTGTTCGCGTTTACATCCGACACGATTCGAGTAATTCCCCTCGTCGGGCAATCAACCCTGAGAGACATTAGCGATCAACATCCTGAATGGGCGTCGTTGATCCTGCCCCGTATCGAGCAAATTCTGTCCGCTGAGGAGTTGCACAACGGCTCAAGCACATCTCAATCCGTCTCATCCATGAAACCTGACGATCTATTGAACAGGCTGGGCTCATCTCCGACTCAACTGATTGATTTAACAGGCGATGCCCACGCCGAAGCGGTGATTACGCTACGCCCGTCTCAACTAGATGCGTCTCATTCGCCCCTCCAGACGTTGGTGATATCTCACCAAGGAGATGTTTTGTATTCTGGGCGATCGCTCGGAGTGGCCATCTTAGGCGATCGCCACTCAGCGTTGATTGCTCAAGACGCATCCCAGACCTATCATTTGCGACGCTGGTCAGATCAACATCAACAGTTTCGGTAACCGTTTAAGCGCGCACCGCCCGAATCTGCCGCTCTAAATTCTATGAGCGATCGCTTAGAAAGCGACGAAGCCTAATCTTACTCGATATATAGACCGGAATTTGATAGTGTTCAGCCATCAGCCATGACACCATTCCTAAATGAACGATGATGGTGATTCCGCACCAAAGTAACGGGAACCACGCCCACTGACTACCTGGCATCGGCGGAAACATATACGCAAATATGCACACCACCGCCGAAGGTAACACGACCAGCGCAATGCCAACTAACCAGATCGCTACTGTCACGTCCGAATCATTCTGATACGCCGCTTGCCAGGTGCGCCCTGTCCAACGCCACGACATTGCCTGCGAACTGTCTACGACTTGCACTGACTGATTATTCAGATTTGCGGTAAAAATGTGTCGGCAAAAGTTGCAGGCAAACGCATCCATTAGCGTTAGAGCAGAAATCTGACCGTGGCGACAGACCGGACAAATGTAGGTATCACGGTAATTCAAATTTCCTTGACTCCGAACCGCCTTAGACGAAGGAGCGTCGGCGTGCTGATGTCGTGCTGGAAGTGGCTTGGTCATAAGCCCACCCGTAATTCCTTAGAACATATCGACAAAATTTTCAAACCCAAGGTCCTATAAGGAACCAATTTCAGCCCCTCCAGCACTGCCAATCGTACGCACGATTTCTACGCCGTCTTGCTCCAATATGACAACGGGCTCATACGCAGCGTCCATATCGACTCGCTTGACAAGAATTTGCCCATTGCCTATCCGTTCTCCGATACGGACATATCGACTACTCCGCTCAGTCGGCATCATGACGATCACACTGGTTTGTCCACCTACTTGAACGACGCCGCTAATTTCAATCAGACGAGCCAGCGGAGGCGTGGGCACAGGAGCAGGCACAGCGTTGGAGGGAGCAGGGACGGGAGCAGGCACTGGCGCTTGACCCGATGGATTTGGAGTTAATGACGTGGGAGGGTAAGCGGCAACTGGAACCGTTGCGACAGGCTCAGGGAGAGATGGAGTGGATGCAACAGGGACGGTGGGCAACGCACCTGACTGATATCTCGGCGAAGTTTGCACTAAGATAGGCGCTCCGGCACTGATAGGAGCAAACGGATCGTTTCTTCCCGAGTCAATTTGCGAGAGTCGCTCCGATATGGACGTTGGTGGAATGAGCGGAGGCACTGCAACCGCTTGCAGATTATCTGAATCTGGCACGGACAAAAGGTCAGACGAGGAAGAATCGGACGCAGATGGAGCAGCCACGATGTCGTTTTGGGTATTAGACATAAGCGACTCCGACTGCTCGTTGCGAGGAGCAGTCGCCGAATTCCCGCAGCTTATCAGTGAGAGAGCGATCGCGCCCAGAATCATGCTCCTAAGCAATTGATTCATTCCTAGTGCCCTCAATTCCTTCACTCAGAATAACGCTGATCTCAAGTGATGCACACTCGAAATTACAAAGAAACGTAAAGAAAATTGAGGTGAATGCTAGGGCTAGCAGCACCTTGAACGCAATAAGCTCTGACTCATCAGCTCGTATCTAATCAGCTCGTATCTAATCAGCTGAGGAATGTGGATTTAATAATCTACCCAATTAGAGTCGTACGTTCTCGCATTAGGACGTTAAACGTGTGCGAGCCCCCACGGCGCAGGGGCTCACACACCTAAGCCCGCAGGGCTATATCATGTTTGCGGAGTATGACAGGGTCGTGCTCTACTCAGGAACGTTCACATTAGAAATCTCTATTCCTAGTGTCAGCTCCTAACTTCAGCTCCTAGTGTCAGCCTAGAGGCAGAAAATATCTGACCTCAACCTGGGGCGATCGCTCGATGGCTGCCGGTCTGTGACTAGGATTGCTCTGTCGGTCGATTCAATGCTGAGGCAGGTTCGGCTAAACGTTGCTGATTTAAGGCTTGAAGCTGAGTCAATAATGCGTCAATGTCTGCTTTTAGGTAAAGAAATTCAGCCTGGTGATCAGCCTGATAGGGCAACCTTGTAGATTCTCCGAATACGCCCGGACTAATCTGGCCCGAATCGGCAGACGCAATCATGCTATTTGTGGAGGTTGCCTGAGAGTTGGCGGGTTTGGAACTCGGTCGCTCAGATACGTAGTTTGGCATTAGGATCTGACGAAGCACTCGCTATTGATTCACACCGTTCGCGTATTGTAACTCGAACTTAATAGCTGATTGTATTCAATGTTCTGAAATGAGCTTGATCCTGATTGTGTCAGTTTCCTAACTGGCTAATCTTTCACAACCACTAGAGCACACCTGGTTCAAGAGATTTGTTGAGACTGCTCTGCGGGTAAGGAAATGCACGTGATGCCGATATGACGACGGTCTTCTACAGATTCAGTCATCGCCATCCATTGAAAACCCGTAGGAAAACATTAGGCTATGCCCGGCGCAACATTTGTAATGCGTTTAAGTAGAATTGGTATGATTGGTATACGTTAAAACATAGTTTGACATGACAATGTATGACGCATAGAGTCTAGTTTTGATTATTAATAGTCAAAAAATAGTCAAAATTCGCAGAGTGGTGCGTTCCGGCTCCGCCGAACCCTACACCATCGCTGATTTGAGGCTTCCGATTACCGTCTATTTCGTGCCATAGAGTCAAACGCTGCACTGGATAGTCGCACTTGTAAATTCGCACATTAGAGTGATACTTGAGCTGTGACAGTAAGCTTGTCTGATTTTCATTCGTCTACAACAACGTCTTCTCCAAGCCTCAATCGTTGGCCTGGTCTAATTGAGGCATATCGTCCCTATTTGCCCGTCAGCGAGGAAACGCCTGTTGTGACGTTGCAGGAGGGGAATACCCCTCTGATTCCGGTTCCATCTATTGCTGCGTTAGTCGGGAAGCAGGTTCAGGTTTTTGTAAAGTATGATGGCTTAAATCCCACCGGAAGCTTTAAAGACCGGGGCATGACGCTGGCTGTTTCAAAGGCGAGGGAAGCCGGAGCAGAAGCAGTCATCTGTGCAAGTACGGGAAACACGTCTGCGGCTGCGGCTGCCTATGCGCGTCGAGGAGGAATGCGAGCGTTTGTGATCATTCCAGATGGGTATGTTGCCCTGGGCAAGCTGGCTCAAGCTCTTTTGTATGGGGCGGAGGTGTTATCGATTCAGGGCAATTTTGACCGGGCGCTGTCAATCGTACGAGAAATTGCGCTCAATTATCCCATTACGCTCGTCAATTCTGTGAACCCTTACCGACTAGAAGGGCAAAAGACAGGGGCTTTCGAGGTCGTAGACGCGCTTGGAAATGCTCCTGACTGGCTCTGTATTCCCGTTGGGAACGCCGGAAACATCACCGCATATTGGATGGGATTTTGTCAGTATCACCAGGACGGGCGGTGCGATCGCCTGCCGCGTATGATGGGCTTCCAAGCCGCCGGAGCATCCCCCTTGGTCAAAGGACACCCTATTGAGCATCCTGAGACGGTGGCAACCGCAATTCGCATTGGTAATCCAGCGAGTTGGCAGCGAGCTGTGGGAGCACGAGATGCGAGCCAAGGTCAATTTCAGGCGGTTACCGATGACGAAATTTTGTCTGCTTATCACCGTCTGGCATCGGAGGAAGGAATTTTCTGTGAACCTGCCAGTGCAGCATCTGTAGCAGGTCTTCTCAAAGCCAAGGAACAGGTACCCCCCGGAGCTACTATTGTTTGTGTCTTGACGGGCAACGGGTTAAAAGATCCTCAAACTGCCATTAGCTATTGCGAGGATCGCCTAAAATCAGGGATCGCGCCTGACCTGGACAGCGTAGCAAGCGCGATGGGGCTCTAAATGTCGTCCCTTACTTACAGATTGGCTTGAGTCGAGATGGGTTGAGCAGTGTCGGATTGGAGTACGCGAACGGCTCGCTCTTTGGTCAGCAAATCGACGGTATCGCCGAGGGCACTGGTTAGATTTTTCCGAGTACGCTCATGCGCATCTCGTTCAGATTGGAGGTCATGGGAGAGGCGATCGCGCTCGACTAACGCCTCAATCAGCTTGGCTTCTAATTCATCGGCTTGAAGCGTTTTAACCTGCTGATGAATTGACGAGTCAGTGAGAGCGGGGTCGGTTGGCGCGTTAACTGGCGGAAGCTGAGACGACTGAAATTCAGTTTTGAGGTGCTGAATCATTTGCTGCGCCTGATGAGCATCGGCTCGACGCTGTCTCGCCTCAGTCTCGTATAGACTTCGCCACTTCGCCGCGCTTGCAAACGCTTCGTCGCGCTCCTTCTGAACCTCACTCAACTTCTGTTGTAGAGTTTTAATTTCTGTCAGCCACTGCCTAACATCGTGTGTCATTTCAACGGGTTCCCTGTGAAACCTAACTTCAAAAAACTAAACTTTAGAACAAAATTTGCATCAGAGTTGCAGGGGCAGGGAGCACAATGACCACTAGCAGGCTGAGCGCTACTAAGCCCCAAATGTCTCGTTTGTTATCAAGTTCGCTGACATCATTAAGCGTTGGCTCATCAACGACCGGTATAAAAAATAAGAGGATAGCCCATAAAAAGAATTCACGCTGTACGAATGATAAGCCTAAGACTAAGAATCGAGAAATTTGTCCAATAGCTGCTCCACTGCGTTGACCAAACATAGCGTGGACAATGTGCCCTCCATCGAGCTGCCCAACGGGCATCAGGTTAAGGGCTGTCACCACTACTCCTAAGCATCCGGCGATCGCCACAGGGTGAAGATTAAGCGCACTAGTCGCAGTTAGTTCATTTCCTAACGCTAGCTTACTGAGCAATGCCAAGAGTAAGGAAGCCCCTGGCCTGAACGATTCAAAATTTAAGATACTCGACTCATCCGTTAAGGGCGTCGGGGCAGAATGAGCCAGCCCCCAAATCAGGATAGGCAGGGTCACAATAAACCCCGCAAGCGGGCCTGCAATGCCCACGTCGAATAAGGCTCTACGATTGGGAACGGGCGATCGCATCTGGATAAACGCCCCCAACGTGCCAAACGGGAAAATGGGAGCCGGAGGCACTGGAATAAAATAAGGAAACGTAACCTTGATGCGATATGCACGAGCGGTCAGATAATGAGCCAGTTCATGAATTCCCAAAATTGCCATTAATGCCAGGGCATAGGGCAATCCTGAATTGAGAGTTGACCAATTAATCTGTAAATCATCGATTGATGTGCCTGCAACGACAACGCCTGCAAAGGTTGTCGTAATTAGAGTCGCTGTCCAAAGCCCCAATGCCAAACCGGGGCGAACCAATTTTGCAGGATTGGCGTTGGCCTGCTTAGCTTGAGAATTCGAAACCAGCGCAAAGAAGGGTTTGCCATCTCCCCCTTCCTGAAATATCACTAAAAAGCGATCGCCAAATTTGCCTTCTACATTATCTCGAATCGTCTGATAAGCAGTTTCTGGAGACGTCCGGAGGTGCCCCCGACAGATTAATGCTTGGGGACGATATTCGATATTTTTTAGATAGAAAATAGACCACGGGAAGCAGGTTTTCAGCGTTGCTTCCTCGTCTTTATCAATCGGGCGAAGCACCTCGGGTTGCTTATCCACGGCAGAGATGGGCAAATCCGCTGATGCTTGCTTCTGAATTTGAGAATTTTCAGGCGCGGGTTTACCTGGTCGCCCCCACTGAATCAAGAACCAGTATAAGATTGGACATACAACGAATGGGCCAAACAGCAGCAGCGGCGGTATTGGCTCATTTTCGCCGTTTAACATCACCCAAGTTGTCCAGATGAAGGCTGGCATCATCATTACAAGCCATAGAATCCAGACGGGAGTCCGGGTAATGTTAGCCACGCTCCGCCGAACGATAAGATATGTAAATGTTCCTAAAAGGAGCAGCCAAAAAATCTCCATGCTGTGAATCCAGAATTTCAACGCTCCTGAGTTTACGCTATCAAATCAAGACTGACTTGATAGACACCTTACTTCCAGGATACCGCTTTCGTTCAGCTTGCCAAATTGCTTGATTCTAAAGCGTTCCACAAAAACATACTGCAAGCTTAGCGTGTTTATAGTTTTAACCCGTGTCAAATCATCAGAGTAACACTTCTAACAAATTACCCAGAGAGATTCATAAGGATATCTTTGCGTTCCCCCCCAATCGCGACACGATGGGCGCAACGGCCTATCTGATTGTCGAAGAAACCGGAAATATCTTAGTAGATTCTCCTGCCTGGAACGAAACTAATCAGCAGTTTCTGACCGCTCAGGGCGGGGTGAGTTGGTTATTTATGACGCATCGCGGAGGAATTGGCAAAGCTCGTGAGATTCACCAAGCACTGGGATGTCGTCTTTTAATTCAAGAGCAAGAAGCATATTTGCTCCCCAATTTGGAGGTTACAACATTCCAACATCGATTTCAGATTAACGAGCAATGCCTGACAATTTGGACTCCCGGTCACTCCCCCGGATCATCGTGTCTATATTGCGATCGCCACGGTGGAATCTTGTTTTCAGGTCGTCATCTGCTGCCTGATCATGACGGAAAGCCAAGACCGCTGAGAGTTGCGAAAACCTTTCACTGGCCTCGCCAAATTCGAAGCGTTCAGCATCTTCTGGATGCATTCAATCCAGGTACATTGCAGACGATTTGTCCAGGGGCCAACACCGGATTTTTGAGGGGAAGGCGCGTAATTGAGACGGCATATCAGCAACTATCTGAGCTAAATTTAGACGAATACATGCGTCGCAAGCCAGGGCTGTAAGCTTTTTGAAGCATGTCAAGGTTTGGTAACCTCCGGATCGAGGGTGGGCATTCTAGAAATAGTATTCGACTGCGATTACTTTATTGGCTTAACCTCGATTGTCTCTCATGTCATTCCCACCGTCTCACTCTATACGTAGTTTCTCTATCAACGATATTGATACGCTTTCTCAGAGCACCCTTAATCTAAATTTTGAAAATGCTGTTCTTAAGCTAACGGAATCGGCTATAGAGAGCTTACCGATACAGACCTTGCACGCAGATGCAGACGCTTCCAGATTGCGGTTGACAGACCCTCAAGCGTTCATGAATCAAGCGCAACGATTAGGGCTTCATCGTCTTTTGCAACGTGTTGCTCAGGTGCGATCGCCCGACGGGGGTTGGCCTGAAAATGTCCCTCAAACCCCGGAGAATTTATTGCCTTACGTGGAAGACGAAGCGCAAGACCTCCTCGATGTGCTGCGAGCAGAAGTAGACACGTCTCAACCAAATGACGTAACCGTTCAGACGGCCTTGTCTTGGACGCATTGGCATGACTATTTCACGATTCGTCAGTTGGCCCCTTGGTTGCTTTGGTGTGTGGCGAGAGCGTCTTCTGGCATGATGCAGCTCATGGAAGGAATTGTTGCCAGCATTGCCCGATCTGACTATCCCCAGCAGACCGGAATTCTTCGGCTGATTGCCGTGTTGGATATCCGCACGCCGATGGCAAGCTGTGCCCTTGATTTGGCAACCGGGCGATCGTTTTCATCCCCTCTACCCGGAGACACTCATGTCCAATCTGATGATTGTACGCTTTGCAGGGAGGCGATCGCGACCAACTTTCTTACGCAGCGGATTGAGCACTATCTCCGATCCACGATTCCTGAAGCAAACGAGCTAATGAAAGGAATTGAGGTTGACATACTCATCCCTGGAGAATCCTGGCAATCTGGATCGCTGTGCTTTCGACTCGATGTAGAATTTATTGCCGATGCTGACGATATGGCAATCGACCGAATGCTAGAGGCAGAGATCCTTAGCACCCTTGCCGAGATCGATCTCGTTGCCTCTGGAGAGGCACACTCAATGCCAGCACTGCAACCGCTGATTCGACTGTCTGATCCAAATTGGCTCGAACAGTATGCTGCTGCGGTTCTCAATCCGCATATCTTGAGTCAGCCAGTTCGTATGTCTAGCTACACTCGCCTCCGGCATCACTCACCTAATGGGTCAAATGATGCCTATCTCATCGCCCTGATTCAAGATGTCTGCGAGTTTTCAGCGGGTATCGAAATGTCCTTAAGTTATGCAGACTATGAGTTTGTCCGTCATGAGCTTAGATTAAACGAATGTGTACTCCAGCTCATGTGGAGCTTTAGTCGCAGCGCTTTTGAGATGATGCAGTTGATTAGCGGGGTGCGAGCAACCGTTTTGCAGCCCGGCTCTGGCTGGAGGTCTGGAACCTTGCGATTGTTAGTGACATTACAGGTTGAAACCCCCGAATTAGGGTGGTCGTTGGATGTCGCAACGGGCCGACCTGCAAAATTAGGTGTGTTTCCGCTCCACTTACAGGCGATCGCTCAAGCAGATGATTGTCAGTGGTGCGAGTCTGCGTGTTTGGTCAATCGCCTCGGCGACAGGGTTGAACAGGCGTGGCGATCGCATCCAGACTTGAAACTCTGGCTAGACGGAACTGCCGCAGACGTATTGGTATCGAGCGGTGACTGGCAGCCCTGCACCGTTCAAGTGAAAACATCATTTGAATTTATTCCTGATCTAACACCTGCACGATAAAAAATCAGGCAGATCGCTACCGCATCTCTTACAGCCTCTCTAAATATTCCAGCAGATCTGCCATTTCTTGAGGACTGGGTTGAAACTGTGGCATGGGCGGCGTTTGACCACTGGTGACCTGCTTTATCAACGCCACTTTAGATTTGTGGTCAGAAATATGATGCAGACTAGGCCCCACCCGCCCATCACCGTAAATACCATGACACCCAGAGCAATTAAGTTCAAAGATTGCATGCCCTCGTTCAGAATCACCAACAGACGACAACACCGCTTGAATATACGGATCAGACTGCTGAAACTGAAAGATGCCGAATACGACAGAACTAATGATTGCTGCAATTGCCAACAGCACCACTACAATTCTTAAAAATGAAGTCTCAGTCTCGGTAGTAGTAATCTGATCTTTCAAAAGTTCTTGAGTCAAGGGTAATTTACAACGGTTTTTATTCAATAACATACTTTAATACTTTATTCTTTGTAATGCCACTCTCAGATGCAACGGAATCATCGGAGATAGGGGTGTAACTCAGGATTCTCCAGCACAATGCCGGAAAAAATAATCCGAAATATATAGGTATAATCGTCAGCATGCTGAGAAAGCGTTAGACATCTATATTCATTAAGTTTTGTGTCTGTTAAGGAGTTTTAATTGTGGTAGAACCGTTAATTTCCGGTATTGTGCTTGGGCTTGTTCCGGTGACGCTCGCTGGGCTATTTGTCGCGGCTTACCTGCAATACCGTCGGGGCAACCAGTTTGACCTTTAACGCTGGCGTTGTGTAAGTCCTGACTTGATTGAATCCACCTCTCTGAACTACTCTCTGAACTAGTTGTTTAGAGAGGTTTTTTATAATTTCAATTGAGATAAAGGCTTATTAAAAAGTAACCTCGTGGTGGTGCGGTGCGCTGACGCTTTAGCGTAGCCATGCCTGAAAGGCTATACAGCACCCTACAGCTCAATCAAACCGTGAAGTTGTTTCTTTACGGCCCCTAAGTAGATACCGCTATAATTCAGCGCTTAGGAATTGAAACGAGCCAGACGATCTATTTCAATCTATTTTATAGAATTCATAGAAAGTTAAAGCCGTTCCACCATAGACTTTGTGGCGACACTGAACTAAGTCTATTCCGTCTGCATCAGAGCTGTTTAGCGTCTCTGGAAGCAAAATCTCTGGGCTGTGTTCCACGGCTATTTCACCGTTAGGTGCTAACAACCGATGGTGCGCGATCGCCTCTAGAGCAGGACGATATAGCCCACTTGCATAGGGGGGGTCAAAATAAATGCGATCAAACGGGTGTCGAGCAAGGCGAGGCAGTCGCTGGAGAATATTGCCTCGAACGAGTTGAATAGACTGCTGAGGCGTGGCGACTTGCTGCCAGTTGTGCTGAATAACTGCACAGGCTCGACTCGACTGCTCGATCCCAACTACCAAGGATGCGCCGCGACAGAGAGCCTCCGCGCTCATTGCTCCGGTTCCTGCACATAAATCAAGCCAGCGACAGCCTTCAATGTCACCCTGCCAAATATTAAACAATGCCTCGCGAACCCGCGCCGGAGTTGGACGAGTATCTCGACCTGGAACAGTTTTTAAGGGGCGATTGCCGTAGATTCGGAGGCTCATGACTGCAGTGATTAGTCATCGGCACTACGCTGTCGCGGCGAGTTGCTGAGAATGAACCATGTGAACAAAATTAGCCAGTATTTGTAGTCCGGTTGTTGATGACTTCTCAGGGTGAAACTGAACCGCCATCAGGTTGTCGCGGGCGATCGCCGCAGTGACCGTTTGGCTGCCATGAGTGACAGTTGCGGCATTTACAGCCGGATCAGCCGGATCGGCATAAAATGAGTGTACGAAATAGACCCAAGGTTCATCGGGCAGTGCTTGCCAAAGCGGTAGATTAGGTTGGGTTCGTTCAAGTTGATTCCATCCCATCTGAGGAATCGTAATGCCCGGTTCGTGGCGGAACCGTCGCACCATTCCAGGGATGACGCCTAAGCCTGGTTCGTGGCCTTCTTCACTACCGTCCAGCAAGATTTGTAGCCCAAGGCAAATCCCTAAAAATGGCTTGCCGCTGGCAATGATGTCTTGGATGGGTTGAATCAAATCGCGCGATCGCAAGTGCTGAATGGCGGGATCGAATGCCCCAACTCCTGGCAGAATCACCGCATCTGCATTTTCTAACTCTTGATAGGAGTCGGTGATGGCAGGAATGGCGCCAGCATTCTCGAGTCCTTTACAGGCAGAGTGAAGATTTCCCATGTCGTAATCGATTACGGCAATTCGAGTCATACCTGTACCTCCGACTAAGCGCGACACCATTACTACTATAGTGTGGGAGTCAACCGTTGCGAGACAAAAATTTGAAGAGCATAGATGGATTGATCCCACATCGACGTTTGAGTGCCTGATTTGCTATCGATGAGTAAGATTCATTCGGGTACTCGTCACGATTATGGCTCAAACCTTTGATTCATCTATATCGGATTTTCCTAATTCCTATACTTCTCTCCGTAATGGCTTATTCTCTGATTCGGTATCGGATTCTTCAAGGTCGTCATGCCCGTCTATTTTGCTGACGTCATTCAGAACGTGGGAAGCCCACCAATTATCCAACTCATCAGATGATTTGCTACTCAAGTTACAGATGCAACCCTTCTCCGATCTGCGACTCTACTATCTGCGACACATGCCCGTCGATTTTGAACTCGCGCCTCAGATGGCGATCGCCCAGTTAACGGCTCTTCAGCCCGATATCATTCTCTGCTGCGGCATGGCAGAATCTAGAACTCGCCTCAATGTAGAATCACAAGCCGTTGTAGATGATACGAGTTTGCGCACGTCTATTCGACTTGACGCCCTCATTAGCGGGTTACGCATGACAGACATCAGCCACGATGCCGGAACGTTTGTCTGCAATCGTTTGTATTTCGATCTGTTGAATCATTTGAAATGTAAAGACCTACGAAGCTTATGTGTGTTTCTACATGTCCCAATTTTGACTCCCGAAAATCATCGCTCGATTGTGTCAGATGCTTGCACGATCGTGCGTCGGCTAGCGGATCTGAGACAAAGGATGCTCTAAAGGGGCCAGCGGTTAATAGACGCTTGCGGCTTCTCGAATAATAACCCGCGACGTTAGTCGCTAAGGCAACAAAGAACTATTGGGCAGGAAGATGCCAGTGTTCTGGCTTAAATTCGGTCAGTGAGCTCAAAATCTGATGAGCATCTTGATAGCGTTGCCAATCCATTGATGCATCAGGCACTGCGACCACTGACATGCCTGCTGACCGCGCCGCCGCAACGCCAGCTAATGAATCTTCGAATACGAGACACGTTGCAGGAGATGCCCCCATTCGTGCTGCCGCAATCAGGAAGATATCAGGTGCAGGCTTACCGGCGCCAATATCAGGGTCATCGCCCGTCACAATGCAATCAAAGAGATCAAACCATGCGTGATGAAACATCGTCTTTAAGCTAAATGGACGCTGAGACGAACTCGTTGCGACGGCTTGGGGAATTTTGTGATGGTGTAAATGCTGAATCAGGCTGATTACCCCAGGTAGGGGTTGCGCCTGAGGATAAATGTCGTCGATCAGCGTATCTTTGTGTTGAAGATAATCGTGAGGCGTGAGGGGTAGCTCTAAATCATCAATCAAGATTTGCGCTGACTCTAATGCATTGCGTCCAGCAATTTTGGATTTGATAGACGAATCGACAGCTTTGCCATAGTGACCTGTAATGATGGCATTGACTCGATCGATTAAAGACTCGGTATCTAGAAGCAGACCGTCGAGGTCATAGATGACATGAGTAATGGGCTGGTTATCATACATTCGAGATCACGTGGAGGCAACATTTAGTCAGAAGGGAAGCCCTCCATTCCGCAATTGTTTCACATTGCTCGACCATCCGAACAGCAGCCTATCAATCTCAGCGTATCAATCTCAGCGGGCGCTCATTTACGTTAATTACGCCACTGGCCGCTGGATACATCGATGGGCCTACACTATTGTTTCTTGTCTTTTTTGACGGTGATCCATTGACCGGTTGCCGGATCTCGGTAGACCACAAATGGATTGGGGCGCAAGGGCTTAGCAGAGGTGCTTGGCATAGTGTGCTTGTCTCCTATAATCAGTCGTTAACATTGCCTCACGATTTTGGTTGCATCAGAATCTTAGTCGACGTCTTAATCGACCACTCGAAGCAGCCCTTGTTTAAGGGCATCATAAACCCGGTCTAGACGTGATCGCCCGTATTCGCTAGGAGAGTTAGAGGATGATACCATCAGACACTTCTGATCGGGGCGAGTGATGCGGCGAGATGCAAGAATGCCGTGGATCACGCGGTCGAAGGATTGGTTTTGGAGGGCGGATGAAGATTGCATAAAGGTTGGGGAACAATTGATTGATTTAATATCCCTTTTTTCTTTTGCCTAGGAAGTGATGTTGCCCCAACGCTACGTGTGATTCTTACCGGGTTAATCTGTAATCGAGATCACAACTTTTGAGAACCTTTACCAACACGAGAATGCCTTCACTCAATTCTCATGAGAAATTTGCCGGAAATTTACCGGGTGGACTCTACGACCCTCTTCAGCGTAATATCCCCACTTTTCCACAAGGGCAGAACTTGTCACTATAAGGATATTGGTCGGTTCAAGGGTAAGCCTATGAAATCTTCAAACGTGATTCAAGCATTTTACAACTGGTATCGCGGCGCAATTCGCAACGCAAAATATCGATGGATTATTGTGCTAGCAACGATCGCCTATCTCGTTAGCCCATTTGATATCTCGCCAGATTTTATTCCAATCATTGGATGGATTGATGATGGCGTTGTTGCAACCCTGCTGGTCGCAGAGTTGTCTCAAATGTTTTTAGAGTGGATTGGTCGCCGCAATTCGGGGGATGTGGCTCAGGCCGAACCTGATGTATCGGAGCCTAATGTGCTGACGGTTGACGTCGCGGCTGATTAGGAACGGCAGTAGTGCGTCGTCTCTGGTCAAGCAAGCTTAAAAAAACAGCAGGTTTCAAGACGAAAACCTGCTGTTGAGGCATGTGTTAGCAGAGCACAATACGCAGAGAATGATGGCAAACGCAGGATAGCTGATTTGAGCCGTGAAGCTCAGCAGCATAAAGTCGATTGAGAGGGGAGCAAGGATGCTGACAGAGATGCTTACAACGCACCGATGTTAGCAAGCCCTAAGATCACGCCTGCACCAATCAGGTGACCAAAACTAGTCGTCGCTAGCAAGGCAGGCAACCCCATTCCTCCAAACATGGGAGACATGGGCAGCTCTGGACCTGCACTCGGTTTTTGCATCGTCAGCTTCCCAAAGGCGATCGCCAACACGTTGCAGAGAATCATTACGATCGCAACTTTAGGACTCCACGACAGGGTATTCGGAACAGCCGCAAGCAATGTCAAGTAAGTCAACGTCACACTCTCCTGATACATGTCCAATATCTAAGCTTTAATCTTTCCTTAGGAGTTGAAGCAAATTGTCATTCTCGTTGTAAGACTTAACATTTTCTAGCCCATATTCTACCCGCGAGCGAATTATGAGCAAACGATTGACGCTTTCATCAATCGCTTAGGATTATTCCCAACCCTTCGTTAAGTTTTTAAGAAAATATAGCAATCCCAGATGGGTTGTGAGCAGTGGCGGGCGACGCCCGCCCCACTGCTCACAAACAATTCACAAGCGATTTAGGATCGCTATAGACAATTTCGGTTAAAGCTGAGTATTAAAGAGATATAACACGTTGGTTTTCCCATTACTTTTTTTTATTACCCCTTCCTCAGCACAAGAGAGCAACTTATGTTCTTCCATTGGTCTTATCTTCTTTTGATTCCGGGCATGATTCTCATGTTCTGGTCGCAAAGCCAGGTCAAAGGTGCCTACCGCCGCTATTCTCAGGTTCCGTCCAAGATGGGAATGACCGGATCACAGGTTGCCCACATGATTTTGCAAAAGATGGGCATTACCGATGTTCGGGTTGAGCCTGTTTCAGGGGAGCTGACCGATCATTATGATCCGGGTGCTAAAGCGGTTCGGCTGTCTCAAGGTATTTATAATTCCAAGTCACTCGCAGCAGCGGCGATCGCAGCCCATGAATGCGGACATGTGTTGCAACATAAGCATGGCTATTCGTTTATGAATTTTCGGGCGACCCTAGTTCCAGCCGCCAATATTGGATCTCAGATTGGCCCCATGCTGGTAATTGCCGGGATTTTCTTAAATGCGATGGGCAGCATTTCGACGCTGTTTATCAATATCGGTATTGTTTTATTTCTTGCCGTGATTGCCTTTCATCTGATTACGTTGCCCGTTGAATTTGATGCCTCTAGCCGTGCCCTCAAGCTGATTGATCAGCTTGGCATCTTGCAAGGTGACGAAAATCGAGGGGCACGACGGGTATTGCAAGCGGCTGCTTGGACCTATGTCGCAACAGCTCTGTATGCCGTGTTACAACTGGCGCAGCTAATTTTAATTTCACGAGAACGATGATTCTCGGTGCTGATCTAGTTCCGCATTTCTCTAATAGTGTGTCGCGTCCCCAGCTTGATTAACCTTATCTAAAGCTCAGGCACCATTTCGGAAAGCCCGCTTATAGTGAAGCAAGCTGGGGTTGTCCATTTATTGCATTTTTATTGCATCATTGCGTTGATTTCACTGATTGCTGTTAGTTCTATAAGGAGCAAGACATGAGCCAAAGCCTGCTTGATCAACTCCGCCAGATGACCGTTGTGGTGGCAGATACGGGAGATATTAAGGCGATCGAAACCTTTACCCCTCAAGATACGACGACAAATCCTTCTCTGATTACGGCTGCCGCCCAAATGGAGGATTATCAAGATATTGTAGACGATACCCTCAAGCGGGCGCGAGACGAATTGGGCGCGAGTGCGAGTGCTAAGCAAATCGTCAATTTAGCGATTGACCAACTCTCAGTAGCATTTGGGCTTCGCATTTTAGATATTGTGCCAGGTCGGGTCTCGACCGAGGTCGATGCTCGCTTGTCATACGATACGCAGGCAACTCTTGCGAAGGCACGCTACATCATTGACCAGTACAAGAAAGCGGGTGCTGATGCGAGTCGCGTCTTGATCAAAATTGCCTCGACGTGGGAAGGCATTCAAGCGGCTGAAGTGCTTGAGAAAGAAGGAATTCACTGTAATCTAACGCTGCTATTTGGCATCCATCAAGCAGCAGCCTGTGCAGATGCTGGAGTGACTCTGATCTCGCCGTTTGTTGGCCGCATTTTAGACTGGTACAAGAAGAGCACGGGACGCGACTCATATCCGCCTGAGGAAGATCCAGGCGTGGTATCCGTGACGCAGATTTATAACTACTTTCGTAAGTTTGGCTACAAAACGGAAGTCATGGGCGCGAGTTTCCGCAACATTGGGGAAATTTGCGAACTGGCAGGTTGCGATCTGCTAACGATTTCGCCCGCCTTGCTGAAGCAGTTGAAAGAAACGGAAGGTGACTTGCCTCGCAAGCTCGACCCAGAAAAATCAGCCACGCTGGATCTTGAGAAAATGGTGGTGGATAAGGCGACCTTTGACCAAATGCATGCGGATAACCGCATGGCCTATGAAAAGCTGGATGAGGGCATTCAGGGATTCTCAAAGGCGATCGCCACCCTCGAATCGTTGCTGGAAGCACGACTGGCTAAGCTCGAAAGCGGAAACACGCTAAGCAATGCTGCACACGATGTGTTTCTGGTCTATGACCTCGATGGGGATGGCTTTATCACTCGCGAAGAGTGGATGGGCACCGATGCTGTGTTTGATGCACTCGATATAGACAAAGATGGCAAAATCAGCCCGGATGAAATGGCAGCCGGGTTAGGAGCAGCCGTTCAGATGGAGGTAATGTCCTAACGCTAACGTGAGCTGACGTCATAGGGACACGGCGCGGTGCTGTGTCCCTATTGCTGTTATGAGAGTGTCACGATGAATTCAGTACGATTACACTGGGAGTATCATCGTCGACTCGATAGGGAAAGGTCTAATTCAAACCAGACAAGATAGCCCTACGGGCTTAGATATTGATTGAAATCATGCCGTGAAATCCTCACGCAGAGTTGCGACATCAATATTTGTCACTCTAGCTTTGGCAACTGCTGCTGTAGTTTTAATTCGCACGCCTACGGTGATCATTCCCCCCGCTGCGCCAGTTGTCCCGACAACTGTTTACATCACCGATTATGGATTTCATTCAAGGCTGCTTTTACCAGACGGTGAAGGTGGGTTAGTCCAATATGCCTATGGAGATTGGAGATATTTTGCCTTAAACCAACATGGGGTAGTTGATGGGGTTGCGGCTCTGTTTGCGCCAACTCCAGGAACACTTGCTAGACAGGAATTCAGCGATTTGTCTGATTTAAGGCAAGTCTTGGGTTCTGATTGGCAAGACACATTGCTGAGCATCTCTGTTGCCAACGCTGACGTGATGGAACTGGTAGCAGATTTAGACGCACGGTTTCACCAAAACATTAATTCTCGTGTTGAAGGTTCAAATAGTGAATTAGTGTTTGTTCGTGACTCGCAAACCTATACTATTTTTCATAACAGTAATCATGAACTGGCTGCATGGTTGGATCAACTAAATTGCCAGGTCAAGGGCTTCGTAACCTGGCCTAACTTTCGTGTGAAAGAATAAGGGCGAAGCATTTCGTCAGGGTTTTGGGGGCATGTCCCAAG
>JBNPEG010000143.1:0-28936 GCA_051117555.1 Elainellaceae cyanobacterium | reverse complement strand
CGCAGCACCCTCGCCCGTCGGAAAAGCCAGCCCGACTTTATTGCGTGGTCACAACAGCTAGACCCAGACGCGATCGCCTGGGTCTATCGTGAGGGAGCATTTATTCCGCAGCTTTATCAGCCCGACCAATTTGAGAGCTTCGAGAGCTAAATATCGGCACACTCCTAAGAAACACAAACTAATCCACAATATCTAAACGTTATTGTTCTGAAATTGGCGATAGTTGTGCTTCTTTCATCACTAAAGGGCAACAGATCTGTCCGTAAAGGGAGTGTCTACCAAAAAATCTGGAAAACTAAACTTAAGAATATAGCAGATGAAAGAGTGAGCCTGCTTTGTCTATGGGTTAGGGCATGTCTTATAAGGTCATTTGTCAATGTTGTCTAGCCATGTTTACTTATGAATGCTTCCGGGCACTCTTTTTTAAGAGTATGAGTTTGCACATGAACTAAGCTTGGAGCCTTTAAAGATGCTTAGCTGGATTGTTTGGGGATCAGGCGGTGATTCTGTAGATTTAAAAGTCATTGATCATCTTCAGTGTGACACTTGCGAGAAAGTACGTCCTTTCAAAATCCTTCTCCAATATCGATATGCCCATATTTACTGGGTCTTTGCATGTGTTACTGAGAAGAAATATTTACTCGTTTGCGATGTTTGCCACAGAGGTTGGGAACTTAAGGCAAAAGAAATAGAAAAAACCTTCTCTAAGCATCCTATTCCTTTCATAAGACGTTATGGATGGATGTTTCTTGTATTCCTCTTTGTATCGTTGATTGGATTTGCTGCTGTCGCTTCGTATTTTGAGTCACCCAATTCAACATCGAATTTACCTACGACAACTACAAACCCTCCCGCATCAAATTCAGAACAGTCACTTCGTCCCGTATCAACCCCGACCTATATTCGTCCCCTTGTTACAGAAAATGGTTATCCTTTTCCAGAAATATCTGGCTATATTGACGGCTATCCACGTCAAGCTCAAGATGGCTATTCATCCGTGACCGTTGATAACTCGCGGAATGATTCGGATGTATTTGTTAAGCTCTTTTCACTTGATGCTGGCTCCCCCACACCAGCTCAAGTATTCTTTATCCGTGCCCGCGAAGAGTTTACCGTTGAAAACATGAGGGCTGGAAATTATGACATTAGGTATCGCGATCTTGATTCTGGAGCATTAGCACGTACTGATCCCTTTGATCTCCAGGAGTTTAAGGATCATGAAGGAATCAGGTATAGCACAATTACATTAACTCTATATCGAGTTAGTGGGGGGAATATGCAAATCCACACAATTTCTGACCAGGATTTTTAGTGTGTTCGCATGTTCGTACAGCATCTGATTTGGACAGTTAACTCAAACTTATAGGTAAAGTTATCTTGACAGAGACGCTTTCCTTCGGAACGCTAAGCGAATGCGTTACATGTCGCTTGCGAAACGCAGGTTACAAATCCTGTGAGTTTGCCGGAGTTTGTGGGAGCCTGCAGGAGTCCGCGAACGCGCACTCTGTTTGTGTAGTCGCGGGTTTACTCGTTGAGAAGCCGCAAGCGTCTATAATTGCCAGACCCTTTTCAAGCATCCTCTGATAGGGCTGGGCATGAACCACCTAAGGGATCTGCACCCAACTAACGTACCCATCAACCCGGTTTCGACTGCGCTCAACCTACCCGCATCGAGAGTTGAGCGCAGTCGAAACTCGATCCGCTGGCAGGTTATTTTCAAGCAAGTCCCTAATAAATACTATTAAACACTGTCGCTCTCTTGCAATAGTTGCTACACAACTGCTCTAATTTGCGTCAGCGCCTCAATGATTTCGGCTGGCTCTAACCGTTGGGTATAGTCAGCGTCGACAAATGCGTGAACGATTGTTCCATTTCGATCCACGACATAGGTGGCAGGAATCGGAAGTTCGTAGGACTCATCGCCGTTATGGGCAGCAATATCGATGCCGAACTTCTCATAGATGGGTAGCAATTCCGGTGAGATCTTGAAGACTAAGCCAAATTCGCGGGCAACCTGATTGCCGACATCGCTGAGGACTTCAAAGGTCAATTCATGTTTTTCAGATGCTGATAGAGAATGGTCAGGCGTTTCAGGAGAAATTGCAACTAAGGTCGCACCCTGAGCTTGAATATCAGGCAGGGCTTGCTGAAGGGCTCGCAGTTCAAGGTTGCAGTAAGGACACCACTCTCCCCGGTAAAACGAAATCACGACGGGGCCATGGGCTAATAAATCTTGGACTCGAATCGATTTGCCGACAGCGTTGGGCAATGTAATCTCTGGAATGCGATCGCCCTCTCGACGCACCTGGTCAAGAATCCCAGATGTTGCCAAGTCTTCGGTGGCTTGGGCCATGACCGTACGAAATTCTGCCGGAATTTTTGCCTGGTTTTCGGCTCTTAGCTCGGCAATGCGCTGATTCAAACTCACTGACACCTCCTTCTTTTCTAATTTGAACAAATGTTCCAAAAATAACCAAAATTATCCGCTCGCTTTCCACTCACGATATTTCCATTCACGATAACGTTAGATGGTTTTAGAATGAATGGTCAATAAATCTCAGCAACTTCTAATCTGCCGGAGGTGCTGTTGCAGCGCGATCGCTCTAGTACTGTCTGACAGAAGTAAGCCAACCAGTTAAGAGTGCGGGCATCTTGCTCGCGACGTGAGCGCGACGCCCGCCCTGTGGGTATGAAATGTCCGCCGTCTTGTACTAATCGAAACAATTACGAATGAGCCTAATTCAATACCGAAAGACTCACGTCGGCTACGTCCTTGAGGGCGTGAACATCAGGAGAGATTTTTGCCATCACGCAGATACCGTTAATGCTGTTGGCTAGGAATCGAGCGATCGCCCGCAAATTTTTCTTCTCGCTAATTTCACCGTGTTTGCGAGCCCGCATCAGTGCTCGATAAAATGCCTCTTCAAGCCGCGTGGCATGAGACGCGACGCGACCCGCTGCCTCGTCGTCGTGGAGAGCAAGTTCGACCAGCGAATTGACCATCAAGCAGCCTTGGCAGCCTTGACCCGTGGTTCGAATCTCAACCATTTCATAAAAAAATTGCCGAATCGCCTCTAACCCAGACTGCGATCGCTCTAAGACTTTCAATCGTTCATTGACTTTTGAATCGCGATAGCGATCGAGTGCCGCTAAAAACAGTGAATGCTTGTCCCCAAACGTATCGTAGAGACTTCCTCGATTGATGCCCATGCAGTTGATTAAATCCTGAACAGAGGTTGCTTCATACCCCTTGTACCAGAACATTTCCATTGCTTTTTCGAGAACATCATCGCGGTCAAACTCTTTATGCCGTGCCATCGTGAATTAGCCAACTCGAACCATGTGTTAGTACAGGAAACAATGCCAATGTTTTGGCGATCGCCTCAACTATCTCTTACATATCTACTGTGATTATCTGGGGGCATATCCAACATAGCCCATTCAAAACCCGTGAATCTCATCTATTCTCAAAATCTCAAAATCTGCGCTTCGCTATAGTGGTTGAATGGCTAATGTGGACACGAGGCGATCGCCCATCATTACAGTCTGTATATCCTGATTGTAATTTTTCTGGAATAAATAGTCTAGTTATAGCAATATGCGCTTGGGTTAAGTACGGTGGTGTACGGCGCGCCGCACACCACCGTACTTAACCCAAGCGCATACCGCTATAGTTTTCGCTCTTACACAAGTGGCGTGGCACAGCTAAAATTGTGCATTAGGTAGGGTGTCGTTAGCGCAGCGTAACGCGCCGGATTCAAGAGATTCAGCCCTTTAAGAATTTGCACTATTTCAGGCATGTCACACCACTAAGCACTTGCAATTCTTCAATTATACGTGTTGCTTTTATGCGACTTGGCATAGAGTTCTCAACCTTCACTGACCTGAGCTATGGCATCGACAAATGTTTTCACATGGGAATCAATTCCTGTGATGGCTGTGCCTACTACAACCGCATATGCACCGAGTTCTAACGCCTTACGAGCCATTTCTGATGACGAAATGCCACCCTCACAAATCATTGGCACGCTGAGCCGTTGACTCATCTCAGCCAGCACTTCCCATCCGGGAGGAGCGCACTGCCGGGTATCTGCCGTGTAGCCATAGAGAGTTGTGCCAACCAAGTCTGCCCCTGCCTCAGCCGCCGCGATCGCGGCATCTATCGTATCAATATCTGCCATGACGGGTTTGTCTAGCTCAGCGTGGATGCGTTGAATTAGATCTGCCATTTTTTCACCATCAGGACGCGGTCGCAGGGTCGCATCGATGGCGATAATATCGGCACCTGCCTCTGCGATCGCCCTGGCGTGTTCAAACTGAGGCGTGATATAGACCTCAGAATCGTCAAACTGTCGCTTCCATAGACCAATAATGGGAGCGCTCAGTCGGGTTCGCACTGCTCTGACGTGGTCAGGGGTATCAATGCGAACGCCTACGGCTCCCTGCTTGATTGCGGCTTGGGCGATCGCCGCAATTACATTAGCATCATGCAAGGGTGATTCGACCGGGGCTTGGCACGAGACAACCAGTCCTCGACGAATGGCATAAATCGCATCAGGCATAGGCATCATAAACTCCCCCGTCATCCAAAACCGACGAACGTGCTGATAATACCTGAAAGCTGACTAATCAGGGCGATCGCGATTCGTTCATCTTGTCGGTTGGAGTCATCAACAGATCAATTTTCCGAAGCAGTTCGTCAGGTTGAATTGGCTTAATGATTACGCCATCCGCTCCTGACGTATTGGCTAATTGTTGATCCTGCGGACGATGCGCTTCAGTCAGTGCAATAATTTTGAGTTTTTTAGTTGAGGGGTTTTGACGAAGTTGATGAACCAGGTCACATCCATCCGTGTCAGGTAAGCGCATGGCAGTAATTGCAAGAATCGGTTGAAGAATATCAATTTGATTAATTGCGGTAGAGCCATCTAAGACCCAAACAACTTGGTAGCCAGCAGCCGTAAGCATATCGGAAATCAGATACGCCGTTTCTTCATGGCTCTCCACCACAATGATGCTCCCTTTGGGATAGTCTGATATCGCCACGACTTCTGATTTGGGCTCTGGCGGGCTTACCATCAGCGATCGCCTAGGTATCCCAACCGTAAAGACCGTTCCTACCCTTTCCGTTGAGTCAAAATCGATCCATCCACCGTGAAGTTCTGCAAGCTGTTTGGTCAGCGCTAATCCCAAACCTGCCCCTTCATATTGGCGCTGATAAGATGAGTCGAGTTGCTGAAACTTCTGAAACACGAGCGATCGCTGCTCTGCGGAGATGCCGATTCCGGTATCTTTGACCCGAATTTTCGTCATCTCATCATCTGCAAGGATGCTGAGTGTCACCTCACCTTTTTCATTGGTAAATTTAATGGCATTACTCAACAGATTGAGTAGAATCTGCCGAATTCGACGCGGGTCAGCCACCGTGCGATCGCAGTCTGGAGCAAGCTGCACGTCGAGCTTGAGCTTGATATCCTTCTGGGTTGCGCTCGTCTCGCTGTCCTTTAAACATCGCTGAGCTAGGCGAGATAACGAAAATTCTTGAAGGTTTAAGCTTGCTTTTCCCGACTCCAACTGAGATAAATCTAGAATGTTGTTAATCAGCTCTAGCAAGTGCTCGCCGCGATCGTGAATATGCTGCAAATAGCTCTGCTGCTGGGATTTTGACATGCTATTTCGATCATCGAACGACCAGCGCATCAAGGTCGCTGACATGCCAATGATGTAGGTCAATGGTGTCCGTAATTCATGACTCATCGCGGACAAGAATTCGCTTTTGGCACGGCTTGCGGATTCAGCCGCAATCATGGCATCTTTCAGTTCTTGAGTGCGCTCGATAATGCTTGGCTCGAGAAAGGACGACGGTGCCAACCCAGACTGAACGCTAGATCCATCAGCCAAACAGCCGATTAGCTTGAGCGTAAATTGTTCTTGAAACCGGACATCATTGAATTGAGGGATCTCCTTAGCCTGATGCAGAAGAGATCGTAGAGTTGAATTAGGCTGCGTATGAGAAATGAGTTGGTCTAGAAACGAAACAATTTGATCCGGCTTAAAAACGATATTTAACCAGTATGAGTTTGAGTCTAGCGACGATGAATGACTCGATTCATGCCGACTTGGATTGCCGAGCAGCAAAACGCTGAACGGTCTAGAAACCAGGATCATAAATCGCCTAGGCGCAACATTAGCAGACGCTGAGTCACGGAGCGCAAAATTTTCGTCACACAATACATGCGTAACCGCTCCGATATCGTCAGACATTTCACGGCACACACGATACAGCCGCTCAAGGACAGCAGTTGATATGCTCTGGCGGTGAAGGGTGGAGAAGTCGAAGGAAAGCATGTCGCATCAAGGTGTGATTGCCCAGTCCAGCCTTGATTCCTACTGACTTAAACGCTGTCTAAAACCGATCGTGCGTCTGAGTAAACGGTCTAAATTTTGAGCCAGACACGGTTTAAAAGTCGGCGATTAATCCGAGGATTATCTACTGCCAAAGAGTGATTTAATCTGATAGCAGCACCTGTCATGTGCGAGATGATACTCATTCCACTAATGATGCTGCAAAGGCCCAAGGCTGAAACTATCTGATTGTTTATAGTATCTTGCTTGCTTTCTAGATACGGTAATCTAAAGGATCTTGTGATAGTTGGCGAAAAGCACCTATGCATCGTTTATCGGCTACCCCTGGAGGCTGGACTCCTGATCAAGATGGAGTCGTCTTTATCGATCAAACTCCTGCTCCTATTGTTTTTCTGACGTCTGCTGACACCGATATTCAAACCCTAGCCAGTGCTGTCCAAGGTTTGCCAGACGGGTTTCCGGCATTGCGCGTGGCCAATCTGCTATCCCTTCAGCAAGAACTCACCATCGATACGTACCTAGAGGATGTGGTTCGTCACGCTCGGGTCGTCGTGTTGAGGCTGCTAGGCGGTCGCGCTTACTGGTCGTATGGGCTCGAAGTTGTTAAACAAACCGTCCAACACACGGGTGCGTCTCTCCTCGTGCTGCCCGGAGACGATCGCCCTGATCCTGATTTAACCAGCCATTCTACTGTTGCACTGTCGGTGGTCAATACCCTCTGGCAATATTTGACGGAGGGAGGAATTGAGAATATGACCCATGCCCTTCAATGGGTCGCCAATGCGTGTCTAGGAACAAAGTATGCTACTCATCCACCGCAATCGGTGCCGCGTGTTGGGGTTTATCGCTGGCAAAAATCAGGACTGCGTCATGCAGGGGCTACTGCTAACCCTCTCAGCGATCGCCCCCTAAGGTCTGCTACCACGCAATCTAGAGTGGGGGTTCTCTTCTATCGATCTCACTATCTTTCTGGGAATACGGCTCCGATTGATGCGCTTTGTGATGCCCTGCATCGTCGGGGCTTGGAGCCCGTTCCGATGTTTGTCTCATCACTGCGCGATCGCGATGCTCAAGACGATATCTTGACGGCATGGCGCTCCGAGCAGGGTGCTTCGATTCAAGTCTTGCTCAACACCACCAGTTTTTCACTTGCCAAACTGAATTCAGAAACCGTTAATGTCGAGTTTTGGCAGACATTAAACGTGCCCGTGATCCAGGTTATTTTAAGTAGCGGCACTCACGATCAGTGGTTGAATCAGTGGCAAGGATTAGCACCTCGCGATATCGCTATGAATGTGGCGCTACCAGAAGTCGATGGGCGCATCATCAGCCGCGCTGTGTCCTTTAAGACGGTCCAAGTGCGAAATGCGGCGCTAGAAACCGATGTTGTCGTCTATGAACCCGTGGGCGATCGCATCCAATTTGTTGCCGATCTAGCCTGCCGATGGGCACGCCTTGCACAAACCCCGCCGTCAGAAAAGCGCATTGCCTTAATTCTTGCTAACTATCCAACTCGGGATGGTCGCCTCGCCAATGGAGTAGGACTAGATACGCCCGCAAGCTGTGTGGAGATTCTCAATGCCTTACAGAAAGCCGGATACCAGGTTAATAACATTCCCGATTCTGGGGATGCGCTGATTCACCAACTAACGCAAGCAATCACGAATGATCCGGAAGCTCAAAATCTGCGTCCTGTTCACCAATTTCTCTCTGGCGATGACTACTGGCGCTACTTCCAAACGCTTCCAGATGCGGTACAGCGGGGTATTGGCGATCGCTGGAATACAGAGACTAGCACGCATGGGATGAACGATTCGTGTCTTTCCAATCACTCTCTACATCCTCCCTTTCCCATTCCAGGTCTTCAATTTGGCAATGTCTTCGTCGGCATTCAGCCGTCACGCGGCTACGATCGCGATCCGGCGCTCAACTACCATTCGCCGGACTTAGAACCCACCCACGAGTATCTAGCTTTCTATTGCTGGCTGCGCGATCGCTTCGATGCCCATGCAATTGTCCATGTGGGAAAGCACGGCAATCTCGAATGGCTCCCAGGCAAAGGCATTGCCCTTTCTCAGTCGTGTTATCCCGAAGTTGCCCTCGGCGCTATGCCCCATTTTTATCCCTTTATCGTGAATGACCCGGGGGAAGGAGCCCAGGCAAAACGCCGCGCCCAGGCCGTTATCCTGGATCACCTCACGCCTCCCATGACACGGGCTGAGTTATACGGTCCGCTTCAGCAGCTCGAACATTTGATTGATGAATACTATGAGGCCCAAAATCTAGACCCGACTCGCCTTCCCATGATTCGCGATCGCATTCTTAAGCGTGTTCTCCAGGAAAACCTTTATCACGATTTAGAAAACAGAGCGCCCCAAAGCGATACCGACCCGTTTGTAGACGTGCAGACGCGCGAACCCAGCATCCCTGCTTTCCAACCTTCTTCCTCCAACTTCACCCAACTTCTTACCCTGGCAGACGGCTATCTCTGCGAACTCAAAGAAGCCCAGATTCGAGACGGATTACACATCTTGGGGCAATGCCCGTCAGGGCGTCAGTTACGAGACTTAATCGTGGCGATCGCCCGTCATCCAAGCAATGGCCGCAAGGGGTTGACCTGTGCGATCGCAGACGACTGGCACCTCGGCATTAATCCGCTAACCGATGATCCGGCACAGCCATTAATGGGAGAGATAGGTAGAAAGGGGCGATCGCCCGACATCCCCATCAATCTCGATACCTGTCGAACAGTGGGCGATCTAGTCGAAGTATTGGAAGACTACGCCGCCGCTCTGATTGACCGAATACTCATCGACGGCACATGGCAGAAAGATTCTCCTGTCCCTAAGGATGGATCTTTTAACGATGTCCATACTGATGCCTGTCTAGGAAGTCTCTATTCAAATGATTCATTTTGGGGCATTGGTGCCGCCACTGAGCACGAACTCCATTGGATTGACACCTTTCTGCTCCCTGCCCTGCAACGCACGTCTCAGGAAATCACCCATCTGCTGAGCGGGTTGGATGGAGGCTATGTGCCTAGCGGAGCGTCAGGCGCACCCACCCGAGGACGCTCGGATGTGTTGCCGACCGGACGCAATTTTTACTCGGTGGACATTCGATCGATTCCTACTGAAAGCGCGTGGGATGTGGGTCGCAGAGCCGCAGACGCCCTAATCGAGAGATATACCCAAGAACACGGTGACTATCCTAAAACGCTAGGGCTTTCGGTCTGGGGAACCTCCACCATGCGCACAGGCGGGGACGACATTGCAGAAGCCTTAGCCCTGCTAGGCGTACGCCCCGTCTGGGACGGCTTGTCGCGTCGGGTGATAGACTTCGAAATTTTGCCGGTGTCGGTGCTCGGTCGCCCTCGTGTGGATGTGACGCTACGCATTTCTGGATTTTTCAGAGATGCGTTTAGCCACTTGATTAGCCTTGTTCATCAAGCCGTTGAAGCAGTCGCGGCACTCGATGAGCCAGCCGATCAAAACCCTCTAGCAACCCACGTGAATCGAGATGGCCAACGTCTACACACCGCCGGACTGCCTTTAGAGCAAGCGATGCGTCAAGCTCGCTACCGCGTCTTTGGCTCTAAACCAGGAGCATATGGTGCAGGGCTGCAAGGGCTGATTGAATCGCAAAATTGGTCAGATGATGGCGATCTAGCTCGTGCCTATATCAACTGGAGCAGCTATGCCTACACTGGCGAGCAGGATGGGCGGGCAGCACCCGATGCCTTCCAGCGTCGTCTCGATGAACTGCAAATCGTGCTCCACAATCAGGACAATCGAGAACACGATTTACTAGATTCAGATGATTACTATCAGTTTCAAGGTGGCATGACGGCGGCTGCGCGCGTCCTCCAGGGCAAAAATCCGGCGACCTATTTTGGCGATCATTCTCTTCCGGCTCGTCCCCGCATTCGTCAGCTCCGGGAAGAGATTGCCCGCGTCTATCGATCGCGCGTCGTGAATCCTAAATGGATCGCAGGCATCATGCGCCACGGCTATAAGGGAGCCTTTGAGCTATCTGCTACAGTCGATTATTTGTTTGCCTACGATGCAACTGCAAACTGCGTCGAAGACCATATGTATCAAGGTATTGCCCAAACCTATGTGCTTGATTCGAGCGTTCAAGCGTTCGTACGAGAGAAAAACCCCTGGGCGTTGCGAGATATGGCAGAACGCCTCCTAGAAGCTCATCAGCGAGGGCTTTGGAATGTCGTCGAAACGAGTACGCTTGACCAATTGAGGGCGATCGCCCATGAAGCCGAGGCGCGCATTGAAAATCACCTGAGTTCTTAATGAATCCATCACGAATTCTGATAGATCTGGCATTAGTTAATTTCCGTAAAGAATTTAGGAAAAAGGACTAGACATTTGGTGTAATTTAATGGTACACCTGTTCTAGACCACTTTCTAGAGCGTTGCTCGTTCATTTCATCCTAAATTTTGACTATGGAACCCTTAACTGAAGTCCAGCAAGAACTATATGATTGGCTGGTCGAGTATATCCGGGAGAACCAGCATTCTCCATCGATTCGCCAGATGATGCGGGCAATGGGGTTGAAGTCGCCTGCACCTATTCAGAGCCGACTAGAGCACTTACGGAACAAAGGATATATCGGCTGGACGGAAGGCAAAGCGCGAACCATTCGATTAATCGAGTCTGTTCATCGAGGCGTGCCCATCCGGGGTGAGATCGCTGCAGGGGGACTAATTGAGCCATTTACCGATGAAAGCGAGCGGCTCGACATCACGGGTTTGCAACTCCGACCTCAAGATTATGCGCTTCGAGTCAGCGGTGACAGCATGATTGAGGCCATGATTGCAGATGGCGATATTGTCATTATGCGACCCGTTCCAGAGCCCGATCGCCTCAAGGATGGAAAAATTGTGGCAGCGCGGGTAGAAGGATACGGGAACACGCTGAAATATTTCTATCGAGACGAAAATCGTATTACGCTCAAACCTGCTAACTCTAATTACGATCCGATTGAAGCAGCCGCTGAAGATGTAATGGTTCAGGGAATTTTGGTCGGCGTATGGCGGGGCTATCTGGGTTAGCGACTCACAATAACATCCACTAGCTAGGTTCGGTCTCTTTCCAACTGGCAGGGGGTTGGAGTGAAGATATTTCAGGCACCAGTTCGACGTTAAATATCTCCGCAAACGATCGAACGATTTGAGAATATACTTCGTTTACCGTAATCCCCGGCATGAATTGCTCTAAGCTTCCCACGGGCTTATCTGCAATGCCGCACGGTACGATGTACCGAAATCCCTTCAGATCAGGGCAGACGTTTAGTGAGAAGCCATGCATCGTTACCCAACGGCTCACTTTGATGCCGATGGCAGCAACTTTGCGCCCATCAAGCCAAACCCCGGTAAGCCCATCGATGCGATCGCCCGATAGGCCATATTGGGCAAGAGCATGAATAATCACCTCTTCAAGTTGACGCAAATACCAGTGCAAATCTTTTCGATAAAATTGCAGATTTAAGATCGGATAGACTACCAATTGCCCTGGGCAGTGGTACGTGACTTCGCCACCTCGTTCGACTCTGACCAGATCAGAACTTGAATTTTCTACATCAAACTTTAGAAAGTCGAGACTCGCGCCTTGTCCCAGCGTGTAGACGGGCGGATGCTCTAACACCATCAAGACATCATCTAGATTGGGATGTTCTCGACGTGCCTGAACGAGTAATTGCTGCCAGTTCCAGGCGATACGGTAGGGAATGAGACCCAGGTAATATAGCTTGCAAATGCGGCGTTGAACTGAGGTGGCCACGATAGTGAGTTAAAAAAATTAAAAAATAGAACAGTGCTGGCTCAAAAATCAAGCGTGAGTTGACACAAATTTATTCTAGATTGCTATCAATCAAATCAAGAATTGTCACGGCGTGCAAAGCATTCTAAAACCACCCTGTCGTCCAGAATACAAAGTGCTAGGGTGTTGATATGACTCAAAAGTTTATATGGGAGGCAGGTCTATGAAGCTTGTTGTCCAGGGCAAAAACATTGAAATCACTGATTCAATCCGTGAGTATGTGCATCAAAAAATTGAGAAGGCGGTTAGCCACTTTCAAAATTTAACGACAGAGGTTGATGTTCATCTATCTGTTGCTCGCAACCCTCGGATAAACACTAAACAGACTGCTGAAGTAACAATCTATGCGAATGGCACCGTCGTTCGAGCAGAAGAGAGTAGCGAAAATCTCTATGCCAGTATCGATTTGGTTGCTAACAAAATTGCTCGCCAGTTGAGGAAATATAAGGAAAAGCGCCAGGCTAAAACCCATACTGGTGTCAAATCTGCGGAAATTTTTACAGAACAGCCTGCTATGCCTGATATTTCAGGCGATCGCGCACCAGAATTGCCCGGTAGCGTTGTTCGCACCAAGTACTTCGCAATGCCTCCGATGACGATTCAAGACGCGTTGGAACAGCTAGAACTCGTTGATCATGACTTCTATATGTTCCGTAATGCTGAAACCGGAGAAATTAATGTGGTCTATGAACGTAACCACGGCGGGTATGGGGTTCTTCAGCCTCGCAATGGCAACGGGCATGTCCACGGAAAGCTGGGGGCGATCGCCCACGAAGGGCGCTAAAACGATAAGCAGGTATCCAGTCAAGTCACAGAAACTTCCCATAAATCCAGGAGGACGTTAGGTTCGGATCTATAGCAATGGGCAATTGCGTCAAGTACAGAAACGGTGATGTGGCGCGCCGCGCCCCACACCACCGTACTTAACCCAAGTGCATACCGCTATAGATGGTGGTCCATACCATGCCTGATTCTCAGATCTTCTATGCTAAGAAGAATTAGAGTCGGGCATTTTTTAATTGAACCCTCATCCAAGTCCAGACCCGGAGGTCTGCCTACGAGGAAACTTCGTTCCCAGTTTGGGCTTGGTATCGCAACAGTGTCGAATTCATGGCGCAAATTTATACCTACGCATTCTTCAAACAGCCCTCTGAGGCTATCGAATTGCCTCTTGGTATCGAAGGTCAACTCGATTTGGTAGTCGGTCCTCAGAATGTGGCAGCGTTGGTTGAACCCAACCTATCCTCGACGGAGTTTCAGGCGAGCGATCAGCGTCTAATGCGAGCAGTTTTGTCTCATGATCGTGTTATTCGAGATATGTTTCACCAAATCGACGCACTCTTGCCACTTCGGTTTGGCACCTGTTTTCTATCTCATGATGGCTTGCTAGAGCATATCAAGGCTAATAGCCAAAACTACTTACAAGCCCTATCGAGGCTATCGGGAAAAGCAGAATATACTCTGAAGCTCATTCCCACTGTCATTAGCGAGCAGGATGCTTCCCAGGCGTCGAGTGGTCGAGATTATTTTCTTGCAAAAAAACGCCAGTATCAAACAATCGCTCGTCAAAAACAAAATCAAGACGCCGAGCGCGATCGCCTGCTAGATGAAATCAGTCACCTCTATCCGTCTATGGTGCGAAGCGATGCATCTGAAGAGGTAGAGCGGCTTTATATATTGTGCGATCGCCAGGCCGAACCGACTCTTTCTCAGCATGTTCGACAGTGGCAAGCAGCCTGTTCAATGTGGACGATAACCCTAGGAGATCCACTTCCTCCATATCATTTTGTAGAGTAATGATTTGCTAACGTTTTAAGCAGACAATTTTTACGCAGACAATAAAGAATATAGGGGCATTTTCCGAGTGTTCGAGCCATAATAGCTATGGCGATCGCCCAGTTGAATGATTATCTTAAGCCCCGGCTGTTTCAAAACCGCAATCGCTTTGAGAATTGGTAGTATAGCAATCCCAGATGGGTTGTGAGCGGCGGGGCGGGCGCCGCCCCACCGCTCACAACCAATTTACAAGCGATTTAGGATCGCTATATTTAGGGCTTAAACGTGGATAGGGATCGTTTTCAAGAACGTTTGTAACCGTATGGTCGAATTTGCCCCTGCTTCTATTTTGTCGTCACTTTTGTGTTCACTGATTGGGGCGTTATTAATAGGTTCAATAGTTACAAACTCCGGAGTTGCCCAAACGCCTCCCCTCGATATTTCTCAACAACGACTAGACCTGCTTCAGCAAACGATCGCCCTTGCCAGCACCGTTGAAGACGAGCAAGACAGAGCGAGGCTTTTACTCGATGTAGCTCGACAGTATGCTGCATTGGGGTTGGATGACTCGGCAACTGATTTGCTCAGTCAAATCCTAGAGCTGGCATTGACCCTTGACACATCACAAGCTAAGTCCTCGCTCTTGCTGGCACTCTCTCACCAGCATGGTGACTTGGGGCAAGCCGTGATTGCTCTTGAGGTCGCTGATTTTGCCTATGACGTGGCTCTAGATATCGAAAATTCTCAATCACGGGCGATCGCTCTAATCGATGTGGCAGCACGCTACGCTGACCTGCTAGAGCCCGCTCGGTCTGCTAATGCCCTCAACCAAGCCACCGCTGCTGCCGACCGGCTTCAAGACCGTGACGAACAGGCTGCGCTTTTGGCAGATCTGGCGCTCCAGTACGCAGACTTGGGGCAATACGATCGGTCGTCTCAGCTTTTGGCACGCAGTCAGCAGGCGATCGCCGCTGCCCGGGAGACAGATGAAAATTCGACGCCGCTAGACCCCCGCCCGTGGGATGGCAATATTGGATTAGCCGGGAATGTGTTTTCGGGAGAGCGCACACGGGGGGTGTTTACTCTCCTGGCAGGTGCAGAGCGACGATGGGCGCGAGACGCGTTTAATGTGGGGGTGCGGGTCGCCTATGATTTTGATGAAGGTCGAACAGACGATGAAACCAACATTAGCGGGCAGTTCACCATCGAAGAACGCCACTATTTCTCGACCCGGTGGCAATACTTCGTCAATTCTCAGGTCGCGAGCGACAACTTTGAAAATCTCAACTTGCGAGCCACTCTGACAACTGGGCTCGGCATCAATCTTTGGCGAGCCAGTTCTGATGAACGTCTTGATCTCCAGCTTGGAGTGGGGGCCCGCTATGAAAATTTTCGAGACGATGGCGACGACTTTAATCCAATTTCAGCGAATGTCGGGCTGGATTATCAAGATATTTTGCTTAACGATTTGCGCCTCAATCAAACGTTTTCAGTTGGCGTGCCTCTTGATGATGCGGCTGACTATCTGATTCAATCTCAAACCAATTTGCGGATTCCGATCGCCGACAATTGGTCGTTTGATAATTTGGTGCGCCTTACATTTTCTGGAGAGCCTGGGCCTGATAATCCAAATTTGATTTTCAATCTGCAAACCGGGATTCGATATGATTTCTAGATCGAAGACATCAGTTCTCGATGACGGAAACAGTCAACGGTGTGATCATTCACCATCCCGACTGCCTGCATCAGCGCGTAGCAAATCGTCGAGCCGACAAATTTAAATCCGCGTTTTTTCAGTGCTTTACTCATTCGATCCGATTCGGGCGTCATGGCTGGCACCTCAGCGTGCGATCGCCATTGGTTTTGAATGGGCGTGCCGTCGACAAACTGCCAGAGATACGCATCAAAGCTACCGAACTCGCGCTGGATGTCTAAAAACAGGGTCGCATTGTGCACGGCTGCCTCAATTTTGAGCCGATTGCGAATAATCCCCGCATTTTGCAGGAGTTCTGCTTTCTTAGCTGCATCGTACTGCGCCACCACCTGCGGATCAAATCCATCAAATGCGCTCTGGTAGTTGGCTCGCTTTTTAAGAACCGTCAACCAGCTCAACCCGGCCTGCGTGCCTTCGAGGATGAGAAACTCAAACAGCTTCTGATCGTCGTGCAGCGGAACTCCCCATTCCTGATCGTGGTACTCGACCTCAAGCGGGTCGCCCTTCACCCAGTCGCAGCGATGCACGGTGGCCATTTAGGACGCAACCTCCTGACTCGATAATTGACTGACGAAGGGAGCGATCGCCTCGATAAATTCATCGGTCGACTCGTAGGGCAACACATTGCGCCCTTGAATATGAACCCCATCGCCCTTAGGCAGATGCTCTAGATAGTCTGCCATCCGCTGGTCTGGCGTTTCTGATTTACCCGACTGGCTAATGCTGGATGCGGTATTGCCAATCACAACCAGGGTAGGATAGTCGATGTGGGCGATCGCCTGTTCATAATCACGCCGCCAAAACCCCGCTAGAAATGAAAATACCGCATGTCGGCTGTCAGGGTCGTCAGCCCCCTCAATCAGCATGTCTAGCCACTGGTCATCCACGTCATCAGCCGCGTCAAAGAGCTGGTTTTCAGAAAAGGACTTGAGAAATTTGCGCCGCCGAGCATAGCGATAGAACCCGCATCCGAGCAGGGAGTCAAACAGATTCCAACTGATGCGCTGTTGCCACGTAGGGGGGTGACGCGTCATGACCGACCAGGCCGGGGGACCCGCCAAAATCAGCCCTCGGATGACCTGATCTGCGTGAGGCAGTTGAGAAAGGGCGATCGCCACTGGAAACAGCGCGCCTTGAACAATTAGAATCGCAGGCTGTTGAATCACCGTCTGCGAAAAATAGCGAAGCTGTTCTGCCCAATCGTCGGGATGATAGGCAACGTGAGGCATACCACTCTCACCACAGCCCAGCAAATCGGGGCTATAGATTGGATTGCTCTGCCCTGACTGCAACCAGTGTGCCGAGAATCGATCCCAAAAGCGGCGCGACAGCCCTACTCCAATGGGGTGAATGAGTAACAGCGGCGTCGGGCGATCGCCTCCGGTTTGCGGGGAGGTCAGCACCTCGTAAGCACACTGATATCCCCGCCATTCATAGAATTGAGTTGACGTACGATTCGGCTGCGTGTTGAGGGGTGATTGGTCAGGCGACATAGCTTCCCATGATAGTGATATCGATCTCTTTTTCAGACTGACATATCAGACTGGCATCCGCTATGCCTCTATAGTCATGATTTTGGGGACGAACCGCTACCAACCAAAGTCGATGCCTAGGTGGGCATACAATCGCTGATTATGAGGTTCAAAGTAGGTCTGCAACTGCCGCCTAATTGCGGGCTCAATTTGGGTGTATGAATTGACATTTCGGGGCTTAAAGTTTTTCGGAAACCACAGCGGTAAGTTCAGAAAATCGAGAACCTCTCGATACGCGGTGTTCGTTGCCTCAAATAGCTGCTCGCTGCGGACGATCAATATTTGTTCTTTAGGAAAAAATTTCTCAAATGCACGAATCTGATCCACATATACGCCGCGTGCCAGATATGAGAAATGCTGGTGTGCGGTGCTGATATAGCGGTCGTCGTTGAGGATTCGATCATGTTCACCCTGAATCCGGTTGCCTTCTTGTTGAATTGCCTCGGCAAACGACAGCGACTCCCGCCGTTTGCGGACGTTGTGATGGTAATGAGAATAGGCTCGATCGACGGGGTTTCGCAGTAAAATCACCAGTTTTATGTCAGGGGCGATCGCCGCTATTCGTCTAGGCACATGGGGATGAAAGAGATAGTACGGGCTGGCTTCACCGCTGACTAGCGATTGCTGATGGACGATTTGCTCATAGCGTCTGTGAATCCGTAAGGGGAACTGGGCGCGATACCACTCCACCCCCCGATGAAAATTTAGGTCAAAAAAATGGAGCTCTTTTTCATGCACAGGTACTACCTGGGGATGCTGGCTCAGACAGCCATACAGGGAGCTCGTTCCGCATTTTTGGGCACCCAGAATAATGAAATCGGGCAGGGTTCGCAGGGGGCTACTGGCGAACCGATAGACAAATGCCAATGATTGAGGACTGGGTTTCATCCAAATAAGGCAGCGCTGGTGAGAGTTTAGACCAAGCTATGGGGATGGGTTAAGCGCATCTGAAAGATAGTTGGCGGCTGTTTTGACGAGGGCGATCGCATCTTCATACACCATGCGAGTCGGCCCTAGCATGCCGACGCTGCCGATGGGAGTGTCTCCCCGGTGATAGGTTGCAGACACCAGGGCGCACGTTTGAATGGGTTCTAAGGGATTCTCTGACCCAATCCGTACAGTCACCTTACTTCCCCCCAATTCTGATTCATCGGCTTCAAAAATGAGCGGCCAGAGCTGATCGGGTTCTTGCTCTAGGAATTGAATCAGCGTTTGTACCTGTTGCAGCTCAGAGAACTCAGGATGCCGTCGCAGCACTTCAGCAATGCCGCTGATCAAAATCTGGGTTGAAATCGAATTTTGGCTGCGCTGCCCGAGCTCAGTCAGCGACGTGCGGAGCAAGTCAGCATATCGCTCAAGTTCTCGTCCGAGTTCACTCCAGTCGAGGGTGGTGATTTCTTTGAGCGATCGCCCCCGGAGATGATGATTCAGGAAATTGGAAAGAATTTGGAGTTCTTGCTCAACGATTTCCGCATCGGCATGCTCGTCTCGCACTACGTCAGGCAGATCTAGAGTGATGGAGTGGGGTTCATACGAGTCCAGCACTACGATTAGCATCAGCCGCCCCGGATCGATCTGGAGAAGCTGGAGGTGGCGAAGCTCTGCCCTAGCATGAGTCTGGGGCATGGTAATTAGAGCAATATAGCCGCTGATACCCGATAGGATTTGAGCGGCTCCTCGCAGGGCTGCTTCTAAGCTCCATCGTTCCCAGTTCAACTGTTCCGAAAAAATATGGTCAACCCGACGAGCCAATGAATCCGACGGCGTAATCAGTTGGTCCACATAAATTCGATAGCCTGAGTCAGATGGTACCCGTCCTGCTGATGTGTGAGGCTGATAAAGGAGTCCCACTTTTTCGAGTCGCCCCATCGCATTGCGAATCGTGGCCGAACTGACTCGGGGAATAAATTCCTCAATCAGGGCTTCAGAGCCAACGGGGCGAGCTGTTGCAACATAATGGCGCACCGTTGCTCCAAGGACTTGCTGTTGACGCTCATTCAGCTTTACCTTCATAGAATTTTCTAAACTCTGAATCAGGGATAAAAACGCTTACAAATCGGGTACAGATGCTATGTCGTACTGTAACTAAGTGGATTATCTAACTGGAGTAGCCCTCAATACCTGGGAACGCTGGAGTCAATCGTAAGTGAGTAGGCATCGATTCCACCCGTTAGGTTTTTCACATGGGTAAACCCTTGATTGGCTAACCATTGGCACATCTGGGCAGACCGCATCCCGTGATGGCACATGACAACAATCTCAGCATCGGGATTGAGGTGGGTACGAATATCCCCTGACCACTCCGCAAACTGGCTGAGGGGCAGATTGATGAACCCATCAATGTGAGCGATCGCCAACTCTTCGGGTTCTCGCACATCCACAAGCTGCAACGAGACTGACGCGTCTGCCAAGTGAGCTGCTAATTCGTCAACAGTAATGTGATCAACGGATGAGCTAAAAGACATTGATTTAAGAAACGTTACAAGAACTCATGAGGTCTGGCTATCTCTAACAAGGCTAGCAAAAAAGGCTAGCAAAGGTTCCACCAAGCTGGAAACGTATTACCTGTAGATTTCCGGATGACTCGCCACAGGCAGGGATGCGTGAGTCGTTATTCGTGGATCGTACCATCTGGCATGATAGTCCCCGTCAAGAGGGTTCCTGTGAGTTTCACCATAACTTTACCGGGTACGCCAATTTTTGCGCCGCTCAGGTCGGCGCCGCTGAGATTGGCGCCGCTGAAATCTGCGCCCACTAAGTTCGCTTCACGCAAGTTGGCATGGCTCAGGTTTGCCTGGAGCAGATTGGCTCGAAACAAGTTGGCTCGACGCAGATTGGCACGATTGAGATTGACTTTATGCAAAAAGGCGTCACTCAAGTTGGCATCGCTCAAATTTGCGCTGCTCAGGTTGCGTCCTGAGAAGTCTTTCTCGCTCAAGTTTTTGCCGCTCAGATCGACTCCGCTTAGGTCAGGTGTTTGCCAGCGGGGTGGCGTTGGCGTCTCAGTAAACGGGCGATAGGACGCGTGTTGGTGAGTCTGGGAAGATGGGGGAGGACTCGTATAGCGGGGTGGGGACGGAGAGGGCTTAGATTTGGGCGGTGGCTCATAACGATAGTGATACCCCGGTCGTGGAGGCGGACGATAGGCCGAATAGCGAGAACGCCCCGATGCATATCGAGACTGACTCGATGACGATGACGATGACGATGAATAGGTATTTTTTGATTGGGATGCAGATGATTGCGATCGCCCATTTGAAGACGAGGATCGAGACTCCGGTCGCCCCGTCTGGGTTTGCCCGTTTTGCCGATGCGATCGCAGCCGATCTCTCGCCTGGTTGATTTCTTTTAACTTCTCTTGGGCTTTTTGCTGGAGCCTGACATTATCTTTAGGAATGCGGTCGGGATGCCAGATGAAGACCAAGTCTTTATATGCCTGGTTGATTTCGTCCATCGACACACCAGGCTCTAGGTCAAGCACTTTATAACATTGCTCAAGATCATCCATTGCATCAAAATACCATCATTTTTTTCGTGCAGGTTTCAGATGAATGCTTCTTGACCAAGCACCAGATTGACTCAATCGTCTCTGATTTGTTTGAGCAGAAGGACAGGGATGATAGAAAACGTATTAAATCGTCTCAATATTCTGTCAGTCCTCTTTGCTCGGTCACTTACAGTACTAAACTAAGTTTTGACAATGTGCATATCTAATCACGATACGCGAGAAACGGTTAGGCATTCTGATTGACAGGTCATGCCGTCATCCATTGTTTAGCTGCGTATGCCGTCGGGTTGTCTGTGATAAACACGGATTTAGGGAAATTAACCGAACATCGACGCGCTGCCCTACATTGTTTCATGTCTAGACTGAACTGCTCTTCCGCTGAAATTCTCCAATGAAGTTCCGTTCTTTTTTCACTATTCTAATGGTCGGTGTTTTGGTGCTGCTGCTGGTTGGGGCGGGAGGCTTTTTGGGATTGCGCTCAAAAAGTTCGCTTTCGTTGGCTCAAGCGGCTACCCAACTTCAGCCAGAAGCCGCGATTTTTGTGCCAAAGCAGGCTCCGATCATGGCATCGTTGCTGGTTAGTGCAGAGAGTTTAGAGACGTTTCGGGTGGCAGCCGCTCCTGCTGGGCAACGACGGCGGGCACGCGCAGAACTCGCCCAGCTTGAGAAAAGCATCCTGGCGCCCACTGGGCTCACGTATGCCGACGACATCCAGCCGTGGCTGGGGGATGAGGTTACCTTTGCTGTTACGGCGTCTGATCTCGATCGCAATCGAGATAATGGGTTACAACCTGGCTATTTGTTGGCCGTTGCAACGCAAGATCCAAATCGATCGCGGGAGTTCTTGCAGTTATTCTGGCAAAAACGCGCCGTTTCTGGGAAAAATCTCGTATTTGAGCAATATTCAGGCGTCAAGCTCATCTATGCTGAGTCTCCCCAACTGTCTTCTGTTGATTCTCAATCTCCTCCCCCTTCTACGTTAACCCCAATTCCGACTCTATCTAGCGCTGTCGTGGGCGATCGCTTCATTTTGTTTGCGAATCATCCCAAAGTATTGCGGGATGCCATCACGAACGTACAGGCTCCCGGACTCAATCTCACCAGCAGTTCGAGGTATCAAAATTCACTCCAAAATTTGCCATCATCGGGAATTGGGTTAACGGTGATCAACCTGCCTGAGCTCGCAACCTGGCTCGGCACCTCAACTGACACCCCGCTGCCGGACGGCGCCGCTGCTGGAACCTATGACAGTTTGGTGGTCGCGTTGCAGCTTGATCGACGCGGCATCGTCGGTGAAACAGCATTGCTCACCGCTCCAGACGAAACTCTCACCGCCTCTAGACCTGTATTATCGCGTCCGGCAGGGGCGTTGCAGTTTATTCCGTCCATCAGCCCGGTTGTTGCATCCAGCGTCGATTTACAGAGTTTCTGGACACAACTCTCAGACGAATTGAGCGATGGCAATCGCGTGTCAGGTTTTGTGAATCAGGTCTTGAACGGGCTCCAAGATCGGTGGAACCTGAATGTCTCCAAGGACGTTTTTCGGTGGGTCACGCGTGAATATGCGATCGCCCTCATGCCGCGCCCCGATCAAGCAGAGCCAGACTGGATTTTTGTAGCAGAAAAATCAGCGGATGCAACGAAAGGGATTGATCAGCTTGATGCGATCGCCAAACGGCAAGGATTGAGCGTCGGGCCAATTATGCTAGATGAGCAAGAGGTTGTCGCCTGGACACAACTCTCCGCAGCCATGCCCGCATCATCCCGGAGGTCAAAGGCTCAAGGCACGGTGGCACTTTCAGCAGACGTGCAGGGAGTGCATACAAGCGTGGGACGCTATGAGATTTTTGCAACCTCCGTCGATGCGATGAATCAAGCCCTTGGCGCATCCGATGATTCTATTCTGAGTTCTGATGAATTCCAGCAGGCGATCGCCCCGATTGCCAACTCTAATGATGGTTATCTTTACGTAGATTGGACATCCATTCGCGACGCTGTAAAGCAGCGACTCCCCCTAACCGGGATTGTCGAAGCCGTCGGTAAACCCTTTTTCGACCATTGGCGATCGATTACCGTCAGCGGGTATGGAAGTAAAGCCAATATGCGCCGAGGCGTGGTGTTTATTCGCCTTCAAGATTGAGTTGGGCACCCAACGAAACTATTGAATCTAACAAATTTCCGTACGGTCAGCGCCCTGATCGTACGGAAATTATGTCTTGAATTAACACGGCTAAACCGAGCCGTTACCGGACAGCGACCTGAGCATACTCGTCTTTGTACTGACTGACGGCATAGTCAGGGATGCAGTTTGCTTCCATAAAGTGTCGATAATAGTCGACCTGCTTCTCAATTTTCGAATGGCTCCATCCGCAATGTTTCTCCAGCGTTTCGATAATGGCAGGCAGTGCCTTAAATCCATAGTCGGTTCGCATGGCGAGGCTAGTGCGGCGGCGGGTAATATCGGCAATGGTGCGAGCATATTCTGATTCGACTGCAAAGACAATCTGCGCCTTGATATCAAGCACTGGCGGGGCGATCGCCTCTGCCAATTCTGGTTCTGCGTCAATCAGGGCTAAGACCTCCGTTGCACGAGCCCCATAGACAGAAAATAGATGCCCGATGGTTGCAATCGAGAGACGGTCTTGATAAGTTTGGGCCGCTTGCTGCATGCGCTTGTCGCTAGGCAGGATAGCTCCTGGCAAGGCTTTGCGCCGGGTCGGGCAATCCGGTGCCGATTTCCCCTGCTTTTTATAAACCAAATCCACCATTTCTTCTCCGACTTGGCGATAGGTGGTGATTTTGCCCCCAATCAGAGAAATCAGATTATTCGCGCCGTCTGGGGTGTGATCAAAGAGAATATGGCTTCGAGTAATGCTACTCGGTTTCTTGCCCTCTGCATTCGGTAATGGGCGGACTCCCGAATAGGTAAATTTCACATCATCACGAGTAAGCTGCGCCGTGGGGATGATGCTATTGGTTTCTTTAATGAGATAGTCGATCTCATCATTATCGGCTTTAATATCGTCCAAATCGCCGCTATAGCGGAGGTCGGTCGTGCCGATTAGCGTCATACCTAGCCAGGGCACGATAAAGAAGGGACGACCGTCAGACTTGGCTTCGACATAGAGCGCAGAGTCGCTGGGCGCACCTGGGAATGGCTCTACGATGATGTGACTGCCTTTGGTGCCACCAATTTTTGGCGTGTCGCTAATCGGAGCCTTGGAGCCATTCGTATAGCCCCGGTGCAATACTTCATCAACCCAGGGACCTGCTGTGTTGACTACAACGACCTTGTCACTGCCTCGCACTGTAAATTCGTCACCCGACAAGACGTCTTTGCAGGTAACCGATTCAATCTGCTTGCCCTTACGATGCAGTTGAGTGGCTTCTGTATAATTCAAGACGGTTGCGCCTGCGGCCTCGGCTGACAGGATGTTTTCGAGTGCCAACCGCTCAGCGTAGGCAACCTGACCGTCATAATATTGAGCCCCTCCGGAAAGGCGATCGGGGTCAACATGCCGAAATACCTGCTGAAACTTTTTCTTCGACAACATCCGATAGGGGGGCAGCGTTTTGTCGTAGCTGAAAATGTCGTAAAGAATCATTCCTGCCTGAATTTTCCAGTAGGGACGAGAGCGATCGCCATACACTGGAATTGTGAGGAGCAGCGGATTCACCAAATGGGGAGCAGTGTGCAGCAAAATCTCCCGTTCTCGCAGCGATTCACGCACCAGAGCAAACTCGAAATACTCCAAATAGCGCAACCCCCCGTGAATTAACCGGGTTGACCAACTGGTAGTGCCTCCACAGAAGTCGCCTTTTTCAATCAAGATTGTTTTTAATCCGCGTAGTGCCGCATCTCGCGCAACGCCAGCACCATTAATACCTCCACCGATCACGATCAGATCGTAGGTCTGATCTTGAATAGTTTGCTTATTCCCCATAGTCTGCTCTTCTGTTCTGAGAAAATGTTGACGGTTACTCACAAAAAACCTGCGAACTACTAACTCAATTGCAGGGTTTTAAAACTGCGCAAATCGTTTCATTACATAGCTAGCGCAACTTAGGAAATGCACATTGAGAGGCAATTGTTCTAGTTCTAAAAACTAAGCCACCTAGCTAAAAAGCTAACACATTGAAATAAAAGCTCAAGAAATTGCCTCAGAGCGATCGCCCATTTCAGCAAATCTTCGAATTTCCTTAACGTTCTGCATCATCATCTCAAATCCAATTTAAGTTTTGCAATAAATTTGCAATAAATTTGCACGTCTCGATATTCTTTTCAGATGCTCAAACGCGCGTGTAGTCAACAGTTTCAGCATTCACAAACGCGACCGAGACGCTTAAAACAATCGTTCTAGAAGATAAAGATAAGCCAAACGTGAGATTGCTGCGTTCCTCTCACAGGCTAATCTGCAATATTAGACTGAACTAACTGATCCCCAATCTAGAGGAAGACGTTTTAAAGTTATGAGTGATCAACAATATATTTTGGCGCTTGATCTGGGCACGACGGGGAATCGTGCCATTCTATTTGATCAATCTGGTGAGATTGCAGGTCAAGCCTACAAAGAATTAACACAATATTATCCCCAACCGGGTTGGCTGGAACACGACCCCCGCGAAATTTGGGAAGATACGAGCTGGGCAATTCAAGCTGCAATTCACAAGGCGAATATTCAGCCGTCTCAGATTGCTGCGATTGGTCTAACAGTGCAACGAGAAACCTGTCTGCTTTGGGATAAAGACACCGGACGACCGTTGCACAACGCCATCGTGTGGCAAGACCGTCGCACAGCCCCCCTCTGCAATGAGCTGCGGCAAAAAGGGTTTGCAGACGATATTGCCGAGCGCACCGGGCTCGTGTTAGACGCTTACTTTTCAGCTAGCAAACTGTCTTGGTTGTTAGACCGGGTACAGCAGGAGCAGCAAGATCCTCCCATCGATTTTGATAATGTGCTAGCAGGCACCATTGATTCTTGGGTGTTATGGAACCTCACCGGGCGAAAGGTTCATGCAACGGACGACAGCAATGCCAGTCGGACGATGTTGCTGAATCTGGCATCTCGTGAGTGGGACAAAAAGCTGCTTGATCTATTTGGAATTCCTCCCCATTTGATGCCAGAAATTCGTCCGAGTTTGGGGCATTTTGGCTATACCGATTCCAGCATTGTAGGGGCTGAAGTTCCGATTATGGCAATCTTCGGCGACCAACAGGCAGCACTGTTTGCTCATGGCTGCAATCGCCCAGGGTTGTTGAAATGCACATACGGCACCGGGGCATTCTTGGTCTCGCATACAGGGCCAGGCGTGACGCGATCGCACAATCAACTCCTCTCGACCATTGCCTGGTCTGAGGCAACTGGAAATGGTTCGCCAAAGGTTGGATATGCTCTGGAGGGCAGCATGTTCACGGCTGGAGCCTGTGTTCAATGGCTCAGAGATGGCATTCGCATCATCACCACGGCGGCAGACACAGAGCCCATGGCTGAGAAAGTACCCGATAATGGCGGCGTATATTTTGTGCCCGCATTGAGTGGCCTAGGCGCGCCCCACTGGGATATGAATGCACGAGGGACATTTCTAGGTATCACAGGGGGAACTCAGCGGGATCATATGGTGCGTGCTGTGCTAGAGGCGATCGCCTATGAGGTGAAAGAAGTCGTTGATGCGGTCAATGATGATAGCGGCACCAAAATTGGGCTGCTCAAAGTCGATGGCGGAGCCTGTCAAAATAATTTTCTCATGCAGTTTCAAGCCGATGCGCTCGGGATTCCGATTGAGCGACCCGCAGTACTCGATGCGACTGCTCAAGGGGCAGCCTTTGGGGCAGGGTTGGCATCCGGATTTTGGGACAATTATGACAGTCTGATTCAAGGCCGAAAAATCGATCGCGTGTTTGAACCCGGCAGTGGATCTGAACAAGCCCAAGAAAACTTTTCTACCTGGATCAAAGCCGTTGGGCGGGCAAAAAACTGGATTGAATAACCCTCATTCCCCAACCGAGTTTAGATGCCTGGATGACTCTCAATCGAGGCGATTATTCACGCTGAGCACGTTTGATAAATCGCCTCCATCGAGAGTTACAGTTCAGGCGCACAGCGCCTCTACATGAGAGAACACGAGAGAACATGCCGTTGGAAGCCAAAGTCGCTAGCACAAGATGGCGGAAGTTTCATACCCGTAGTGTGAGCGAGACGCTCACGTCGCGGGCACGATACCCGCACTTAAATGGTTGGCCTATTTTTGCCAAACAGTATTAGCGCCTTGCAATAATCCAGATAGCATGAATGATGCCAGGAAGGTAGCCCAATAATGTCAGCAGAATGTTAATCCAAAACTGAGGACCAATGCCAACTTGTAGGAAAACACCGAGAGGAGGCAAGAGTATTGCCACGATAATACGAAGTATATCCATAGCAGTTTATACCTAATAAAATCCTGTTTCTTACGTGCCGACGCAACCCCCAGTAATCTAGTTAAAAAAGCTCATGGGGGTGCGTTACGCTGACGCTTTAGCGAGCCATGCCTGAAAGGCTATACAGCACCCTACGACTCAATCAAACCCGTGAAGTAGTTTCTTTACTCTGATCATAATCATGCCAATTGGAAGTATTCCGACTGGAAATATTATTTTGAGACTACTATTGAGCGTACTGCTGAGAATGCACTACTGCTGAAAGAAGTCTTTGACTTGATCGACAAAGCTTTCAGTCGTATCTTCTATCTCATCGCCCGCTTCCTCCGCAGCAGACTTTGCTTCGCCAACGCTTTGCTTCAGCTTACCTTGGGCTTGATTAGCGGCTCCTTCCATCTGCCCAGTCATCTTTCCAGCTTCTCTCTGAACCGATCCTTTGACTTTCTGAGCTTCCCCCTGAACCTGGTTGGCAGCTCCCTCCATCTGCCCAGTCATCTCTCCAGCTTTTCTTTGAATTGATCCTTTAGCTTTCTGAGCTTCCCCTTGAACCTGGTTGGCTGCGCCTTTAGCCTGTCCGGTTGCTTTACCGAGTTCTTGCTGAGCTTTTCCCAGTGCCTCTTCCGCTTTTCCTTGAACCTGTTCACTCAATCCAGTTTGAGCAACTCGAAATTGAGACTGATAGTTTATAGTTCCAGCGATCGCCAGAGCATCCCCCTGAAACGAGATCCCTGGTAATCCCCATGCCAATAAGGCTAGGCACGCAATCGGAACCAAACACCAATTCGATAATCGTTTTACTATGTTGCGTTTCATCGTCAAGAACCTACGCTAGATGAAGTTAGATCATCTGCAACAATAGTCTGAATATGCAAACATGTGAATCAATCTAGAGACTGAACTTTGCGTGTCCCTGACTCACATAAAACATACGATTACTTTGCATCCGCTTCGATTTCAGAAACTAGCGTATTAAATGTTTCTCGGAAATCGTCCCAAATTATTTCAAATCCTGCACGGAGGCTGTCCCACGCGCTTTCACTGGCATCTTGGAGCTCTTCCAGTTTCTCTTTCAAAACTTTCTGCTTGCCGTTCAGAATCTCTAATCGGTAGTAGTGTTGAATCTTCTCATCCTTGTCGGCTGGTACAGGTTTGGAATTGAGTACTTCAGCTTTTTCGATCAGCGCATCTAACTCAGCCTGAATTCTATTCTGATATGCTTCTCGCTGTTTCGAATCTGCCATAACCCTATACCTAACTTTTTTCTACCTAAAATCAGGGGAATATGGGGCTCCGAAGCGTATCGAGGATGCAACCTTTCTCGCCTAACATGATTCCCAAAGTCTTTGACCTGATTGTGGCGATCGAATTGAAGGCAGAAAAATTAACTGCTTAAGATCACCCATGGGTCTGAGCGTTTGCCTGTCCATTCAACTACTCATACTTCATGATAGCGATTTTTCTTCATAGTTGATCACATTGATTGGATTGGGGCGCAGTCCTAATGATTCGTAGGGGCGTCCGCTGCGATCGCTAAATTCAACTTCAAATGCTGTGTCGTTGGCTAAGGTTTCAACGACTGTTCCGACTTGTCCTCGCCATAGGTTGTATTGCGGGAGGTCAAGGGTCAAAGCAGTCAAGTTTATTTGTAGGGTGCTGTTGGGTATACTCATATCTTGCACCTGGTAATTTGAACTTCAATTCCCTGCTGTTGCAACAAGGAACGTTTTCGTTCGATATCGGCTAACAACAGTGTCACTAAAACATCTGCCAAAGCGGCTTCTAGCACT
>JBNPEG010000073.1:0-2941 GCA_051117555.1 Elainellaceae cyanobacterium | reverse complement strand
AGACATTGTGCTATTCCAAGTGCGTGAATATGCTGAAGCACTCTATCCGTTTGCTACTGCACTACCTCAGATTTGGGGAAGTGCCTGTCCCAGCATAGATTCATACCCTTATTCAGCAACGCCAGATGACGGCTTGATCGATAGTTGCGACTTGAAAAATTGTCGCCATTCGTTGCAGAAATTGAAGTGTCCAATCTTTGCCTTTGGTTTTGCGGACGACGTAGTAGAGATCGCTAAAGGTTGAGGCAGAAATGTAACCTTCTATCTGTTTCAGCTCTGCGAAAAGCACAACCTGTTCACTTTGGGTGAAGAAGGGATCGCGATCGAGAGCGACATCCACAATGATGTTGGTATCGATGAGGATTTTCACAGGTTATGCTTCTCTTTCAAATACTCCCATTTAGCTTGATCCGGATCAAAGTCTGGAGGGGTAGGTGGTGCATTTTCCAGTAAGTCCTTGAGCGCTTGAACTTTGTATTCTCGCTTTTTAGGTGCTTCAGAAGCTAAAACCTGCTCGGTTGGAACTTGATTGGGTCGCAAAATAATGACCTCTACCTCACCGGCAGGCATTTCAATCGATTCTGTGATAATTAAATGACCTGATTGATCGATCGTTCCTTTGAGCTTATAGGCTTGCATGTTATCTCTCCTGATTTTCACTGGCCGCTTGAATCGCCAACTATAATTCCTCTGGACACTCCGCGCCCTCGTTGACTGACAAAACTCTTGAAAGCCTTATTCTGCCGTAGGATGGGTATAGCCCTTCGGGCATGGCTTCGCTAAAGCGCTAGCGTAACCCATCAGAACCATTGCCAGTGTTGGGTTAACTCCTGCGGAGACGCTTCGCGTTTCTTTTATGCCCCTTGGGCTATACGCGCTGCTCAACACCAACCTACATCATCTTATATTTGATTACACCTTCCTACTTATGAGGAGTGATCAGATTGTTGTGTTAAGTGTGAGCGTGCTGATTCTGATGAGAGTGTATTGTGTCGGGCGATCGCTCTACATTCCTTTTTGCAGCAGTGCCAAAAATCGCGACACGGATGCTTATCTTCGGGAAGTTCGTCACAATATGAATTAACCAGAGTGAATTCCCCTGACACCGATGGCAAAGCAAACGCGAAATCGGGCAAAAGTTCTCACCACAGACGCCTTGAAGATGCTCAAGGAACAGATTCGGCAGCGGGAACGCGATGAAAATGCGGCTGCGAAGTACTCTCTGGAAAAGCTGGGGGAATTAACAGGGCTTGATCCTGAAACAGTAAAGAAAGTACTGGATCGCCAGGGAACAGACCGGCGATCGCTGGACCGCTGTTTTACGACCTTTGGATTAACGCTGACGAATCAGGACTATATTTCTGCTGTTCAAGCAACGTTGCCTCAGAGCGACCCAAATTTTGTTGGGAGGGAGGAGGCAATCGCCGATTTGACGGAGTTGGTGAATCGCAACACTAAGATTATTGTCATTCAAGCACGAGGAGGAGTCGGGAAGACGACTCTGGCTCGGCGGTTTCTGAACCAGGAATTTGACTCGTTTCTGGAGTTTCCGATTGCAAAAGAAACGAAGGATATTGCTTCTATTGAAAGCCTGCTAGAAGAGAAGCTGCGACAGTTGGGGGAGGAACCGGGGCGGGAGTTTATTGTGTCGTGCGATCGCCTCAAGCGCAAACTTCAGAATGAGCCCATTGGCATCCTCATTGATAATTTAGAACCTGCGCTGGATTCGGCAGGCAAGTTTATTGAACCGCACCGTCGCTATGTGGAAGTATTGCGAATTTTGGCTGACCCGTCGGTGCAGTCTACTACGATTGTGACGAGTCGCGAACGGCTGAGTGAGTCGAGCGTCACGGCGCAAACTTATCTGCTCAAAAGTCTGGACGTTTCAGCCTGGAAGGAATTTTTTCAAAGCCGGGAGCTTGCGGCAGATAGCTCAGCTTTGACAGCGCTGCACAGTGCCTATGGGGGTAATGCCAAGGCAATGGAGATTATCAGCGGGGCGATCGTTGAGGATTTCGAGGGAAATGTTGAGGCGTATTGGGACGCCAATCAGGATGACTTGTTTATCGAGCGTGATTTGGAAGATTTGGTCAAGCAGCAGTTTGATCGGTTGGAGCAGCTTAATCTGGATGCCTATAAGTTGTTGTGTCGCATGGGGTGCTATCGCTATCAGGATGTGCCAACAGTTCCGATTGAAGGACTTTTCTGTTTGCTTTGGGATGTATCGGAGAATCGGCATCGAAGGGTGATTAAAGCATTGGGCGATCGGTCTTTGATCGAATCTGAGAATGGAGAATATTGGTTGCATCCAGTAATTCGAATGGAAGCAGTCTTGAAGCTGAGCAGAGGCTTAAGCTGGGAAATCTCAAATCATAAGGCTGCGACTTTCTGGACAGATAATGTTCAGAAGATCAGCTCTACAAATGATGCTCTTAAAGCCTTTGAAAGTTATCACCATTATTTAAGTGCGTGCAGTCTAGAAATGGCAAGTGATGTACTCTTAAAAACGAGGAAGAATAAGCTAGGAGAAACTTTGACTTTGGGTGATTCGTTTTACAGAATGGGATTAACGAATCATATCATCGTGGCAGTGGAAGAAATTATCAATGATATCGAATCACCCAAAAAATTGATTAGGCTTTACGGGTATTTATGTGATGCAAATCGAATTATAGGTAAGATTAGAGAAGCTATATCACATCAAGAGATTGCCATAAATATTTCGGAGAATCGAGCGTTGCAAAAATTCTTCAGAGATGATTCAGAACAAGCTTTTTTCCAAGCATATTCATTAATAACGAAGGGATTATGTTACTTATACCGTTCTCAAATAGGACATGAACAATAACCGTACATGAATGCTTTAGGAAAAGCGAAGGTTTGCAAATGCGTTACCAGTCCAAATAGCAACTTAACCGACTTGAATTTCTTGCACATGCGA
>JBNPEG010000112.1:0-2973 GCA_051117555.1 Elainellaceae cyanobacterium | reverse complement strand
CTTTCAGTATGTTAAAAGATTGAGTATTTCCATAGTCTAAAATGCTGGCGTGATCAGCATTATATGACGCGAGTCCCGGTGCATTGGGTACAGAATCTGGTTTTCTATCTCGACTCGGAAGCCCCGTCGCTAACACATCAGCCAAATTGCCATGAAATGAGCCAGTGAAAAAAGCAATCTTGGAACGTCCAGTGACGGTACGTGCAATTCGGATGGCTCCTTCCACAGCATCTTTGCCAGAATTGCAAAAAGCAACCCGTTCTTGCCCGGTCAACTCACAGATTAACTCAGCAACGTTACCCGCTAGGCGTGATTGGGGACCTAGTTGAATCCCTTGCTGAATCTGCTGTTGAATCGCTTCTACAACAAACGAGGGGGAATGCCCGAACAGAAGCGCACCAAACCCCATTGACATATCAATGTACTCATTGTCGTCAATATCCCAAATTTTGGCCCCAGCGGCTCGTTGCGTGTAAATTGGATATACCAGTTCCTTGGTAGCAAGATTGAACCCACTAACGGCTCTGGGATTAGCATGACAGGGGCGGTGTATTTGGGTGAGCTGTTTGGATGTTTTGGTGCGCTGACTCAGACGTGAAGTTAATGCACTTAAATGATTTTGTTGGCGAGCACTCAACGTCCCTTTTTGAGGAGCGATCGTCCTTTTAGGTGGACTCGTACGATTGCTTGAGTGATTTTGGTTTTCCCGAGGCAATGAGGTAGAAAATATTTGCTGCTTTGATAAAGCATTGTGGCGCAACAAGTCTAGCTGTTTAACCATTACTTGGAGCTGTTGTGCCAAGAGCTGCTTGACAGCGGTGTTAGGAGTTGATGTTTTGGGTGAATTTTCCGGCAAAGGTTTTTTATTTTGACTCACTGCAGAGCTAGTAGACCGTTGTGATTCATCAACATAGGAAATGGATTCTGTTGCTGACTCTTTCAGAAGTCTCTGTTTAGCAATATAAATAGCAAGGTCGTGAATCGTTGGAGTATTCTCAAGCAATAAACGTAGGGAAACGTTGATGCCAAACTGTTTCTTGACAGATCCACTGAGTTGAAGGACTTGAATGGATTCTAGCCCCATTTCCAAAAAATGGGCGTGAATATCTATTTCAGATAAACAAACTCCCATGACATCACTCGCAATTCCTGTCAGATCTGCTAGGATTTTACGAGTTGATAAATCCGTCAGGGAAGAACTCGACATTTGATTCACTTGAGAATTAGTCGTCATCAGTTCCTCGGTTTGCCATGTTCTTGTTTTGCTGAGACATATACCATCACTGTTTCAATGAGCTCTAGATATGAGATTATTTGTGTAGATTTAGTAGGTCTAACTGTTGAGATATAATTTCAAGTTGTTGAGCTACTAGCTGTTCGAAATCATTTTGTTCTAATTCTTTTTCCATTTCAGTTTGTTGGTCATTTTCTTCTTCGAGAGGAATGGAACTCGATACACCAACTGATGAAAGTATTGACGCTTCTATCTTCTCAAAATTTTTAGAAACATCTTCTGTTCTGTTACTTCCATTATTCAAGTTAGCTTGAGTAGTTTGGGTATTATTTAACAATGTAGACTGATTGGTACCAGGAGGCTCAATCCAATAGCGTTGGCGTTCAAATGGATAAGTTGGCAAATGCAGTCGACGACGTTGCTCGGAGGCATAAAATCCTGACCAGTCAATTGGTACACCAGCAAGACAAAGATCTCTCAGCGTGTTTAGCAGAAATGCAATATCTGATTGTTGCTGATGCGGTTGACGTAGTGAGGCAAGCGCCAGTTGTGAATTGGATGAATCTGCATCAGGTTGTGCAGCTAATTGACTCAACGTACCTCCTGGACCCACTTCTATAAGAATTCGCTCTGGCTCTTGCCGTAAAATTGCTATATTCTCAGCAAACTGCACAGGCTGGCACATATGCTTTGCCCAGTAACCAGGATCAGTCGCCTCTTCGGCTGTAATCCAAGTTCCTGTGACATTAGATAAGTAAGGGATTTTGGGCGGCTGGAGATGGAAGGTTTTAGTTAGCTCGATTAAGGGAGCAGCGATCGGTTCCAGCATTCTAGAATGAAATGCATGAGAGGTTTGCAGGCGGCAGTAGGCGAAACCTTCTTCTGTTAACTGCTGAATCAATTCATCCACAGCGTCCGTAGAGCCTGAGATGATACAGAGAGAGGGAGCTTGAATTGCCGCAAGGAATAAATTTTCCTTTAACAAAGGAGTTACCTCTGCCGCTGAAAGGGGAACAGCCAGCATCGCTCCCCCTGGCAATTTCTGAATCATCTGGGCTCTTTTTGTAACTAGGGTTAGGGCATCCTCTAGAGACATGACCCCAGCCAGGCAAGCAGCAACATATTCACCGATGCTATAGCCCAGCATCACCTGAGGATAAATCCCCCACGACATCCACAATTGGGCTAATGCATATTCAATGATGAAGAGAATCGGTTGAGCTAGGGAAGTTTGATTTAATGTCTGAGTTGCAGTATCCGCCTGTCCTTCAGCACGAGCTAGCAGTTTGCGGAAGTCGAGGCGAGAATTAGGGGAATTGAGATCGATCTCCTCCTGAGCATCAAGATTGGTTCGATCTTTGCCAGGATACAATACGTCGCGTAAATCCAGACCTAAAAGAGGCTTAAGAAAGTTGCAACACTGATCAACCTGGTCTCGAAACGTAGGTTCACCCTGATACAGGTGCCAAGCCATGTTGACATAGTGGGTGCCTAATCCGGGAAATAGAAACGCGACGGGGCGTTCTCCCAGGATTTGATGGTAAGTTAGGACTCGCTTGGCATCTTGAAATGCAGTAATGGCATCGTTAACATCGCGGCAGACAACGGCTCGACGATGGCTAAATGCCCGGCGACCGAGTTGCAACGTATAAGCGACATCCGCATGGTTGAGGTCAGGATTTTGTTGAAGATAATCCACGAATATGGCAGTTGCAGTCTCTAGGGCAGTGATGGTTTTG
>JBNPEG010000242.1:0-29598 GCA_051117555.1 Elainellaceae cyanobacterium | reverse complement strand
AATCTACACAGCAAGCTTGGAGGCTTGAGGTTGGGTTCGGAGTCCTCCCCTCAGCGATATGCTTTTAGGATAAATCCGAGGGGCGTACCGCTTATATACAAGGTTGGGTTGAGGCACGAAACCCAACCTCTATAGGCTTTAGCCAACTAGGCAATCCCTACTCACAAGTAATAGAGGATAGCGGTAAGGCTGGCAGTGCCCACCCCACTGAATAAGAGATGTTGAGTGGTTGAGGGGCGTTGGCGCTAGCGTAGCCATGCCCTAAAGGGCTATAGCCTCTCCATCGGAGAATCGCACTGGGAACGTATGTGGGCGATCGCTTCTGATAGGCGTTTTGAGTAGGAGTTGTAGGCTAAGATCAAAGAGATTCCTGCTATTGGATAGCTGATATGACAACCGCAGCGCGTGTTATTCATAGTGACCCTGACATCCTGGGAGGAACCCCTGTTTTTGTTGGAACTCGTGTGCCAGTGAAAACGTTACTCGATTATCTCAAAGCCGGTGATCCGCTCGATGAATTCTTAGATCATTTTCCAAGTGTTCGGCGTGAGCAAGCAATCGCAGCTCTTGAGTTAGCAAAGGAAATGCTAACAGCCTATGCGAATCCTGCTTGATGAATGGGTCCCACGTCCCCTTAAGCGAGAACTGACTGATTACAAGATACGCACAGTTGTTGAGATGGAATGGTCAGGAAAAAAGAATGGTGAGTTGTTGCGGTTCATGAATCAAGAGGGCTTCACAATTCTACTTACAACAGATCAAAATTTGCGGTATCAGCAGAACTTAGAGCAAGCTGGAGTAGCAGTTGTTGTTCTTGTAGCACGCAGTAATAGGTTGCCAGATTTAGTGCCTCTGATACCTGATGTTTGCAGTGTGCTGAGTACTATTTCGCCAGGGGAAGTAATCGAAGTGGGAGGCTCCTAATAATTGCGTAAGCGGCGCAGCACAACAATCTGGCTGGAGTGGCTGTTGCTAGAACTTGTCGGTGTCGCAAAGGTTACTTGCAGCCGCTTAGCCAGAACGTTATACGGCTTCCGTATCTCAATGATGACATGCCGAAACGTTATCTGTCGGTGTTCAAGATCAAACTCCATTTTGGCGATCGCTGAGTGATAGATGCGGAGTGATTGAGGGGCGATCGGTGGCAAGAGTCAGCTAACAAGTCAATGAAGTGGACTGTTGAAAGCCTCTAGTGGGATTGCACAGGTGGCTTACAGCCGCTTATCCTGGTTGCTAGACATCCTGAGTGCGATCGCTGTACTAGTTCTTGCTATTTAATCCTTGCTAACCTGAATACAGTGTTTCAACCTGATTTATGAAAAATCGAGAAGATCACATAAGTGTCAAGAGTGCTGTTGAAACAGCAATCGATTACGTCAGGGATTTATACGCAAACAGCAACCTGCAGGACTTGATGCTTGAATACAATGAAGGTATCGACGCGTTCCAAAATCCTTCTTCTGGATACTAATCTGCTACTCCTCCTGTTTATTGGCGGCAAAGATTCATTACTGATTCAAAAAGCCAAGACTCTTTCGACGTTTGTAGAAGATGATTATGACTTACTTGGAGATGTTATAAACAACAATTCATTTAACAGCCTCGTTACGACACCGCATATATATTATGACTGAGATATCTAATTTACTTGGCAAAGAGCGTGATGATATACGGCGGCTTGGAAGAGAAGCTATGGCTGAATTTCTCTGAAAGTGCACTGAGCATACTGATAGTTCTGTGGTCTTGGTGTCTGAGCCAGAGTTCAATAGGTTTGGATTAACCGATATAGCAATAGCAGTAGCCTCAAGATTACCTGCGTTTGTTTTGACTGCCGATTTACCTTTGTACTTACATGTGAGTAACTCTGGACTAGAAGCTGAAAACTTTAATCACATACGACAGGGTTCGTGGAGCTGATAATGGAAAGGTTGGATGGTTGAGAGGCGTTGGCGCTAGCGCAGCCATGCCTGAAATGGCTATATAGCCTCTCCATCGGAGAATCGCACTAACAGTACCATTCGCTCACCTCCGTAACGAATTTAAAGATATGCGGAAAGATTCTGGCTATTCAGCTTGAGCGGCGTACTATGCAGAAATCATCTGCATAAGCAGGAAATTTGGGGTGTTATGCCGAATCATTCTGCCTATCCACCCAAATTGGGATCTTAGGCTGACATTTTCAGCCTATTAATAGTTAGGCTGAAAATAGTTCTAAACATGGCCAGACTCTTTGAAACAGGTATCGGGAGAACACTAAGATGTCAAGTCAGAATATAGAATCGATCAAAACTATCTTCAAAGGCCGCCTAACAACGCTTGAGCATCTCTTAAATTCAGCCCAGACACATTTCAATGGGAGTGAATCTTTCCTGCAGGAGCGCATTGCGGCTGATATGTTTCCGTTGGGTACACAAGTCGCTTTTACTTGCAATCAACCACGCAACTTTGCTTTGTGGTGTGACGGCAAGCCAATGGACAATTTAGATCCGGAAGTGCCGTCTCTGGTGCTGGCATACGAACATATAACGAATACTAGGGAACTGCTCTCGGATGTTGACACCGAAGACGAAAAGTTGAGTGAGACTACGCGCATCGATCTTGGTCAGGAACTCTACATCGAGATGTCTGGTAGCGCATATGTGAATGATTTCTTGATGCCAAACTTCTACTTTCATATGGTTACTGCTTACGACATTCTTCGCATGGCTGGTGTACCTATTGGAAAGCGAGATTATATGATGCATCTAGTTCCGTTCCTTAAACAGGGGTGAAGCCTAACTATTCAAATGCAGCGGACATTTGAGAGATCTGGTACTGAGTTCAAGTTTTCCTGCTGCCGCTGATTTGAGCCGTTGGTGTTGAGCTGACCACATAGATTGGGTTGAGGCACGAAACCCACCATCCATAAGCTTTAGCCAGTACTAAAAAAACCTACTCAAAAGTAGCAGACGCAAGCTAACAACGCCTACGCACACCGACCGCCGAAAGTTAATCGGTATGATTTAGAGGTTATCTGCGGCGGGGGATGGACACCGTTATTCTCAGAACTTGGGCGATCGCCATTATCAAGACATGGGCGATCGCGCTTGACAACGGCTGAATGCCACTACGTCAAACGACTCTCTATCTCGGCCACGTGATGTTTGACCTGAATAACGCTATCTGGATTCAGCGACATCGAGTCGATGCCTTGCTCCACCAAAAATTCAGCAAATTCAGGATAGTCACTCGGCCCTTGCCCACAAATGCCGACCTTTCGTCCGGCTTCATGAGCCGTTTTGATGAGTCGCTGAATCATCCGCTCGACAGCAGGATTACGTTCGTCAAATAAATGAGACAGCTCCCCAGAATCGCGATCAACACCCAGCACGAGTTGGGTCAGGTCATTGCTGCCAATCGAAAAGCCGTCAAAGCGCTTGGAGAACTCATCCGCAAGCTCGACATTCGACGGAATTTCGCACATCATATAGACTTGCAGCCCATTCTCGCCACGCCTTAAGCCGTTTTCTGCCAGTACTTCGTTAACCTTGTCTGCTTCTTCAAGCGTTCGGCAGAAGGGAATCATGATGATGACATTGTCAAACCCCATGACTTCCCGAACCCGTTTAATGGCCTGACACTCTAAAGCAAATCCCTCGCGGTAGCGATCGCTGTAATAGCGAGATGCCCCCCGAAACCCCAGCATCGGATTTTCTTCCTTCGGTTCAAACTCTGAACCTCCAATCAAATTTGCATATTCATTGGTCTTAAAGTCGCTCATGCGAACAATAACCGGGTCGGGATATTGGGATGCTGCAATTTTAGAAATTCCTAACGCGAGGCGATCGACAAAATAGGCTCGCTTGTCTGTGTAGCCTTTGGTGATATCGCGGATTTGCTTCCAGGCTGAGCGATCGCTTAGCTCGTCATAATGCACCAGCGCCATCGGATGAATCTTGACGATGTTGTTGATGATAAATTCCATCCTTGCAAGCCCGATGCCTTGGGTGGGAAGCCGCCACCACTGAAATGCTGCCGACGGGCTGGCAATATTCATCATGAGTTGGGTGCGTGTGTCAGGGATGTCTTCGAGGCTGACATCAACCGCTTCAAACTCTAGCAGTCCGTCATAGATGTTGCCTTGGTCACCTTCTGCACATGACACAGTGACCTCATGACCATCTTTCAACGTGCGGGTGGCGTCCCCCGTGCCAACGATAGCCGGAATGCCCAATTCTCGGCTCACGATCGCCGCATGACAGGTACGTCCCCCATAATCGGTCACGATCCCGGCTACTCGTTTCATCACCGGAACCCAGTCGGGGTCAGTCATTTCTGTAACTAGGATGCTGCCGTCTTTAACCTTATCAATGTCTTCGACGCTGAGAACTCTACAGATCTTACCCGTGGCGATCGCATCTCCGATACTCAGCCCAGTCAGCAGTTTCTCTCCCTGTTCCTTTAGCTTATACGTTTTGAGCGTACCCGCCGATCGCTGAGACTGGACTGTTTCAGGACGAGCTTGAACGATGAAGAGTTCGCCTGTGTCACCATCTTTAGCCCATTCCATATCCATCGGTTTTCCATAGTGCGCCTCGATTACAGCAGCCCAGCGCGCCAGTTGCAAAATCTCATCATCATTCAAAACAAATGCTTGCCGCTCTTTCCCGGATGTCTCGATGGTTTCAGTTGTCTTACTCCCCTCAGTCGCATAGACCATTTTCTTTTCTTTACTGCCCTTGACCTTATCCACCATCGGACACAGACTAGAATTAGCCAGCAATGGCTTAAAAACCGTGTATTGATCAGGGTTCACGCTGCCCTGCACGACGGTTTCACCCAATCCCCATGCGGCACTAATCAGCGCGACGTCAGGAAAGCCTGTCTCAGTATCGATTGAGAACATGACGCCCGAACTTGCTTTATCAGATCGCACCATTTTTTGAACCCCAATCGACAGGGCAACCTGCATGTGATCAAAGTTTTTCTCTTGGCGATAGCTGATCGCTCGATTGGTAAACAGGGACGAATAGCATCGACGGCACGCATCCAATAGCTCTTTTTCACCCGAAATATTTAGAAAGGTTTCTTGCTGTCCAGCAAAACTCGCTTCGGGCAAATCCTCAGCAGTCGCGCTACTTCTCACAGCAACATCCACTTCCTTGACGCCATATCGGTGGCTTAACTCTCGATATGCATCACAAATAGATTGGGATAGCTCATCGGGGAATGGAGTTTGCAAAAACAAGCGCCGAATCGCCTTTCCAACCTGCGCTAGGGATTTTTCCCCAGATTCTAACTGGTCTAAATGGGATTTAATTTGAGCCTTGACATCATGGGTTTCGATATACTTCCAATAGGCATCTGCCGTCGTTGCAAAACCATCGGGAACCCTAACACCTTCATCTTTGAGAGCACGAATCATCTCGCCAAGAGAGGCGTTTTTGCCACCCACGTCTTCAACATTGTGAACGCCAAGTTGCTCAAACCAGCGTACATAGGCATTGCTGGTCGGTTGTTTATAGTTCATAATCTAGATTTCCTTAATGGCGTTGATAAAACCTATTTGAGGGTTCTGATAGAGTTGTCAGTCACGCCTAGACAAGAAGATGAAGAGAAGGGGACGGTGCGACAGATATTATTTAACGAACTAAAGCATGTCTGGCCCCAACGCGATCGCGTTGGAAACGACTTATTGGTAAGCTGGATGTGACTTGACTAATCGAGACCAACTCAACTACGAGAACCCTGAGTATCCTATCTGGTTTGATTTAGAGTCGTAATCCACCTATATATTGATCATAGCTTGAAGTCTCATTACACTCTGGTGTGCTGCGATATAAGTTTGCAGATCAAGCTCGCAAACGTAACAATGGGGCGATACAGTGAGGCGATTTTTCTAATTCACAAGCGATTTAGGATCGCTATATCTGATGCCAGAGTCTGCATACACTCACTCGTCTAAGGGGGGCAACAGTGGGGATGATAGTGCTAGAAGAATTTTTGAAGGATGTCAGTCCCGAGCTTAGAGCGCTACTTGAAACCTGTAAAATTTGCATCTGCCGCATCGAGGGTCAGCCTCCTCAGTGCTTTATTGAGGCTCCAGATCGCTATACCGCGTATGCGGTGGGTTTATTAGGCGGCGAGTTGGTCGAGCATATTCGTGCACTCTGGAAAGAATGCAGCTCTATCAGCGTATATTTGCGAGGGCGGCGATACTGCTATTTCCCGATGCTGGGTCTAGGGAGCGTATAGTCATCGCCGGGTCTTCGAATTGAAGCCTTCAGACCTGAATCAGAATAGCAAAAGCCCCATTCGCTATGAATGGGGCTCATTAATGTAACCGTGTTAGGGTTGATGCTGATCATTAGAGACAGCGACAATACTTAGTTACACAGCGATCGCTAGGCAGCATTTGCGCTGAGCGATTCGATTGGATAACCCACTGCCTTCCAGGCGGCAAGTCCACCCCGGATTTCGGAAACGTTCATAAATCCGGCGTTTCGAAGCTTGGCAGCGGCCTCTGCGGTTTCATCATCTGTTTCGCCATAGACATATAAGTCGCGGTCAAGCTCGAGGCAATCTAGCGATCGCTCAACCACCTCGTCCACAGGCATCGAAATTGCGCCAACAATGTGGCGATCATTAAATTGGCTATGATCACGGACATCAACGATGGTCAAAGCAGGTTCGCCCCAGTCTAAACGAGCTTTTAAATCATATACACGAGACTGAGCCTGCATCGGAGGAGGCGTTGGAATCATACCGAAAAACCTGTTCATGCTCATTACCACAAAATTGATTCGTATCTGAAATGTAGCAATATTTCTTAAGAGTTGCAACGCGAATTGTTAACGCTTGAAAACGTTTGCGGCGAAATAATTAGAACAGGGAGGGCAGATCGTCTGGATCAGAGCCGCGATCGCCCCCCTCGTAATAGAGGCGTATTTTTTATTAGAGAACTACTTCTTGAATATCAGACACACTCGGAAGGTGCTCGTCACGCTCAGAGTGACTAAACTCGCCTCGTTGGCATCGGATCGCAAAAGGGCACCGTTCACAGACTCCGAGCGCTTCATCAATTTTTTGAAACGATGTGTTGTGGTGATAGCTCCCTAGCCATTCTGTAAGCTGATTTAGTGTAGCGGTTAGTTCACGTCGAATCTGTTCGTGTTGAGCGGTGCTGTAGTCAAATCGAAGCTGTTGAGGACGCGGAGTTGGATCTTGACCTGCTTGCACAAACCAATACGTCATAGAAATCTGGGCGGGAGCATAGTTGCTGGTTTCTGCTAGCACAAACGGATAGAGCTTGGTTTGCCAGCTTTGTTCGAGGTGATGACGATTTTGGGGTTTAGGATAGGTCTTCCAATCGACAATTTGAGCCTGCTGATCGTCTAAAACAACAAGATCATAAATAACGGTGAGCAAATAGTCTTGAACAAAAAGGCTACGACGATGCTCACTTTGACGAATTCTTCCAGGCTTCACCTGAAAGAGATTGGGCGCACAGTTCACTAACGCGCCAACGTGTTGAAGAAGGTGCCGATCGTCGTGTGAAATAGCATAGCCAATGGGCAACTCTAGCTCTCGCTGCTGCATCAACACGTGGAATTGGTTGCCCCATTCAAATCGTGATTGCTGATCGGGCGAAATGGGCGTTCCGTATTGGTCAAGATACGTATATTGGAACTTTCGAGGACACAAATCCAGGGTTGCTAAATGGCCCTGAGAAAGTCGCATTCGCATAGATACTAAACCTTCGTCAAAACAAATATGCTGCCGACGTTGCCGCGTCCGATTCGAAGATTGGAATCTAAATACGTAATATCTAGCCATCCCTGGCGATCGCGATTGTTAATAGCAACGTCAATCGCTGTAAATTTCTCGCCAGATTCGAGACGATGAATAAACTCATCGGGGCTCCGATAGTTCATCAATCCTTGGAAGCCAATGATGGTCCGCTCAAAATTGACATCAACTCGTTTCTCTGAAACGGGTTTAAAGCTTGCGGCGACGCTAAAAATTCCTGCCGAAAATGGAATACCTACGATTTCTGCAATGTTGTAGAGTTTGGCATCACGGGCGCGAATACATTGGTAGACTTGCCCTAATTTAAGCAGAGGAATTTGATCGAGTCTCAACAGATCGTCGCTCGTGGTGTAAAGCAGTCTCCAATTGCCATTCAGCATATCGACCGCATTGATCGGACTAGGGGTTGGGTTTTGAGCTTCTAATTCGGCGATCGCCGTTAAAATTGCCTGATGGTCAACATCAGATGCTAGCAATCCTCGATTACTGCCAGCGATCGCTTCTAATAAGGTAGACTTGTCAGCCATTCCTATGCCTCCTCTAATACACTATATGCAGATATAGCGATCCTAAATCGCTGGTGAATTGTGAGTAGTGGGGTAGGACCCGCCCGCCCCACCGCTCACAACCCATTTGGGATTGCTATATGTAGATGAATAAACCACGAGGGATGCTTCAGACATCTCTCGACGGGTCATCTTGACAAATCCAAAAGTTTGCGCTAACAACGGTTCAGTGAATAAATTTGGAACAGTCTGTTTTCCTGAGTCAATACCCTCTACTAGAGTCGTATAATACCTACGGTAAACAGCCGGGCTACTCCTCTAATCTCGATTTAAAGAATCCTTACAACCGACTCAACGTCATTCAATACCTATGCAAAATCCTGCACTGCATGAATATCCTCGGCGAAAGCCATCCCCAATCATTCCTCAGCCGACAGAAACCTCCATACTAGACTGGCTCGAAGCCTCAAATCGTCTGCTAGCTCGTGAAGAAAGTGATTTCGACTACTCAGATGATGAAGCCGAAATCAACGAATTGATGTCTGGTGAAAATAATGCCGGATATGAAGACGACAGCGATGACGATGATGATGATTCACTAGAGTTAGAAAACTAAAATACGGCATGTAGCGATCCTAAATCGCTGGTGAATTGTGTGTGAGCGGTGGGCGGCGCCCGCCCCACCGCGCAAAACCCATCTGGGATTGCTATAATTCCAGAATTATCTGGATTTATGTCAAGCTTTGCTTAATTACGTGTGGTGTGAGTGAGTTAATTGTGTTGTGGATGCAAAATTTCATCCGAATAATGGTCTAACTATCTCGGGTCGAACCCTGTTCTTTACCATCGCAACCTCTCTGAGCATCGTTGCCCTGAGTCTAGATTGGGTGATTCACGATGTCTTGAGAATACAAGGGTCTTTGCTTATCCCTCTGTGGGTGTGCTTCGCGATTACGGTGGGGCTAGGGTATTGGGTCGTTCCATTGCTACGGGCACTCAAAACGGGTCAATTCATTCGAGAAGATGGTCCTCAAGCCCATTTAGCTAAGGCAGGAACTCCGACGATGGGAGGGATATTTTTTGTCCTTCCTGCGGTCTGTATTGCCCTACTTTGGTCAAGATTTTCTCCCGATGTGGTGGCGGTATCAGCTCTAACGCTTGCCTATGCTGGCATTGGTTGGGTTGATGACTGGCAGGTAATTCGCCGTCAATCTAATAAAGGCATTTCGCCACGCATGAAGCTAATGCTGCAAATTGCTGTGGCGATCGCATTTTGTGGATGGCTGTTTGTCAGCAAACCTACCGACATTACCACGATCGCATTTCCCTTCGGTGCGTCGCTGCCGCTGGGGTTCTTATTTTGGGGTCTAGCCGCGTTTGTGCCGGTTGCTCAGAGCAATGCAACCAATCTGACCGATGGCTTGGATGGGCTCGCCAGTGGAACAGGGGCGATCGCATTCTTGGGGCTAGCGGCGCTGGCGGCGCCCGCGTCCACAGATCTAATGATTGTTTGTGCTTGTATGAGTGGCGCGTGTCTAGGGTTCTTAGCTCATAACCACAATCCGGCGCGTGTGTTTATGGGAGATACCGGTTCAATGGCAATCGGCGGCTGCATGGCTGCTGTTGCGCTGCTCACCAATAGCCTATTCGGGTTGCTAATCTTGAGCGGCATTTTTTTAGCAGAGTCGCTGTCTGTGATGGCTCAAGTTAGCTACTACAAATCCACCAAAGACGAAAATGGCATTGGAAAGCGCCTCTTTAAGATGGCACCGCTTCACCATCACCTTGAGCTGTCGGGGTGGTCAGAAATCAAAGTGGTGGGCATCTTTTATTTGATTTCGGGTCTATTGGCGCTCATTTGCCTCGTTTTAGTAGTTTGATTGGTCATAAACCGACGAATCAAAACGATAAGCGCGAGGATGACAGAGGTGGCGATCGCCGTTACCGCAATCGGAATCGTGTCGGATTGACGCACCGCGATCGCCACAAATGCCCAGATGATCACGCATATGTACGGAATGTCCACGCGTCGAATGGCGATCACAGCGGCGATCGCCGTTGTCACTAGCAGCATAATCATCGTCCATGCCGTCTCGCTTATTCCCCATCCTGCCCAGTTCACGCTGTAGAGCGCACTCGCAACATTGACGACTGTGGCAACGGAGATCCAGCCGAGATAGATGCTAATCGGCACATCAATCAGCCCGCGATCGCGACGAGACACTTTTTCGGCACCAATCCCGAGCCGCATATAATAGCGAATCAGTGACAGCAAGATGCCTATCATCGCTACAACGGATAGCCAAAATAGTCGATTGAGAAACAGAAAAACCCACACAATCTGAACCAAACAGGCGATCGCCAGCCAATATCCGCCTCGCTGCAATCGCGGATTTTCTCGCTGTGCAGGGCTCACTTGATAGGCTCCAAACGCAAACAGACCGAGATAAATCAGGCCCCAAATTGCAAACGCATAATTGGCAGGAATGATCATCACCCCGCCAAATTCTGAGTTGGATATTTCACCAATGGTGAGCCCATTGATAGGGACGACATTAGATAGCGCATTTACAGCAAACGTGCTGATGATGGACGCTAGGGTCACAATCTGTCGGGCAAAATTTTGATCAAACCGAGAACTGGAAGATGTCATAAGCGTTTCTTCAAAGGCATTTTCTAAATTGTCAAATAAAGGGCTCTGTTATCACCCAGATGAGTGGGAAATTGTGATGAATAGTTGAACGGCAGTTATAAAAGGATTGATGGATTAGCGATCGCGTAACCCCTCTAGGCGTTAGGTTATTGCCTTCGGCAAGGCTGCGCCTTTCTTGAATGCCCCTTGGGCTATACGCACCTCAACTCAACTTGTATAGGTCTTATTTTTTCAATTCGGCTCACCTATTTAGGCATAGCGAATGCAGTGAAGCAATTTCTGAATGACTCATTCGGAATGCTCTCCATGTTTCTAGCCCGATGGCTTGGCTGGATTGGGCGTCGCCACTAAACGCAATGGGGGTGCTTTTTGAATCCGTCTATTCCTATGTTAATGAGCGAGTCCTTGGAGAAAACGCCGTGAATAGTAAGGAGATTAAGCGAGAAGCCAACTTACTCTATGACTCTGTCGCTCCGTTGCTATCGCGAGGTCGAGAATTTGAGGATTGGGTGCTCAGCGATCTAGCAACTATTGTCAGGCTGTGTGGGCGCGCAAACAGTCAGCTAGGAACGAATCAACTCCTCGCCTATCTCATCGTCTACACCCTAGTTAAAGACGATTCGAATACCTGGAACACCGTCGTTAATCAATGGGGAAATTCTGCCAAAACCCAATGCTCCTATGAAAAGCAAGTTCTCGCTATTTTATTGAAGCTGACTGACAACAAATCGGACGACGAACTTCAGCATCTTGAATTGCCCTCCATTCTCAATCAAATCGATGAACGGTATGGGACAAACGTATTTGAACGAGTCATTAACGCCTTCTATCGATTTGCTCAGGTCATCGTCAAAATCGACAATCGAGTCACTCCCGGCGAAATCGAAGCGTTAGCGCTTGTTTGGGAAATGCTACACACCCATCAGCAATCCCGAATATCTGATTGCCAGGTCGTCAATACAATGGAAGAGCGGTTTACCTTCGCAACGTCATCACATATTCAAAATGCAGAAGCCGTCTTAAGTGAGTTAAATCAACTCATCGGCATGGATCATGTCAAAGAACAGGTGAGAACGCTAGCCAATTTTCTCAAGGTGCAGCAGTTGCGATCGCAACGGGGTCTGGCACGAACCCCAGTTTCGCTCCATTCGGTATTTTGTGGCCCACCGGGAACGGGAAAGACGACCGTGGCGCGCTTGGTCGGCAAGATTTACAAAATGCTGGGATTTCTTCAGAAGGGGCATTTGGTTGAAACCGATCGCGTCGGGATGGTTGCCGGATATGTGGGACAGACATCAGAAAAAGTCGATGAGTTGGTGAAATCGGCCTTGGATGGCGTGCTGTTTATTGACGAAGCATATGCACTCAAGCCGCACGGGGCACTTAGTCATGATTTTGGGCAGGAGGCGATCAATGTTTTGCTGAAGCGAATGGAAGACCATCGCGATCGCGTCGTCGTCATCGTAGCCGGCTACACCGATGAAATGCAGAGTTTTATCGAATCAAACCCTGGCTTAAAATCGCGCTTCAATCGATATATTTATTTCGATGACTACACCCCAGATGACTTGCTGCTAATTTTTGCCAAGTTCTGCCAGGATAGCCATTTCCGCATGACGGATGAGGCCAGCGCAATACTTCACCAGTTGCTAACGCATCTTTATCATGAGCGCGATCGCACCTTTGGCAACGGTCGATTAGTCCGTAATATTTTTGAAAGGATCGTCGAAAAGCAGGCAAACCGATTGGCGGCTGTTGCAACGCTAACGGATGAAAAACTGACGATGATTCTTCCTGACGATGTCAACAACGTGATTGACGACTACTACGGGCGATCGCCTCAGCGGGATGCACCAACAGCAGCACCCATGACACCCATCACCCAATCAGTGGAATCGTCGCTACCCAGCCAAGCTGACTCGCCCGACCGACCGCGATCGGACTGCTCCAATTCCAACAGATCTGCCTCGCGCAAACCCCTATCTCCCATGCCTGTTTCGGTCACCACGCCTCAAAACCCTAACCGGTACAGTGTGTTTCTAACCCCATCAGCAAGAACCTCAGTTAAGGCCGACGCGCGACCCAACGATATGGCAGCCAATCGACTAAACGCTCGCATTAATCGAGCCTTGCGCCTGATGGGCGTATATGCATCAGTCTCCCAAAACAAGGATTGTTTGCAAATTGTATTTGAGGCAGACGCCATACCGGATATAGAAATGATGACTCTTTTAGTCCGCAGCGAATTAAACTTGGTCAATCTACCTAACGTCAGCCGAGTGAAGCTGTTTGGGCGCAAGCAGGGCAAGATTCTCCCTGCCTGGAGCAAAGAATTTCAATGATAACACTCATGAGATGGAATTCGCACTAGAATCATCCTGCAAGTGGATACATGCTTTGATGCAATTGTGATAGGGATAGAGCGCAGCTTTTGACTATTCGTGAGACACCATGGATTTGAGATTGGATGAATGGATGTCTCTGAAAGGATTATTGTGCCTTAATAGCCCTTGTCATTGAGTTGACCGACTGCTTTAACACGGCCTAATGAGGCATCTAATCGCGAGTCACTATGAAATTTTTTGGACAGTCATCCCCGCCACAAAACCCCGTTACGCCAGCCGAAGCGTCAGGATTAGGAACCTTTGGTGGAGTCTTCACCCCTTCGATTCTGACCATCCTAGGCGTGATCATGTATCTGCGATTTGGATGGGTGGTTGGAAACGTCGGATTGTTTGGCACCTTGATGATTGTGACGCTTTCCACACTCATCACTCTATTGACGGCTCTTTCCATTTCTGCGATCGCCACTGATCGAGTTGTTCGCATTGGCGGCGCTTATTACATGATTAGTCGATCCTTGGGCATCGAAACGGGTGGGGCCGTCGGCATTCCACTCTATTTTGCTCAGGCGCTTTCGGTTGCGCTATATACGATTGGGTTTGCAGAAAGCGTAGTCGAAGCATTTGGAGGTCTAAACCAGCTCTACGTCGCCCTCATTACCACGATTGGTGTCGCTATTTTGGCAATCACCTCTGCAAAAATTGCAATTCGCGCCCAGTATTTCATCATAGCGGCGATCGTTCTTTCATTGATTTCGCTCGCGTTTGGCAGCCCCATTGAAGGCACCCAGATTGAACCTTGGGGGGCTCCGAGCGGCGAATCATTTTGGCAAGTATTTGCGGTTTTCTTTCCAGCCGTGACCGGGATCATGGCAGGGGTCAATATGTCTGGAGATTTGCGTGACCCGATTCGTGCTATTCCTACAGGAACCCTAGCGGCGGTAGGTACGGGCTATGTCGTATATATGGTGTTGCCTATTATTTTGGCAAATCGAGCCGATGCAACAACCCTGATCGAAGAACCACTAGTCATGCAGCAAATTGCGCTTTGGGGACCCGCTATTCTTCTAGGAGTTTGGGGATCGACTCTCTCTAGCGCCTTAGGCAGCATTTTAGGTGCGCCCCGTGTCTTGCAAGCCTTGGCACGAGATGGAGTCTTACCCTCTTGGCTGTCATTTTTAGGAAAAGGCAGCGGAGCAAATGATGAACCCCGCATTGGCACCGCGGTTACGCTGGGTATTGTCATTGCAGCCGTATACATCGGAGACTTAAATCTGATCGCCCCCGTGCTGACGATGTTTTTTCTGACCACATATCTCGTCTTAAACGTTTCAGCCGGGATTGAAGGCTTTTTGCAAAGCCCATCATTTCGTCCCCTGTTTCGAGTGCACTGGTCATTAGCGCTGCTTGGGGCAATCGGGTGTCTAGCAGTGATGTTTCTCATCAATCCAATCGCCACAATCGCAGCAGGCATTATCGTGCTGGCGATTTATTTCTGGCTTCAGCGTCGAGAATTGCAGACTACATGGGGAGATGTGCGACGAGGAGTCTGGATGATGATGATGCGCACCAGCCTTTTTCAGTTGGGGCATCAGGAAGATTCCAAGCACTGGCGCCCTCATATGCTCGTTCTCTCTGGAACTCCAACTCGTCGCTGGCTATTGATTGAACTTGCAGACGCGCTGACACAAAATCGGGGATTATTCACAATAGCCAGTATCCTTCCGAGCGGTTCTCGAAATATGACCCGTCAAGGGGATATGGAAGAAACCATTCAAACCTATCTGAAACGGCGAGGCATCCAAGCGTTGGTACGGCTGCTCACTGCACCAGACCCATTTGAAGGGGCGCGACGGCTCGTTGAAATTTATGGTTTGGGGCCAATGATGCCCGACACAATCTTGCTGGGTAATACAGAAAATCCCGAGAGTCGCGATCGCTACTGTCAGCTAATTACCCAACTGCATCGGGCCCAGCGCAATGTGTTAATCCTCCGTGAGAATCCTCTGAAAGGGGATGATCAACGTCGTCAAATTGACGTGTGGTGGGGAGGCTTACATGCTAACGGCGGCTTGATGCTGATTTTGGCATATTTGCTCCGTTCTAATATCAACTGGCGACGTGCCGAAATTTATTTAAAGCTAGTTGTTTCAGACGAATTAGCGGCTCAACAAGCCCAGACCAATCTCGATCGAATGAACCAGTCATTGCGCATTGGAGCGATTCCGCAGGTTTTAATCGCCCATGAACGATCCTTTAAGGAGATTTTGCACGAGTCGTCGCAGGATGCAGATATCATTTTTCTAGGTATGGCAACACCAGACGAAAACTTTGCAGAATACTACGACAAGCTCCAAGCGTGGACAGACGGACTACCAACGACGATGTTTGTGCTCTCTGCTCCCGAATTCTCCTCCCTCGAAGTCCTCGAAGAATAAATTAATGCACTGCTCCACATTGACAGGTTAAAGTCTGTAGCTACACAGATGGAAAAATTTGTTGTACTCATAGGTTGTGCCGATGAGAGATGAGTCAGCCAGCAAGTCAACCAATCAACATGTCCTGATTCGAAGCTATAGTGAGCGTTAGCTGTCTTTTTGTGATTCCGTTTGAATGACTCAATCCTGTCTCCCAGACTTGACTTCCAATAGTGTTCCTCTTGTAGCTGAGATTCAAGGGAATGGAATTCCCATGCTTTGTCTCCATGGTCATCCTGGCTCAGGGGCAAGTATGTCTGTGTTTACTCAACATCTAAGTCAGCGATTTAAGACGATTGCTCCAGACCTGAGAGGATATGGAAAAAGTCGCGCCCGTCACCCCTTTTCAATGGATGATCACCTCGACGATCTAGATGCACTCTGCAAAGCTCAACATCTCGATCGCTGTCTCGTTTTGGGATGGTCTCTAGGCGGCATCCTGGCAATCGAATTGGCACTGAGATACCCGCATCGGGTGAGTGGATTAATTCTGATTGCGACTGCGGCGCGCCCTCGAAGCAATCATCCACCTGTCAGTTGGCAAGACAATGTGTACACAGGAATTTCTTCAATCTTGAATAGGCTAAACCCCGGTTGGCAATGGAATATTGATGCATTCGGCAAGCGATCGCTCTATCGATATCTCATCCAGCAACACACCCCGTTTGTCTATCAACGCCTCGCTCATGAGGGTTTGCCCGCCTATCTTCAAACATCTCAGGCGGCATCCCAGGCTCTGCGGATCGCTATTCAGCAAGGATATAACCGCCTGCCTGATTTAGCTGCGATTCAGTGTCCATGCCTAATGCTAATGGGAGAGCGCGATCGCCACATCACTGCTGAGGCAAGTTTAGAAACAGCCCAATATCTCAACGCCCAGTGGCATTGCTATCCCAACACTGCTCACTTATTTCCGTGGGAAATCCCGCATCGCGTCTTGACCGACATCGATGACTGGCTTGAAACCCACTGGACATTAGACGGGCACGTTAGGGCGATCGCTACCGATTGAAGAACTCAAAGCCTAGCAGAGGAACCTCAATCAATCCCTCTCACCAAGCCCATCAAACCACTCAATCAGGCGAGCAAACTATAGCTGTCCGCTAAAGGCCGGAAAAGGGCGGCTTTGCCCTCCTGATTCCCCACCGTCCTCATAGATAGTCAAATCATCAGGGTTGTGCCGATCAATAGACACTCTAATTCCCTGAGCCCCCTCACCTTCCAAATCTTGGATATAGCCAGCCTTTGCTGATTCGGCATCCTGGCTACTAGCAAACGGTCCAAAATAGTATGTGCAGTTTGGGGATTCCGTAACGATCTCGATCCACCATGCCAAGCCAAGGGTTTCTAGTAAATTGATCCAAAGTTCTTTCATGATCCCTGCTAAATGTCCCTGCTAACGTTTTGCCGACGCTGATAGCTATCAACTACTAGTTCTTAAATTACGTTTGGGAAGATTCAAGTTTCTTTATACTGTTTTGCTCATTTATTGTAAACCGTCCAGATGAAGAGTGTTTGTCCACCGTTGACGATATACCTCATATAAGACCATTCCTGCTGCTACCGAAGCATTGAGACTGGGAGTATGCCCTTTGAGAGGTACTGAAACCAAGGCATCGCAGGACCGTTGAGTCAATAAGCTCAACCCGTCTCCTTCAGACCCGATGACGATAACGACGGGGCCATCAAACTGAACACTATGAATTGGGCTACTCCCATTTGCTGCTGCACCGTAAATCCAAAATCCAGCCTTTTTTAACTCTTCCAAGGCTTGACTAAGATTGACAACCCGCGCTACAGGAAATGTTTCTAGCGCCCCCGCTGCAACTTTAGCCACGGTTGAGGTGATCCCCACCGCTCGGCGCTGCGGGATCACCAGCCCTTGAGCACCCAGGGCTTCTGCCGTGCGAATGATAGCGCCTAAATTATGTGGATCGGTGATGCTGTCTGCTGCGATTAGAACAGGCTGCTCTGCGATCGCTTTAGCTCGATCAATCAGATCTCCTAATTCGGTGTATGCATATGGTGTGACTTGAGCGACCACTCCCTGATGAATAGCAGCTTGAGTGAGTTGATCTAACCGCCGATAATCTACCTCATCCACGACCGTTCCATCTGCCTTCGCCTGGTTCACGAGAGCATGAAATCGGGGATCATAGCGAAGCTTGCTAAGAATCCAGATTCGATTAAGCGGACGCTGGCCTTGAAGCGCTGCCAAAACCGAATGGCGACCGTAGATTAAATCATTATCTACCGCTTCCGAAACTGATGGAGCCTGATGCGTGCTGTCTCGCTCGCGGTCTTTGACAGGCGCGTTGACAGGCGCGTTGCGATTCATCCGCTGAGACTTGTCAGGAGACAGTGAAGCAGGTCGAGATGTCTTGATCTTGCGCTTTAACTTTGGCTTACGGTCATTAGACCCGTCACGGCGAGAGGGCTTTCGAGATGATGGATTGTTTGGAGACGAATCGTTTGAGTTAGATTGATATTTTCTTGTAGCCATGATGTGGCACCTCGGGATACATAATCATTGACTAGCTCACACGCATGCTCACATCCCATACGCGATCGCCTAGGCATTTCATCAATTATTTGTCAGAGATTTGTCAGATATTGGTCAGAGATTACTGAGCTTACTCGTTCGATGAGGTGTCAGTTGTGGGTGGGATTTCATCAAGCTCCAACCTGGAGAACAACTCAGCTAATCGACTGGGATCAGTTAAAAACAAGTATCCAATCAATGTTTCTAAACTCGATGCTTGCTGGTAAATTCCTAAGCTCAGACGCTTAGGACGCTTCAGGGTCGCATTCCGCCCTTTCTTGAGTAATTCTCGCTCATGATTGTTTAAATAGGGCTCAAGGACTCTCAGTTGCTGAGCCTGACTTTCAGCGCGAACATGAGTGACGACCTGATTGTGATACGACTGAGAACGCTTTGGCGGAAATAAATAATGCGTCCGAACATATAGTTCGTATACCGCATCTCCAACATAAGCAAGAGCTGACGGGGAAAGGCATCGAACGTCTCCGGGCTCTAACGAGGATTTAATAGAAAGCAGCCAATGATCTGCAAATAACAATGGATTGGGCAATAATTAACGAATCAAACATTTACCAAACTTGCAATCTGATTTCCGAAATCTAGCAAATGGAAATTATAACAGCATAGACCTCATCGGACGGTCTAACCTAAGGGCTTGTTAAAAAATAACCTCATGGTGGTGCGTTATGCCAACGCTTTAGCGTAGCCATGCCTGAAAGGCTATACAGCACCCTACGGCTCAATCAAACCGCGAAGTTGTTTCTTTACGGCCTCTAAGAACTCGCATGAGGGTTGCGTCTTAGACACTCACTCAATATTAATTGATATACATAAAAATGTCGCCCCCAAGCCGACAGATGCTCAGGGAGACAATCTTCCGTAGATTCCGCAGAAATCCGCCACACCTAAGGTCTATTTGACATTATTGATTGCGTCTTCGACCGAGGTTTGCATCGACAAAAATTTCTCTAGCCGAACTAATTTGACAGTTTGAGTGACTCGAGGATTTGTGACGACTTGTAGCGTCCCTCCAGAATTTTGAGCTTTTTTGACAAGCTGAACTAGGGCACCTAATCCAGAACTGTCGACAAAATCAATTTGAGAGAGATCCAAAATGATATTTGATGGACCTTCATCAATGAGTTTGTCGAGTACCTTGCGAAATGTGGGCTCAGAAAAGGCATCCAACAATCCGGCAAGGCGAAATAGCTGATATTTTTCCCTGACTTCGCGAGTGCCCCTCAAGCTAACGGTCAGGGTTAGTGGCTCAGGAATAGCCCCCTCCTCCAAAACTAAAATGTGCCATATGTCAGTGGAGGCTACAGTATAAGTCAGGATGAGGCGCTCTGCAACCATCTATAAGGTCAAAATTAATCGCTAATTGCTGACTGCTTTTAGCTGAACGCTACTTGCTAACAGCCACCAGTTGATACTTTAATGTGCCGACCTACTTAATCTAGAAACAGGTCAGAGCTATTCCGCGTGAGAAAATTCATCCCAGAGGGACGTCAGTTGACGCAAACTCGAATGATTTCCATCTCCTAATATGAGGTGATCGAGCAAGGGAATACCGAGAAATTGAGATCCTGTCAGGAGTTGGCGAGTTAGGGTGAGATCCTCGGTGCTCGGTTCAACATTTCCAGATGGATGATTGTGCGCCACGATAAAGCGAGTTGCTCCTTGGCGAATGACTTCTCGAAAAATATCGCGAGGATGAGCCAATGTTTCTGTGGCGGTGCCAATGGTAATAATTTGCCGTCCTAGAACACGATGCTTAATATCTAGAAATAGGACGGCGAAGCGTTCCTGAGATTGCCACATCAATTCGGTACTGAGAATAGCCGCGGCTACCGACGGATCATCGATCGTGATCGGATCGAGCGGTCGAGTATGAAGCACGCGCTTGCCGAGCTCAATTGCCGCCAAAATACTGGTCGCTTTAGCTTCTCCAATTCCGGGTATTTGCATGAGTTCATAGGGCGTGATGTCTCGCAGTACGGCAAGCGGATCGCGCTGATGCTCTCCAATCTTTTGCAAAATATATTGTCCCAATCCCACGGCAGAAAGCTTTCCTGCCCCCTGTCCGGTGCCGATGAGAATCGCTAGTAATTCGGCAGTCGAGAGAGTTTTAGCTCCGTGGTTGAGCAATCTCTCGCGTGGACGCTCGCTCGAAGGCAAATCTGCCATTCTCAGGCTGTAAGTCATTGTCGTCTTCAGGATAAGTCAGAATCGATGAATCTCTATTCTTCAGTTATCCCGGACATGCGATCGCCCAAACGTGATCCCCGGTGTTGCATGTTTGTAGCGGATTAGCCCATGTTGGGCAAACTCATATCGAGGCAAAAATCGCCTGGGCGTATAGCCATACGCCCAGGCGTTAGGGCGTTGAATGTGGGTGAGCTCCCGGGCTCCAGGGCTCACCACACAAACCTAAGCCCGTAGGGCTATATAATAAATGAGAGACTTCATAAAGTTTTGTTGAGATACAGGTCTGCATCCCTTGAGAATGTCTGGTCACTCCCAACTCTCAAATAAGCCAAACCGAGTCATTGTGATTGGTGCAGGTATCGGCGGATTAACGGCGGCTGCACTATTGGCTCGTCGAGGTTATCAGGTTATGGTTTTTGACCAAGCTATTGTGCCGGGTGGGTGCGCTTCAACATTCAAGCGGCAAGGATTTACGTTTGATGTCGGCGCAACTCAGGTTGCAGGGCTGGAGCCCGGTGGAATTCATCATCAAATATTTTCGGAATTAGATATCGAGTTACCGGCTGCCGTACCCTGCGATCCAGCATGTGCAGTTTACTTGCCAGGTGAGGTTCAGCCGATTCGAGTCTGGCGTGATCCCCAGATGTGGCAAGCCGAACGTCAGCATCAATTTCCGGGGAGCGAACCGTTTTGGCAATTAATGACTGATTTGTTTCGCTATAGCTGGGAGTTTCAGTCGCGCAATCCTGTGTTGCCTCCTCGCAACGCTTGGGATGTGTGGCAGCTTGCTAAAGCCGTTAGACCTAATACTCTATTAACGCTGCCTCACACATTTTCGACGGTTGGACAAGTATTACGAGCGTATGGGGTGTACCATGACCAGCGGTTGAAAACGTTTTTGGATCTTCAGCTTAAGCTTTATTCTCAGGTTGATGCCGATGAAACGGCTCTTCTTTATGCGGCTACTGCACTTGGAGTTTCCCAAGCTCCGCAAGGTCTTTATCATTTGCAGGGCAGTATGCAAGTCTTGAGCGATCGCCTCGTTCAATCGCTAGAGCGAGATGGAGGCCAATTACTGATGCGACACTCCGTCAAGCGTATCTATGCCGAGGATCATCGGGCCAGAGCGGTTGAAATTCACAATCAAAAAACGGGCAAGGTTTGGATCGAACCCGCTGACTATATCATTTCAAATGTCACGGTTCAGAACTTAGCCAAACTCTTAGGGAATCAAACTCCGTCAGGATATAAGCGTAGAGTGGACAAATTGCCCACCCCGTCAGGTGCATTCGTAATTTATCTGGGTGTCGATCGAAACGCTATACCAGACGGCTGCCCGCCCCATCTGCAATTTCTATACGACTATGAAGGTGCTATTGCTGAAAACAACTCACTCTTTGTGTCGGTCAGCCATCCAGGAGATGGACGGGCTCCTAGTGGAAAAGCCACCCTCATCGCCTCTTCATTCACTGATCCCGGCATATGGTGGGCGCGTGATAAGCACGAGTACCACCTGCTTAAGCAGAAATACACTCAAGAAGCGATCGCTCGATTAGGCACATTCTTTAACCTATCAAGTGACTATATCATTCATCAGGAATCAGCTACACCTCGAACTTTCGCCCGATTCACTGCGCGCGATCGCGGAGCAGTGGGCGGCTTAGGGCAACGGACTTCTACCTTCGGTCCCTTTGGCTTTGCAAATCGCACGCCTATCGATCGACTGTGGCTCGTTGGTGACTGCACTCATCCGGGAGAAGGAACAGCGGGCGTGAGCTATTCTGCATTAACAACAGTCCGACAAATTGAGGCGAGCTAACATGCGTCGAGCTAAACCTTGCAGCTTAACCCGTACGGGCTTATCTATTGAATAGCAACCATATCCGTTACCGATCCATCATCATCTTGATGGTCTACAGACAGCTTTTCCATGTGAAACGCGCTACCCGTCACCATGAGCGCATACCACTGGCGAGTAAACATCCAGAGTAGCTGCCTAATCCACTGAAACGCGGGGCGCGCAGTTGTCCATAAATTAATTAGCGATCGCTCCAGCTTAGATGTCGTAGCAATCGTGGGCTGTCTGAATATTTGAATAGATTGAACCGCAAGTGAAATAGGAACTGAGTCAGGAATCGTCAAAGGTTCGTGGGGCAATACTGTATCAATAAAATCTAGTGATACTTGATTCTCATGAAGAAGCTCTGCTTGAGCAGAACCTGCAAATACACCAAGTGAGGTTGGCAGAGCAATAAGGAGAGTAAGTAATAATGTAAAAATGCACCGGGGTGGCATCGAAGGACTCCAACTGACTTATCGAGAGATGACAACAAAAGATATGAGCTGCTGATCACTCAGCAGAAACTGAATGCAAACCGAAGGCTTGCCAAAGACAATAAATGGCAACTAAAGTTCAGAGCTAGATTCTCGCAACCTAACCAATGTCAATTAAGTCGTAAAATTCAAACCGACTTCAGAGCACAATTGACCAAATTGTCGAAACTATGCCATCCAAGAAGCAAGCTGACTAAATGCCAACTCGCAACTCTTGGCGGTTCCCTAACAAATCGTTCATCACAACGAACAATCTGCAATTAACGCGCGGCCACAAGGGGATCGAATCACATACTGTAGAGAAATAACTCGTCAGCAGTCCACTCCCGAATGGCTTTTCAAAAGCTTTATTGCTGGCTTTATTATAATGAATTGTTTAATTTCCATCAAGTGTTCAAGCTTGAAAAATTGAGAAATTTGGGCTAAAAAATTATTTGCCGTCGAATTTATATGGCTCAATCAGGCGATATACAGCCGGTTTTGGCAGTGGTACGGTCGATAAAATTTAGATAAATAATTAATTATCGCTCTAAAGTGATTTAATAAGGATTCGGTAAAACCGTTTTCAAGAAGCGGTTTTACTCGGCACACCAAGAACTCTCCCGTCCTTGTTGAGTGATTAGCTGTCAAACCATGACTTCTATAAGTCTGATTCTGTAAGGGTATATGCAGAGATTGATGTGCGAGGTAGTTATGATTTGATGAATTTTCTTTTCAAGACGTGAGGACGCTAGTTTGCGGATGATTTGTCCAGGATTTTGCTGGTGACTCGCCCAGAATTTTTAATACTTCGAGTATTAAAAATTCTGGTGAAATTAATTTATGACCTCGAACTGCCTGACACTCTTGAGATCTGCTGCGAGCGATCGCCATTGATCGCCATTGGTTGATATCGAGTTGCTTTAACTGACAGGTTCGTCTTGCTAGACTAGAGCAAACTAAATACACGATGCTCCCCCAATTGTGGTTTAGTTATGGTGCTGACTCAGTGTTAGAGCTTTAATATTTAGGGTTTAGCACTGATTAGAGAATGCCTGGGATAGGGTGTATTGCTGTTGCTGGATTGAAAGGCTGCAAAACTATTGGGAGGTTCCGAGTGTCACAACCAGACCTTACATGTGGTGTGCATTCGTCGGATGATTTGCCCTCCGTTCAGCCTCGTGAATGTGTGGATGGCGATCGCTCCTATCATCCGCATGAACATTTACCTCCATTTCAGGCAGACATCCGACAGCTTTATGATGCAAATCAGCAAAAAGATAGACGCATCCATCAGTTAGAACAGGCACTCGATCAGGCACTCGCTTGCCTAGAAGATGTTCGATCTAGAGTTCACGATCAGATAATCCTTCAAGATAAGCTGGAGATTGCTGAAGAATGTGTCTATGTTCAGTATCAGGCGATTGAGCGTTTGAAACTAGAGTTGTATGAGCGTCGCCAAGAGCAGCAAAGCTTAGAAATGTCGCTCCATCGCAGTCAAGGAGTCAGTTTTGAGCAGAGCCGAACGATCGTAACGCTTCAGCAAGATGCTGCTTTGGCTCAGAACAAGGTGGAAGAACTCGAAACGGAACTAGCAAGACAGCTTAAATCGCAAGCTCGATGGCAACATCGGTATCAAGAATTGCAAGAGGAGCACCAAATTTGCCAAGTTCGACTCAAAGATTTAGAGCGGCATCAGGCAGAGATGCAAGAGCAGATTCTCGCTCAGGCTCGTCAAGCCAGCGAATTTGAAGCTGCAATCCAACACTGGAAAGACCGATATTTTGCAAATCAACGACGACTTGCCCAGCTCAAAGGCGCCATCGAGCGATCGCTCAACGCTCAATCAGAATCCGATCAGGAGGCAGCAGTCGCCAAGCCGGTTTTGTTAGAGCTTTTAGCCATGATTCAGCTTCTCATAGTGGCTGAAACTGAAGACTCACGTCTGGCATCCTTCAGCCCGTCTCCGAAATTTGCAACCCTTGATGTACCCGAATTTTTGCTGCGTCGCTTAACGTCTCGCATCCGTGGGCCTCAGTCTCACGAGAATCATTGATTAATTAAAATTCGACACTGTAAAAAGTAGTGCGATCATAAAATACCGAGTGGGCGATCGCAGCTAGCCGATAGAGTTAGCGTATAAAATCCTGTATTATACGCTAACTTCTTCAATTGTTTTTGTGTGGACAGGACAGACAGATGGACGACAAGTTGTTATTGATGATTCCTGGGCCGACACCTGTTCCAGAACGGGTGTTGCAGGCCATGGCAAAACATCCCATTGGTCACCGTAGCGGTGAATTCACCGAGATTATGGCAGAGGTGACTCACGGATTGAAATGGTTACATCAGACGCAAAATGATGTGCTGATTTTAGCCGCAAGCGGAACCGGGGCAATGGAAGCCGGAATGATTAATGTATTGAGCCCGGGCGATCGCGTCTTAGTTGGCTGCAACGGTAAGTTTGGCGATCGGTGGGCTCAAATCTGTGATGCCTATGGCCTCAACGTTGAGCGCATTTCCGCAGAGTGGGGTAAACCGTTAGATCCCGATCGGTTTCGTGTTCTGCTGGAATCCGATACTGAAAAACAGATTAAAGCCGTGGTAGTGACTCATAGTGAAACCTCCACTGGTGTCATCAATGATTTGGAAACCATTAATCGCCATGTCAAACGCCATGGTGAGGCGTTAATTATCGTAGATGCGGTCACGAGCCTAGGTGCCGTGAACCTTCCTATTGATGAATGGGGACTCGATGTTGTTGCGTCAGGTTCTCAAAAGGGATACATGATTCCTCCAGGACTTGGATTCGTCTCGATGAGTACCAAGGCCTGGGCCGCATATCAAGTCGCTAAACTTCCCCGATTTTATTTAGATTTAGGCAAATATCGAAAAGACGCCGCCAAAAACAGCACCCCCTTTACTCCTCCCGTTAACCTATTTTTTGGACTGCAAACTGCATTACGGATGATGCAGGCTGAAGGGTTGGAAAACATTTTCTCTCGTCATCGACGTCATCAGGCAGCAACGTATGCAGCGATGCAAGCATTAGGATTGTCTTTACTTGCTTCGGAGGACGTTGCCAGCCCTGCGGTGACAGCTGTCATGCCTATCAATGTCGAAGCCGACCAAATTCGAACCGCGCTGAAAAAGCGATTTGATATCTCGATTGCGGGCGGACAAGACCATCTCAAAGGCAAAATATTCCGTATTGGGCATTTAGGATTCGTGAGCGATCGCGACATCTTAACAGTGATTGCGGCAATAGAAGCGGTATTGCCTGACCTGGGACACGACAGCTTTAGCCCAGGAGTGGGTATTTCTGCTGCAGCTAAGATGTTAGCTGGCTAGCGGTATCGTTAACAGTATCCATTACTGGGTCCATCGATGCTGTTCATTGTAATTGAACTATGGCCGTTTTAACTTAAAAGCCGATGGCGGGATTTGAACCCGCGACCGCTCGATCACGAATCGGATTCTCGTCGTTTCTGAAACCACTGAGGGCAAAGGATCCTAGGCGACAGGCATTCATGCCTTTGCAGTCTTTATCTCAATCTTTATCTCAATCCAAAAAAGTTAGCTGATTTTAGCTCTTTTTACCAGTTTTTGAGTACTTTCAAACCGTATTCGATGATAGATCTATTTCGTTAAATTTTGTATCGTTCTAGGTGTTTGGTAAGACGGTTCAAACTTTGAAATTAGCCGTCCAACTGATTCAAGGAAAGACGAAGGGGCGATCGCCGTTTTGCAGATACAGCAGATGGGGGAGTTGCACCTGGAAAAGCTAAAAACCATCAAGTTCCTTTGAGGGAACGCTCAAAATGCCACATCCTAACACCGCCGCTAGAATCATGGATAGCTCTCCCGTGTGAAGCGCCATGATACCTAGAGAATGAGGCAAGGAGTTAGCGATGGTCACTTCACCCCAACACCCTCCTACTATGACCGCTGACGAGTACCTGGACTGGGAACCTCGGCAGGACATTCGCTATGAGTTTGCCCATGGTCAAGTTACCGCAATGACGGGTGGAACCATTCCCCACAATGACATTGCGCTCAACCTTTACACCGCTTTACGTCCTCACTTAAAATCTCGCGGCTGCCGGATTAACGTCTCCGATGTCAAAGTGCAAGTCAGCGCTAACAGTCTCTACCACTATCCCGATGTCGTGGTCAGTTGCGATCCGCAAGACCTTAATGCCCGTAAATTTATCCAATATCCCAAACTCATCGTGGAGGTTCTTTCTCCTGGAACTGAGGCAAAAGACCGGGGTGAAAAGTTTTCCTACTATCAAACACTACCCAGCCTGCAAGAATATGTTTTGGTGGAGTCCGAACGGGTTTCGGTAGAGTGTTACCGTCGCGGCGAAGGCAGGATGTGGCTCTACTATCCCTACACTAAAGGCGATGTTATCCACCTGAGGAGCATCGACTTCGAATGTCCAATCGATTTGTTGTATGACGGAATCTCGTTTGAGTCTCCCGAATAGGAAAACAGGCGTTGCTGAATTCAGGGATGATTTTGGATCACGCATTATGACTGTACGGGCGGTTTCTCCTGGCAGAGACGCTACACGTTGGCGCAGCCTGTCGATCAGACAAACGCGAACTGTCCCTCCCCAATTCATACCTCTAATCAGCAACGCCGGAAAATAATAGATATCCTACTCTTGGACCAGCATTGTATCCGCTGTTTAACAGCAAGACCATGCTGCGACAGCATAAAGTCAGCATTGTCGTCAGCATCTGCGATACCATTGGACTAGAATCGGCTGGGTGTAGAAGCTCAGCGGATAAAATGGCGATCGCAGGCAAGATAATTCCTTCACTATATGGCGAACAAACGAAGCGCTGAGGCATCCAAGTCAACGACTCAAAAATCAGCGAACAAATCTCGCGTTCGCTTCATCTTTGAACCTGACCGCAGTTCTCCCAATGGCATCACTTTTTCTTGGTTGGTTCACAACGCTTATAATGGCAAAGAAAAGGCGGCAACGGCGACTCGTGCCTTTTGGCTTCCCTTTGCCTACCGCGCCAGCGGCAACTATTCAGAGGACGAACTGCGAGAATTGACCCAGCAATCCATCTGGCGTCTAGAAGAGCAAATCCAGTATTTGCGCGAATCCTTTGGGCTGGAGATACCCACCCGTTCTGCCGTGGCCAGTCCCGTTTTCCAAGAGAAGATGGTTTCTCCCCATGCACCGACAGGGGATGCGATCGCCCTATCTTCCCTCGTCGAAGACGCTCCTAAAAGTCTGACAAGTCCCGCTGAGGATGATATTCTGGATGACTTTGCAGAAGCGCTGTAGTTGGAAGAGGTCGTGACGATGGCAGATTCGTCTCAATCAAATCCAAAGGCAAATCAATCCAAACGCCGTCCTCACGCTGATTCGTCTTTCCAGGGAGAAGATGATACGAACCTGAACAAATCCGACAATCAGGAAGGAGCAACCTCCGCAGCACCCCCAGCATCTGGCAGCACACCGCGATCGCCCGAAACCGAGAAGGGGCGACAAGTGCGAGACCAGTATCTCGCCTATGCTCAGATGGTTTTACGGGATACAAGGCTGACCTATGCTGATTTGTATCAGCGCTACGCCAGCGATCAATCTCATGTGCAGCAATCAGCTCAAGCTCTCGACCAGGCGATCGCCACTCTAGCGCTGAAGTCTGGTACCCATCCCCGGCAGGTAATTCAACTCTTGGCACAGGGACCCTTTACCCAGCATCAGACGCAGAACTTGTCTCCTGAAGAAAAGAGGTTGGCTATCCCGAAACTGCTGCACTACGCTCAGTCCACCGTTGAGGCAATCCAGCGACAGCGATTTGTCGAATATGCCAACGCAGTGACGGGCAAATCCTGGAGCTATCCTGACTTGTATCGAGAACATATTGGTAGCGACCTCACCGCAATTCAGCTTGACCAGAAGGTGACTGCTGCCGCTCTGCAAGCGGGAGATTCCCCAGACGCGATCGCTGCGCTATTGCAGCAGGGACCTTACGCCCGCTTTCAGCAAGACGTCAAGCAGGTGAGTGCAGACACGATTGAGCAGTATGCCAGGGGCACAATCGCCCAGGTGCAGGAGATTCAGTCGCTGAGCCCGATGCAACAGGAGCGATCTCAGTCTCGGCTGGAGATGGAGTGAGGCGATCGTCCCCCTTTACTCCAACCTATCCATCTTCATCCAGCCAACAACTCGCACTGGACATAGATGCGATCGCACCACTGCTGAGCCAGAGCTGCGATCTCCTGACGGTTCTTCTTGTTTGTCCACAAATCTGACCAGCTCAGCTTCCAGCGACTGAGCAACCGCTGGAGATCCAGCAACTCGGTCGCGAAGGGCATATCCGTCTCCAGGTTTGTACTGGGCACCGTCCACTCGATGAAAAACTGGCTCTCCCTGACGAGATGTTGGGCGACAGACTCATTCGTCCCACTCCGGGCCAGCAGTTGTATCCGCGCCAAGTTAAGGGCCAGGCTGTCCAACTGGGTAGCCCGATTCCCTTGAAGATAATGCGCCTTCAGAATATCCCAGTTCATTGCCATTGCACGTTGCCCTTCGACAGTTCAGTGTAGATAAATGTTTCGATTCCCAGCACAAACAATAGCAAAAGCTCGACCCAGGAGAGCAGCGTCACTCCTAACTGGAGTTTAGACTAAACAGAAATAAGCCTGGCCCGAATTTGAAGGCTGGGCAAGGCGGGAAGAATGAAGTGTTGCGCATTCAAGCAGATGCTTGAGAGTGCTTCTTGCGTTTCGAGAATCGCT
>JBNPEG010000169.1:0-29648 GCA_051117555.1 Elainellaceae cyanobacterium | reverse complement strand
GGGATGCGAATCGTGTTGTCCATGGTCAGCCTCCTAGACAGTCGGCATCTCAATCATCCCATAAACGGCATTTCACTGAGGATGCACTAGGGGTAGCGGTCGACCACGCCAATTCCGGAAGAGCCATTTTTTTTACACCTCACATAGTGGCGGGCTGACACGAGATGCACGCCCAATAGCGGGCATAGAGCTTCACGCTCATTTTGTCAGCCAAATCTTAACGGCAGCCACATCAGGACGGGGATTGATCAAAGTTTTTCCAGAACCATTGGAATGGGGGTGGATTTTCGGTTGGGCGTTGGCAGCAGCTGGGCTGTGCTGGAAGATTCGCTCGCCTGCATGGTCAGCACTCGGAGTCCTTGCTCTAGGAGGCAGCCTGACAGGCATCTGTTACACGATGCTCCTTATAAACTGGTGGATTCCCATGGTTCCTCCCTTGCTCAGCATCGTGGGATCGGGAGTTGTCATTACGGGCTATATTGCCCATCTTGAAGAAGAATTCAAAAAATCTAAGGAATTTCTGCACTCGGTCATCAATACCATTCCTGACCCAGTGTATGTCAAAGATAAGCAGCATCACTGGATTGTTCTCAACGAGGCATATTGCCGCCTGATTGGGTGCTCTCTAGACGACTTGCTCGAGCGCTCAGAACGGGATTTTTTGCCCAAACAGCAAGCAGATGTCTTGCGTGAGCAGGATGACTTAATGTTCAAATCTGCCACTGAGCATGAAGTTGAAGAAACATTTACCGACATCAATGGCACAGTCTATTCAATTGCAACGAAGCGATCGCTTCATCAAGACGCGGCTGGCAATTTATTTCTAGTTGGAATAATCAGAGATATCACTCGACGAAAGCAGATCGAAGAAGAACTCAGACGGACAGCGGCGGAGCTAGTGCGCTCTAATGCGGAGTTGAAAGAAACGGAAAACCAACTGCGACGCATTGCATATCATGATCCCCTGACGGGATTACCGAATCGAAAGCTACTTCACGAACGCCTAGCACAGGCTATCGAATGGGCAGCTCAGACTCAACAGCTAATCGCTATTCTGTTCCTTGATTTAGACGGCTTTAAGCTGATCAATGATACAGAAGGGCACTTAATGGGCGACTTGTTACTCAAAGCGGTCGCTCAACGCCTGACCGGTTGTCTCAGAAGCAGCGATACAGTGGCTCGACTGGGCGGAGACGAATTTGTCGTAATCTTGCCTGCTATTCCCAGCGTTCAGCACATTGACCGAGTTGCCCAAAAAATCCTCAATACGCTGTCTCAAAGCTTTGCAATCGAAGGAAAAACCATTGCTATGACAACGAGTATTGGAATCAGCATGTATCCAGATAGTGGCACGAGTGTCGAAGACTTGATTGCTAACGCCGACAAAGCCATGTATTCTGCCAAAGAATTTGGGAAAAACCACTATGTATTTGCCCGCGCTGTGGATGCGATCGCTGAAATTTCAGGCGAGGGGCTCGCTTGTAAATAAGCTATCGCTAGCAATGACTCTGTACGGGCAAACCGCCGGTTGCTGCTAACGGTCGGGGTATTAATGAAACCTCATTGAAACCTAATGACTGAATGCTAATTGCTAACTGCTAACGACCGACATCTCATCGTTACTATGCCAATTGACTTAGCATGTCTAATCCCCGTCAAAACGGCTCTCAAGCAGCAACTCGAAGGATTATGTTAAAGTTGATGTCTATGACCTTCATGGGCTAGAAATTTATCCAAGGCATGATTCTGGGTGTACTGCACCTCGAGATCCTTGTCTCTCTTAATTGATTCATCACGTAATTGATCCATCACGCTGAAGAGGTAAGCATGGCTAAACGCCGCAACCTGAAGAAAGAGAAAGCACTTCGTAACCAGGCATACGCTCGTAAATTCCGTAAGCGCACCAGCGGCGGTCGTTTTAATCGGAGACGTTCACCCAATATGGGCAATAATTCTTCCGGAGATGATGAGCAAGACTCCAATGAAGACGGGGGAAATAATGAAACCCAGCAAAATATGTCACGGCGAAATTAAGGTTGTCTTGCAGGATTGGGCATAAGAATTTAGATTGTTTACGAATGTTTACCGGCATTCGAATAAGACCATTGTATAGCGATCCTAAATCGCTTGTGAATGGTGTGTAAGCGGTGATGCGGGCGGCGTCCATATCACCGCTCACAACCCATCCGGGATTGCTATATGAATTTGTGATGAGGTGAAGCGCGTTAATACGCTCGGCTTCACCTCAATTTTTTGTGTCATCTGAGAGAGATCGATTTTGAAAGTGGTGGTTAATGAAAGCGGCAGATTCAGTGCCAGATTGTAGTGCATCTTCGATTTGGCATCCTTGACACCAGTCGCCACTAAATACCATTGGAAGCGGATTAGCGATCGCCAGATACGGGTTTGAATAAGACGCGCTGCAAAACGCATAACGCCACCGATGAACCTGGAACCAATCCGGCGAGTCTAGCTCATCTGCTAGAAATCCAGCCACTTGATGAAGCAATTGTCGACCAACCGGCTCTAAATCAGCGAGTTCTAAATGCTGACGAGCATATGCAGCGCTACTTTGAATAGTAACGGTAGACAAGCGAGAGGCTGAATCATCTGCTCTCACAATAGTGACAAGTCTCAAATCAGGATGATCAACACAGTGAATAAATGACTGGGATGTCGCCTTTTCTTGCCAATCAGCAATAGCAGAGGGTCGATAAGCCGCCATGACGGTTAGGCAAGGCTCAAATCTAATGGACTCTAGCGTAACGGCTACGTCTTGGATGCTGGCTAGCGACATGAGTGGGGTGATTAGTGCTAACGCTTGGGGAGCTGGAATCGCCATTATAACTGCGTTTGCCTGAATAGGGGCGATCGCAGAATTGGGGTCTGCTTCGATCTGTAATGTCCAGACTTGATGCGACGAGTCTTCGGATAAGGCGATCGCTCGAACTCGATGATTTCGATAAATTTCCAGATTGTTGGCGAGCTCTTTTGCTACTGCTGTTAACCCAGAATGTGCTTGGTAGCGGGGAGATCCATCGAACCGCTGAATCAGGGAGGGCTTGGTAGATTGCATATCGGTCAGCTCATAAATTTGCCCACTCCAGGGGACTATAATTCCCCGCTGTTCCAGAGATCTCAGTAATTGTTGCGATAATTCTCCCTGGGCTTCTAGATAAGGCACGCCGTGATTAAAACGATATCCCTGAATTCGGCGTGTAGCGACCCGCCCGCCTAATCCTCTCGATTTTTCGAGAACAACAACTCGATATCCAGCCTGATGAAGTCGTCGCGCACACACTAAACCAGCTAGCCCCGCTCCAATTACGGCTACATCGAATACCATGTCTTGCATCCTTTCGTTCGTCAATTCAGTAGAATATGGGTCAGTAGAATACGGGCGACAGAATTAGACTCTAGTGGTTAATAGGGAGTTTAGGAATGGATGAGTTAAGAACAGGGCTTGAGTTAGCAACTGACGACGAGTTGCGGGATCTGACAGATATTTTATTTCGCCCCCAGTTTAATCCGCTAGATTATGCGATGAGACCCGATCTGCCGCAGGTGCAGAGCTACGATCGCATCCTATGGCTTGACCATTTAGAACAGCGATTCCGATTTTTGGCAGCCGATGGCATGACGGTTTTAAGACAGCAAACCGAGGGAGTTAGCTACCGTCAGGTTTTGATTCGAGTCTGTTGCTATCTTAAAGTTTCTTATTCTGATAGCTGGTCTACAACAGACTTGGAAGCTGAAATTTTTCTCCATATCTTAAATCGAACCTGGAGGCGTTTACCGAGTTCGCAAAAAAAGCAGATTAGAGGGCGAGTCGAGCGATCGCTTTCCCAATCGAGTCTGACCCAACAGCTTCCGCTATCGTTGCAACGAGATCCACTGGCGCTGATCATCAAGGGCAGCAGTGCGATCGCGGTGAGCTCAGTGCTTCGTCCCTGGCTACTACAGCATATTGCTCGTCAGTTTGCTCTGCACGCAGCCAGCTATCAAGTCGCTCGACAGGCTATTGCTCGCGGTGGAGCCACGGTCGCGACTCAAATCCAAAGTCGGGCAGCTCTCCAAGTAGCGAGTCGAGGAATGACAATGAGCGCAGCACGCTACGGCGCTGTGCGTACCATGTTTGCATTCGTTGGGCCGGCTCTCTGGCTTTGGTTTTTTGCCGATCTAGGATGGCGGGCGATCGCCACAAACTATGGGCGTGTTATCCCCGTCGTATTTACGCTAGCGCAAATCCGACTAACCCGTGGCGAATGCTGGGATCCTGTATAAGACAGCTATATCTCTGCGCTGAGGTTATTTATCTTATTCAGCGAAGGTCGTTAAAATATCAGAACAGTAGTTCATGAGGTTGATCCCCTCAGCTAGTAAGGGGGATTGTACCCTTGGAGGGCAGTGCGTGTTACAAGAAGAGCGGGGAAATACCTATTATTCGCTGCTAAATTTGCCACCCTGGGCAACCGTGCAACAGATTCGCCGCGCGTATCGAGAGATGAGTAAACTCTATCATCCCGATACCACCAGCTTGCCTCCTGCCATAGCAACTGCTAGATTTCAAGAACTTAATGACGCATATGCAACATTAAGTAGCCCTGAAAGACGTGTGGCATACGACCTAAAGATTGGCTACTCTCGATTCTCTGTCATCCAAGCACCGGTTCATCTCGATCGCCCAGTCAACGATTCTCATAAATATCGAAGCCGTTCTGCTTATCTCGATCCGACCGATCGTGCCCTTTCTCCGGGTGAGGTTTTTGCTCTATTTATCCTTGGATTAACCTTCATTGCCTGCCTATTGCTTGTCATTGCTATCGGAGTGACGCAGGGTGAAATTGCCGTTCACCCTACTGATCATTCTCGGCATCTGCCCCCACCTGTGCAATCAATGACCATGCCAATGAATCGTTTATCTAGACTCAGTGAGTTGGATCTATCTCCGACAGGATTCCCCGTGGAGGAGGCATTGCCCCCTGCCAAACAGCAGTTATCCTCCACTTCTCGCGATCGGAGTTGGCTGTATCCTAGTTCAGTTGTCTGGATAGATGATTTGAATGTATTCAGAGAACTTAGAAAATTTCATGCGCCTACATTCACTCAACCAATGGCTAAGCCATCTGCTGAGCTGACGATTTTGCCAATACAGTGGATTTTTCTATGAATAACGAGATTGATTTGATTCTCCGTGCAACGACTCAGAGCAAGCGAATCAACCGAATAAGAATTCAGATGGCTCTCAGGATATCTCTAAGCGTTATCTGTAAATGATCGTAGACTGCGTAACTACTTCAGAATGTTAGACATGACTGATATGACTACTCCCTCTGCCGATACCCCCTTATACAATCACCCCTTACCCGATATTGAGCAATGGCTAGAGTCTAGAGGATGCCATCAAGACAAATGCAATCTCCATTGCTGGCATGTAAAGATGGCAACGTGGGAAGCTGAATTGTGGCTCGATGTCGATTCTCTCAGGGTCTGCTACATTAATGCAGGCGACGATGGACAAGATATTCAACGATCATTTAAGTATTCTCTAAGTCGCCGCGATTTGGACGAAGCTATTTTTTCAGGTCCTTGAATGCCTACAACTGTGTCTGGCGCAACATCTGGAATGTTTCTTGTAAAACGTGCCAGTTTGGGCGTAAATCCAGCCTTCATTTCGCTTAAATTTGGGATTTTTTGAGCTTCCCAAACCGGCGATCGCGCTGTTGATACGACCATAGCGCTCGATGAAACTCAGCCCGATCAAAATCTGGCCAAAGTGTATCAGTAATGTAGAGTTCGGCATAGGCCGTTTGCCAAAGCAAAAAATTGCTAATTCTCATCTCACCGCTGGTTCGAATAAGTAGGTCGGGATCACAAGCACCTGCTGTATAGAGATGATTTTCGAAGAGCTCCTCATCAATCTCATCAGGCTGAATTAGCCCGTTCTGAACCTGAGTGGCGATCGCCCGACAGGCTTGCACCAGTTCTTGACGGCCCCCATAGTTTTTAGCCACCGTAAATAAAACACCTTTATTGTGTTGGGTCACCGTCATTGAATGCTCGATTTGCTTTCGTAGAGATCCTGGCAAACTTTGAATATTGCCGACAAATCGAATTCGCACATCTTCATGAATCATCTCCTCCAGCTCTTGCTGAAGAACTCGCTCGAACAGAGTCATTAGAAACTCGACTTCTTCTAGAGGTCGGCTCCAATTCTCAGTCGAAAATGCATACGCAGTTAATGCTTGAATTCCCCAATCCCGACAGCACCGCAGAAGCTCCTTGAGAGTATCAACGCCTCGCCGATGCCCAATGCTACGAGGAAGACCTTGCCGACTTGCCCAGCGTCCGTTGCCATCCATAATGACAGCAACATGCTTGGGTAGCTGTTCAGGCTTTAAATCGGCAGGTAGGTCACGCAGAACCCTTTGCTTCGCTGTCATTTTTTCTCCCCCAAATAGCCATTCCCGCTCTAAATTAACAGGTTGAGCGAAAAGATATCTAAAACTACCTCAATCTTGAAAAAGCCTTTAATCTAACACTATTTTTTTCGTCGAAATGCTGAAGATAATAACCTAATGAATCTCGAAAAAATTGCGATCCCCTGGGCCCTAATCTGCCGTCCTAAGCTCCGAAGTTGAGGAGCAACCGCTTCACGCTCAACCGATTGAGAAAATCGCTCTCGCAGTAAATCTCTTAGCTTACTACTTGTCAACGGTCGATTTAAGACACCTCTCTCTGCCAGAGAAATTGACCCTGTCTCTTCGGAAACGACCACACATAAGCAATTTTCTACTCGCTCTGTAATTCCCATTGCGGCTCGATGTCGTGTTCCAAGTTGACGGGACGCCACTTGCTCCGAAATGGGTAGAATCACACCTGCCGCCACAACGCGAGATGCCCGAATTAATACTGCCCCATCGTGCAGGAGAGTCGTCGTCTGAAAAATAGTTTGTAGCAATTCTTTGGAAACCTCGGCATTCAACCTAACACCCGGGACAGAGAAATCTCGCTCGTCAATCGGTCGATTTGTCTCCAAAATGAGCAAGGCTCCTGTGCGATTTTGCGAGAGCTCTTTGACAGCATCCACAATTTCATCAATGACACTATCAGATTTTGGGATCGCCTCTCGTGAAGTCTGGAATAGCTGAAGGATTTCTCCCCGTCCTAGCTGTTCTAAAAACCGACGAAACTCAGCCTGTAGAATAAACGCCATTGCGACAGCAGACCCAATCACGAGCTTCTCTAAGACAAAGCTTAAAAGCTTTAGTTCGAGAGCCGTGCTTAATGCTGATGCAAGCATTAGCACAATCAACCCTCTAATCATCCAGAGGGTGCGACGTTCGCCCACAATGAGTAAGACCATATAGGTCAACGCAAGAACCAATCCAATATCAATCACAGGTAATAGCAAGGACTGAGTCCAGCCGAGGTTTGTCAGCCATTGCTTGAACAGAGATCCCATCTGATTGATTTGAATTAACCTTGCATTCTCATCAGAAGAAGTTCGCTCACTGCGATAACCACAGACATTGAAGAAATTGTCATCAGCCTACACACGTCAAATGGACAAATGTAGATCTCATCTGGAAAACCGTTGAGTTTGTCTTAAATTCTAAAATTCTCTACAGAATTGGCTCACTCGATAGAGTATTGCACGTTGAGAGTATCGCAGGTTGCTGCAATTAACGTGCCGCTAATTATCGATTGAGCAACCTGTCAGGCAATTGATCATGTCGAATCAAATCTTGAACCGTTTCTCGTTGCACAATAATACTTGCTTCTCCTTCGTTAACTAAGACAGCGGCAGGACGGGGAACTCGATTATAGTTTGATGCCATGCTGTAATTGTAAGCACCTGTGCCCATAACGACGAGAGTGTCTCCGGGCTGAGTGACTGGCAGCCGAGCTTGATTAATAATGATATCTCCCGATTCGCAATGCTTGCCTGCGATCGCCACGGTTTCGGTCAAGCAGGCTGACATTTGATTTGCTACCACCGCCCTGTACATTGACTGATACGTAATGGGGCGAGGATTGTCTGACATGCCTCCGTCTACCGTAACGTACGTTCTAACATCGGGAATGACCTTTTGGCTACCCACCGTGTAAGCTGTTACGCATGCCGAACCGATGAGGGATCGACCGGGTTCAGCGAGCAGCTTCGGGAGAGGAAAATCATGCGTGTCACATGCTTCTAAGACTGCTTCACAAACCGTTTTCACCCACACATCAATTGAGGGGGGATCATCCGCCTCGGTGTAGCGGATACCAAGCCCACCTCCAACATCTAGTTCGAGAGCTGGCAAGCCCCACTCCTTAGCTTTAATCAACCACTTCACCATGACAGTAGGCAGATCATGGTGGGGCTGTAATTCAAAGATTTGTGACCCAATATGAGCATGAAGCCCGACAAAATGAAGGCTTGGATGACTTCGAATAAATTTGAAAACCTCATCAATCTGATCAGGGTCAAACCCAAACTTGCTATCAAGGTGCCCTGTTCGAATGTATTCATGCGTATGACACTCGATGCCAGGAGTAATTCGCACCATGATGCAAAATGGCTCCTCCCTCGATGACAGATTTGCGGCGGAGTTAAGCTCCAGCCAATTGTCAACAACCAGCGTAATTCCTGCGTCGCGTGCTAGCTGAAGCTCATTATGGTCTTTGTTATTACCATGAAAATAGAGGGTTTCCGGGATGACGCCAGCCTGGAGCGCAGTGTAGAGTTCTCCACCCGATACAACATCGATCCCCAAATTTTCACTCGCCGCGATCGCACATACAGCTAAACAATTCCAGGCTTTTGATGCGTAGAGAACTAGCGATTCACCCGGATAATAGTGATTGAATGCCTCTCGATATTGACGACAGGCTGTCCGAAACGTTTGCTCATCCAAGACATAAAGTGGCGATCCAAACGTCTGAACCAACTCAGGAATATCACATCCCCCAATTTCCAGCCGATCATGGGCGTTGACACGGGCTGTTAGGGGCAAAAGCTGTTGATTCGGAGACGACTCTTCCAAACTTAAATTAGGCAAGTATTGCAGCCCCGAATCTGTCATCTCAATAGCAGGAGTCGATACCATTTTTGCAAATTTCCTCAGTTGAACCAGATAAGTACAGCGATCCTAAATCGCTTGTGAACTGTGTGTGAGCGGTGGGGCGGGCGCCCGCCCCACCGCTCACAACCCATCTGGGATTGCTATATATGTACTTCTTACTATTTAGTGTACAATCGAGGGCTACACAACTTAATGGACGTTGCTCAAAACCTTTATTGATTAAACCTTCTTAATTGGCGTGAAGCGTCTAGAACTCAAACCATTAACCTCTAATTTGCTTCTGTCTGCGTTACACCTTGACCAAAAATGTCTAGGTGGTTTATGGACATTGTCGGGCTATCAACGGGAACTTGAAAGCCCAAACAGCGATCTAATGATTCTACAGCATCAACCGCAGGGGAGCGCTCAGACTGGTTCTCCGCCTTCGCAAGTGGGTCATGGGACTCCTTATCCAGATTTGCTTGGCCCAGATTTGCTTGGCCCAGATTTGCTTGGCCCAGATTTGCTTGGCATGGTGTGTCTTTGGTCAATTGTGGAAGAGGCTCATATCACCCTTCTTGTTATTCATTCTGACTATCGACGGCAGGGGTTAGGGCAGACTTTGCTCCATATATCCCTTGCAAGGGCTTGGATGCGAGGATTAGAGTGGGCAACGCTTGAAGTGCGAAGTTCAAATCAACGAGCGATCGCCCTCTACCAAAAGTTTGGATTTCAAGAGATCGGTCGAAGGCGACGCTACTACCAAGACTCTGGTGAAGATGCCTTAATCCTCTGGAGAAAAGGAATTCAAGATCCTGAATTTCCCAATTTACTTAGGGACTGGTGGCAATCCATCAACCGTCAACTCAACGGAGCAGGATGGCAACTTTATCTAGATCCACGATTGAGGCTTCCCCAATTTGTCTTGACTTAGGGGTCACTTCATGAAGATTATTTTCTCGTGGAATCGAGTTTGCTCCTCATTTTACTCAACTAAATAGCTTAAGAAAGGATTAATAGGCGCTTTTCTCTGTGATGCCTTAACCATCTCCTTTAGCTGCAGGTTGTCCCATTGATACCACCTGCAAGAGTTGCCTATGCTAAAATCAGCATACCGGCACGCAGCAGGTGATGGAAAAACGCCATGTTTGAACGCTTCACAGAGAAAGCTATTAAGGTGATCATGTTGGCCCAGGAAGAGGCTCGTCGCCTGGGACACAACTTTGTAGGTACGGAGCAAATCCTTCTGGGTCTTATCGGAGAGGGAACCGGTGTCGCCGCCAAGGTGCTTAAATCTATGGGCGTCAATTTGAAAGATGCCCGGATTGAAGTCGAAAAAATCATTGGTCGCGGATCTGGTTTTGTCGCCGTTGAGATTCCGTTTACCCCCAGGGCAAAGCGTGTCCTAGAACTCTCTCTAGAAGAGGCACGTCAGCTCGGACATAACTATATCGGCACTGAGCACCTGCTTTTAGGGCTGATTAGAGAAGGGGAAGGAGTTGCGGCTCGAGTTCTTGAGAACTTGGGGGTTGACCTGTCTAAGGTCAGAACCCAGGTGATTCGTATGCTGGGTGAAACGGCGGAAGTCTCCGCAGGCGGATCCCAGGGACGCACTAAGACTCCCACTCTCGATGAGTTCGGTTCTAATCTGACTCAGCTTGCGGGTGAAGGTAAACTTGATCCCGTCGTGGGTCGTCAGAAAGAGATCGAGAGAGTTATCCAAATTCTAGGGCGTCGTACTAAGAACAACCCAGTTCTGATTGGCGAACCTGGAGTCGGTAAAACTGCGATCGCAGAAGGTCTAGCTCAACGCATTTCTAACAACGATATTCCTGACATTCTTGAGGAAAAACGCGTCGTCACACTTGATATTGGTTTACTGGTTGCAGGTACCAAATATCGGGGTGAATTCGAAGAGCGCCTCAAAAAAATCATGGATGAAATTCGTCAGGCTGGAAACGTTATCCTCGTGATTGACGAAGTTCACACCCTGATTGGTGCAGGTGCGGCTGAGGGTGCAATTGATGCCGCTAATATTCTGAAGCCTGCTCTGGCGCGGGGCGAACTCCAGTGTATTGGCGCAACAACTCTTGATGAATATCGCAAACATATCGAGCGGGATGCGGCTCTCGAACGTCGTTTTCAGCCTGTTATGGTAGGCGAACCATCCGTCGAGGAAACGATCGAAATCCTTCATGGATTGCGCGATCGCTATGAGCAGCACCATAAGTTAAAGATTTCGGATATGGCATTAGAGGCTGCCGCTAAGCTCTCTGACCGCTATATTTCCGATCGGTTTTTGCCTGACAAAGCAATTGATTTGATTGATGAGGCAGGCTCTCGCGTCCGTTTGATCAATTCCCAACTCCCCCCCGCTGCTAAGGAGCTTGATCGAGAACTCCGGCAAGTTTTAAAAGATAAAGATGATGCTGTTCGTGCTCAAGATTTCGATCGAGCGGGTGAATTACGCGATCGCGAGATGGAAATTAAGACCGAAATTCGGGCGATCGCTCAAAGCAAAAAATCTGAATCTAGCAACGGCGAAGACCCATCTCCCATCGTCGATGAAGAGGACATTGCTCATATTGTTGCGTCTTGGACAGGCGTTCCCGTCAACAAGTTGACGGAATCCGAATCTGAGAAGTTACTTCATATGGAAGACACTCTACATCAGCGTTTGGTGGGTCAGGAAGAAGCAGTCAAAGCGATTTCACGAGCTATTCGTCGAGCTCGGGTAGGGCTTAAGAGCCCTAATCGTCCAATTGCAAGCTTTGTCTTCTCCGGTCCAACGGGTGTTGGTAAGACCGAACTAGCTAAGTCTTTAGCAGCCTACTTCTTCGGGTCTGAAGACGCCATGATTCGCCTTGATATGTCCGAATATATGGAGCGCCACACAGTTTCTAAACTGATTGGGTCTCCTCCCGGATATGTGGGTTACAACGAAGGAGGACAACTCACCGAAGCAGTTCGTCGCCGTCCTTATACGGTCGTTCTCTTCGATGAGATTGAAAAAGCCCATCCTGACGTCTTCAATATGCTCTTGCAGATTCTGGAAGATGGTCGTTTGACGGATGCGAAAGGTCGAACTGTAGACTTTAAGAATACTCTACTGATTATGACCTCCAATATCGGTTCTAAGGTAATTGAGAAAGGCGGTAGCGGCTTAGGCTTCGAGTTCTCCTCTGAAAGTCAGGCTGATGCACAATACACCCGTATTCGCTCTTTAGTCAACGAAGAGCTCAAGCAGTACTTCCGCCCAGAGTTTCTCAATCGTCTTGACGAGATCATTGTCTTCCGTCAACTAACCAAAGACGAGGTCAAAGAAATCTCAGACATTCTCTTGCGAGAGGTCTTTGGTCGCTTAACCGAGCAAGGCATTACTCTCGAGGTCACAGAGAGATTTAAGGATAGGCTTGTCGAAGAAGGATTTAACCCCAGCTACGGAGCTCGTCCGCTTCGCCGAGCCATTATGAGATTGCTCGAAGATTCTCTGGCTGAAGAAATTTTGTCAGGGCGAATCAAAGACGGCGATACTGCAATTGTCGATGTTGATGAAGATGGCAAGGTTCAGGTGATGCGAGGGGAACAGCGAGAGCTATTACCTCAAGCTGCAGAATAGCGTTGTCATTTCGTCGACTCAGCATTAAGACATAACTAAATCGAAGGGTGGAAACTCATAGTTTTCACCCTTTTATGTTGCATGCGCTTAGGCTAAGCACGGTGTGTAGGCCACGGCGCAGCCTACACCACTTTTCAGAATCATGAAAGGCATATTTGTTCTATCATCTCCATCAGAGATATGCGGTCTTAAGTAAGAAATAGGCAGATTTCTGCTGTTACTTTTATTAGAGGCTCTCTGAAAACCATCCCTATGTTCCAACAGATGACGTAGCCGGATCATCACTAAGGGATGCTGGTACATCATCATCGCCCGCAGGAGCACTGATTCGATTTAGTTTCGCACCCATGACCTTAAGTTTTCCAGCAATATTCTCATATCCCCGGTCTAAATGATGCAGTCCTTGAATAGAGGTCATTCCCTCTGCAGCTAAACCGGCCAATACTAACGCAGCAGATGCGCGCAAGTCTGTTGCTACAACGGGTGCACCTGACAGAAGAGGAACACCTCGTACGATTGCGTTATTCCCTTTTACACGAATGTTTGCTCCCATCCGATTGAGTTCTGCAACGTGTTGAAGTCTGTTTTCAAACACGGTCTCAGTGATGATACTATTACCCTGACTGAGCGTCAGAAGCGCCATAAATTGAGCTTGCATATCAGTCGGAAACCCTGGGAATGGAAGAGTTTTTATATCGGTTGCTATCAAGCGCTCAGCGGGGAGGATGCGCAGTCGGTTTGGAGCCTCTATCTTAACTTCTACTCCAATTGCCCGAAGTTTTGACATAACTGCCGTTAAATGATCTGGAACGACTGGCGAAAGCAATATTTCGGAACGGGTAATTGCCCCTGCTACCAAAAACGTGCCGGCTTCGATACGATCCGGAATCACCATGTAGTCAGTCGAATGCAAATTTGGAACACCTGAAATGATGATAGTCTTCGTTCCTGCGCCACGAATCTTTGCACCCATCGCTCGACAGAAATTTGCCAAATCCATGACTTCTGGCTCTTGGGCCGAATTTTCGAGGATTGTTTCTCCCTCTGCCAAGGTTGCGGCCATCATCAGCGTTTCTGTGGCACCCACACTTGGATAGTCCAAATAAATTCGTGCTCCTCGAAGACGCTTGCGCCCGCCTTTGATATAGGCATGAACAGTCCCATGATCAATTTGAACGTCGGCACCCATTGCTTGAAGACCTCGCACATGAAGGTCAACAGGTCTTGCCCCGATCGCGCATCCACCGGGTAGTGGAACCCGTGCAATCCCCAACCTGGCAAGTAACGGGCCAATGACAAAGAAGCTAGCTCTTAGTTTACTCACGAGCTCATACGGAGCTTTAGACTGACCGATATGACGAGCGTTAATCTCTAACGTATCGCCGTGGCGCTGAAGCGTTACCCCCAGGGATGACAAAATCTCCCCCATCCGATTCACGTCAACCAAGGATGGAACGTTGCGAATCCGGCAGTCTTGAGGACATAGAAGAGTTCCTGCCATAATTGCCAATGCTGAGTTTTTGGCTCCACTGATTTTGACGTGACCATGCAGGCGAGCTCCACCCCAGATTTGAAGTGTGGAATGACCTTCTTCAGGCAGAGGGTAGGAGCTTGATGAATAAAGAGAGGGATTAATAGGTCTATCCTCCAGAACGAATAAATGTTGATTAGACGATGATTAAATTTGGTTAGATTTTACCGGAAAGCAGCAACATGTCTAGAATCTTGGCTGACTGTTGATAGAGTGTAATTATGTCTATGATTCTCAAATATCTTTAAAGTAGGGCAGCCCCATCGAGTTGACTGACGCAGAATACTACGTCATTATGGGAAGTTGCAGCATCGAATAACAAGCCTTGCGGAACTGGCGGAATTGGTAGACGCGCTAGATTCAGGTTCTAGTGTCTGTTAAAGACTTCCGGGTTCAAGTCCCGGGTTCCGCATTTGCTACAAATCTCGTGAATTATGACTCTACCATTAATAGTCTTAATGAAGTCCGAGTGCAAATTTCAGAGTAACGTCTTGATTTTGAATCAGTTTTACTTATTGATCCGCTGTTTTTTGTAATTAAAGTTTAATTAAAGCGGTAATCAGGTTTGTAGGGTAGTCAGGCTGTGCCAGCTCTACGCCAATAGATTAATTCATCTCTGCCTTCAGGCTCATAAGAATTTTTGGTTCTAAATGATTAATGCAATGCTCCAATTCGGTGAATTCAGGCATGCTGACTAGTTTGCAGAATCCGTTCGTTAAACAGTTGCGTAAGCTTCACCGGACGCGCGATCGCCACAACCAGCAAATTTTTCTAATCGAAGGCACTCATTTATTGGAAGAGGCGGTCGCAGTTCAATGGCCAATTTTATCGGTGTGCTGCACACTGAAATGGCAAGATGCCCATGCTGATTTGTGGACACAGATTTCATCACGGGTAGAACGGGCTGAACTGGTCAGCGAAGACGTTTTAAAGGCAATAGCAACGACGGTAAACCCCGGTGGAGTCGTTGCCGTGGCAGCGCGGTCGTCTAATCTGCCCCTCACTCATCGAATTCGCGCAGGCATCGCTGTGGAAACGGTGCAAGACCCTGGAAATTTAGGGACCATTATTCGCACAGCTGCAGCAGCAGCAGTTGACGGATTATGGATCAGCGCAGATAGTGTCGATCCCGATCATCCCAAAGTGTTGCGATCCTCTGCCGGTCAGTGGTTTCGAGTGCCGATGCAAGTTTCCAGTGACTTGCGCTCCGATGTTCAGTCGTGTAAGGCTGAAGGGGTGCAAATTATTGCAACATTGCCAGAAGCATCTCAATCGTATTGGGACATTGACTTTCAAAAACCTTCTTTACTTTTGATGGGCAATGAGGGGGCAGGATTGTCAGTCGAACTCGGGAATATGGCAGATATTAGAGCCAGAATTCCATCTGCTGCTGGCGTAGAGTCAATCAATGTAGCGATCGCCACAGCCCTGATGCTTTACGAAATGCTTCGCCAACGCCGCCCTCAATAATCGATGTTAAGCGTATCAATCTTGCAATCTTGAGCCTGAATATATCGCTCAATATCAGCAACAGCGTCTTCGAGAGAATCCACTTTAAAATCAGGGTCGAGCGAGTGAGTGTCTGGGCTCAATGCCTCACGATTACTGTCAAGGGGCTGGTTGCCGGATAAATGCATTCCCTCTGACGCCTCTTGCTGAGACACTGAAAGGTGTTGTTCAAGCTGATCGAGGGCTTCGATGAATTGTTGAGTGGCCCAATGACGAAACGTTTGGTGTGGGTGGTTCATAGTAGACTCCCGAAATGCGAGAATAGGGAGACAAGATGATAAGTGATTGTGAAATCTAAATCTAACATGCCCAGTTTGACCTACGGCGATGCACAATTCTCTACGAAAGTACTGAACGTAGTTTAGAAACAAGCTGACCCATGAGGCTTACGCAATGCATTGACAATACAACATAAATTTTTTCTATAGTCGATTAAGGGAGTTGTCGAACATACCGACTCCCGTTGAGAATTGAACAGGGCAATACATACAGGACAAGTGACGTGAGCGAAGGATTTGATTACGATCTGGTTATCATTGGCGCTGGAGTAGGAGGGCATGGTGCTGCTCTCCATGCGGTCAGTTGTGGTCTCAAAACCGCTATCATCGAGTCGGGCGACATGGGTGGAACCTGCGTCAATCGAGGATGTATTCCCTCGAAGGCGCTTTTGGCCGCTTCAGGACGCGTTCGGGAATTGCACGATACTCATCATCTAAAGGCGCTGGGTGTTCAAGTTGAGCAGGTAATGTTCGATCGCCAAGCGATCGCCAACCATGCCATTAATCTGGTCGATAAGATTCGAGGCGACTTAACTAACAGTCTGACTCGTCTCAAGGTTGATGTCATTCGGGGATGGGGCAAACTCGCAGGGTCTCAAAAAGTGGCGATCGCAACTAACGAAGGCGAAACGATCATCACAGCCAAAGACATTATTCTCGCTCCGGGATCAGTGCCTTTCGTTCCTCCTGGTATTGAGCTCGACGGCAAAACCGTGTTTACGAGTGATGACGGGCTCAAGCTAGAATGGCTCCCTCAGTGGATTGCCATTATTGGTAGCGGCTATATCGGCTTAGAATTTTCTGATATCTACACGGCCTTGGGCTGTGAAATCACTCTCATTGAGGCTCTCGATCAACTCATGCCTGGGTTTGATCCAGACATTGCCAAGATTGCGCAACGGCTGCTGATTGCACCGCGAGACATGGAGACGCGTTCGGGATTGCTAGCTAAGCGTGTCGTTCCAGGTTCGCCCGTTGTCATCGAACTAGCAGATGCCAACACCAAGGAAATCGTTGAAGTTTTAGAGGTAGATGCCTGCTTGGTCGCTACTGGCCGTGTTCCGGTGACAAAGGATATCGGACTCGAATCGGTAGGGGTTGAAACCGATCGCCGCGGGTTTATCCCAGTCGATGACCACATGGCCGTTCTCAGTGACGGACAGCCCCTTCCCCATCTTTGGGCAATTGGTGACGCGACCGGCAAAATGATGTTAGCTCATGCAGCATCTGCTCAAGGAATCGTTGCCGTTGAGAATATTAGTGGGCGCACTCGCCAGGTCGACTATCGCAGCATTCCTGCCGCAGCATTCACCCACCCTGAAATCAGCTTTGTTGGTATGACCGAACCAGCGGCAAAAGAATTTGCAGCGGCAGAAGGCTTTGAGGTGGCAACCGTCCGCTCATATTTTAAGGGCAATTCGAAGGCGATCGCTGAAGGAGAAACGGACGGATTAGCTAAAATCATTTACCGTAAAGATACGGGTGAGGTGCTGGGTGCCCATATTATCGGGTTTCATGCGTCAGACTTAATTCAGGAAGTTGCGGGTGCGATCGCCCAGCGCCGCTCGGTTCATGACCTCGCCTTTGTGGTGCATACGCATCCTACATTATCTGAAGTCTTAGATGATGCCTATAAGAGAGCATTGACTGTATCCTAATAGCGCTGTAGATTTCACTATCTTTCCTTAGCCTCATGCAAATTCGACGCCGACCTCCAAGTCCTGCTGTCAATGTCAAAAGCCTTCGGTATCAAGTTCGTTTACCCGATGCGGCTCCGCGCAACATTCTCGAAGAAATTGTGTGGTATAAGGAATCAGAAGTTGGTCAATGGCGATCGCGAATTTCGTTACAAGAGCTGCAAAAGCAGGTCGCAGACAGCGCCCCTCCTCGTGACTTCATAACAGCCTTGAGGCAGGGAAAGACTCAACCGGCGCTGATTGCCGAGGTCAAGAAGGCATCTCCAAGTAAAGGCATCATTCGAGAAGACTTTGATCCAGTTGCGATCGCCCAGTCTTATCAAGACAACGGAGCATCATGCATCTCGGTTTTGACAGACAGTCATTTCTTTCAAGGAAGTTTTGACTATTTGCGTCATATCCGCCAAGCTGTTGACGTGCCGTTGCTCTGCAAAGATTTCTTGATTTACCCGTATCAGATGTATCTAGCACGAGCGAACGGAGCGGATGCAGTGCTGCTAATTGCAGCCATTTTGTCAGATAAAGATTTACGGTATTTCACCAAAATTGCCCAAAGACTGGGAATTGCAGCCTTGATTGAAGTCCACACGTTAGCGGAACTCGACCGAGTATTGGCACTCGAGGATGTTCACCTAATTGGCCTCAACAATCGCAACTTACAAAACTTTACTGTTGATCTTCAAACTACGTGTGAGCTTTTAAATGCGAGACAGCAGACACTAGAGAAACGAAATATTCTAGTCGTGAGCGAATCGGGGTTGCACACTCCAGATGATTTGGGCCGCGTCTATCAAGCGGGAGCTCGGGCAGTTCTCATTGGGGAGTTGCTGATGAGGCAATCTGATCCCGGTCAAGCGATCGCTCATTTATTCTCCCAATAGGTTAGTTTAATGCTCCTCTGAGAATTGAGGGTTAGTATTAGACTTGACGGGTGTTCTAATTTTTTATAAGGATTGCTCATACTGCACATGGAGCCGATTCCACTTCCTTCCCATATCCATTACGAGTTACTGTTACAGCTTTTAGAACGTCAAACCATGTTTGCTGTGGGGCAGCGATCTTCACAACAAAATCAAGTTCATCAGCTGATTGTGACTCTTCGCAAAGCCTTAACGTTACAAAAACAATTAGAGGAAAGCTGTGAACGAGCAAATTTGCCCATCGAATATCGTTGGTCCATGCACTCGCCGGACTCAGAAAATCAATTTACATCTGACTCTCTGAGTCCATAGATCGGGGTCATAGAGCATTAGGAATTCAAAATCTTAGAGTAAGGGGGGGGTTAGAGCCCCCTTCACTGTTCTAAAAATTCCAATGTGATATCAATTCTCTATTCACGAGGTTGGAGAATGAAAATTTAAAGAATGATTAGTCACTGACCGACGGCCCCCGAATACGGCGACTGTCGGTTAAAGCAGATACAACAAGATGAATAACACAATCCAAACAGCATCTACAAAATGCCAATAAAGTTCCGCGGCTTCAACGCCGAAATGGTTTTCACTAGAGTAATGATCTTTAACGCGCGATCGCCACAGCACAGCTAAGATTAGGCATAACCCCAGGAACACATGAAGACCGTGAAACCCAGTGAGGACATAAAATGTACTGGCATACAGGTTGGTTTTTAAGCCAAATTCCAAATTGCTGTACTCAAAGACTTGACCCGCTAGAAAGACTGCGCCCAACAAGGCAGTTGCACCGAACCAAATGCGTAAGCTCTTCGAATCACTACTCTGCTTGATTGCCTTATTACCTTCGTGCATGACAAAGCTGCTTGCAATCAGGATCAGCGTATTGACACCTGGAATTAGCAATTCTCGTTCGGGAGTGCCCTCGGGGGGCCAAATTGGGGCAACTAGACGAAACGTTAAGTATGCCAAAAACAGCCCTGCAAAGATCATGCTCTCTGCACCAAGAAAAATAGCGAGCCCAAACAAACGGTGATCGGGATGTTCTTCGTGATGAGCCGCAACGGTATGGTTGCTGCTGAGTTCGGTTTTAGCAGAATCGATCGCTGAACTTTGCATGAATTTTCTAATGTCTACCAATGAACGACTAGCGACTTAAATATTTCAAGCATGAGGGATGTCTGTGCTGAGGATATGGAATGCCATGCCCTCAGCGCAAAGCCCTCACCCAGCTATCCTTCGGTCAATACGGTTTCAGGAGGGGCTACGTCTTGAGAATAATTAACAAGCCCGTAGTCATAAGGACCTGACAACAGAACGGGTAGAGTTTCAAAGTTTTCAATCTCGGGAGGAGAGGATGTTTGCCACTCTAAAGTTAATGCTTGCCAAGGATTTCTCTCCGCTTTAGCTCCTTTGATCCAACTCCATACCGCATTCACTAAAAATGGAAGAGTTGACACCGCCAAAATATAAGATCCGACCGTACACAGCATGTTGAGATCAGCAAACTTAGGATCATAAAGTGCAATTCTGCGGTTCATGCCCAAAAGTCCCAACTCGTGCATTGGCATGAATGTGAGATTCATGCCGATAAATGTCAGCACAAAGTGAATCTGCCCCCAGGTTTCATTCATCATGCGCCCGGTCATCTTAGGAAACCAGTGATAAATCGCAGCGTAAATACCAAATACGCTGCCTCCAAAAAGAACGTAGTGGAGATGGGCAACGATGAAATAGGTATCGTGGACATGAATATCAAACGGCACAGACGCCACCATGACGCCACTGATCCCGCCGATTACGAAGACAGCAATAAAACCCATTGCGAAAAGCATTGCGCTGTTGAGGCGAAGCTTGCCTCCCCAAATGGTGGCGAGCCAGCCAAACACTTTGATCCCCGTTGGAACGGCAATGATCATGGTGGTGATCATAAAAAACATCCGCAACCAGGCGGGAGTTCCGCTCGTGAACATATGGTGCGCCCACACGATCAATCCTAAGAAACTGATCGCCAGACTCGAATAGGCGATCGCCCGATAGCCAAAAATCGGTTTCCGAGCATGAACAGGCAGAATATCTGAAATTGCCCCAAAAAGAGGCAACACCATGATGTAAACAGCGGGATGCGAGTAAAACCAGAACATGTGTTGATACACAATTGGGTCACCGCCTCCGCTGGGGTTAAAAAAGGCGGTTCCGGCTAACAAATCAAAGGCAAGTAAAATCAAAGCCCCTGCCAAAACAGGTGTGCCGATAAGAATGAGCCCCGCAGCTGCTAGCATCGACCAGCAAAACAGAGGCATGTCATTTAGGCTCATACTGGGCACCCGCATTCTCAAAATGGTGACCACAAAGTTAATAGCCCCCAAAATCGATGACGTGCCTAAAGTCAATAGGCTAAAAATCCAGATGCCTTCCCCGACCTTTCCGGTAACAAGGCTCAAGGGCGGGTAGGATGTCCAACCCGCCTGAGGAGCTTCCAGAAAAAAGCTACCGACCAGCGTTAACCCTGCTGGAATAATGAGCCAAAAGGCGAGAGCATTCATTTTGGGAAATGCCATGTCTCGGGCTCCCACCATGAGCGGGATTAGATAGTTAGCAAGTCCTGCTCCGGCAGGAATGATCCACAAAAAGATCATGATCGTGCCGTGCATGGTCAGCAAGTTGTTATAAAACTCTGGCGTCACGAAGTCAGATTCTGGGGTTGCTAACTCCGTGCGCATTGCAGTGGCGAGGGCACCTCCGATGAAATAGAAAATGAAGGACGTCACCAAATACTGAATGCCAATGACCTTGTGGTCAGTATTGAAAGTAAAGTAGTGCCACCACTTGCGCTCCTCGTGCTGGACATGATCTTCCATCTGAGAAGGCTGGGTGGGAGATTGCATTTCTGCTTGTGTCATAACTCAAAACTTAGAATTGATGTTACGAAAATGCGGCATGACATAAGAGAGCGGGCAGAGGATTGTCGCCTGGATTGTCGCCCGGAAGTTAAGTATCACTTACCATACATCAGCGCATCTTAAACTACAGAGACATTTCGTAGGCACATTCCTCAAAATTCTGTCGCGAGATACATCTGACGTAAGCAAGCCGAAAGCGCTCCGATGAATAAAGGCTACGCAGACGGCGACAGGTGCTGAGCAAGGCGTTGAAAATCATCTAATCCTGAATCGCCATGGCCCGCGGGATGAGCCTCAAGCAAACTGGCTGCAATATCTTCTAAGCCCATCTGACTAACATACGGGGCAAGACGTTCATCGCTGGTCCGTGGTTCGAGGTTCGTAGCGATCGCGTTTCCATCCTCTTGAGCAGCAACTTGCTCTTGTAACCAGGCATCAAACTCATCTTGGGGCTGTACATAAAGCTTGGTCACCATCGCGCCATGATAGGCACCGCAGAGCTCGGCACAGATAACCGGATATTCACCGACTCGACGCGGAGTAAACCTCAGCTCAGCTTCTCGTCCGGGGATCGCATCTTGTTTTAGGCGAAATTCCGGCAACCAGAATGCATGAAGAACATCTTCAGCGACGATGTTGAGCCGAATGTCTTTACCAACAGGAAGATGCAAATCACCAGAGATCACACCGCTATCGGGATAAGTAAATACCCAAGCATATTGCAACCCTTTAACATCAACCATCAAGTCTGGACCCGCTAGTGATGCATCACCCGATGCACCCACGCCAAGCGCCAACCGACGAGGCCGCGAAGCTGACGCATCAGACGCATTAATGAAAGGCCCGACAGTGCTTTGCCCAGGCATCATCGCCACTTGGGCAATTCCGGAATCGCTGGCGGCATCCGGATCAAAGCCTCCTAAGCGATTATAAACCTCGAAGCTGTACACCCCGATAACCAGAACAATCACCGCTGGAATTGCAGTCCAGACAATTTCTAGGGGGATGTTGCCGTCAATGTGAGGTCCGTCAGTATCGTCACCCGGCTTGCGTCTAAACTTGAAAACCGAGATTACCAATATGCCTTCGACCAACAAAAACAATCCAACTGAGACGGTCATCATGGTGTTGAAGAGCCCATCGACGAGCTCTGCCTCATCCGATGCCGCGACAGGGAGCAGACCGTGGTTTTGTCCGTACCATAGGCTCACTAGCGTTAGGCTAATACCAGCGAGCATTGCAAGAATATTGCTTGGAATTTTCACAGTGAGTCGAGAATTTATTCTTTGATTAGCAGGTTTGTCACACCTACTACGTTAAGGCAGGGTTTTCGATTTAGCAGCAGGTATACGTTAGACTCACCATTTTTTAGCATTTTCTTTAGCTTTCAGCACTGTGCAATTTAACCGAAGAATGAATTCGGCCTCAACGTTACGTATTATTTAGTTTTGTAACAACAGATTGGCGTGTCGAGGGGCGAACTCCAAAAAAAATACTAGTAAAATTTTCCTAAATAAAATTTGGGAATCAATCCAAAGAAAATGCTAAAGCTTAGCGGTCAACCGATGTAGAGTCATTACATTAGAAATATGAGTGGTTGTGCCATGGAAATTGGCTGGCTCGATTTAGGCAATGTCCACTTTAGGTCTACTTTAGATGAGGCAATTTGATGTGATGAGCCAATACTCAGTATTTTGTTAACATTTTCTGTGTATGGTGTAATCTATGCGTGACTTGCTCAACCATATTGATGCTGAAGAATTGATGCTGAAGAATTGATGCCAAAGATTCAGTGTCTGCTAGACAGATTTTGTTTGGCTTAAATAGGTTGAAATAGTGGGTGATGTTATTCACCAAAATGCCATACCCTCTCCAGAGTTTTCTTTATAATCTTGACCTGTATATGATGCAGATTTTCTTCGGATTTAGGCTTTGCTAGCACACAAATTGATCATCTGTTTTGTAATTAGAGAAATTCTTGAGATTGGGTATCAAAAATAAAGATTTTCTTAAGAAATTTGTCTAAGGAGGTTTTCGGCGGTGGCTGATTCTGCTCTACATTCTGATTCAATGCCTGCTATTTCAAGCTCTCAATCGTTTTCTGATTGCCAGTGTGAATCGAGTGCTCAGCATCTGATTCGCAGACTTATCTGGAAGATGGCGATCGCCACGTTTATCTTGATGGCAATTGGTAGTGCAACGCGAGTTATGAATGCTGGTTTAGCATGTCCGGATTGGCCTCTGTGCTACGGCACTCTGATTCCAACTCAGCAGATGAATTTGCAAGTTTTTCTGGAATGGTTTCATCGGCTCGATGCTGCTCTAATTGGTGTTATGGCGATCGCCCTCACCAGTCTTAGCTGGTGGCATCGTCACCATGTACCAAACTGGCTTCCCTGGGTTTCTACATTGGCTTTAGGATTGGTCTGTTTTCAAGGATTGCTGGGCGGGCTGACCGTTACCGAACTGCTTAGATTTGACATTGTGACTGCCCACCTCGGAACGGCTCTATTATTTTTCGCCACATTGCTCATTTCAGGTACGTTGCTACTTCCTCGACAACGCCATACTGATAGTAGTGGAACGAATGGGAATACAGCGCTCCCGTGGATTAGCTTAGTAGCAGCCATACTGGTTTATTTGCAAAGTTTGTCAGGGGGTTTGGTCGGATCACGCTGGGCACTTCACCAATGTTTGAATCTGTCGAGCTTGTGTACCGTGATGAATAGCCATCTGATTGGAGTTGTTCCGGCTAGCGTGTCGGTCTTGGCTGTGGGAATTTGGGCATGGCGAACCCCTGATTTGGCTCTACATGTGCGTCGCTTAGCAAATTTGGCAGGGCTGTTTCTAGGGATGCAGATTCTCTTAGGGGTTTTAACATTTCGCTTACACCTCCAAGTTGAGGTGCTGACAGTTTCTCATCAGGCAGTCGGGGCTGCTTTATTTGGTACGCTTGTTTGCCTCACGGTGATATCCCTGCGCGATCGCTCGACATCGAGACTTCAGACTTCATGATCTCGCAGGGTTGCTAGTCCACATTTAGCTAAGTTTTTTAACGTCAAATCCACAGACAGTCGGGCCGACCAAAGTTTCAACTTGACATAAATTTCCCACACGCTTTCAGTCTTCACACGATCTTTGCAATCTCTGCACGCTCTATCTGATAGATCTTTCGACTCGAAGAGTACCCGTTAGGACATTGATCTAATGCACGAAACACTTCTGACGAATCCCCCTCGTCATCATCACAATCTTCTGCAAGTCATTCACAGCTATTGGCAGTTAACAAAACCAAAAATTATTTTGCTGCTCTTGATCACGACAGCGGGCAGTATGTGGATCGCGTCAGACGGTCAAGTTGACCCGGCGCTATTATTCGTGACGCTTCTAGGTGGCACCTTTGCAGCAAGCTCTGCTAATACAATCAATTGCCTCTATGACCGAGATATTGACTACGAGATGGAGCGCACTCGCCATCGCCCCATTCCATCTGGGCGAATTCAGCCTCGCGACGCCCTCATTTTTGCAATCACATTAGCAACGCTTTCATTTTGTCTGCTCACTGCATTTGCCAATCTTCTGAGTGCTCTCCTGGCGATGTCCGGTATTGTCACCTATGTGCTGGTCTATACTCACTGGTTAAAGCGCCATAGCACTCAGAATATTGTGATTGGTGGTTCTGCTGGAGCAATTCCCCCGCTGGTGGGATGGGCAGCCGTTACTGGCGAACTGAGTTGGACGGCCTGGGTGATTTTCGCCATTATTTTCTTCTGGACGCCTCCTCATTTTTGGGCTCTAGCGATGATGATTCGCCAAGACTATGCCAAGGTGGGCGTGCCCATGCTTCCGGTTGTGAAAGGGGAAGTTTCCACGACAAAGCAGATCTGGGTTTACACGTTGTTTCTCATCCCAATTACGCTATTACTGGTGTATCCATTGGGTGAAATGGGAGTCGTTTATACTGGGGTTGCGCTGGTTTTGGGCATCACGTTTGCTATGAAAGCATGGTCGTTGATGAAGACCCCGACCGATCAGCACATGGCGCGATCGCTCTTTAAATATTCCATTCTGTATATGATGCTTCTCTGTACAGGGATGGCAGTTGACAGTCTACCCATAACGCACGCCGCCACTGCTGCCGTTGCTGATAATTTCAACGCACTATTTAGCATGGCCTTCTCATCTGGAGGATGACTAGAATAAAAGTTGAGATTGAGATTTGTAATTAGTCGCCCGGAAGGAAGTGTTAGAGATGACTCCTGCTGTTCTCATTGAAAAGCTTCAAAAGCGCTATGGAATGGTTGAAGCCGTCAAGGATGTATCAGTCCAAATAGAGCCAGGAGAAATTTTTGGATTGCTAGGTCCTAATGGTGCAGGCAAGACCACAACGCTTCGCTGTCTTTGCACCTTGGCGGAGCCTGATTCGGGACGGTTAGAGGTATCAGGCGTGTCTGTAATCGAGCATCCCAAGTTAGCCCGTCAACGGCTGGGATATGTTGCACAAGAAGTTGCTCTAGACAAGGTGTTGACCGGTCGAGAATTGCTACAGTTGCAAGCCGCGCTATATCACATTCCGCCTAAGAAAGCAGGCGATCGCATCAAGCAAATGATTGAGCTGCTTGGCCTAGAAGACTGGTCAGACAAACGCAGCGGCACCTATTCCGGGGGTATTCGGAAGCGCCTAGACCTCGCTGCTGGCTTACTTCATCAGCCTGATGTGTTGGTCTTAGACGAACCAACGGTCGGGCTTGATATTGAAAGTCGCGTGGCAGTGTGGGATTTTTTAAGAAAGCTGAGGGCAAATGGCACGACGATTTTGATTACGAGCCATTATTTAGAAGAAGTGGATGCGCTTGCTGATCGAGTTGCCATTATTGATCAAGGAGTTGTGATTGCATCGGGTAAGCCGTCAGAATTGAAAGATCAAATCGGGGGCGATCGCATCACGCTACGTCTTCGAGAATTTACGCCTCCTGATGAAGCGGCTCACGCTAAGACCATGCTCGCAGATCTGCCGTTTGTGCAAGAGATTATCATCAACGAAGCCCAAGGAAACTCTCTGAATCTGGTGGTTGATCCCCAAAGCGAAGCGCTTATGACCGTTCAGCAGGCGCTCAAAGAGTCGGGGCTACCCACGTTTGGCATCTCTCAAGCTCGGCCAAGCCTGGATGATGTGTACTTAGCGGCCACCGGAAAAACGTTAATGGATGCAGAACTGGCGGCGGCGGGCGATCGCGATCCTAAGCAAGAGCGCAAGCAAAATATGCGGTAGCCCCCACCGACGGTGAATTTTAGCCGGTTTCTCCTAATTTCTAAATTGCTCCAAGATGACAAGCATTTTACGGCTCATCAACTCTGTCGTTAGGCACGACTTGCGCTAGTCTAAAGACATGCTTGGATCGCCTAAATGTAGTCCAAATTAAGCTGCAATCTCAGAGGAACCGTTCAATGAGTCAGACAATTACCCCCCCTCAAAAGAACGACGAAAACTCCACCATCCAAAACTCTGGAAATCAAGGGGCGATCGCGCTTCAATCTCCAGGACTTTTTTCGGGTGAATTCATTCAAGAAACAAGCGCATTAACGCGCAGGCTATTCATCCAGCTTCAGCGCAGACCGAGCACCTTGGTTGCAGGCATCATTCAGCCGTTAATGTGGCTAGTTTTATTTGGTGCGCTGTTTCAGAATGTTCCTGAAGGACTATTTGGTGAGAGCCAAAACTACGGTCAGTTTTTGGGAGCAGGCATTATTGTCTTTACAGCCTTTGGGGGGGCACTTAATGCGGGTTTACCCGTTATGTTTGATCGCGAGTTTGGTTTTCTCAATCGACTGCTTGTAGCTCCGTTAGCGTCACGACTTTCGATCGTGCTAGCCTCATCAATTTTTATTGCGACGCTAAGCATGATCCAAACGGCTGTCATCGTTACAGCATGCGCTTTTCTAGGCGCAGGGATTCCAAATTTGCCGGGTTTAATCTTGGTTGCTGGCATCGTTTTGCTGTTAGTCTTTGGCGTGACTGCTCTGAGCTTGGGACTAGCGTTTACCTTGCCTGGTCACGTTGAGCTGATTGCAGTCATTTTTGTAACGAATTTACCACTGCTGTTTGCCAGCACGGCGCTTGCACCTTTGTCGTTTATGCCCATTTGGTTACGATGGGTAGCCGCACTGAACCCGTTGACATATGCCATTGAACCAATTCGCTATGTCTATACGCACGCCAACTGGTCGCTATCAAGTCCTGTAATGGCCGCACCATTCGGGACGATTACGATGAGCGGTTCCTTGCTAATCCTGGCTGGGTTTTCAGGCATTGCTTTGCTCATTATTCGTCCGCTATTGCGCCGCGCGTTTGCCTAACGAGCCTCAATCAAGCTGTTCCGATTAAGGGCAAATCAATATCAAATTTTGATACGGGAGCACCAGAGCAGCTACTTCCGTCTACACTAACTGTAATGATGTTCACGAGTGCGAATTAATCGGTTAGGAGAGTTTATGAATTTGGCATCCATCTCCGCTGCATCTGTTGCTTTTGCCGGTGTATTTGCCGGCGCAGCAGCGTTAGGTTTGCTGGGTCCCCTTCCAGTCGCCGCGCAACAAGCTGAGTCGGTTGATCCGCTTGAGGGCTTCCAGACCCAAGATGGCAGTCGCGATCTCTTTTCGGGAGAGGGCGCTTCTCAAGGCGACGTATTTAATTTGATTCATCGCGTCATCTTAAATAACGGGGTCAGCATAGACGAATATAGTCGTCAGCAACACGAAAATTTGGGGTCAGCCGCTGAAGATTTTAGAAGTCGCCAACGCCAACTTCTCAACCAATCTACTCCTCAACGCGATGCTGATGTGATGGCTAATCCGTCTGAAGATGGCAATTAATCGTCTCAAAGATTAATCGCAGATACTCCTGTATGGTTCAGGCGAGTGATGTTCTAGAGTTTTGGTTTGGCAAGCCGTCTTCTGAAGACGCGGAATATGAACAGCGCCGTAAGCTCTGGTTTAGAAAACGAGAAACCGTTGACCAAGAGATTCAGAAACGGTTTGGGGCGACCTATGACCGAGCAGCTTCGGGGCAGCTCGATGATTGGAAGAAATCGCCTGCTGGGTGTTTGGCGCTTGTGATTGTGCTTGACCAGTTTCCTCGCAACATGTTTCGCAATGATCCAAAAGCGTTCGCAACGGATGAGAAGGCGCTGGCTATTTCTCAATGGGCGATCGCCCGACACTTTGACCAAGACCTAACCCCAATTCGACGGCTTTTTCTCTACTTGCCGTTCGAGCATAGTGAACAGCTGACTCACCAGAACCAGTCAGTGGAGTATTTTGCCCGACTCTTAGACGAGGCTCCAGAGCTTTCTGACACATACTCGTATGCGATTCGCCACCGACAGGTTATTGAAAGATTTGGCCGATTTCCCCATCGCAATTCAATCCTAGGGCGCGACAGCACGCCAGAAGAACGTGAATTCTTGAAACAGCCAGGGTCGTCGTTTTAGAGGCAAGCCGGGCGATCGCTGACAGGTTTTTTAGGAGAGGCAAAGATGCAGTCGATACAGGCTTGGATGACTCAGTTGTCTTGGGCGCATCCCAACTTTGCAAAAACCCTGCCCTTGAGACTGCTTCTCTACCGCTCGCAGTGACTCTCGGATAGTCATTACGAACACAATTCCAGTGATTGCGAATGCAGTTTTAGTCATTGCAAACACAGTTCCAGTGATTGCGAATGCAGTTCTAGTGATTGCGAATGCAGTTTTAGTCATTGCAAGCACAGTTCCAGTAATTGCGAACGCAGTTTTAGTCATTGCAGACACAGTTCCAGTAATTGCAAACACATTTCCAGTAATTGCGAACACAGTTCCAGTAATTGCGAACACAATTCCAATGATTGCAAACGCAGTTTTAGTCATTGCGAACACAGTTCCAGTAATTGCGAACACAATTCCAATGATTGCGAACACAATTCCAATGATTGCAAACGCAGTTTTAGTCATTGCGAACGCAGTTAAGCAATCTCTGAACGACTCATTCGGGATGCTCCCGTTGCCTAGTGTTTCAATCGCCAATAAGAGAGCTTTCTTCGGTGAGTTCCACAAATGGCTCATCGACATAATCTCCTAATCCCACTGAGTTTAAGAGAGTCTCCCATCCCTCACTTG
>JBNPEG010000099.1:0-3010 GCA_051117555.1 Elainellaceae cyanobacterium | reverse complement strand
CAAGACATTGTGCTATTCCAAGTGCGTGAATATGCTGAAGCACTCTATCCGTTTGCTACTGCACTACCTCAGATTTGGGGAAGTGCCTGTCCCAGCATAGATTCATACCCTTATTCAGCAACGCCGCAATTTTTGTAGACTGGATGGGCGATCGCTCCATTCATTGCAGACTCGACTAAGCAAATTCGACTAATCTGATACCCAGATTTAAACTTGACAAATATAAAAAATATCAACACACACCATAACGCAGGCAATGGCAGAGCACTATATTTGGATTGTGACGGATGCGGTGTCAACGGGCGATCGCGGCGGTGACACGCCTCGGAGTCCGTTTGAAGACGATGTGCCGACTATACCGTCTAGTAAGCGTCCTGGCATTCCCGTTCCAGTCGAAAAGCTAGAGCAAGGAATGATTGATTTCTTGGATACGATGGGGCGAGTGCTAAAGCAGGCGCAAGCCAAGGCACAAGATATTGGCGGTATGGAGCTAGATGAAATTGAGCTGTCAGTAGAAGTTAATGGCGAAGGGCAGTTGAGCCTGTTAGGATCGGGCACAAAAGTGGGCGGTAGGGGTGCTCTGACATTGAAGTTTAAACGAGCAGCAGCATCAAAACCGGGTGAATAACGATGGCAAAAAACTGGGCAGTAGTGATCGGCATCAATGACTATAACCCTCTCAATTTCACGCCGCTCCGCTATGCCAGACACGATGCAAAAACGGTCAACGCCTTCTTTGAAAAGATGCGCTTTGATCAGGTGTATCTGTTTACCGATGATTCACCGCCGATTGCGCTGCCTAACGGTATTCATATTCCATCTGACCCGACCTATGGCAATCTAGTTACTTTCTTAGAAGATCGCTTTAAACCTGGCGTATTGAGCGCCGGAGATAACTGCTGGTTCTTCTTTGCGGGACATGGCGAACGCCATGCTGACAAAGATTATCTGATGCCGAGAGATGCCAACTCTAGAGGCACAAAAGTGATTTCGGGATTGCAAGTCAACGAGGTGCGCGAATGGCTCACCCGTAGCGGCGCGGGCACAGTGATTATGTTGCTAGATGCCTGTCGTAGCGAAGGCAGTCGAAGTGGGCGAGGCATTGATCCGACTGAGCAGAACGGGGTGATTACGATTTCGTCTTGCAACCCCACCGAAAAAGCTTGGGAAATTAAAGAGTTAGAACAAGGCGTATTTACCTATGCGTTGCTGGAGGCGTTGGAACTGCCAGGAGAACGCAGTTGCGCCACCGTTGAACGTTTGGGAACGTATCTAAAGCAGCGCGTCCCTGAACTGTGTCACCGCTATGGGAAGCCCACACAAACTCCCCGCATCGGCGTTGACCCGATTGAAAAGCAACACTTTATTTTGATGCCGCAGTTTGCTCGACAGGCCGATATTGACCTGATGAAAGCGAAAGGATTTCAGTTGGCGTTTAGAGGAAATTTGCAACTGGCCGAGCAGATGTTTTTGCGAGCCAACGTAGCAGCGCGAGGTTTAGATAATGAAATCCTGGATTCATTATTCAGAGTTCGCCAGCAAATGCAGGGCATGCAGACTAGCTCGGTTGTCTCAGCACCTAGTACAGAAACCTCGACGGGGCGATCGCCCAACACTGCAGAAACCATTTCCATAAGCGAGGTGGCAGAAGAGAATGTATCTGCATCACCATCTTCGAAACTCGAAACCTTTGACTTTGATGTGGTCATCGTCAATGCTCAAGGGCAAGAGATTTCTCGTCGACAGAAAAAGGCTCAATATTTTGCAGAAATCTTGGGCGATGGCGTCTGCATGGACATGATTCAGATTCCAGGCGGCGAGTTTCTCATGGGGTCGCCCAAGGTTGAAGGATACGACGATGAAAAGCCTCAGCATTGGGTCACAGTGCCATCCTTTTTCATGGGCAAGCTTCCAGTTAGACAAATCCAGTGGCGTATTGTGGCCGGTTTTCCTAAAATCAATATCGACCTTGATCCAGACCCATCTAGGTTTAAGGGCGCAAACCGTCCGGTTGAGACTGTCTCTTGTCACGAAGCCGTTGAGTTTTGCCAGCGTCTCTCCCAATACACCGGAAACTCATATCGCCTACCCAGCGAAGCCGAATGGGAATATGCGTGTCGCGCTGGAACTGAAACACCGTTCCATTTTGGGAAGACAATCACCACTGACTTGGCCAACTATCGAGGGACAAACTTGGAATATCAGAGCAAAACCTATCTAGGACATTATGGTAGTGGCCCCAAAGGAGTCTATCGAGAAGAAACGACTGTAGTAGGACAATTTCCTGCCAACGACTTTGGCCTATCCGATATGCATGGCAATGTTTGGGAATGGTGTCTGGATCATTGGCATGAAAATTATCAAGGTGCTCCAACAAATGGAAGTGCCTGGATAGCAGATGGCGAAGAGTCTAGACGGTCGTTGCGTGGCGGCTCCTGGAGCTCCTCTCCGAGGTATTGTCGTTCTGCGGTTCGCGACCACGATCATCCGGACGAGCGCAACGACAGACTCGGTTTTCGTGTTGTGTGGTGTGCCGCGAGGACTCTTTTGCCCTTTGTGCTTTAGCACTTTTGCCCTCTACCCTTCTTTCTTTTCTCTCTCTTGCGCGAAGCGCTAAGGGAGAAGCATTCGGGCAATATCGAGTCAAAATCAGAATGTGTCTGCCGAATGCTTCGCCCTTACTCAACTGCCTGATTTGATAGACCCTAATACCACCGAGCGATGAGTGATCTATAGCTTGTTTCAGAACCCCGGGGGTTCTAAAAACCCCGGGGTTCTAATCGAACGCAATGAGTTGGCGATCGCTCGATGATTCAGCCCAATAACAGGGAGCGATCGCGCAGCATCAGTTTTGCCTAATCGCACCATCAGATGATACGGGCGGCGATTTACAATCGATGAAGAGTTGTTGGGAAAGAGCTGATGACGTTACAAGAAATCCAAAATCAGGCATTGCAGTTGCCCATTGGCGATCGCTGGCGTTTAGTACAATCTTTATTGAGTTCAATTC
>JBNPEG010000255.1:0-30103 GCA_051117555.1 Elainellaceae cyanobacterium | reverse complement strand
AAATTTTTTCTTGCCGACTTGGAGAACTTTTCCATGCAAGGCATCGGGGTTATTGAGGGTGAGGTTGGGATCTTGAATGCGATCGCCATCTAAACGAACTGCTCCGCCCTGAATCTGCCGCCGCCCTTCGCCCCCGCTCTTACACAAACCACTGGCTCCCAAGATGTAAAACAGCTTGGCCGGAAACTCGACATCGGATAACGAAAATTCAGGCACTGCCTCGGCCTGGGCAGCATCCCCCTGGACTAGGTTAAGAGCGGCTTTTTGAGCGTCTAGAGCCGCATCCTGTCCTCGATATTGAGTGACCACATCAAGCGCTAACAGCTTTTGGCGATCGCGCGGGTTCTCTGGCAATTGGGCTAACGGTAAATCTGTTAACAGCTCAAAGTATGATTCGATAACCGAATCGGGCGTTTTTTCTAATTTCGAATACATGGAGAGGGCATCCTCCCTCAACCCCACATAATTACCTAGCGACTTCGACATTTTCTGAACGCCATCTGTGCCCAACAAAATGGGCATGAGCAAACCAAACTGAGGGCGTTGACCGAAGTGCCGCTGCAAGTCACGCCCGACCGCTAAATTAAATTTTTGGTCAGTTCCTCCTAGTTCCACATCAGCCTGTAGCGCCACCGAATCGTACCCTTGCATTAACGGATACAGGAATTCGTGAAGATAAATTGGATTTTCGTTTCCGTAGCGTTCCGCAAATCCTTCCTTGGCCAGCATTTGCCCGACGGTCATTCTGGCTAGAAGGTCAATAATTTCGGCTAAATCGAGTTTAGAAAGCCACTCCGAGTTGTAACGAATTTCTAAGCGCCCCGGCGTGTCAAAGTCTAAAATCGGGCGGACTTGGTCGAGATAGGTCTGGGCATTTCGCGCTACGTCCTCCTCCGTCAATTGTTTACGAACTTCCGATTTCCCCGTCGGATCACCGATGCGGGCTGTAAAATCACCAATCAGCAGCACGGCGGTGTGCCCTGCATCCTGAAATGCTCTCAACTTGCGGAAGACTATACTATGCCCCAAATGAATTTCGGCTCCAGTTGGGTCGATGCCAAACTTGATGCGTAAGGGGCGATCGCTCGTCAGGATGCGCTGAACCAAATTCTCATCTGGATTTTTAGACTCAGGCTGGTGTGGAAAAATCTCATGAGTTCCCCGATAGAGCCATTCGTAAGATAAGTCTGAATTTGACGTTTGAGCAGAAACCATGTTTTGTAGAAAACGGAACAGAATTGGAATAAAATTCGCTAAACTTACTGAATTGAAGGCATATCCAGCATAAAGCGTGGAGATTTTCCTTGAGAGAGTTGCAGTCTTCCCTATAGATAGTATTTAATGTCGAGTCCCTGAGTATCATAGCGAGAGATTGAATCGTTCAAGAAGCCCCAGAATAGTTTCAGGAAAAATTTTCAGGAAAAATTCTAGAAGAGATTCCAGAAAAATTCTCGGCAATCGGCATATTTAACCTCAATCCCAACAGGTATTAATAACTATCGATCCAATCCCGACCTGTCAATCACGGCCTGACAGGTAAGCCGATTTGGCAAACCTATTTGGATAAACCTCATCAATCGCGTTATCTTGGACGTTCCAAGCTGTTTCTACATCATCCAAATTTAAATTTACTGACCCAGTTTGTTACCAAAGCGAGAACTATTGTGTCATCCAACACGGTTCGACAAAAAAAATTAGCGAATCGGCGGCAGAAAAAAACGCTGCCCCCCGTTTTGCAGTTTGTTCAGTCGGTTGGTCAAGTCACTGCTGGAACCATTCTTGGCGTGACGATGCTGTCGAGCTCGGTTGTTGCGGGGGGATTGGTTGGGCTGGCAATTAGCTTTCGCAATCTCCCTGACGTACGTGTGCTGCGAAACTATATTCCGTCAGAAACTAGCTACATTTATGACGTTGACGGCACGCTACTCGACAGCATCCACGATGAGGTCAATCGGGAGGTGGTCGAACTCGATGAAGTGTCTCCCCATCTCAAACGGGCGGTGCTTGCTATTGAAGACAGCCGATTTTTTTCGCATCACGGCATCAACCCGACAAGTATTGCCAGAGCGTTTCTCGCCAATCTTGAAGAAGGAGAAACTGTCCAGGGCGGCTCAACTCTGACCATGCAGTTGGTGAAAAATCTGTTCTTAAACCCTGAGCGATCGATGAGCCGTAAGGTTGCAGAGGCTGTCTTGGCGCTGCGGCTAGAGCAAATTTTCACGAAGGACGAGGTCTTAGAAATGTACCTCAATCAGGTGTATTGGGGACATAACACCTACGGGGTTGAGACAGCCGCCCAAAGCTATTTCAACAAATCGGCACACGATCTGTCGCTCGCTGAATCTGCAATGATGGCGGGGCTGATTCAAGCTCCGGAAGACTACAGTCCGTTTGTAAATTATGAGCTCGCCAAACAGAGACAGGCGATCGTGTTGGATCGGTTGCGGCAAATCAATTGGGTTACGGCAGAAGAAGCTGCTGCTGCTAAACAAGAGCCCATTCGTTTGGGTCAGATTACGTCATTTCGGACTAGCCAAGCGCCCTATGTCACTGAGGCGGTCGTCCAAGAACTTAACGATCGCTTTGGTCAAGAAGCTGTGATCAAAGGCGGGATGCGCGTGCAGACGACCATCGACCTTGAGATGCAGCGGTTGGCAGAAGCGACTCTCAAGCAAGGTCACCAGCAGCTCATTCAACGCGGGTTGAGTGCGGATCAGATGGCGCTGGTCGCAGTCGATCCTCGAACCCATTTTGTTAAAGCGATGGCTGGCGGGGTCGATTACAATATTAGCCAATATAATCGGGCGATTCAGTCTCGACGGCAACCTGGCTCAGCGTTTAAGCCATTTGTATATTACGCAGCTCTTGCATCCGGCAAATATACGCCGAGCTCCACCATCGAAGACAGCCCGGTTAGCTACCCAGATGGCTACAAAACCTATTCGCCTCGGAACTATGACGGTCGATTTTATGGTTCTATGAGCTTGAGACGCGCCCTCTCACTTTCTCGAAATGTGCCTGCCGTCAAGCTCGGTCAAGCAGTGGGGCTCAATCGAGTCATTGAGGTCTGCCGCACCCTGGGCATTACAAGTCCGATTGAGCCGGTCACATCGCTGCCGCTCGGCGCTGTCGATTTAAGCCCGATGGAAATGGCGGGAGCTTACGCGACGTTTGCTAATGGAGGGTGGCAATCCGACACGACATTTATCGTTCATGTGACCGATAGCTCTGGGCATGTCTTGTTAGACAATACGCCCCAACTTCAGCTTGCGCTTGATCCGTGGGCGGTAGCCTCTCTCAATGACATGCTTCAAGAGGTGATTAACAACGGAACTGGAACAGCAGCTAAGCTCGATCGCCCGGCTGCGGGTAAAACGGGAACGACCTCATCAGAGCGGGACATTTGGTTTATCGGCTACGTCCCTCAGCTCTCGGTGGCGATTTGGGTCGGAAATGATGATTATCGTCCGCTACGACGTGGCGCAACGGGTGGCGGGTACGTTGCTCCCATCTGGAGCGACTTTATGAATGCCGCATTGGAAGACGTTCCCGTGGAAAACTTTCAACCTGCTTCTAATTTCACTCGCCCTTAATCTTCCGTAATGAGTCAATCTGTAATAAATCTCTGTAATGAATCGCTGATTAACGTCATTTCGGAAAACCGAACTTTTTTTAGAGCAGTTTTGTGGCCGTACCAAAATTTAGCTCGAAATCTGGAATTTTCTCGCAGGCAGAACTCTAGATCTGGACTAGATGAGGTCTAATTTTCAATCTCGGCTTTCATGCGTTCTAGAGTTCTATGCATCTGCTCGAACATTTGATCAGGGGTCACTCCAAACTGACCGAGCTGAGTCTTTAACTGCTCTACTGTCATTTGAGCCATAAAATCTTCGGAAAGCTCAAACCGCTTCATGAAAATGTGGTAGCGATCCATCATGGCTTCCATCTGTTCGATGTAAAGCTTTTTTCCTTCTCGGTCAAATTTGCCATAGTCGCCACCTAGCTGCATGAGAGATTGATAGTCCTCAAATAGCTTCTTGGCTTCTTGCTGAACAATCTCAGAGTCGAAGAATCCCATTGCTCTAGTGTTAGTGTGCTCTACTGGTGTGGTCTACAACCTTGCTGCCTATAGCCTCTCGTGGGCGATCGCCAGAAGCAGCGGGACAAATAGGGTGATACGAAAGTATGCATTCGCATTAACCGTGTATCTTTAATTTTAGTTCAGCTTGAAAGTTATCTAAATAGGGGCGAGGTACGGATTTTAGGGTAGAGCGGGGATGGGATGAGAGAATAAAAGCAGCCCGTGAGTTGTGTCATGACCCCAGCAGAGCGCATTATTGTCCCACTTGATGTTTCTACCGAGGCGGAGGCGATCGCCCTCCTCGATCAGCTCCCCAATGTCACCTTTTGGAAAGTTGGGTTAGAGCTGTTTGTGAGCGTTGGTCCTTCGATTCTCCGCCACCTCAACGATCGACAATTGCGAATTTTTCTCGATCTCAAGTTTCACGATATCCCGAATACGGTCGTAGGGGCGTGTCGAGCCGCAGCACGCTATGGCGTTGATTTAATCACCGTCCATGCGGCGGCAGGACGCAATGCATTGGAGAGTGCCCAGCAGGCCGTTTACGAAGAAGCGGCTCAACGTGGGCTCGCACCACCTAAGCTGATTGCCATTACCCTACTGACGAGCTTAGATTCTCGCGCATTGGCGTTTGATTTAAAGGTTCCGCTAGAGCTCCCTGACTATGCCCTCAAAATGGCGCTACTCGCCAAGGACAGTAATCTAGCGGGAGCGGTGTGTTCTCCTCAGGAGGCAGGGCAAATTCGATCCGTGTGCGGCGACGATTTTTTGTTGGTGTGTCCGGGAGTGCGTCCGACCTGGGCACGTGCAGGCGATCAGCGGCGATCGCTCACTCCATCAGCCGCGCTCAACGCAGGAGCCGATTATTTGGTAATCGGTCGACCCATTACAGCGTCAGACGACCCGCCTGCTGCATTTCAGCGAATTTGCGACGAAATTGGCACAGGATCTGACCCCAGCGATTAGAATGCATCATGGCTGAGACGTTCATTCCATATCCGTTATGAAGTGGAAACGAGTTTTTGGGTGGGTAGGTGTGACCAGTGTACTAGCGGGGGGGGCGATCGCCTCTCAGCCGCCCAGGGCAGATTCGCGTGTCAATCCACCTTTATCCTCAACGTCGGTACGGGTTCAATACGGCGCCCAAACAGACTCGCCTCCTGCTGACTTGAAACAAGATGACCTGATCCAGGTGAGAATATCGTGTCCTGATGATTTGGAGACGCTCACGCAGCTCATGCTGCGCGATCTGCCCGGATATGCCAATCGAGTCAGTCAAAGAGCCCGCGATCGCGATCGCATCGTTGACCTCTACACGTTTGTGATTTTGGCCGCACAGCCTGAATTTATGCCCCTCACCCTGGGGCCAGGCAGCTACAATCCTGCCCCGTCTGATTCCCCCTCAGCTCTCCAGCAAGTGTTTTTTACCACCCTAGAGCGGGAATATGTGGGCGATAATACCGAGCTATTGCAACATTTTCATTGGCTTTTTTTAGGAAAAACAGAACGAGGCTGGTGGTTTGGGCTCATGGCTTCGCGCATCGGCGGCTACCCAGATAATCAGCCCCAGTCGCCTCCCCGTGACAGCAGCCAGGGGGTCATTGCCCAAGCCATTCGGCTGTGGCTAAGAGATTGCCGTGCTGGGGCGATCGCTCCCTTAGATGCCCCCTTAGATGCTCCAACCTCACCCAACAAAACTCTGCCAAGCGATTAGCTGTGCCACGCCAGTAGGTTAAGCTCTGCTGACAACTCTCAGCGAATGAGGAACAAAGAATACGCCGAAAAAGTCTCCATATCCGGAAGATTTGGGCCTTTCTTGGGAATTGTTGCGATTTACAAGAATTACAGAAACTCTATGCTCATCCTGCTTAGGATATGACTGGAATTTATTAAATTTTTGACTAAACCGCGTCTAGTATTGGGGTCGGTCGCTCTTGCTAGGTCAGGATTCCGACTTTGAACGTAGACACTGTTTAGTTATTGAGTCTAAATTATTGAGTCCAAATTAACGTGTGAGGACCCACATAATGTTATCTGCACGCATATCATTTCAGCTCAGGGTTATTGTGGCGATCGCGCTGGGAGGATCCATTGGCAACCTCCTGATGGCGACGGCAAGCTACGGACAAGACCTAACCAACGCACAGGTGATTCAACATCATGTGATTGAATTGCTCACGTCTGATGCGCCTTCTGAGTCAACAGCAGCACCGATTACAGCAGGAAATGCCTCTTCATCTCACAACGTGCTGTCTAACACACTCACACCTGCAATAGTTGATGTTCAACAGGATCAAGCATTGCTCGATTCCTATTCATCTGATCTCGGGTTGTTAGATAATACATCATTATATGAGCATCCAAATCGTCAACCTACTAACAATTTAGATATTGATGTAGCAGACTCTACTACACGTCAGCCCGCTACTCAGACTCCATCCATTCAGCCCGAATCAGGCTCTCAGCTACCTCAAGAATTAGACTCAGAAGAATTAGACTCAGATCTGCCAGCGATCAGCGAGACGGTGGATACGCAACTGTCAACTCATGCAGCCGATTTGCTGAATCGTCCTGTCTATCTAACCCAACTCGACGAAATTGACGACTTTACGACTTTCATTGGGCTACAGAGCAAACAGGATGAAACGACAGTCCCTGAGGGCAGCGGAGAAATTGTCTCTGATATTGAGGTGCGATTTGTTGACGCAGACGGTGAGCCAATCGACGGATTAACCCGCGATTTTGTGATCACGCGGGAATTTGACTTGCAACCTGGCGATTCGTATGACCCCGAGCTTGCTCAGAACGGGTTGACGCGGGTGATGGATTTAGACCCCGTTAGGCAAGCCAGCCTCACGTTAGAACCCGCCGATGATCCGGATCAAGTGACTATGGTCGTGACCGTGGAAGAGGGAAGTGGCTCGTTTGATAGCGTCAGTTCATTTGCAGATGTCTTTGCTGGAGACCATCGATATTTTGTCATCATTCCAGACATTGATGCCCCAGAACCCTCGATACTACAGGGGCCTACCCTTCCTCGACCTGTCACAACGCACCCACTTCGGTTCAGTGCGTTCAGGCTGCCGCTGCGCTTTGGCACCTTAAATCTAGGCGGAAATGACCAAGACTTGCTGCTTAGTGTGATTGGTGGCCTTCGGGTAGGGGGCATTGACCTGACGTTTTCTGATCCGTGGATTGCAGGTACGTCACCCCAAACCGGCTATGGGCTAAATGGATTTGCTCTTGGCTATATCTCGCCAATTTTTACCGGAGGTCCTCGTGATGTCGAGCTAGCCGGTGGAGAAACACCTTGGGTGCATCGGTGGGGAGGAGGAGCCCAGATTACTCGTGAATTTTCAGATACGTCGAGTGGTGCCCTGGGCATCTCCTATCAGCGAGTCACCGTCCGGGATGATCTCTTCATTTTAGGAAGTGATTTAGTAACGGAAGATGAGTTAGGCAACGCCCTAACGATTAGCGAAGACGGTAGAGATGATTTGCTGACGCTCAATTTTGCGTATTTTCTAGATCGGCGAGACAGACCTATATATCCGACGGACGGGTTTCGATTTCGATTTGGCACTGACCAATCCATTCCGGTCGGAGAAGCCGATATTTTACACAATCGGCTTTCAGCAAACTATGTGCAGTTTGTCCCCCTTAATCTCTTTGGGTTTGATGAAGGCCCTCGTACCCTGATCTTGAATGTTCAGGGAGGGACTGTGATTGGCGATCTGCCTCCCTATGAAGCATTTACCTTGGGGGGCTCAAGTTCGGTTCGAGGCTTCCCCGCAGGAGATGTTGGCAGCGGACGAAGCTTTGTGCAAGCGACGGCTGAGTATCGGTTCCCGATTCTGAGCTTCCGAATTTTTGGAGAAGAGATTCCGCTTCGAGGGAGTCTGTTTTTTGATGTTGCCTCAGATTTGGGCTCCGATGAAACGGTTGTCGGGAGGCCGGCTGAGGTTCGTGACAAACCAGGCTTTGGCTTTGGTGGCGGCCCCGGAATCTTAGCAGAATCGCCCTTTGGGTTGGTTCGATTTGAGGTTGGGTTTGGTAGTGAGGGCGATACGGTCTTGCACTTTAACGTGGGCGATCGCTTCTAGGAGATATCTGTCAATCGTGTGGTTGCTTAAGAAGCACGACATTTCGGAGACACGCCTAGTTAGGATATCCCTCCAAAGTGCCTCATCTTGGCAGAGGCATCACGATAGACTTTGAGAGTAAGCCCCTGCCGAATTTGGACTTGCTCCCATGACAAATCGTCTCGCCCAGTCCCAGAGTCTCTATCTGCGAAAGCACGCCGAAAACCCGATTGATTGGTGGTCGTGGTGTGACGAAGCCTTAGAGAAGGCGGCACGCGAAAACAAGCCAATTTTCCTGTCGATTGGCTATTCAAGCTGTCACTGGTGCACGGTAATGGAGGGGGAAGCTTTCTCGGATCGGGCGATCGCCAACTACATGAACGACAATTTTGTGCCCATCAAAGTCGATCGAGAAGAACGTCCTGACCTCGACAGCATTTATATGCAAGCTCTGCAACTCATGGTCGGGCAAGGCGGATGGCCTCTCAACGTTTTTCTTTCTCCAGACGATCTCGTTCCTTTCTATGGAGGCACTTACTTTCCATTAGAACCTCGCTACGGGCGACCTGGATTTTTACAGGTGCTTCAGGCCATTCGTGGATTTTATGACACCGAACACGAGAAGGTGCAATCAGTCACCGATGAAATTCGTGGACGGCTCCAACGGGCTTCTGCGCTCCCGCACGAGCAGTTCGAATCAGACGTGCTGCGTACCGGCTTAGAAAACAGCGCAGGCATTCTTACAGCAGGAGGACCAGGCCCTCGGTTCCCGATGATTCCCTATGCGGATGCGGCTCTGCAAGGCGCGCGATTTAAATTTGAGAATGCTCGCTATGATGCCGCTGATTTGGCGAAACAGCGCGGATTAGATTTGGCATTGGGCGGCATCTGTGACCATGTGGGAGGAGGGTTTCACCGCTATACGGTTGATCCCACATGGACGGTGCCCCATTTTGAAAAAATGCTCTACGATAACGGGCAAATTGTAGAATATCTCGCTAATCTATGGGCATTTGGAGTCAAAGACCCTGCATTTGAGCGGGCGATCGCCAAAACAGTCGAGTGGCTCAAGCGAGAGATGACGGCTCCTCAGGGGTTCTTTTATGCGGCTCAAGATGCTGACAGCTTCGAGACTCCGAGCGATGTGGAGCCGGAAGAAGGAGCATTTTATGTCTGGTCGTATGCAGAACTCTCCGAACTGCTAACCGATGACGAACTGCGTGAATTAGCAGAGGCGTTTACCATCACCTCTGAAGGCAACTTTGAGGGTAAAAACGTCTTACAACGTCGCCATCCCGGAGAGCTGAGCCATTCAACCGAACTCATTTTGAGCAAGCTGTTTCGAGCCCGGTATGGCAACCATCCCGATACGGCCTTCACGATGCCGCCCGCTCGAAATAATCACGACGCGAAATCTAAATCATGGAGTGGACGCATCCCATCCGTTACCGACACTAAGATGATCGTGGCATGGAATAGCCTAATGATTTCAGGCTTGGCACGCGCCTCTATCGTGTTTGAGAATTTGGACTACTACACGATGGCAGCCGAGGCCGCGCGGTTCATTTTGGACTATCAATGGATCGATGGACGCTTTCACCGACTCAACTACGATGGCGAATCTGCGGTATTGGCACAGTCAGAAGATTATGCCCTGTTTATCAAGGCTCTGCTCGACCTCCATCAGGCGGCGCTCGTGTCCCAGCGATCGCCTCACGCACGTTCTGATGCTTCAACCTGGCTAGACCAGGCCGTCAAACTCCATGATGAATTCGATCAGTGGCTATGGAGCATCGAACTCGGAGGCTACTACAACACGGCGAGTGATGCGAGTGGTGATTTGGTGGTACGAGAACGCAGCTATGAAGACAATGCGACCCCGTCTGCCAATGGAGTGGCGATCGCCAACTTAGTTCGCCTTGCCCTATCAACCGAAAACCTAGACTATCTGAGCTGCGCTGAACAAGCACTCCAATCCTTTAGTACGGTGATGAATCGTGCGCCGAGAGCGTGTCCGACCTTATTTACAGCACTAGACTGGTATCAAAACTACACGCTAGTGCGAACATCCGGCGAACATCTCGCTGCATTATTGGCTCAGTATTTTCCAACGACCGTTTATTTAATCGAATCGGACTTACCCGACGGAGCAGTCGGACTCGTTTGCCAAGGGCTCAGTTGTCAAGAGCCTGCTCAAACGTGGGATCACCTGCAAACCCAATTGCACGACAGTCAGATTCGAGGACATTGAGGTTCCGTATATTGGATCTAGCGAATTGGATCTAGCGAATTGGATCTAGCGAATTGGATCTAGCGAATTGGAAGTAATCGATCGAATCTGCGCTCCAAATCGTTACAGATTAATAAACCCTTGTGAGTTCCCGATTCACGCTTAAATAAGTTTTGAGAATTCGACTATCCCATCAATCTCAGCGTAGTCATAATATGAAATATATGCTGAAGTCGTAACGAGTATGGTTTCAGAAACGTTGGCTTGTGCTGGATTAGCCCAAGCTTAAGAAAATGAAGGCTTTTCTTTAAGAAATTGCTTGAAATTTAGCGTTGCGAAATTGATGAATGATAGGGAAACCACTAGCCCACCACCCACCCGTTGTACGGGCATGGCACTGCCTTAGCGAAGCCATGCCCATAGGGCTATTGCCCCTCCGAAAATCATTCGTCAAATCATTCGTCGATGAGCAATGCCTGAAATTTAGCGTGCTTGCGAGGAAATATCCCTCGCAGGTAACGTTTGCCAACTTTGATTTAGAGATCACGTTTTAAGTTTTTTGATTAGGACCTACGCAAACCCTGCACCAGTAGAGTGGGCATTGCCTACCCTGCTCTAAATCTAGGGTCAAGAATGGGAATTTGCGTAAGTCCTGTTGATGTATCAATAGGAGGTTTAATCATGAATTCTAGTTCTGGATGGCTACCTCCAAGCTGGGATGTGAGTTGGGGAGAGATGGATGTAGACTCCCTAGTTCGCCGATATGCGGCAGGAGAGCGCAATTTTCGAGAACTTAGCTTGAGTGGTTTTAAGCTCTGGCGGATCAATCTCAGCGGAGCAGACTTCGGGGGCGCAGATTTGGTGGGGGCAGATTTGAGTGAAGCCAACTTAAGCGAAGCCAATCTCAGCGGAGCCAATTTAACGGGCGCAAATCTCCGTCGCGCAAATCTAGTAGGTGCCAAACTCATTCTCGCAACGCTTCGGGGTACCAATTTGGAACACGCAGAATTAACTCAAGCCCAGCTAGAAAGAGCCGATCTGAGTTGGGCAAATTTGGCACGCGCCAATCTGAGTGCAGCCGCTCTCCAGCGTGTCAATTTTACGGATGCTAAATTAGAGGGCACAATTTTGCGAGGTGCAAACCTCAAACAGGCAAACCTTCAGAAAGAGCAAATCAGCGATGCAGTTGCTAATCTGAGCTGGGCAATTATGCCAGATGGCACGGTTCATGAATGAGAGTAGAGGAGGACGGAGGGCGGAGGGCGGAAGACGGAAGACGGAGGGCGGAAGGCGAGATAGAATCCTTACTCGACGCGCAATTCTTTTTGAACATCAATCAACGTGCGATCGCCACGGGTCAGTCGATATCGTCCTTGCCACGTTCCGGGTTGGAAGCCTGCACTCGTACCTCGCTTGCCTGCATAGCTAAACCAGATGCGGTTTGAGTCTTGTAAGGGGGTCTGCTGGTTGGCGATCGCCACTCCACTCGGGTCAATGAGCTGAATAGACTCGACATCGTCCGCCAACACCCCATAGGCCTGGGCCCAAAAAATTAAGGCCGGACTTGACGCCGCTAATGTCGAGTCTGAAAACTCGCCCTCCCAAAGTTCGTCGAGTTCGGGAGGGCGAGGAGCAAATCCGGCGCGAACCAAGCCAGTTGGCGTATATGGGAGAGGCTCCTGCCAAAGAGGTTGTTTGGATACATCACAGCCATCGCCAGCATTGAGCCCCACAAATGGATCAACGACATCGCCCTGATGCCGCACTGTCAAATGCACGTGGGGAAAGGATGCCAACCCCGATTGACCCACCATGCCCAGGGTAGTGTCGGCAGTCACCCGATCGCCCGACTCTACCTCCACACTGCCCTGGCGAAGATGGCAATATTGGGTTTCCCAGCCGTCGCCATGATCGACGACCATACCATTGCCACATTCGAGGTCGGATACCTCATTCTCCTGAGCAGGTGTTTCAATTCGGCGATCGGGGACGCCATCTCGAACTCTCAACACGGTCCCCTCGGCAACGGCTTTCACCGGAACGCCCGCTGCCATCACCCGCTCGTCGGGAATCGCAAAGTCAGTCCCCTGATGACCGTCATAGGTCATCCGACCGCAGCCAACGTCGACGGCATCAGAGCTGGGGTCGCGGTCTGGATAGAGCAAGACAAAACAGGTTTCGCCCACATCACAGTCAATCGGTAGGCCGATTGTAAAGGAGGATTGACTGGCATTGATCCCGGTTTCACAGCCAATGGCGATCGCCAATCCCAAAATAAGCAAAACAATTGCTCTGACCATGAGGGCTGATCCCACCATTCAGCATTTCAGCAACCTAGAGACGCGTATCAGCCTTGAGGCTGAGCGCCTTGCAAATCACATTCTTCGTTGCGAGCCGTGCGCGTCGCTGCAAGTAAGGTTTCAATCACAACACAGCGTTTGGTATCTGACCCTGGAGGGGCTTCGACTGTGATCGTCACTGGAAGATTAGGAGATTCATTGACATCTAGACCTCCCGCTGGGTCAAAGACAAATTGGACGGAAAGGTTGTTATCGCCATCGACTTCTGCAAGTGAGGCTCCATCCGCATCAACGGCACTCAGAGCAATCATGCCTTCTTTAAAGTCTCCCTCTCCTAATTCCGTAGGAATACCGTTGTAGCCGATCGATGGCGGTGAATCCGGATTGGGAATGGGATCTTGAGCCGGATCGGGATACAGAGATACCGTTCTGTCTTGCTTAACGCGCTTGGCATCCGCTTGAGCAGTACGTAGCGCCTGAAGGATCTGATCAGATGCTCGGTTAACGCGCTGACGGTTTGCAAATGTCACCCAGCCTGGAGCTACGATCGCCATCAGAATACCGATGATTGCAACTACAATCAATCCTTCCAATAGCGTAAAACCAGCCGTTGGAGAACTGGGATATTGTCGCCTCATCATACTGCGCTCCAAAGTCAAGAATAGTTTGAGAATTGAACGTTAACCGACCCGTAACCGACGCGTGTTTCAGAACAGGGCATTGTGAACAGAAATAGAATTAGAAATCAAAGCGACTCCGTCTACCATTCTATTGAAAACTCTGCGGGTTCTTTCCTAAAATGCCACGGCTTAAAACGGTCGTTTCCAACGCAGGAAGGAAGCTGTTTTGACTAACCGCTCCCGATCGCCCGCTTGCATTTCCCTGCAAATAAATAATTACTTCCTGATTCCATGCGGCAGGGGAGATGGGCGGCTCATCAATGCACGCGTAGAAGCTTCTCACTGGCTCCGCTCCAAATGTCAGCGGATTACTCGGACTCACCAAATAGTTACGCACATCTTGTACCCCGACAACCACGCTGTTGGTTGGGCACGCCGATGCACCTGACCCTCTAGCAAATCCGGCGCTTTCTGCACCCGAACCATCGTCTACAAAGTCAACCAGCGTATCGGCAGGCTGATTAAAACCAGGGATGGTGCCTGTCAAGGGCCAACCATCAAAATCTGCCCTGCCGTCATCAGGATCAACCGGGTTGACATAGTCTGGATTGCGGTTTGGAGTTCCGGTGGCATCATCCAGGTCAAACTCGGTCATTGCAGATCGAATAATGCGAGCAGGCCCATCCCATACTTCATTATCATCCGGCCGCGCTAGCGAATACACCACGAGCGAATAGGAGTGACCGGCTTCACACGTAGTCCCAGTCAGAATTACATTCGTTGGATCAGTTGCACATAATTCAATCACCGACTCTGGAAATCGCTGCTGTTTCCAGAAAGCAAGCACTGGGGCAACTTCGTTGGGCAAGTCAGCGGCGGGCAAGTACTCTAACATCGACCGGGGTGGATCGTTTGGAATGATAGGGGGAAGCGACGTCGCATCCGTGTAAATATAAACAGCCTGCTGAATCTCGTTCGCCATAAAATCTAAGGCAAGCTGGAGTTCTCGCTGGGTTTCGTCCCGAGTTGACTCGCTTTTGTCGGCTCGCAGAAGCTCATTCACAAGGTATAGCAGCCCTGAGACGATACCGCCCGCAATCAGTATAGAAACCAGCAACTCAACTAGAGTAAAACCCCGTTGACGATGAGCTGTTTGACGACGACGCATAAATGCTCTTGATAACGAGAAGGATGGTGCCATAGCCCTAATTCTGTGATGACGCTCTGTTCTTTTAACCCGATTTAGCCCAGTCGTATGAAACACGTTCAAGTATCTATGTCATGACACATCCTCAACTACATTGGTCATGATACTGACAGAGCGAAAATTCGGTATCTCCCCAGGTAACCTGAGTATATTGTACGGCTAGCGGTCGCTCGCGCTGATTGCCTTCTCCAGAGGTAAACTTTAAGGAGGCCGGCACAACGCCTCCTGTATCGGGGTCACGATACAAATTGCCCAGATTATCTCCGGCATTGCGGGCATAAACCCTAACACCAACCTTGAACGCAGTGGGTCGATTGGTGCCACTTGTCGTTTCACGAGTAGACGTCACGCCCGGCGTTCGGAAAAACTGCATCAAAAAGTCGCTCTCGCAATCGCCATCCACGTCGATGGGAAGCAGAGTCGTGGGAGGAATCTGAGCACCGTCGTATAGATCTGCACAGCCTGTATTGACTGACTTGAGCTGACTGGCGATCGCATCAGGAAGCGCATAAGCCTGCACACTCGCCGTATTCGCTGGACCAACGGCTGGCAAAGCAGTTGGATAATGCCGAGACTGTTCAGTTAGGGTGCGAATGTGATCAACCTCTCCTTGGGCAATCTGGAGAGCCTGATCAGAACGCTGGTTTTGCAGCCGAGTCGCAGTCGCCAAAAACAGCGGCGGGGTGATCAGCGCACCCGTGATTGCGACAACGACAATCGATACGATACATTCCAGCAGGGTCAAACCCGCCTCAGACGAACCCATCCGAGATGATTGAGACCGGAATGGTGCGCCCATCTGGGGCAGATGTCGTGCAATTGGGTGATTTAAAGCCGAACGTTTCATCGGTGGTGTTATCTCCTAGCCGTTAATTGGGACATGTTGCACCGGGAATAGCGGCACAAAGCTGACTGATATAGGGGTCATCTGCCTGGGGTTCGCTATAGAACTCGCTCCGCAGCGCATTAGGATCGGTAAATCGCCGGGCAATCGGGCTGGCTGGCGCATACTGAAGCCCCACATCATAGCCCCAGAGTCGTTCAGGTGCACCGTAGAAGTTGTTGATGGCACCCGACCCTGCACCCGGTTGTGGAGCATTTCCTACTTCCCAAGCATCTTGGTCAAACGGCGCCGTTGCGGCATTACTGAAATTGAGCTGGAAGAACGAACCCGACATAATCATTGGTTCATTGACATCGTCTTCGTTGGGCCAATCTTCGAGGAATCGGGGGAAGTTGTGCAACCCACCGTATGACTGGTCAGCACGAGATGGGACGATACCGCTGATGATGATGGCGTTAATTCGAGTCTTACTAGCAACGGTTAGCGGTCTGATTTCATCAAACGCGTAGTAAGTACTGTCATACTCACTACCGTCCGCTTGAATCGGGTTGCCGTTAGGATTGACGGCAATCGGAGACTCCGGATCAAACGGGTTTTCGCGTTGCCAGAGAACGGTGGTTCCATATACATCGGTATCATCGTTCGGGTCATCCGATGGGCGATTCTGATTTAGGAAGGAGGTGCGATCTTCGTTGTCAACGCAGCCATAGACGCTTGTGTCGTAGCCGACATTGGCAACCGTGATATCAGCAGAGGTTCCCGTATTTTCATCTGCCGTTAAAAAGCCATCCTGGATGCTGCCGTCGCAGAAATCTTTGGACAAAATGGATACCGTATCCGCCAAAATCTCAGACGGTCGCCACAAGTCGGGGCCTAGTTCGGCTGCGGTGGTGCTGCGTCGAGCAAAATTGGTATTCAGGGTTGCGCGATCATAAAATTCATCGAAGGTGTACACCCGATCGGTCGGCAGTTTTTCGTCAAACTCTTCGATGCTACAGCCATCGGCGTTGTTGCATCCCACGGTTTGGTGGAGATTGAAGTCGCCGTAGATGTAAACCGTGTTATCGGTGATAAACGAAAGCCCACGCCCTTCATCCCCGACACGACCTAGCTGTTCGCCATTGCGGAGACGGAAGCCATAGGCGCGACGATCCGGATCGGCGTGATAGTCTACCGATTTAGGACTGATCTTATTAGGAGCAAGGGGCGGATCGGTCGACGCGATCGCCGTTACATTGCCCACCTGCATCCGACATGAACCCGTATTGCCCTCCACATCTGCACGAATCACCGAGTCTTCGTCGCACGGTCCTGCTCCTGTGCTAGGACGGGTAATCGAGTCCTCACGAACCGCATCTTCTCGGAACGCATAGACTACCCCGCCTCTAGGAAGCCAGGAGTCACCCCCAATCGGAGTATTCTTCAACAAATCTAGGTCGATGTCTATGGCTCGAACGGTCATCATCTCACGACCATCAAAGAAGGACACATCTTTGATGGCAACCGGAAGCAGATTATCTGGAGTTGCGTCATCCACCGAACAAACCGCTGTGATACATTCTCGAATAAAGGATCGGGGGCTATTAGCCGCGTTGCTATTAGGCGTAACTCCACTTTGGGCAATGCCAGTTGGGGCTGGCAGTTCCCAATCAGCTAAGGCTCTTGGCTGTAGCTCAACCTGCGCCAAATCGACAATTTGATATTCCGTAGGCGCAGTGTTTGCGATTGTAAAAATGTACTGATAAGGTTCTTCGGCTGTGTCTGAGTCAATCGAGTCGCGGGTAACGTTAGGAACTTCTACATGATTGTCAGCCACACTGATCACGCCGTCATCATTCGTGTCGCCAGGAAATAGCGAATAGAGAATTGGGAATTTGGGACGATTGGAACAAAGCCTAGGTAAATTTCCGAGGCTTTCAAGGAGTCCTCCAGTACTGCACGCATTGCTCAAGCCTGTGCCAAACCCAAACTTGCGATCGCGCTCAACCTGTTCCCGCATCGCCAGCATCCGAGCCATTGCAATTAGGGCGTTTTCATCGTCAGGGGTAGCTAAGGGAGCGGTGTCTCTAAGATATTCCAAACCAGCCAGGAATGCCTCGGGAGGCGTTGCCGCAGTAAACGATCCGCTCGGTAAAGCAAGTAATTCTCCAAGACGGTCATTGAGCTGAGTCAGGAGCGGATCGCCTGAGGCAACCGTATAGCTTTCCAAATAGCGAATGTTGTGAGCCAACATGCCAAGCGTGCAGGCTGCGGTATGCAAGGTCGTTTTATCGGCTGGGCTAAGAGCGGCGTAGGTCGGTGACCCGCCCGGAAAGAGAATCCGGCGCAGGATGGAGAAATCTCCCCACATTGCCATGCTGGGATACGGATGAACATACCCATCCTGAAATGGCTCAAACGATGGGGAACCCCCGCGCGGATCGCCCGCATAGGCGGCTAAGTTTCTCAGCGCTTTCATGACCTCGGCGTTTGTGGTCACGTCTGCAACGGGGGGCTCATATTCCCAGCCGTTGGTGCCCATTCCTAGGAAGAAATTGCTGATTACTAGCGGGAAATCAGTCGCACTGAGATACGTTCCGGGGTCACCAAAGTTTAAGTTTTCAAACGTGGTGCTATTCCGCAGGGTCTTAGGAGTACCGGGATGAGCCGTGGTTGCAACGCACGCCAGCGGAGCATCCAAGTCGCCATTTGAGGAATGATAGACCGCTGTTGCCTGCACTGCTGACAAATTATCTCTCAGCGTGCGGCGCTGGCGGGCTTCGCTACAGCGACCTGAGTTATTGGACGTACAGGTGTTCCACGGACGAAGCGGTTCTTCTGTGTCAGCTTGGGGAGCACCCGTCTCATCAACGCCACCCCAACCTGCGAGATCGCCCAACTCCAACCGCTGACCAACGACCACACGCATTCCCTCCGTGCGGGCACGCCGTTCCCAATAGCCGTCTAGACCTAGATTGGTTGGATCATCGACCGAACCGGTGAGATCGGTTAACTCATTCTGAACATTGTCACTCGGCGTACTGGGAACATCTGCATTCCCCTTGATGTTTCTACCAATCACCAGCCCGGCTCCGTCATCAGGATTGACCTCAAAATCTCGATAGCGGGGCTTGGGGCCGAGGCGATCGTCTGCCCGATAAAAGTCATCTAGATATGGCTGGTCAACCGATTCATCGAGCAAAATCCGTTCGGCTTGCTTAAAGATACTGTTTTGCCAAGCGTTATCTCGAACTGCCGCAAAGTCGGCAACCCCTCGGGCCTCTGAGATGTCTTTTGTGAGAATCTGAACCGGATCAAGCGACAGATCGATAATGTCAACGTTGTTAATGGAGTCTGTTCCCTGGTCTAAAACCTCGCCATCATCCTCGGGCGGGGGCTGCTGTTCGTTTGTGATTAGGTGAAAGACCGATTCAAAATCATCGTTAGCACGGGGCGCGATTCGACCGGCGATCGCCTGTCCTTCAAATGCAATGCCTCCATTGCCATTGTTTGGGCCTGCTTGTTTGGATGAAACCGTGACTTTAGACGAATCTTTTGTGTAGAGACATGATTCGGGTGAACTGATTGCAAATGCAGTAAAACCATCATCATCACTAACGCCGCGTGGGCTCGTAACGATGAGATTACCCTCAGTATGCATCGCACCATTCCAGTTAAATTTTGGACCGGGGTAAATTTCTAGGTCATTCCGGAACCAAGCGCCCCACTTATTGCCGCGGTTAATCTCTCGATCTTGGAAAAACTCTAGGGTGGATGGCGGACGGGTGTTATCAGGATTGCCCTGAGCATCTAAGGGCTGGACATACACATCGACTTGAAAGTTCTTCCGCAAGTCAGCCGTACTGAGTGAGCTAAACCATCCGTCTTCAACAGCGATCGCATTATTAGATACAACTTGACATCGTGCACCTAGAGGGTCTGCATTGCTCAAGGGCGCGTGCCGCACTTGAAGCAGATCGGCTCTACTTGCAACTGCTGGATCTCGTGTATCAGCTAAGGGAGGCTCTCCGTCATCCGTATTGGGGTCTCCATCTGGATCAGGATTGGGAGTGTTAAAGATGATGGAGTAGGCAACCATCGCATCGACGGCTCCATCCCCGTCTGTATCAGCCTGGTACATCCAAGCATTGTCGACAGCCCCATCACCATTGATATCAATTCGCGTCTCAGCGTCGTCAAACGCCGTGTTTGGGTCATCGGGTAACACGTATGGGTCGTTGTTGTTGTTAAGGCGATACTCGTACAGGCTTCCTGCCTCGTTTAACATCATGCCAAAGATCTGGTCTTCACCCGGCACCCCCCCTGGAAAGCGGGGGTTTTGCGCAGGGTCAAACAAAAATTCTAGTTTGGCTTTGGCGCGATCGATGGCGGGCGTTGCGGCGTTGTAAATCACCTTGTCTTGTCGCTCACCAATGGTCTGAGTCGTGCGGCTATACGTCCGTAGCGTGATAGAGCCGACTGTCAGCGTCACCACTAGCAACAGCAAGACCGTCGTGGGCAACACAAACCCCGCGCGGGCAAAACGTGGACGACCCACAACAAAAAGACCTCGAAGCATCCATTGAACGAGGATTTTAAGAATTTTTCTAGGCATTTGGCTGATCTGATAACTCTGATAACGTAGACGCTGAACAGCTCTGCGTAGCCTGCGACTTAACATAACCGCCTTCTCGTCCTGAATACGATAACTGGTAGATGAAACGTAAAGATTACAAACTCAACACGCCCAATCAAATTCCACTCAAACACACGTAGGACTTGTATCAGTGGAACCCCTGATGCACCCTTTCAACCCTCACCCTCACAATTCCTCACCTCGCAATTAATAATGGCTTTGGGAAGCTCTCTCGTGAGGTTTAATCTAGCCTTAACAGGAAACTACTGATCCTGACTATCGAGTATAGCGAAACACTGAGTTCTCGACTTATTTAACGATTTGAAACGATGGAGAACCACGGACTGGCTAATCGCGAATGCGTATAATGCTAGGCTCCTCTACCGAATGAATGGAGCACTCCTGAGTTCAATAACGCAGGATAGTGCTCCGTCATCTAGGCAAGTACCCCTTACGCACCAATATGCAAATCAGTGCATCCAACTAAGTAACTTTACTGAAGATCAATTCTCAAGATCAGATTAGGATCAGCCCATGTCAGCAGTTCTACTCAACAGTATCACAATTTCATAACACGAGGCGGGGAGTATTATGAAATTGTGCTGGCCGTAAAATGCTGCCATTCAAGGGTTTGAGCGTTTTGATGCATGTCTAGAGGCGATCGCCCAACGCCGAATACTCATGCTGATCCAGTCCTCCGGAATCCACTCAATATCTTCATCAAACTTTCAACTAGATGTATCTGTCTTTACACGCGCTTCATCTACAGCGTATTAAATTTTATAAGAATTTCAATCGAGGATTTTCCAAAAATGACTCAGGAATCGGACGGCGATCGCCCGATTCTATATTTTGAAATAGGGTGGTGAATGCTCCGGCTCCTAACCCCGACTGAGGCAACATGCGATAGCAGGGCACATCTGTTAGATGAGACTGAAATCTGGACAGCATGGGCACATCTACGGGCTGAAACATCGGGAAGCGTTCTAGAAACCACTGACTCACGCCCTCGTTTTCATCGGGAGAGTAGGCGCAAGTCGTATAGGCGAGATAGCCGTGCGGGGCTACCAGTCGTGCAGAATTCGCCAAAATCCGCTTTTGACGGTTTGCGTTTTTGTTAATCGTGACGGGATGGAAACAGCCAGGGGCGGGGATGCCTTTGACTAGAAGCGACTGCCCTGTACACGGAGCATCGACCATCACCAGGTCGGACGCGTGAGGAATGTCCTCTGCCACAATTTTTGAATCGAGACTAAGGGCGATCGCCGGTCGGCTTTGGCATCGTTTGAGATTTGAGATTAGCGCTCCCATGCGTTTTCCGATCACCTCGTTGCTAAGCAGCAAATCGGGCTGAAAGAGCCGCCACGCAAAGACGCTCTTGCCTCCAGGGGACGCACACATATCAAACACGACTCGAATCGGGGATGCGATCGCCTGTAGAATTGAGGCCGCAAACACCGACGAAAAATCAAGGCAATAAAAATATCCTTCGTCGTGCCAGGGATGCCGTCCCGGTGTTTCATGGAGCCCGAGCCGATCTACAAATTTGGGCTGCCAGGTTTGAGGAGCTTCGACTGCAAACGGGATATCATTCGGCGGATCATGGCACCAGAGAATGCAGGGGTTTAGCGGCTGAGGAGTGGTTAGCGCAGCAATAAATTGCTCTCGCTGAACCTCGTCGTCAAAGAGTTTGCGACTGAATTTGACCAGGAGCTTGGAGGGCGATCGCATCAGGGAAGGACTTTAGTTACATCTAATTTTCACATATCTAATTTTCAAGATAGAAACATGCTTTTTCGCGCAACAGTTTGGCGACTTGGGAGGCATCTAACCCCGTGACCTCGATGGAATAGATGGGAACCTGTCGACGATTGATGGCGTGCGTATATGTTTTGTCGTAGTAGTCGAGCACGATATCAATCGCAGAGGCAAGATTATGATGACGAATACACTCAATAGCGTGCTGCGTGCGATCGCCCCCGAGCCGTTTGCGGAGGCGTTCGGTTGCTTCGATGAGCTGGTCGGGGTTGGCGTTTCCGTATTCGCTGAGTAAGTATTCGATGCGCTCTAGGCGTGACCGCTCAATTTGCAGAATCGGAGCGTCGGCCATCGGTTGAAATAGCTCGGTTGGAATGCGGCATGTGCCAATCTGACAACTTTCCGCTTCGATCCAAACTGGACGATTCGGATCAAGCGACTGCCATTGAAAGGCAATGAGATTCTCAAAATGCTCAGTACTTGGCTGGGGAGGCAGCCCAAGGCTCCCATAACTACTGCCCCGATGGTGGGCGATCGCCTCTAAATCCAACACCTGTTCTCCCTGGTCTATCAAAGCGTGAAGGATGGCAGTTTTGCCCGACCCAGTCATGCCGCCGAGCGTAATGATCGGCTTGGGACTGGCAAGTCCGCCCCGAACCCATTGACGAAAGCCTTTGTACCCCCCTGCTAACGTTGATACCGAGAACTCTGCGGTTTCGAGCAGCCATGCCATGCTGCCGCTGCGCATTCCGCCTCGCCAGCAATGAACCCGGACTACTCGATTCGGCGCTAAATCTTTGGCGCGTTTCACAAAGTCTGCCAATTTTGGCCCCGTAATCTCTAGTCCCAGTTCGATCGCAAGGTCTCGCCCCTGCTGCTTGTAACACGTTCCGACCAGCGCTCGCTCCTCGTTGTCAAAGAGTGGGAAGCTGATTGCCCCAGGAATATGCCCCCGCTCATATTCACCGGGACTTCGCACGTCGAGGATAACACCAGAAGCATTGAGAAAGTCTTGAGCGTCGAGCTGTTGGGGCATGATGAAGGAGCTAGAGGATTAAGCGAGAAAGTAAACTCTGCCTTTCTTTGAGTGTACTCAGAATTGTATAGCGAAAATCCTGTAGCTATTTACTCCCACCCGTTTACTCTAATCGGCTTCTGTTGAGCCTCTAACGGCAAGACCTGACCAATAATCTGGCTCTGGTCGTAGCCCAGCACATGAAGGGCAGAAAGACAGGCACTCGCGCGATCGCCCGGTACTGAGGCAAGTAATCCTCCAGAGGTTTGCGGATCAAACAGGACTGGAAATAGCGGGTGATTTTGAATGGCATGAAGGGTGTCGATATTAATAGATGCCTTAACATTTTGGGGATAAAGAGAACTCGCAATACCACTGGTTAAGGTTTCATCCACGCCATCTAGCACAGGAATGGTAGATCCCTCAAGTTCAACTGTGACCTGGGAGGCGTCAACCATTTCAAGGAGATGACCGACTAGCCCAAACCCCGTGACGTCAGTGCAGGCTGTGGCTTTATACTGCCAGAGACACTGCGCCGCTTTATAGTTGGATTGCAGCATCGAGGCGATCGCAGCTTCAATCCATCGCCCCTTCGCTTTACAGCGCATATCTGCCGCAAACAATGTACCCGTGCCCAGCGCCTTTGTGAGAATTAGCCTATTCCCAGGCTGCATTCCCCCTTTGCGCAGGAGTTTACTCGGAGTCGCGAGTCCGTTGCAGGTCAGGCCAAATGCGAGTTCTGCGCTCTCGGACGTATGTCCGCCAATAAGCGGTGCGCGTACTTCACGAAGCACCTTGACGGCTCCGGATAGGAGTTGATAGAGCATCTCCTCCTGTTTGCTCGGAACGGCATAGGGCAACGTGGCGATCGCCAACGCACTCTGGGGTATTGCCCCCATCGCGAAAATATCGCTGAGACAGTGATGGGTAGCAATTTGCCCAAACACGTAGTGGTCATTCACTAAGGCTGGAAAGTAGTCGATGGTTTGCAGCAACGCCTGACCGGCAGGCACTCGAATGGCAGCCGCGTCATCGGGTTCGTCTAAGCCGATGAGAATATCGTCGCGATTGTTTCTGATAGGATATTCGCGCTGAATTCGGGTCAAGACTTTCTCCAAAATCGATCCGCCAACTTTTGAGCCACAGCCAGCACAATGCATAATCGAATCAGAGGGAGAATATTGGGAAGTAGAAGGTGAGGATGGGGCCTTCTTGCGAGTCTCTAGACCCCATGGAGTCTGGCCTCCATCATGGTTCATCTGGTTTAAATCTTCAAACTGATGCATAAACTTGCGATCGATATGGTCTTTCCACCACCAAATCAATCGTGAAGGACCCAGCGTAAACCCACCCCGAGAGGCGATCGCAGAGGCTTTCCCAGTACCAATTAAGATCAAAAACTGTTTTTGAGGAATGAACGTATTGAGAGGTCTATCTCGCAGCGATCGCCTGAGATTTTCGTAGAGGGGCTTGCCTTGTCGCACTGCAAACACACCCGCTTTGGGCCGGGGATGGTTGATCAAGGTCGCAACATCGCCCGCCGCAAATACGTGAGGATGGGAGACAGACTGGAGGCAATCATTGACTTTGATAAACCCGTGCTCAGTAGTTGCTAACCCTGATTTCTCAAGCCAGGGAGTGGCTGAGGCTTGCGTCACCCAAAACACGCGATCGCACTCGACAGTCAGCCCAGATTCACATATCACGCGACGAATAGAGTCTGCGGTGTGTGCTTCGATGGCAACCACGGCTTCTTCCACATGCAATTGAATGCCTCGGCGAGCGAAGAGGCGGTGAAACTTACGACGAACGCTGGGATGCCGTCCTGGCAATAGTTCAGCGCCACGCTGAAAGAGATGAACCTCGATATTCTGAATCGGTTGCTGAGCAGCTCGATAAACGGTTTGCAGGTGCGCCTGCGCCGATAATGCAAGCTCGACCCCGCCGGCCCCCCCTCCGACGATGCCGATGCGACGAGGGATTTGCGGCCTGTCCTTAACGGTCTGAATAAAGTTGTCCCAATAGTTGAGAAACTTAGAAATGGGCTTGACCGGAATCGCGAACTCGTTTGCGCCCTGCACATTAACCGTGGCGGGCGTACTTCCAATATCGATGGACAGCACATCAAACGCAATGGGGGGATGGTGTTTGCATAGTACTCTATTAGTCTCTAAATCTAGACCAATGGCTCGATCCGGTATCATCCATGCTTGGGCAAATTGGCTCAGGGTTCGCAGATCGATGTGGCAATCATCAAAGGTATACAGCCCTGCCACATATCCGGGGAGCATCCCCGAATAGGGAGTATGATAGACATCCGTAATCAGCGTCAGTCGTACATCAGGAAGGGGATTCATCCCTAGCATTTTGAGGGCGATCGCGTGGCTATGGCCTCCACCAATCAAAACGAGATCTTTGACAATGGGCGTAGATGATTTCATAAAGATGCGGAGATGGATGAGCCTCAACAGATTCGTGACAGCCCCTGCCAGAGCAAACGAGCTAAACAAATCCTGTTTCTATCTTGTCAGGAATTGCTTGGAACAATCTGAGTTCAGAGCATTCTGAAAATTACTGTTAAGCTTGTATCACTTGATACGGAATTTTACGTAAACTAGATTTGAGGCAACTTATCTAATCAGCGTATCTTAGGAGCACGAGCGATGCGGGTGCCCTTCTATATTCGTCATCCCGAAGTTCGGGAATATTATCAGATCGAATGGATGAAAATCATCGGGATAGTGGTCGGTTCATGTGCGATCGCCCTGATTCCAGTCGCATATGGCTTTAGTCTCGCCGAGCCGAATTCAGAGATTACAGTCCCCTCTGAAGCAACTCTCTGGAAGGGTACGATGCCGAATAAATAGCGGAACGGTGTCGAGGGTCGAGATAGAATGGCGTGAGATTTGTATATTTGCTCTGCCATGCGCCGGGATGCAATTTTCTATCAGCTCTTCAAGCGCTTCCCGATTTTGTTCTTTGACCTGATCCAGATTCCTCCCGAACAAGCTGCCGGTTATCGCTTTGAGTCTGTCGAAATTAAAGAACCCACGTTTCGAATCGATGGTGTATTTCTTCCAACTGAACGCGCCTCGTCCAAAACGATCTTCTTTGCAGAAGTCCAGTTTCAAAAAGATTCGCTTCTTTATCACCGATTTTTCTCTGAACTCTTTCTCTATCTGTACCGTAATCCAGACGAGTTTACAGACTGGTGCGGAGTCCTCATTTTCCCAAACCGCCGGGTAGAACCTGATGACGGAACCCTTCATCGTGCTTTACTCAGCAGTAATCAGGTTCGCCGAGTTTATCTTGATGAGCTAGATGTCGAACAGTCTATCGGAATTCACCTCCTAAAACTCGTTATTGAACCGGAAGAAACGACTGTTGAACAAGCAAGACAGTTAATATCACAAGCACGCAGCGGCGATACCGAAAATCTAGTTTCTTCAGAGATAATAGATATGGTAGTGACGATTACTGCCTATAAGTTAATCAATCTCAGCCGAAGTGAGGTCGAAGCGATGTTGGATGCTACCTTTAAGGAAACTCGTGTTTACAGAGACATCCGAGAAGAAGTATTAGCTGAAGGTCGGGCTGAAGGTCGGGCTGAAGGTCGGGCTGAAGGTCGGGCTGAAGGTAAAATTGAGGGAAAGTTAGAATTAGTGCCAATGCTGCTAGAGCTGGGTCTGACCGTTGAGCAGATTGCTGAGCGCTTGAATCTAGATATTGCTCGCATTCAACAGGTTGCCGATTCTCAATCTCCGGGATAAGGGCGATCGCCCGTTTCTAAATAGGCATGAATCAACTCCACAGCGCGAGTCACGCCGTCTTCACCCCGGATGGTTGCACCCAACTGAGCCGCCCGGTGCTGCATGGATGAGTTGGTGATGGTTTCTTGAATGGCGATCGCCAACCGATTCGATGTCAACTGTTTTTGTGGAATCGGCTCAGTCCCTACCCCCAGGTCAGCCACGCGCCGCCCCCAAAACGGCTGATCGCCGAAAAATGGACAAATAATGGTCGGCTTGCCTGCTCGGAGTCCAGCGGCTGTTGTACCCGCGCCCCCGTGGTGGATCACGGTTGACACGTGAGGAAACAGCCAGTCGTGAGGAACCGAGTCAACTTTGAATATCGAATCTGGAAGATGGGAGGCATCTAGTCCTCCCCATCCAGTTGCCAAAATGCCTCGCTGTCCTGACTGGTTTAGAGCCTCTACGACAATCTGAGCTATCTTTGCTGGTTCACGTCCGCTGATGCTCCCAAAACCGACGTAGACGGGGGGTGGGCCTGCCCTGAGAAAATCAACTAAATCAGGAGGTGGTTGCCAATTCTCGGACGTGTTAAGGAACCAATACCCCGTGGCGATCGCCCACTCATGCCAATCGTCAGGCTCTGGAACAACATGCGGGCTATAGCCATGCAGCACTGGAATCAGACTCCCATCAGGTCGTTTGATCCGATTGATAGCAGTGCTTGCAGGAGGAAGATTTAAAACCTCGTCTCGCCATTGATTAATCAGCCCCTTATACGACAAGGTCAGCCAGTTCATCAGCCGATAGGTTAGTCGGTTATACCACCCGCCCACGTTTAAATTAGGAAACACGGGACTTGGAAAGTCTTGAGTGGGCACTAAAAGCGGAATTGGAACGGCTGCAAATTCAGGTATTCCAAGCTTTTCTGCAATGTGTGTGCCGCCCATTGATTTGGGATGGTAGATGATCATATCGATTCCGTGAGCGGCATCCCATTCGTCGCGAAGCATTTGTCGCTGGAGGGGCTTAAGGCGTTGGTTAAGTTCGATTGCCGTTTTGATCCAGCCGATGAGGGTATTGGCAGACTCCATGGCGGCACGCCCAGCATCGCCGGTAGCGAGCTCAACAAATTCATCATTCATATCGGCATAGTCTAGACCATGCTCGATAATAAAGTCTTTGAAACTCGAACTCGTGCAAATAGACACGTCGTGTCCCGCCTGTTTCAGCCCGATTCCGAGCGCAATAAAGGGCTGAACATCGCCTCGCGAGCCTAGGGTGAGGATTAAAATTTTCAACGGTTTTCTTCGTCGCGGCATTCAAAGGGGAGGCATTAAGGTAACATCGGCAAGACGCGGGACGTACTGCTCTGCAAGTGTTTTGGCGATCGCATCGGGTCGTTCAAGCGTGTCTATATTACACAGCAAAATGACGGTAATATCATCCGTAATGAAGCGGCTCATCGTACTTGAAAATCCTCTAATCGAGCCGTTATGGACCGCAACATTTCGATCCGGATACGCCGGGAGAAACCAGCCCATCCCGGTGGTAAATCCTTGAATGTGCCGTTCATTTCCAGTTCTAGATTCTTGAGATGTCCACATTAATTCTAGGATTTCGGATGTCAATACTGGGTCTGTTTGTAGCGCGATTTCCCATTGCGTCAAATCTGCAATAGTAGAGAGCAAATTCCCGGCTGAAAAGGTTCCTGACGGGCTGTAATAGTCTTTATTGCGAAGCTGCCCGTTTGTCAGGCTGTAGCCAGATGCTCGATTCGGCACGATCGAATACGGATCGTTCACCTGAGTTGCGTTCATACCAAACGGTTCAAAAATGCGATCGCTCAAGAGCTGCCCATACGATTTGCCGCCGACTCTCTCTAGCATCAAACCCAGCAAATAATATCCCGTGTTGTCGTAATGAGTGCGATTTCCTGGAGAATAGTTTAATGGTAACTCTCTCACATAGCTGAGAATGTCTTGTCGGGAGACATCAAGCCGCGTGGTTTTCCAATAGTCTTTCGTCCTGGTATAGCTCGGGATTCCAGACTGATGACCGAGAATATGCCGAATCTTGACGGGGTGCCACGCCAAGGGCGGATCGTCGAGATAAGAGGTAATTGAACCATCTAGCGAAATCAGGCCATCATCGACCATCATCAGCGTTAGCATCGCTGTAAACGGCTTGGTGAGAGACGCAATTTCAAAAACGGTGCGATCGCTAACGGGAACCGAAAGTTCGACGTTGGCAAAACCATAGCCTCGAAGCACCGCAGGCACACCAGCCTGGATGATGGCAACTGCCATTCCTGGAATCTGATGCTCCTGCATAATCCCCTGAATTAAACTATCCATACATTACATAATGTCTGATGGTTGCGCTGGCTAACCATTCTAGGATTATTTAAAGTTACTCAGCTTGGGAGGTATCCACGGTTTTGATTAAGTCCTCTGCCATTTCAGCAGCAAGAATGATGAGAAGTTTTTCCTGTTGGCCATCGACTCCTTCATCACTCACTTTAGAGTAAATATGAGGATTAGAAAGCATAGCTGCAAGAATCTGGGCAGCGATTTGTTTGGTTTCGGTTGAATCACTCATAGGGAGTAGCCTCGATGATCATGACTGATCAAACCGTATCATCAAGCCCTGGTCAATAAATATAGCCTGGCGCGCTTGCGTTAGGCGTTGAATGTGTATAACACCCTGGCGACGCGGGGTGTCTACACACAAAGCCGACTCAATTGATGGTGTCCAATGGTTTATGCATTTCCAAAAGTTAGCGTGATTGCCGTCGGAAAAATCAAGAAATCTTGGCTTCGAGACGGGATAGCGGTCTACCTGAAGCGATCGCCCGAAATTGAAATTCTCGAAATTAAAGATTCTGATAAAGAGAAAGAAGGCGAGAAAGTCCTATCTTTCATGAAAGGCAATGAAACACTCGTCGTCTTGTCAGACGATGGCAAACTAATTTCATCAGTTGACTTTGCTGCGCTTTTGACTCGATATGCCTCAAATAACGTGGTGTTTGCAATTGGAGGACCGGATGGAGTCAGTCAAACCTTAAAAGACCGAGCATCTCTGCTTTTGAGCCTGTCCCCAATGACCTTTCCCCATGAGATTGCGCGGATGTTACTGATTGAGCAGCTCTACCGCGCCAAGACAATTTTGCAAGGGGGGAATTATCACAAGTAGCATGGGCATTGTGAAATTCCCTGAAAGCTTAAGAAAACCTGGGAATGTGACAAACGATGCGAGTCAAATAATTGTGGTTAATACAATCGAAGTTGAGTTAGCCTGGCGGTGAGTTAATTTAGATTCAATTATTTAACTCAATTATTGTGTGGGATTCGGGCGAACTGCTTTGAACCATCACTGCTTAGGAGGGCAGTTACTATGACCGATCAGAATCGAGGAATCATGAAATTTGAGGGGGCAGACACCCCGCTGGCGATCGCCCTATCCGGTATTTTTGTGCTGGGCGGCATTGTCGCTCTGATTATCTGGGCATTTAACACAGCCTACGCGCTTAACTGAGCCACCTTTCTCAACATTTCACATCTGTGTACGCTCTCGCGTTAGGACGTTAAACGTGTGGTGAG
>JBNPEG010000137.1:0-30640 GCA_051117555.1 Elainellaceae cyanobacterium | reverse complement strand
CAGATGTTTTAACTCCTCGCTACTTTCCGAAATTTCTAATCGGTAGACCCCTGCCATGGATATATGCCAAACTCTGCTCCTTCATAATTGCAGAATCTGTAGCCTCAACCAAGAGAATTGGTATAATCCATGAGAAGGGCCGATGATCTAGGGTGGCGATCGCCGCTTGGGTTGCCACATATTGCGCATCGATGAGAATGCCCATCAATAGACCCACTACTGCAAGTGCAAATAGGGTGGTAGTCATACGGGTGATGGTTTTGAGCGCATCCTGGCAGACCTGGCAGTGTTGAGTATGGGTTGCCCAGACATCAAAGAGTTTTTGCTTGTCGTATTCGGCAGGTGGCAGCTCACGCGATGACGCCCACGGGATAGCGCCGCCCGCTCGTTTCTCTAACCACTGACGGACTGCGATGACCATTTTGTCCTGCGGATTGGGCGTATAGACCTGTTCAAGCCACCGTTGAGGATGCCGTTTGGCTACAATCTTTTCTTGATAGTGGAGAAATACTAAATCTTGATGGAGAAACAGCGATGCCAGAACATGCCCTAGCCAGGTTGGCATAGGGAGCGCAAAAAATGCCAGCCCTCTGGGCGTTTTTCCGGCATCGTTTTTAACCAAAACTTGACACCCGATATGGCGACACCAACCGGGGCGCGTTGGAGTCGCATAGAGCGCTAAAATCAGCATGCCGCCATCGTCAAACGTTGTGGCAATTCGCATGTGGCAGGGAGGCTGAAAGTCGTGAACAGCCTCTCGAATTGTCGGAGCGGTAGGAGTGATGCCAAACGCACATCCGTCTTGGGTTGACATCTCCCGAATGCGCGGCATGTCGTAGTACTTCGCATCTTTATAGCGATCGCCCACCAAGCCATGATGAGCAACGGGGACGTGGGCAGGGTCTGCCACATTTTCCATGGAAAAAGTCCCACCCGTAGGGCAAGTCGCGGATATTCCAGAACAGCTTCACGACGCGATCAGATCCCTGTTCAAGCTCTGGAATCAGGCGAGGTTCTCGGAGCTGGCTTTCGACCTGTGCGTCCGATCCGGATTCAGCCCAGACCCACAGCAACCCCTGGCGCTCTTGAGTCGGATAGGCGATCGCACACGACTTTGGATTGGCGCAGTGGCTGGCTTCAGTGTCTGGATCTGAAGCTTGGGGAATGCGATCGCAGTGGCCGTCCGGGGCAAACCGCCACCCATGATAGGCGCAGAGCAGCGTGCCGTCTGCCTCCACCCGCCCTTCTGACAGCGGCGCTGAACGATGGGGGCAAGCATCTGCAAAGCAGCGCCACTGCCCGGTGTGATCGCGCCAAATAACCAGGTCATTGCCGAGCAGTTGGATGGCATGGGGGCGAGACGGATCAAGGCATTCGATGACTGCAACCGGATACCACTGCTTCGTCCATTGGAAGGGCAGATCATCGGCATGATTCAACGCATCAGGCTCAGTATGACTGTCACGCTGTAGGTGAATGTCAGTAGTCACAGATACTCCTTTGCCCTGTCGGACGCATGAGAAAGGTTCACGCTTCTTAATATAAACGCGATCGCCCGTTATGTTAGGGGCGAATTCCCTTAAATCTTTCTCTTGCGGTCTTGAAGGCATCTTGCATGACCGACTGAATCTTGTCAGGGTCAGGCTTTTTCCCACCCAGAAGATCACCAAAATAAACGCAGGCACCTTCTCCAAGCGCCCAAGTATAGGCAGCCGCCCACGATGCTGCGATCACGCTGCCAAATCCAGGAATAAATTTAATCAGTTCTCGCCCGACCGCTTGAGCCAAAAACCCTCCGGCGATCGCACTCACGACTCCCCCCGCCTGAGACGGCGTGAGCGTTTGCCCATACAACCGGCCAAGCAGCCCCACCATCGACACTTGTAAGGCGGTTAGAACGGGCATTGTGGCAAATGGCAACGGCACCGCAGCCAGCGTCGCCGCCATGACGGAAAAGGCGGTCATGTAGTGACGACCCACGTCTCGATACAGGTTTCCTAGTTGACGACTTGCGTCGCCCTGATCGAGCAATTGGTGCATTGTCCGCGATTCAGCTTCGGGTAGAAGATTTGCAAGGGCATTTTTTAAGGCATCGAGCCCATAAAATACGGGCGTGTAGTCATCTTCTTCGAGGGTGAAGTCAATCATCACCGCGCGATCGCACAAATCAGCGAATGAGTCTTGCAGCGCCGTAAACGCTCGCTTAACTTCCTCATAGTCAGGCGGGTACGCTGGATGATCGTCGGTATGAGGGGGATACACTTCATGCAAACAGGTCACCGCTAGTAGACAGGGAATAGAGGGATACTGGTCGCGGAGTTGCTGAGCGACCTGGCGCAGCGTATCAACGGCAAAGTCATTAATTTTGACCGTCAAAATCAAGATGCGGGCGCGTTGCCGATCAATTTGCAGATCATCGACAAGTTCTTGAATAATCGTTTGGGTATTCCGATCAACATCACCCAAGCCAACCGTGTCAGTGAAGATGAGCAAGGGCAGATCGTCAGACGGATAGGCATAGCGTTCGGTGTGCTGCGTATAGGGGCGAAACCCTTGCCCGACAATTTCGGCAGAAACCCCTGTTAACCCTCGCACAATTGAGCTTTTTCCGGCCTGGGGCTTGCCAATTAGCACGGCTTCTGTCGTGGGCAGTTCAGACCGAATGCGGTCTAAAATTTCTGCGACCTGCTCTTCGTCGACGCTAAACCATTGCACAGCAGTTTGTGTAGCCCGATCAACCGGAAGCAGCTTTGTTAATCGCGTCGTTGCACTATTCCACACTCCTGCGACTCGCTGCCGTAATGACGTCTCCGTCGACTCTGACGGCTGGAGGTCAGCCGATGGATTAGAGGGTGAAGAATCATCGGAAGACGGATCAGTTTGATGAGGATGAGTCATGTGCACTAACGAACTGCGATCGCCCTGAATCTGTTCTGATGTTTTCTCTGATTATTTTACGAGATTTGCCCTCATCGGCTCATCTATCGGATGAGAGTGATAGATCGCTCATCAGTGCGAGTGCTTCGACTGCTCTACTCAGTCTCAGTGGTTTTTGGACAATCTCGATTTTCAACAGCCCCGTCTGGCATTGTCGTGCTGCATAGCAGGGCGGCTTTCAAATTGTCACCCACGAAGCTTTTCCAGAGATTTGCCTGAAACAAGTTTGTTCGCTTAAAGTTGGTATCGACCAAGCTGGCACTCATGAGGTTTGCGCCTTCAAAGTTGGCATTCTCTAGATTTGCGCCGTCAAGCATAGCATTATCGAGGCTAGCTCCGTCGAAGCTGGCTTTGGTCAGATTTGCGTTCTTAAATTTTGTTCTAGAGAGTTTCGCTCGGTGGAAGTTGGCGCCATGAAGATTGGCGTCACTGAAGCTGGCTTCGATGAGATTGGTGCCATCGATGCTGGCGTGACTCAGATTGGCGCCATCGAGAGTCGCGCCATGAAGGGTGGCATCGTTGAGATTGACGCTGTCCATCACAGATCCCCGGAGACTGGCTTCGGAGAGGTCTGCCCCTGTTAAGTTGGCGCGGCTTAGGTTGGCGCCATCTAGATTGGCTCCACACAAGTTTGCCTGGCTGAGATTTGTGCCAGTAAAATCGGCTCGCCTCAAATCACAGTCTTTAAAGTTGACGTCGGGAAAGTGCGCGCCACTAAAATTTAGGTCTCTAAGGTTTAAACCAGTCATGCGATCGCCCTTGCGACTCACTCGCTGTAAATAAATAATGCCTCGTTGACGGTCTAGTTCATCCTTGCTGTCAACTAGTTTGAGAAGTTGGTCGATGTCTGAGCGTTCATTGATGTCGGATTCGGCATCATAGTGAAGGACGCGTTGAGATGTCGTAAATGCGATAAAACTACAGACCCCTGCCCAAAAGAATGAAACCTGTCGAATTGACTTTTCGTGATCAACGCGATTTTCGAAAACGCCGCTGGGTAGACAGGCCAAATAGATGAGAGCAGCGGTGCCCCCCGTTGACATGACCCATGCCAACAGATGAAGAAACGATAGTCGGATACGTATTGGAGAACTCATACCGATTCGTCGTGCTGATCCAAGGAGGCGGGACGACCGAGTTGAACGGTGTCTTTCAAGCTGAAGCTTGCTGCTGCCCCCACTCCGATGAAATAGGGACCAATCATATGGTCGGTTGCAGTAAACGCAATTCCAGTTCCTAGCATTACCACTCCAATTATTCCTTGGGTGATGTGCTGAATCCGCCGAGATGTTCTAGACGAAAAGATAGTTTTTTCATACGCCTCTAAGTCCGCAATCTGAGCCCGTAGCTGGATTTTCCGTTCTTTGAGAGCCAAGTTGCGCTCGGCAAGGTCAAGCTGCTGAGCATCTAAATCATGATCCAATTCATAGTCAGATTCGTGAACTGATTCACGATTATCTAAGGGGGGGCGATCGCCTTCAAATCCGTTCTCCGTCGAGGGAGACGAGTGAATCTCGGCAGGCCGAGCAGGAGAAGACGATTCAGGGGAGAACGAGTCTGACGAGTTTTCTACCACGGTCTTGCGGTCGACTAGTTGAACGGCTAAGAGGACTGTTGACTCGTCACAGGAGCCTAGAGATTTCACAGATGGCAGAGTATTCCTGATTTCGTCTTCAACGGCTGAAAAGATAAACAGCAAAGACTCTCTATTTATTTCCCAGCGGCTGAACGGATAAATAGCCATGATTCATTGCATCTGCATTTATCCTTCGCACTGTAACTTCGCACTGTAACGGCACCTGTAACAGTATCTACCCAACCCTATCATGTACGTCAAGATTTATTTTTAGGTACTTTATAACCAAAATTAACCATAAATTGAATAAAAAAAGCAAAATCACGCTTTTCTTGAAGTTTTTGCGAAGAATACTCGTCAAGACTAACCAAATCTCAGTATTGTTACATAGAATGCGGATGTAGCGTTCTCCTCTACATTCATGACTCAGACCACCACCGCTAATTCGACCATCTACCTGGCTGGAGACATTGGTACATCTGGTTCCAAGTTCTTCTACCAAGTACAAGACAATCAGCAAGAAGCCCTCTGGATGGGCCCTGGTGTCGCAGATGGGTTAACCACCTTGGCACTTTCGGTTCTCAATGCAGGAGGTCGTCCACAAGACCATGCTTGGCTCCAAGTTGGCAATGAAGTGATTTTGGTTGGCGATGCCGCCAAAGCATTTTTAGATAGCAACAGCATGACCGAAAACAAAGCCAATCAAGCTGTCTACAAAATCATTGCGGCGCTAGGCGTTATCGCAGACAAAGAGCGATTGCCCAACCAGTATGAAGCTGTCATTTGGCTACCGTTGCCCCTGACAGAAATGAATACGAAAGATGAAATCGCTGCAAAACTAACTCAAACCGCTCAAAACTTCCGGTTTAGAGGCATGGCTCAGCAAGCACGCGTGAGTCTCAAGTTTTGCCCAGAAGGGTTTGGCCTCTATCTCAACCGCAAGGCTCAGCTTGAAGGAATGGGTGTTTCAATCGACCAACGCCGCACCTTTATTTTGATGCTGGGACATCGAAATTTATCTGTGCTTTGTTTTGAGCAAGGAAGCCTCAAGAGTGCCAAGTCTAATTCTGATGGCCCTGGCTTTTGGACTGTGTTTGAGCGGGTATCACGAAGCTGCGGAATTACGCCGGCTGACTATCCTGCACTGATGGCAGCATTAGCAACTAATAAAACAACCCAAATCTCGCAAGCACGCGGCGAACTCTATGACTTTGCTGCAGCCGTTGAAGCCGTTCGACATGCCTATTGGAGAACATCTCGACTGTATTTGCAAGATAATTTGCTGGGTCAACTGTCGGATGGACCGTCAGATATCATTATCAGCGGTGGTGCAGCGTTTGTTATGGAGCAAACGATTAAGCACTATTTTGATCAACTGCGAATGACCGATCAGGTTATTTTTGCGGATGGCAAACAGGAAAAACTTGACGAAATTGTCACCAAACTGCCTGAAGCGACTGATAATCCATCCCTGGTAATGCGAATGGCCGATTGCTATGGCTTATTTCAGGGACTTATCAGCAAGTACAGCGAGGTGTTAGCTTAGCGCGGGTGCAATGGTTGCCAATCAGAAGACTGTTCGCCAGCGGGTTCAGTTTGCATTTAATGCCGATGTTGATTCGGTTATTGGAGTCGTCTTTCAATACCTGATCAAGAATCGTTGCTTTAGTAGCCGAGAAGGGAAGCGGAAGGGGGTAGATGCTATGGTGGCATTCTATAAACCATTTGCTTACCAGGACAGCAAAGACGTGACAGACGATGAGCTTCAAGCGATGGCGCAAGATGCGGTGGAGATGCTTTCACGTCAAATTGAAGTTCTCTGTGGGGCATTTGAGGTTGAGCGTCCAGGGGCGATCGCCCTTGATTTGAAAACTGACATCAAAGAGGCGATCGCCGAAGTTCTGAAAATCCAATCCATCCGGGTGCATAATACTCAATCTGATCAAACACCGGATGCTGTGCCTGATTCTTACGTCTCCACTCAGGTAGCAGATGACGAATCTGATTTTGACGAAGATGCCTTGCTAGGCGATTTGTGCAGTAATGCTGAAGCGGTAGCATAGCCGTGTTCATCCATGACGCTCCAACCTAAAGAACCCGCCAAAGCGTTAGGACAGCACGCTCGGCAGCAGTATCTAATTCAAGCTCAGCAGGTGATTGGAGAACCATTGGATTACCCAATGCTCTATCAGCGCTTTGCCCAAAATGATTGGGCAGCTATCCAATTAGATGATGCCGTAGCTGTGACTTCTTTGAAGGCGGGTATCCACCCAAGGGATGCCGTTACCCTGTTGCATCAAGGGCCGTATATCCAATATCAAGTGCATGTCAATCAGGTTCCTGTGCTGGCTATGAGTCAATATGCTAGAGGCACTGTCATTCAGGCATTGCATCATCTTAAAAAAGGACAATTTGCTGCGAAATAAGGGTATTTCATTGCCATGAATGGTTATGCCAACCCATCGCAAGGCGATGTTCTCAAAGTACGGCGATGATCGAGCGTCAGCAGTTATACCAATTCTCGATTTTGGATTTGCGATTTTGGATTAACGGCCAGAAGCCTTGCAAGGGTTCTAGTCTGTTCATTTGTAGCCTGACTTTGAAGAATTGGTATTAGACGTGGCAGCATCGACTGGCAAAATAGTTATGAACAACTATGGAAAATAGTAGGGCTGAAAGGCTAATGTGATGACCATTGCAGAACATCTTGCTCTAATCAGGCAAGGGGTGGAAGCCTGGAATGAGTGGAGGAAGAAAGATCCAGCCACCCCCAATCTCAGTCAGGCAAATCTCAGCCATGTCACTCTTACTCAAATCAATTTTAAGTGGGCAGATCTCAATCAAGCTAATCTCAGCCACGCCGATCTGAGTGATGCAAACCTGACCTGGGCAAATCTGAGCCAAGCCAACCTGAATCAGGCAAACCTTGAGCAGACCATGCTGCGATGGGCAAATCTCACCCAAGTCAATCTGAGCCAAGCAAATCTTACAAATGCCGACTTTCGCGGCGCAAATCTAAGACTTGCAAATCTCAGCCGTGCTGACCTGAGTAATGCAGAACTGAGCGGCCAAGACCGGAATGGCGTAATTTTGATTGGTGCAGATTTAAAGGATGCCAACTTCAATCGAGCCAACTTGAGTCAGGCAAATCTCAGCCGCGCAGATTTAAGTCGTGCTAATTTGAGCGAGGCAAATCTCACCAACGTCGACTTAAATCGTGCCTGCCTTCATGGGGTTGATCTACGCGGAACAACCCTGATTGGCACCATTCTTCGAGATACTGATTTGCGCCGCGCCAACCTAATCGGGGTTGACCTCAGCGGTATGGATTTGAGTGGCGTCGATCTAAGCGAAGCCAATCTGATTCGCACAAACTTAAATGGTGCAAATCTAACGGGCGCTAACTTATCTAGAGCCAATCTCTTTAGAACTCAGGCGATCGGAACTAACTTTGCTCATGCCATCCTTTCAGGAGCCTCTGTGGAAGATTGGAATGTCGACAGTACTACAAATTTTGATGGAGTCATTTGGGAAGAACCCCTCCCTGTCTTTTCTGATAGGGCAGACGATGATAATGGACAGATTAACGAACCTGCCCATATTGACAAAACGCCTGTTTTAGATACGGTTAAACTCCCTCCACCAATTTCAAACACCATTGATCTGCGGTTTGATGATGGCATTGACTGGCGCGCGGTATTACTGTCGATTGATGATGTGCAGGTGAAGTATGGCGTCCCCGACATAGTGATTCAAGCGATTGAGCGACAGCCCAATGAAGCAATCTTAATTCAGTTGATTACACTCCCGGATATCGATGCGGAAGAATTGGAGCAGGCAATTCGAGAAAGATATGACATTCAACTGGAGGCGCTGGCGGCTAGTTATCGCACTGAGTGGCAAGCAACGGATGAGCAGATCGTGCTTTATCGGCAACAAAGCACTCACTTGATGGAAGTTGTCAAACTACAGGCAACGGTCTTGACCCAAATTGAAGCAGCCAAACCCGCTGAGTTGCCCAGTCAAGATGATGTGCCCAATCAGGATCACAAAGAGGAGACGGCATCGCATCCTCAGCCGTCAGAGTCTCCTTCACCCATCAAAATGAATAGCGAGCTTAGACGAGCGATTTTGAGTGGGCTCGATGCCTATGAATCGCCCATAATTGACCGATCGTAACTGCTAACTAGGTTTAAGTGTTGGGCATTGTTTCAAAGTTCTCCATTTATGTAGTTTGATCAAAATTCGTGAGGTGGCGATCGCCCTCAACGTCAGCGTTAGTGCTCGCTTGTAGAATGCATTAAATAGCTCTACTCCCCTTTACCAGAGTTACTCATGGTTTGCTGTGGAATTAGCTTGAGGTGGATCAATCCAATTGACCCATAGTGCTGTTGGGATCATCGGTAGCATCGGCAACAAGCAAATCAGCCATTGGTTCCAGGTCAGGGGCGCTGTGTCAAACAAGGTGTTCATCACACTCCACTGGCTAAACAGCACTTGCAGGATGATGGCAGCGGCAATTCCTAGGAGCAGAATTGGAGCATTGGCGATTCGCGAAGCGCTCCCTCCGGGAATTGTCCTCGTCCGACCGCGCAAATATTGCCCAATGTTTGCGCCTAACTGGCTGATACTGATCAGATAAACAATGCGTGCGGCAACTAGGGCTTGAATCGCCATGGTTCGCGCCACTGCAATGTCTCCTGTCGCCGACCTCGCCCATTCAAACAGTCCAAAAATCAAAATCCAGTTAAACACCGACACCACCAGAATGCGGCGGAACAGTTTCGGGGTGAGTAGGGGTTCCCTCGGGTTACGGGGTGGCTGCTGCATCAACCCCTGAGATTTGGGTTCAAAGGCGAGGGGAACCGTCATGGTGATGGAGTTGATCATATTTAGCCAGAGAACTTGCAGGGATAGAATCGGCAACGCCCGCGCCAATAGGGCACTAATCAAAATCGTCATGGATTCCCCGCCATTTACAGGCAACAGAAAGGCGATCGCCTTACGCAAATTTTGGTAAACCGTACGTCCTTCTTCCACAGCGGCTTCAATCGAGGCAAAATTATCATCGGTCAAAAGCATTGCGGCAGATTCGCGAGCGACCTCCGTACCGCCTTTCCCCATCGCGATGCCAATATCCGCCTGCTTGAGTGCCGGGGCATCGTTCACCCCATCTCCCGTCATGGCGACGATATTGCCCCTGGCCTGAAGCGCTTCCACCAGTTGCAGCTTTTGCGCGGGAGCGACTCTGGCAAAGACAGACCCTTCAACGGCTGCATTGTGAATTTCTGACTCATTCATTTGGGCTAATTTTTGCCCTGCAAAGGCGATGACACCTGCACGAGTTTGAATTCCCATCCGTTGGGCGATCGCCTGAGCTGTGGCAATGTGATCGCCTGTGATCATCTTGACCTGAATCCCGGCAGACTGACAGGCATGAACCGCCGCGATCGCCTCTGGACGGGGTGGGTCAATCATGCCCTGTAGCCCCAGAAACACTAGATCCGTCGCGATGTCCTCATGGTCGATTGCATGGTGCTGTAGCGCTACCGCCTTTTGAGCAAATGCCAGCACCCGTAACCCCTGCCCTGCCAGGTCATCGACTTCCTGTTTGATTTGGGTAGCATCAAGGGCGATCGCCTGCCCCTGAGCATCGAGCCTCTGGGTACACCGACGCAGCACCGCCTCCACTGATCCCTTCACATAAATCATCCGAAGCTGTCCATCATGCAGCGTTGCCATGTACTGATACTCAGACTCAAAGGGAATGGCATCCATGCGAGGGATTGCAGTCGAGAGTCCGGCTTGGCTCAACCCTGCTTTTTCCGCCACGGTAATTAAGGCTCCTTCCGTTGGATCACCCACCACCGCCCAGTCTGTCCCCGTTTGTTTGAGCTGGGAGTCGTTACAGAGAATGCCTGCCGTCAAGCACTGGGCTAGCGCAGGTGGCAATTTCGCAGCGTCCAGCGCTATCTCCTTGCCGTTGCTGACCTGGGTAATATCGCCTCTGGGACTATAACCCCCACCGCTGACGCGATAGTGTTGCCCTCCCGCGTAAATCGCCTGAACCGTCATCTGGTTTTCCGTCAGCGTCCCGGTTTTATCAGAACAAATCACGGTGGCGCTGCCCAATGCTTCTACCGCAGGTAATTTGCGAATGATGGCATGGCGTTTCGCCATCCGGTTCACGCCGATCGCCAGCGTAATGGTTACGACCGCAGGCAAGCCTTCGGGAATTGCACTCACCGCCAGGGCAACCGCCGCCTCAAACATATCAATCCAGGATTCTCCCTGCCCTAGCCCCACTACAAAGGTAAAAGCTGCCAGGGTCAAGATGACGTAGAGCAGGGTACGGCTGAATTTCTCAAACTTCCGGGTCAGCGGAGTGCTAAGGCTGATGCGATTTTCCATTGAGCGCGAAATCTGCCCCATCTCAGTGGCATTGGCGGTGGCGACGACGATGCCCTGTCCCTGTCCGAAGGTGACAAAACTGCCTGCGTAAGCCATGTTGCGCCGTTCGGCGAGGGGGGTATCTGTGGGACGCACCTGGACAGATTTTTCAACGGGAACCGATTCCCCTGTCAGGGCGGATTCATCCACCTGTAGGTTGCGTAGCCGCAGTAGCCGCAAATCCGCTGGGACTTTATCGCCCGATGTCAGCATCACAATATCCCCCGGCACCAAATCCCGTGAGGGAATCCGCAGGGGTTGCCCTTCTCGTAGGACTGTCGTTTCGGTCGTGACCGCTTTTGCTAGAGAGGCGATCGCCCCTTCTGCCTTGGCTTCTTGCACATAGCCGATGATGGCGTTAATCAGCGTCACGCCCCAGATCACCCAGGCATTCGTCCACGATCCTAGAAACGCTTTAACGGCTCCAGCTAGGAGCAAAATGTAAAGTAGGGGCTGATGAAATTGCAGCAAAAACCTTAGCCACGCAGGTTTTCCAGGCTTGAATTGCAATTCATTCCAGCCATACTGTTCATAGCGGTGGGCGACTTCCTCAGGGGTTAAACCGATGTCTGCACGGCTGCCCAAACTCTCTATGATTTCATAGTCAGTAAGTGCATGATAAGACCGTGAATGTGATTGAACAATCATCACATCCTCCAATTTCTAGACTTACCTTTCCAATTAACTCATTGCTCGGGTAACCAGCAATCACTATTTTGAATAGTTACGATTTATAGGACTAGACTAAAAATCAAAATTGGTCTTTTGGCGATCGCCCCACATCGAATAGTCATTGTTCACTATCTAAGGGCAATCATTCACCACCCGATAGTCATCATTCAATGTCAGCTAGTGATTATTCACGATCCGATGGTCATCATTCACGATCCGATAGTGATTATTAACGATCCGATGGTCATCATTCAATGTCTGCTATTGAACGTTTTGTGTCAGATATTGAACGTTTTGTGTCAGATATTGAACGTTTTGTGTCAGATATTGAACGTTTTGTGTCGGATATTAAACGTTTTATACTGGATAGTGAATGGTCTATATGGGACAGTCATTATTCACTATCCGATGGTCATCATTTCATATTCGAGTAAGAAAATCTTATATTGCGCATGGATTGATCACTATCCAATATCAAATTTCTACCACCGGATATCAAATGAAGTCGGTCGAATATAGAATCGAGACCAACTAGATTAGAAACTTTTATATCGCTAGGCAAACATTTCAATTCGTTTGGCAAATCAAGACCAATTGTTGTGAAATCGAAGCGGTTCGTATAAGGTTTCTTAATTCCGGGATGCAACTTGCGCGATCGAGTGATGGAGTGATGGGGTAATCAAGTCATCTCCATCACTCCCCGACTCCATTACTTCTAAACGGGCGATCGCTCAGATGCAGAGATTGAGTAAGCAAAGGCGATCGCTGACGGCTCCAGCTAACACGGCATGGCAACGGATTGACCCACGATCTTTCTACGGTGTTGCAAAGATAACTACAACCGTTACATTGTGACGTTATGCCGATCTCGCTCCCGCAACAAACTCATCTAAAAGAGGATGTCGATGAAGAAGTCACGGAAACCAAGTACGACCCGGAAGCCGCCCGCTCCATCGGACAGCCACGCCGAGATCGAGGAATGGATACAGCATGTGATGCCGGATTTGAATCCGATGGTCACTCACCTGGACAAGCAAATCCGCAAGATGCTTCCCGGGGTCCACTACGCCATCAAGTGGAAGAAAGCCTACTACGGATTGCCCGATCTCGGGTGGATTATCGAGATGGTCGCGTACAACGTCTCTGTGAATGTTGTCTTCCATGGCGGTGCTGATTTCGATTCTCCACCGCCACTTGGAGACGCCGACCGATCCCGCTACGTTAAGTTGAAGACTCTCGAGGATGTCAAGGCGCCGGAAATCCGTGATTGGATTGAGCAAGCAGGACGTGTGTCGGGTTGGAAATGAGTGTCCTACATCCATGAGATGCGGCACAACAAACGGTTGCAGCGGACGGTCCGCTGCGCGGCCCGCCGCTGAACTCGACCATAGCTGGCAATCCCGAACAAGCCATGAAATACGAAAGTTCGTGCTTACAGAGAAGGGGCAAGAACTAGGGGCTTTCATCCAGGCCATAAAAAAAGTGCGATCGCTATCTTGTAGGGTGCGTCATGACGCACCTGCAAACATGTATCACTATAATCAAAACGGTTGCTGAATATATAAGCATCATAAAATGGTGCGTTGCTGTTAAGCAACGCACCCTACCACTGAAAGACTGAGCACCAGTAATGAGGCCGTCAGCAATCCGTTCGGCCAGTTAACTTTAGTCAGGATGTGGTGGATAAGCATTGCTCAACAGAATATTTATTGATTTAGGAATGAGAGTGACTCTTGAATAAACTGATTTCTTCCCCGTTCTGGACGATCATTGAACAGGTAGTGCGTAGCATCTGGAATCGTAATGGTTCGTACTACAGGAGCATTCACAAGCTCAGATGCGAGTGCTGAGGCATCCTCGGGGCGCGACCAAAAATCTAATTCTCCTCTAATAAATAGTGTCGGGGTAGATATATCGCGTGCTTCCCAATACCGATATCCCTGAGCAAGATTAAAGCTTTCTTCTCGATAAGCAGTTGGGATGCGAGCACTGAATGGCGTGCGTGTTTGGCTAGTCGGATCTAGCTGAACTGCTGTGCGAGCGTAAGCATCCGCAACGGCTGGCTCGCGCCACAGTGACTTTTCATCTACAGGAATCGAATTATCCCACCCTCGCAAAAACCCTTCATAGTTAACCAATCGATACGCGCCACCGCTATTGTCAAAGGTGCCTGGTTCATCGGGATTCTCAAATCGCTCAGTCAACGGCCACGGTGCATCTACTCCATAAAGGCTATTTAGCATAATTAGATGGCTTACTCTGTCGTTGTGACGAGTGGTATACATGCCTGCCCAGTGTCCACCCGTTGCCCAGCCAATCAGGGCAACCTGGGGTTGCTCAGTGCGATCGCGTATCCACTCAACAACCGCACCAATATCACGCACAGCCTCCTCAGAGGTCACCGCCGGGGGATTGCGGTCAGCGGGTTCGGCCAGCACGCTAGGCCGAGTCGAACGTTCCCATCCCCGGACATTCATGACGTAGACTTGATGACCCGCTTGAGCAAAATCCGCTGCCAGAGAGTATCCCGGAACATCGAGATCAAAGGACGCAATTCCTCCAGGGCCGCCGCCATGAATCATCAGAATGGGCACGCCTGTCGGCGGTGAGCTTGACACGACTTCTCGAACGAATATCTCGATTCCTGGGTCGCTTTCTACGAATACGTCTTCGCGCGAGAGCGCTGAGCTTGATAGCTCATTCTGCTGACTCGCTTGGATAGCGCCGGGGGATGCGATCGTAATGCTGCTCGTAACGGGTATCGTCAGCCCCGCTACCACCAAAAGAAGCAGCGCCGTTCCATAAAACTTCTGACCTTTCTTGATGCCAAACATTTTCAGTCAACAATAGCCGCTTACCTGTGACTGTAGAATGAGCCTTTATGGATGTCCAACACCTCTTAAGTCCGTAATTAACACCTGAAAGGTTCAAATGGAGTTACGTCATTTGCGCTATTTCGTGGCGGTAGCCGAAGAATTGCACTTTGGCCGCGCTGCTGAACGACTTCATATGGCTCAGCAGCCGTTGAGTCGGCAAATTCGTCAATTGGAATCGGAATTAGACGTAGTGCTCTTTCAGCGGACGAAGCGGACGATTCGCTTGACTGAAGCAGGTAAAGCATTTTGGGAAGAAGCTCAGAAAACGTTAAGGCAGGCGGAACACGCTATTGCTGTGGCACAGCGAGTAGATCGTGGTGAAGCGGGTCATCTGCAAATTGGGTTCACAGGACCTATTCTCAATAGTGTTTTGCCCACCATCGTGCGGCAGTTCAAAGCTCGTTATCCAGACATTCACTTGGAGTTAAATCGTCTATCCACAATGGAGCAGATCGATGCCCTCTTGAACCAAAACATTCAGGTCGGACTGCTGCATCCGCCTATAGATGCTCCCTCGCTAGCCCAGGAGGTGATTTATCAAGAGCCTTTGATTGTTGCAATTCCAGAGGATCATCCTTTATCTAAAGACGTCTCGCAGCCGGTTTCAGTTAAGGCCCTTGCGAATGAACCTTTTATTTTGTTTCCTAGACAAGTCGGCCCCGTACTATATGACGCGATTATTAGTTTTTGCCAACAATCTGGCTTCAGCCCAACCGTTGTTCAAGAGGCATTTCCACAGCAAACTATCCTTGGGCTGGTGGCATCAGGGCTGGGAATATCGCTAATTCATGCCTCTATTGAACGCATTCAGCAACGAGGCGTTGTCACCCGCTCCCTCGAAGAAATCACGCCTCAATTAGAATCAGCCATTGTTTGGTCTCCAGACACGCCTCACCCAGCCTTGCTTAAACTTCTTAAAGTGATTAGGGATATATCCTTTTGAGCAAGTGCGATCGCTATCTTGTAGGGTGCGTCATGACGCACCTGCAAACATGTATCACTATAATCAAAACGATTGCTGAATATATAAGCATCTTGCCGCTTAGATCCTCAACAATCCATGCCTCCAGCACGGATTCGTCGATCCAGAAGGTAAGACTTCCCCTAGCTTTGAGTCCAGCGTTATACTCAGACCAGTTGCGGATGCGGTATTGAGGTTTCATGGCTTGGTTTTGGTGTGGTAATTGAAACTTACCATGTACTCACCCTTCCGCAACCCCTCTTCATGCAACAACGCCATTGCCTGTGGTAATCATGAAATGATGAAGTTTAATTTGTAATATGTAACAAGTGAAGGCAGCATGGAATTTCTAAGTGGTTTAGTTGGCGTTTTTATAGGTACTTTTCTGAGTTACTTCTTTACCAGACGTGAAAGCCAAAGACAAACCAGAATAAACACTACTTTGAAGATGTATGAGAGATTACAAGGTGCTTTACCTTCAAGGCTCATTGCAGATCAGATTCTCAAGCAGCATCTTTCTTCGGAAAACCCTTTGACATATAGAGAAATTAAATCCTCTCTAAATCCAGAACAGTGGCAACATATATCAACAACAAGAAATATTTTTAGTGAATTAGGACTGCTTTACAGAGCAGGTTATCTAGACATCGGACTTGCAAAAGTATTATTTGCTCCTACATTTAGATATTGGTATGAAACGCACTTATTGAAACTAGAAGTAAATCCTGTTATTAATGACATAAATCCTGTCAAATGGGTCGTTCATCCAGACGAAATTGCATCCTGGCTTTTGAGTTAGTGTTCACGCAGTCCAACACTGCGTTGGCGCGGACGGATGGAGGTTATCGGTGAGAGTTCGAGGTTGTCTGCCGCCGCACAACTTCACCGTTATGCTGCTGAGACTCTTTGTAAGGACAGTTCTGTTAGGTTATCTGTGAGGCATTTGGTTTAGAGTTTTGTAGAATGGATAACAAAGCTAGTTCACCGTAACAGCCAATGCCGCAAGCACTTCTCAATCAAATTCTTAACCAGTTGCAGGCACTGGAGCCATCTGAGCTACAGCAGCTTAGCCAGGTAATCCAGCGATATTTGAAAGACAATGAAGCATCTGCAAAACGAGCGGCATTCCATCAAGCATTAGTAGGATCTGGTTTGGTTAGGCAGATTAAGAACCCAAGTTTTGAAGGGCGATCGCATCATCGTCTTATCCAAGTTCAAGGTGAACCGATTTCTCAAACAATTGTCGGGGAACGCCGCTAGATGGCAATCTACTTTTTAGACAGTAGTGCGCTGGTCAAGCGATATATCAACGAAACTGGTTCAGCGCGGGTGTTAGGGTTGTTTACTCCAACGCTAAGCAATGAATTCTTTGTTGCAGCGATAACAGGGGTTGAAATTGTTGCAGCAATTACACGAAGGGCACGTAATGGTAGTGCGATCGCTATCTTGTAGGGTGCGTCATGACGCACCTGCAAACATGTATCACTATAATCAAAACGATTGCTGAATATATAAGCATCATAAAATGGTGCGTTTGCTTAACAGCAACGCACCCTACCACTGCCATTAGTATCAGTTCCGGTTGAATCCTATAGACTGCAAACGGAGGAACTACCGCGCGATCGCACGCCTCGCGTTACTATAATCACTCCATCTCACCAGTTTCCGATGGGCTGTGTTAGGAGCGATAAACTGGTTGCTGATAGCTGGAAACGGTTATAGAGAGTCAGATCTCGATCGCTGGCATGAGATTTTTAAGAAAAGAGGTGAGGGTGAAGCGTATATTCGCAACATGGGATCAGTCTGTCTGGAAGACGATTGACAGACGCTTGTCGGTTCACATTGGCTTAGTGCTAGTTTGGTTTGTGATCGGGCTGGCGCTTCGCCTCGTTCATCTGGCTCTTAAGCCTCTGTGGGCTGATGAATTTTCGACCATCGTGTTTAGCCTGGGGCACAGCTATCAAAGCATTCCCCTTAATGAATGGCTCTCGACCCGAGAACTGCTAAGCCCTGCCCTGGTCAATCCACAGACGGGTATTGGCTCAGTAATCGAACATCTTTTGACCGAGAGCAACCATCCTCCGCTCTATTTTGTGCTGACTCATGGGTGGCTTGCTCTATTTCCCAATTCTGACGGACTGGTTTCTGTGTGGGGAGTGCGATCGCTCTCAGCAGTCTTTGGGGCTGCGGCTATCCCTGCCATGTTTGGATTGGGTTGGCTTGCCTTTCAATCAAAATGGGTGGGGCATCTAGCTGCCGTCATGATGGCAGTCTCTCCATTTGCGATTTATCTCGCTCAAGAAGCTCGACACTACACCCTTGCAATCATCTGGATTGTGGCATCGCTATGCGCGTTGGTGATTGCCGTTCGCAGCATTTGGCGTCAAATACCCATGCCGACTGGGGTTGCACTGGGTTGGGTCGGGGTGAATGCGTTGGGGATTGCCACCCATTATTTTGTCGTGCTGACGCTCATTGCTGAATGTTGGGTTCTGATCGGAGTGGCTTGGCACGTCCGATATCACCGTCGAATGCGCGTATATGGAGGGCGTATCGGGGCAGTCATCATTGGCACAATTGCAAGCGGGCTAGTGTGGGTACCGTTTCTTACGAAAGCTCAAAATAATGACGAACTGACCCGCTGGATCTATCAAGACGGTTGGGCTGGGTTGGGCATGCTGAGTCCGCTGCTGCAACTGGTGACGAGTTGGGTGAGCATGATTTATCTGATGCCCGTCCAGAATGTGCCGAGTTGGGTTTCTAGGCTTTCTGGAATTGTCTTAATTAGCCTCACCATCGGGCTAACGGGGTGGGCATATCGGGGGCTTCGCGCTCAATGGCAGCATCGTGATGCTCGCATCGCCATTCAAACCTTGGGAGGGTTTTGCCTGGGTGCGATCGCCACGTTTCTAGCAATCACCTATGGCTTGGGCATCGATCTCACCCAGGTCTTTCGCTATAACTTTGTGTATTTTCCGGCAGTTCTAGTAATCGTTGCTGCTGGCTTAGCTGGCAGCCGTTCACTCGTCCAAAACGCACCCATCCCAAATCAGACTTTCGAACAATCTCCATCGTCCGGTTGGGTACGCCCGATGAATGATTCATGTCAGCTCATCATGATCAGTCTAGTCGTGATTGTCGGCATGATCGGTGCGCTGAGTGTTGTGAATGATTTAGGCTTTCGCAAAGTTCACCGTCCTGATCGAGTCGCCTGGGCGATCGCCGCAAATTCTGAAGCGCCCCCTGTCGTGGCAATTTCTCATCAGTCTCATGGGCATACCGGGCGTTTGATGGGCGTCGCGTGGGAATTGCGATCGCTGCCACAGGTATCGAATCCTCAATTTTTTCTCGACCACCAAGAATGCCGCATCGACGGCGAGCAGAACTGTAATGTGCCCAGCCCAACGCTGCGAGAGTCGCTAACCGCTGTGCCTCGACCGTTTGACCTCTGGCTGCTTAATTATGAAGGGGATGCCGATTTGCGAGAACAGGGCTGTGTCTATGACAAAACGCGACGCGTCGATGGATACAAATATCAGTTTTATCGCTGTCGAGACTAGCTCCCCTGATTGACTGACAAAACTTACCAGACCCCAGACCATTTAAAGGGTCAGGTAACCTGACCCCTACATTGTCCGAAATTCTGTAGGGGCGATGTTTCCTCTCACAAGGTCAGGTAACCTGACCCCTACATTGTCCGAAATTCTGTAGGGGCGATGTTTCCTTTCACAAGCGATTTAGGATCGCTATATGTGTGAGAATAGGTCAGTCCAAGTAGGGTCTAAAGCAGGCGATCGCGTGTCGAGCAAGAGAGTTCAAAAACAGTTGAGCCCCTTAGTCATCTTGATCATCATCGCGGGATTGGGGCTGTGCATCGATTCTATTTGGCTTGCGCTCGACTACGGCATACCATCCTGGGACCCAGCCGACCATCTGATTGGTTCTCTTAATTATTGGTGGACGTTGAGCCACGGCGATTGGCTTTCTCAAGACGGGTGGACAGGGCTTTGGACGCTTTCATCCAAGTATCCGCCGCTGCTATATATCACCACTGCCCCTTTTCTCAGTCTTTTGGGTGCAGGAATTGACCCAGCACTCCGGGTTAATAGTGTCTATACCGTGATTCTGCTGGTGTCAGTTTATGGGCTAGGGCAGCAATTGTTTAGTCCGAGGGTCGGGCTGTGGGCAGTCGGATTGTGTGTGCTGTTTCCTGAGTTTTACAGCCTACGCACTCAGTACTTTATGGACTATCCCCTGGCCGCATTAACGATCGCAAGCGTTTGGGTCTTGACGCTGTGGCGAGATGCGTCGAGCAGGTGGGCTCAGTGGGGGCTCGCCCTGGGATTTGGAACCTGTTTTGGATTAGCGTTGCTGATGAAGCAAACGGCGGTGTTTTTCCTGGCGCTGCCTGTTCTTTGGATGCTGGGACGACAGCTCCAAAAGCGCTCTTGGGAACGACTCATTCAGCTTTTCAGCGGACTCCTCATCGCACTGGTGCTGATGATTCCGTGGAGTCGCCACAACTGGGTGTTTCAAATCAGCGCCGCATTTAGCGCCAATACGCGATCGGCAGCGATCGAGGGCGATCCGCCTGTAACCAGTCTCGGCGCATGGACTTTCTACTGGCAACAGCTTCCCTCTAGCGTGTCCTACCCGTTGCTAATAGTGCCTATCGTAGGGCTGATATTGGGGATAACGGTCTTTCGTCATCGGACTTGGATTGATCAATCCTCTGGAACGACCCAGCAATACCCGCAAACTAACCTGTCGGAATTGGGGTGGCTAATGGTGTTTCTGGCTGGAGCGTATATCATCTGGTCGGCGATCGCCAACAAAGATATTCGCTACATCATGCCCTGGTTGCCGATCTGGTCGATTGTGCTGGCGTACGGGCTGACTCGGTTTCCGCGTCGCTGGCGAGCCGTTCCCTGGGCAACCGTAGGACTCGCGGTGGTGCTAATGATAGTGAATTTATTTCCGGTGGCAGGTCAGATGGGCGATCGGTTGAGCCGGGCCTTGGCACCCGGAGCGCGCCACCATCCTGAGCGCAGCGCGGAATGGGCTCATGCTGAAATTATTGATGAAATCATCCGCACTCAGCCCTATCAAATCGCCACGCTAGGCGTGTTGCCATCCACGCCCGAAATCAATCAGCATAACCTCACCTACTACGGAAATTTAGAGAATTTTCGTGTCTATGCCCGTCGTATGGGAAAAGATGACGAGTCGATGGAGCAAGACGTGCGATCGCTTTCCTGGTTTCTCAGCGTTACCAAACCGCAGCTCACTCACCACGACCCCAAATCTCGTAACCGACAAAACCGCGTCGTGCGAATGCTGCGCCAGTCTCCCGACTTCGAGAAACGACGAAGCTGGACTCTCCCAGATGGCAGTCGTCTCCACTTGTTTCATCGCCGGGTCGCGCCTGTTGAGGTGCAGCCACAGGACTCTTTGCAGGCATCATCACAGGCATTGTCAGAAATGGCGACACCTGCCACTCTTGAACCGACAACTACAATCCAGTTAGATGATGTTCGCGTGCCTGATGCCGTTCCTCCAGGGCATCCGGTTCCAGTCACCTATACCTGGTCAGGCTCTTGGCAACAGCTCCACGATGGGCTGGTACTCCTTACTTGGAAACACGCCGATACCGACCAACCGGGCTGGCTTCACGACCACGGAATTGGGCTAGGAACCCTGCATCCCCAACCGATTCAGGCCAATCAAACCACGCTGGCAGAGTCGACCGTTGATGCAGCTCAACCGTTTCAGATTGTCGAACGAATGGCCATGCTCCCGCCTGAGGGCTCGCTACCGGGACGCTACACCCTAGAAGCGACCTATCTCAACCCGTCTACGGGCGACACCTATCCGATTGAGGGAGTGTCTGCCAGTCTAGTAATTGACTCTAATGCGCCACCCACTCCTGCTCCGCCGCTGGACAACATAACCCAACTTCGTCAATTTGCCACCGTATTACCTCAAGGCGTTGATGCGCTTGAGCCGGTATTCGAGCAAATCGGTCGGCTTAATCTATATGACCCCGTTCAAACCTATGTCGTACAGGCAGAACAGCTTTTGAGCTATCGACTCCAGCAGCAGCCTGCTCGTCTGGAGTATGCCTACGGGCTTGCCTTGTCTAGAGTGCTCCAACGCAAGGCGGATAGTGCGATCGCCGCATTTGAACGAGTGACTCAACTCGATCCGAGCAACCCCAATGCCTATGCCTATCTCGCCTTCGTAAATTTATATGACCTGAACCCCGCCGCTGCCCAGCGCGCCCTTAAACCTGCATTAGAACTTAACCCCGACTCGACAGAATTTCGCATCCTCAACGGCATCGCAGCCCTCATGCGAGGCAATGTGATTCAAGCGTGGCGAGACGGCAAAGTCGTTTTGGGAACATAATTTTGGGATGATTTCGGAAGACTCATTACTATAGAAATTTGCAATTGCATCACTCTGAGCAATCGCGATTCTCAATCGCGCCATCGGGCAGCGTTGTGTCGCATAGCACCGCGTCTTGCAGCAGCGCGTCGTTTAAATTGGCAAACCGCAAGTTAGCCCCATTCAGATTCGCGGATCGCAAATCGGCTCCAAAAAGCGTCGCACCAATGAGACTGACTCCGCTGAGATTGGCATTGAGCAAATTTGCTCCGGTTAGATTTGCGCCGTTCAGGTTGGCATTTGCCAAATCAGCGGACTCCAATATTACATTTCTTAAATCTGCATCGCTCAAAAATGCATCGGTCAGGTCGCACTCTGCACATTCTCGCGTCTGATTCAGTTGCCGAATATCATCTGGATCAGCAGCCCGAACTACGTTCTCTCCAAACGCAGCGATCGCCCCTATACCAACAAGACCTGCCAGAGCAGTCAATCTAATCTGAAAATGCTTGGAATGAGACATTGGGTGAGAATACGCGAAACAACCTAATCAGCATTATGGGGGCGATGGGTTGAATCTGGCTTACCTCTAGACCGGTAATTTTTCTTAAGAAAAGCGATCGCCCTTGAGAGGACAGAATCCCGCTGCATATCTTGGTTTCTGGCCATTAATCTTACAAAAACTTTACTTTTCTGAATGTTTAGACATCATCTCTTCCCTAGGGAAGAGACACAGGATGAAGTCATAAACTCAGCTTGACTGGTTTTAACAGTTAAGCGAAACTAAACAATAACGAAGTTATGATATCAAGTCTTAGCAAACTTTTCTTAAGTTTTCAGTCGGAGTGATTCATTTATTCGCATTTGATTGAATATGATTAGTTTAAAATTTGCTTTGCTTGATGATGATCGTCACCCTAGGGTTAGTGCCTACGCGCAGACTTTATCCTAGAAATCTTTTAGAAATTTTACGAAGAGACGTAAGGGAAGCATGGAAACGCTGGAGTTCGTCATCCATTCAGATGGTCGAGTTGAAGAAAAGGTTACAGGAATTAAGGGGTCATCCTGCGCTGAAGTGACGGCTGCAATTGAGGCTCAGTTAGGTCATGTACTTAACCAAGAGCCGACCTCCGAGCATTTTGCCCAACCTGTTAGCCAGTCTACATCAACAACTCAGACCGCTTACAGCGAATGGTAGTCGTATAGACTGACTTACCATCCTCAATCAACGTTCAGGTTAGTTCATCACATGTAGCAATAGAGTTATGTCCCACTTTAGCCAGATTAAAACCCAAATCCGCAATCTCAATTCTCTTAAGTCTGCTCTGACTGACTCTGGAATCGTTTGGAAGCCTGGTCCTACTCCGGTTAAAGGCTATCAAAATCAAACTCACATGGCTGATATCGCCATCGAGCAAGAGAATGGATACGATATCGGCTTTAGCTGGAACGGTCAGGAGTACGAGCTAATTGCAGATTTGCAGTTTTGGAAGCAGCCGTTGTCAGTTGAAGGATTTATCAACCAAGTGACTCAAGGCTATGCTTACCACACCGTCCTTAACGAATCGACGCACCAGGGGTTTTCTGTTTCTGAGCAACAGAAAAATGATGACGGTTCGATTCGGTTAGTGTTGCAGCGTTGGAGTGCATAATGATTAATCATTCTGGCTCACCGATGGGTCAGCCAGAGGACCATTTTTTGCCCGATAATTTGCCCGATAACGAGCAAACAGGTCTAGAGCCTGAGTTGGGCGGTCACTGGCGCGACGCATCAGAGCGAACTGGGTTTGAGCCTGAGCTTGGCGGCTCCGTTCGTGAGAGAGGGGTTTATGTCGACGAGGTCACCTGCATTGGGTGCAAGCATTGTGCCCACGTCGCTCGAAATACGTTTTACATCGAGCCTGATCATGGTCGTTCGCGCGTATTTCGGCAAGATGGAGATCCGGAAGACTTGATCCAAGTCGCAATTGACACATGTCCGGTGGATTGCATTCATTGGATTGATTACACCGACCTGAAGAAGCTAGAAGAAGAGCGTAAATTTCAGGTCATTAAGGCACTCGGGTTTCCAGTAAGCCACTCGCCATCTGTCGCCAATCTGCGGCGCCATCGACGCAAGTTGTCTGGCGATCGCCCCCACTAGATCGCCCCCACTAAATCTCTCATAAATTGGTTACACATCCGCCCTCTAGACACGATTGACGAACTGCATCATCCAGCTAACCGAGTGGGACTGCTCACTCGGTTTTGCGTTGGGCGCGCTCAAAGAAATGACCTATGAGATAAAGTGATCCACACAGCACTACCAGCTCAACGTCTTGCTGAGCGACACTGAACACCTGATTAAGCGCTTCGATGACGTCATCACCGAGACTAATGTGAAGGTGTGGACAGGCTTCTTGCGCGATCGCGGCAAGCTGGCTCGGCTCAGCAGAACTGTGATCAGGCACAGGAACTAGATAGAGGCGATCGCCCGGTCGCAGCAGTTCTCGAAAAATATCGGCATGGTCTTTCGTTGACAGCATTCCCATCACCCAGTGAGTAGGAGCATGGGCATGGGTGCGATCTACAAACTGCCGGAGCGTCGCTGCCGCCGCCGGATTATGGGCACCATCCACCAATAGTCGCCGATTGTTCCACATCATCCACTGCAAGCGCCCGAACCAGCGTGTCTTTGCCATTCCTTCAACAATCGCGTGCGAGCTAATCTGCCAGCCCTGATATTGAAGAATCTGGATCGTGGCGATCGCCACTGCTGAATTGAGACGCTGGTGCGCACCGAGCAGCGCCACCGGATAGTCAATCGGCGTCACCGGAAACGGAGACGTTGGCATCGAAGCTCCTGGATATCGCGCCCAACCATTGTCCAATTCCTGGGCGGGTTTAACCCAAATGGCTGGGCAGTCGAGAGCTGCGATTCGAGCTTGGATAACCCCCTGCGCTTCATCTGGCAAGACACCAATGACTGCTGGACGGTGGGGTTTCAAAATGCCCGCCTTTTCTCCCGCAATATCGCCTAGGGTGGGGCCTAGTCGCTGCCAATGTTCACGGCTAATAGAAGTAATCACGCTCACCAACGGGCGATCGCACACATTCGTCGCATCGAGCCGCCCCCCCAAGCCAACCTCCATGACCGCGACATCGACCTGTTGCTGAGCAAAATAGAGCCACGCCGCCGCCGTAATCACCTCAAACTGAGTGGGAGACGGGGCATCCCGACGAATCGCGGTTTTTACCTGCAATAACAGCGCGTTGAGATCAGCCGGGGCGATCGCTCGACCATTGATACTCACGCGTTCACACCATGACACGAGATGAGGAGAAATATACTGCCCGACCCGAAATCCAGCGTGTGCCAATACTGATGAGACATAGGCACACACCGAACCTTTGCCATTACTGCCCGCCACATGAATAACTGGAACGCGATCCTGAGGATGATCTAAATCTGCTAAAAGCCTGCTAATTCGCTCTAGCCCAAGCTCAATCCCAAAACGAGCAAACTGATTCAGAATTAAATCAATCTCATCCGTCGTTGAATCAACACCCAAAGTCACATTACCCAACCGTATCTTTCAACACAAAAATGAGATTTGCCTAACGGCAATAGAGCCAACCAGTCGCTGAGATTAAGCGTTGTAACCGGTTAACGACTATCCAATCAATATACTCCTACGGGCTCAGGTTTGTGTGGTGAGACCGCGCGGCGCAAGGGCTCACCACACGTTCAACGTCTTAATACGAGAGCGTATGGCTATAGTAATACATCTGATAATCTCTTCCTATCATGCAAAGCCCTTTGCCGCTTCTTATAATGTAAAAAGAAGGTAACATTGTTACAGAGTTAATCACGCGAAGGCGGATCTGTACTGTGTTTGTCCTCAGCGGTTACGAATATCTTTTAGGATTTCTGATTGTTTGCGGTCTTGTGCCCGTTCTAGCATTGGGTGTGTCCTATTTTGTTCGCCCCAAGCGAAAAGGAAGTGAACGTCGCACGACATACGAGTCTGGGATGGAGCCTATTGGCGGAGCTTGGATTCAATTCAACATCCGTTACTACATGTTTGCGCTTGTGTTCGTCATCTTTGACGTTGAAGTTGTATTTCTCTATCCATGGGCCGTCGCATTTAATCAGCTAGGACTATTGGCGTTTATCGAAGTCTTAATCTTTATTGCGATTCTCGTCATTGGTCTTGTTTATGCATGGAGGAAAGGAGCTCTGGAATGGTCATGAAGTCTGACACCGCAAGCTCCAACGATGCAGTTGAGCGGATTATTAATCCTGCGGGTCCACCGCAGGTGACTCAAGAATTGTCAGAAAACGTCATTCTGACAACGGTCGATGATTTGCACAACTGGGCTCGTCTCTCAAGCTTGTGGCCCCTACTATATGGCACAGCATGCTGCTTTATTGAGTTTGCTGCCTTGATTGGTTCTCGGTTTGATTTTGACCGATTTGGTCTAGTTCCTCGGGCAAGTCCGAGACAGGCTGATCTGATTATCACGTCTGGAACCATCACAATGAAGATGGCCCCTGCATTGGTAAGGCTCTACGAACAGATGCCTGACCCGAAGTATGTAATTGCAATGGGAGCCTGCACGATTACTGGCGGCATGTTCAGCATGGATTCGCCGACGGCAGTCAGAGGCGTAGATAAGCTGATTCCCGTTGATGTGTATATCCCTGGATGCCCTCCTCGCCCTGAAGCCATCATCGATGCCATTATCAAGCTTCGTAAGAAGATTGCGAATGAGGCGTTTCAAGAAAGGGAAGGGCTTGGGCAGACTCATCGGTATTACACTCGCGACCACAAGATGAAGGTTGTACCTAGTATCTTGACGGGCGAATATTTGCAGTCTGCGTCACGGCAGGCTCCGCCTAAAGAGTTAATGGAATCTATGGGAATGCCTGTTCCTGCTTCATTGGAGGGGCAAAAGCAAGTAGAAGAGAAGGAGAGCGATCGTGGCTGAATCAGATAAGCCTGAATCTCAATCCAATGGTGAAGAGTCAACCGACATTGTTGAGGCCGGTCAGGTGTCTCGATGGCTATCAGACAATGGCTTTGAGCACGAGTTTTTAGGGCGTGATCATAGCGGCATTGAGATGGTAAAAGTTGACCCTGACGTGCTGATTCCATTTGCGACGGCGCTTTATGCCTATGGCTTTAACTACTTGCAGTGTCAAGCTGCGTACGATTCAGGGCCTGGGCAAGACTTGGTTAGCACCTATCATCTAACTAAGGTGTCTGACAATGCCGATCGCCCAGACGAAGTTCGTCTGAAGGTGTTTCTGCCCCGAGATAATCCGAAGGTGCCCTCGGTTTATTGGATTTGGAAAGGTGCAGATTGGCAAGAACGCGAAAGCTATGACATGTACGGCATTGTCTATGAAGGGCATCCCAATCTTAAGCGCATCTTGATGATGGAAGATTGGAAAGGCTGGCCTCTTCGGAAGGATTATGTCTCACCCTACTTTTACGAGATTCAAGACGCCTATTAATCCGTGACCTTGGCTGGTAATAGATCGGTAATACAAACGGAGGGGCGATCGCGCGATCGCCCCTCCGTTTGTTACCGTTTTTGCGTCCTCAGAAATAATCAAAGGTCTTTCACGAATGACAGACTGCCGTGAAGATGCTGAAACCCGACCGATTCATAAAGCCGCTGAGCTTGATTGGGGTTTTGAGTATCAACGCCGATTTTGGCAGTGGTGATCCCTTCAGCGCGAAGACAGTCTAGCCCTGCCAACAAGATGGCGCGACCCAACCCCATCCGTCGAAACCCACGGCGAGTTCCGAGGAGATCAATCCAACCGTCGTTGCGGTTGGTATGCCGATTTTCTTCGGTATCGATACAGCAATAACAAAATACGGCGAGCGTCCCATCGGGTGCAACGCCAACCAGATCGAGGTCAGCGCGATATTGAGGATGGTCAAGCCAGTGGAGGCGACGCTCAACGGTAGCAGGATGGTAATTCCAGTGATCGATGAACGATTCGTTAAACATCTCAACCCATTCGTGAGCTTCGGCTTTCCCCTGATTGCCTCGGCAGATGAATCCGGGTGGAAACTGAGGGTCAGGGAAGGGGATAGCGAGCGATCGCTCTAGGGTCAGAAATCTCCGGTCAACTTGAAACCCGTGGGCTTTGAATAATTTAATGCGTTCAGATTGACTATCACGAGAGCTAGCTCGAAGCTGAGCAGGCGCGTTGCGCTCCCGCCCAACTTCTCGCATCCGGGATTCACCCCAGGCAATCACATCAGCTTCTAGTCCCTGATTTCGAGAGTCAGGATGAACCCGAAACCAAAGATATCCGTCCACTGGATGCGCCTCAGTCGGAATCCAGAGTTGCCCAAACGCAATCAGGTCTCCATTCGAATTTTCCCAAAGCCGTAGGTCGCGATCGGGGTTGACATGAGGCGCACTAAACTCCATTTGGAGATCAGCTACGGTGTGGTACTCATCCAAACAATCAACGATTTCACAGGCATTGAGCAGATTGGCAATTGGTTCTAAGTCTTTTTCGCCCGCATAGGAGCGTGTTACAAGCATCAACATAGCTAATAGATTCCTCAATGATATGGATGCAATCGCCAGTGCGATCGCATTGAAGCGGTCTATTCATTCCGATTAATAGGCTTAACTCACCAAATCGGGCGTCGTTCCAACCAGTACAGTGCTTCGGTTGCGCGATAGGATGTTGTCGCATTTTGCGAACTCGACGCGTATTCGTTGGGTGTGTGATGAAACGAATCACGCTGAGACACCGAATTCAAGGATTGAAATCTCAATAACTTGGAATGACGATTTCGCGTGAAGACAAACGCTAACATGTCAAAATCTCCCCAAAACTAACGACATTGACTGAGCTACCGGTGCGGCGAACATCAGTTCGGGGGGACACGTTTAGCTCATCAACGACCTGAAAAATAGCAAACCATTGGACACACGACTCAATCTCACCGTTCAAACCGTAATACACACGACATCTCCAATGCACACTCAATGAATAACTCATTGACATACTACATTTATACTACGCAAATACTACAAACGTCAACAGAGGGGGCATAATTCCCGCTGTGGAATAGCCTCATCTGTTACCGAGTGCATTCCGGACGAACCTGCATCTGGGCAAAATTTCTGGAGAATACGCGAACGGGGCGGCTTAATCCGCGATATCTCACCCTTGCAATGCTGAGATGTGAAGCTGAGATTCTTGCCAGAGCCCGATGATGATGCCTTCGGTGCGATCGCTCAGTTCAATCACAAATGCACCCTCAATATCAGAGCAGCTAGACGATAGCCAAATTCCGGTTAGAGTAATTTCGATACATTCAGCATCTGCGATCGCCCATTCCACAACCCCATATTGCTCAGACCGTACTACATCATGCAGCACGGTAGAATCTATCAGAGCAGCAGGCAGCAGGAACGAAGCCACACACCGCTCAAGTCGAAGCGGGTGACTGACCTGCCGAGATAAGCATATTCTCAAATCAATCCATTCGCTGACAGATCGAACCGAGCGCTCGATATGCAACCCTGTTTCTGCATAGGTGAACTTCAACATACTTCGAAGGCTCCCTTCAATTTAGGTCGATGATGATTCACGCTCAAAACCCTTACAAACCAAGAAGAAGCGAGTGCTCGACTAGTGTTAAACGATTGAAAAGCTTTGTAGAATTCAAAGCAAAACAACCCCCGCTTCTGTTGGCTAGAAGCGGGGGTTAGAAAAATCGATGTTAGATTCTTCTAATGCATTAAAGGTACGGTAATGCTGCTCCTGTACCTCCCGCTTCGCCCGATCGGATGATCTACTCCGCTGATACGGCGCTCTACACGCGCTACGCCAATTTCATCAACTAGAAAAGATAGATCAATCCTGCGATCGCCCATGTAGGTAAACCCGATGCCAAATAGCGCGCCAGACCCGTTGCCCAAATCTAAGATTGTCGCAGCAACGCTTTGCACGCCAATCTGGCTTGCTGCTGGCAATAGATTTGTGAGAGTCCAATTCCGCTTCATGGAAATTACCCGTTGCGAGAGGAAAAGTTTAATTCTAACTTCAACATACTACACTGGTTCTGTCTGATAATCCAGACTTCGAATGAGATTTTGTTAAATTTGTGAATCATCATGTCAGTCATTGATGATTTTGAAGGCACTGCTGATCGAAGATTTAGATCTCTTTCTGAAGACAGACGTTAGTTTAGTTTAGTCTTCAATAGTTTAGTTTAGTCTTCAATAGTTTAGTTTAGTCTTCAATACAGTATGAACGGTTACTGTTTACTATCAAAATAGTCCACCTCTATTAATGCGTGTAAGACTCGATCAAAGTGTCGCGTCAGCATGACTAGATGGTTTTGAACTTTCCTTTCCAACTACTGGATGAGGAGAATTTGGTTGTGCAGTAACTCAATATTTGCATTACGTTTGCACCCCACACAGACTAAATTAGAGGAACTCGTATGGCTCTCATTCGATGGGAACCTTTCCGCGAAATGAATAGTTTACGTCGTCAAATGGATGAACTATTTGACAACATGAACAGCATGGCAAAAGTAGATCAGGGAAGAATGGCACCTTGGGCACCTGCTGTTGAGCTTAACGAAACAGAGGACGAAATGATTCTGCGAGCAGAAGTACTGGCATGGCACAGCTAATTTGGTGGATTAAAGTAGTAGCGCATCCAGGCTAAAATATTGGGTAGAAGGTAAAGAAGTATCTTGCTATGACCCATCCTGATAAGTACGTCGTCAATCTCAGCGAAACCGCACG
>JBNPEG010000046.1:0-30787 GCA_051117555.1 Elainellaceae cyanobacterium | reverse complement strand
AGTGCTAGAAGCCGCTTTGGCAGATGTTTTAGTGACACTGTTGTTAGCCGATATCGAACGAAAACGTTCCTTGTTGCAACAGCAGGGAATTGAAGTTCAAATTACCAGGTGCAAGATATGAGTCTAGCAACGTTTTCCGTAGCTTTCCTTGATTTGGCCCTGACCAATTCATCATTTCAATTTATTGCTGGTGTGCAGGAGGAGGCAATAAGGGAATTGCAGACGTGTAAATCAACAATAGAAGCGAACCATATAATGGTTCATACAAATTTGATTCAGCAAAAGGCCCCCCGATTGCGAATACCCATACAATAAATGACCCACAGGATAAGAGGATTTGCCGCCAGGCCGTTGGCTTTTGGGCTTCTGCCGTTTGTTTACGAGTCCAGAAGAATGAGAGCAATAAACCTGCTATAAATAGCAACCAGAGTAAGGTTACCCGTGAGGCGTCCTCGACTTGACTTTGAATTAAACCACTGCCCGTCAACCATAGACCCACAACATCAGCCGGAATGTACTTTAGCACTCGATCAAAATAACCATCAATTTTTGCATCAGGTTCATTCGCTTCATAGGCATACCAATGAATACGGCGACTCATTCTCTTAAACCTCACTCAAAAATTCTGAAATTTCAGCACAAATGGATGGCAATAGAATTCCTTCCCGAACGCTGCCAAAGCCACGAGACATTGACGCATGATGCAGTGCGACCAAGTTCCAATCATTGCTAAAGCAAGGGGAACCACTAGATCCTCCCTGGGTTCGGTTGACGTACCATACACGCCCGCGACTTACATCCGTTTGCACCACGCCGCTGGCACTAAGAGACACTTGCATTACATTCCCTTGAGGGTGTTGCAAAACATTTAGCCCATCCCTAGGGGACAGTGGAGAGAGCAGGGACAAAGTGGGTATAGGGGTGATGTACTGAGCATCAGTGATTCTAGATTCAACCCGCAATAAGGCGTAGTCCAATTTGTGAGGTGGGCTGTAAGCGACAAGTGGTTCAGTTGTTTCGACAGCGAAGGTATCAGGGCTAACAAGAGAATTATGCTCTTGACTCACAAAACCAAACTCAAATATCAGGGTTTTAGCCTTTTCTGCGAGTTGCGATCGCTCCTCTATGACCTGTGAACTCAAGACATGGTAATTTGTCAACACCAAATCAGGTGCAACCAAGACGCCAGTGCCAGTCCTATCACAATCAGTAAAAGACACTTTACAAACTGCGTTCGCTAGCTGAAGACCTCGCTTTAGTTTCCCCACATCTGCCTCATAGGAGAATTGCCGTGGCAGGAAGGCTTCGAGCTGTACATCTTCATATGCTGTTGGCAACTCGAAGGGGTAATCAATTTTCTCCTCGAAGGCCGGGTCTAGCACAAACCGCTGGTGTAAGAATCCTTGCAGTCGAAGCATCAACTGCTTGACTTCTGGATTGCGCGGCCTTTCCTTGTGCAGTGCCAGAATGAGGTCTGGTATATTCCCCGATTCTTCAAAATGTTCGATTAAATCATCTGCTGCATCTCGTGTAGCTCGTGACGTGGCGATTTCATTGAGGCGAACGTCTTCAAAATTATCTGAAACGAATATTTTGAGGGATGTGTAATTTCGAAACCCAGAGTTTAGGGCCTCACGGAGTTGTTTGCGATCATCGTTTGATATCTTTAGCATCTCCTTGCTCGGTACCTCCAGCCAGTTGTCTCGGATGATGACGCTCTATGGATCAACCAAAATTGTCTTTACTGGTCAACTACAACTAGTAGATGCATGTCCTTTGCTAACTTCATATTGAATATCAGATTCTCCGGTATTTAGCCGGAATTTAATTAATTTTTTTGCCGAGAGTGGGTTTTAGATATATTGCCACTCCCAACTGGGTAAATTCATGAGTCAAACCCTGCACTCAAGCAAATTTCTCCATCAGCCAGCGGGTGATGGAGCCGTCATCTTCAGATTGCGATCGCTCCAAAGCCTCTTCAACGAGTGCGATGTCTAGACCCGGTAATACTTCAGATGTTTGAATCTGTCCGCTCCATTCATTAGCGACCGAAAATGCGATCACCTGCTGACTGGTGACATCCACGACCCAATATTCAGAGACACCTAAACGTTCGTAGAGCAATCGCTTTGCACCCAAATCGTCACTCAGAGTACTCGACCCGATTTCAACCACGAGCGTCGGTGGTCCAAACTCCTCTACAGAGACAGGCTCATTATTTTGAGGGGGAAGTTGAAAATCAGCACCCATGTAAAACGCGATATCAGGCTGGCACCCACGCTCGCCTGCTTTGTAAAAGCTACAGTTAATAAACTCCGCAATTCGAATCATGCGTAGCGCTGCGAATAGACCAATGACCCTCAACACGACAGAATTTTGTCGCCCGTGCCCAGCCCCCAATGGTGCCATTTCAATCCTCATCTGGTCTTGATCAAAATAGAACCGACCTGCTTCATACTCAGGTGCATTGGAAGCAGCGACAAAGTCATCCCAAGTAGCCTGCACCCAAACGTCAGACAAAATGGATTGAGAAATAGAGAGTGCCATTTGTAGAGGTTGCTATATCTCTGCTAGCAGAGGCTATGACTTCAAGGACTATGTTTCGATCACCCTCATCGTCTCAAAATATCGCGAGTTCGAGGAGTTCAAAATCACTATGTAACTGATCGCTCATGTTTCCTCATTGTACTGGTTGTGATCAACAGTCCAGCACCAAAGACTCACCAAACCACTTTGACGTTAAAAAAATTTTGATCGCCTAACGGCGAAAAGAAAAGAGATAAAAACTAAGAGCTAAGGGGCTAAGGGCTTAAGAGCTAAGAAGGAAGAGCCCTAGGCGGCACGCAACACACCCGAAAACCGATAGCGTCGTAACGGTTACCGCGCGAATAGTCGTCGCGACAGGCAGACCGACAATACCCAGGATTGAGGCTCCAGGAACCGCCGCGCAGCAGCCGATAAGTTTCTATGCGATCCGTCTCGACCCAAGCACTCCCATCATCAGGGGCTTCCTCATAGCTGTTATGCCAGTCGTCTTCACACCACTCCAATACATTGCCATGCGTGTCGTGCAGGCCAAAGCGATTCGCAGGAAAGATGCCAACCTCGGTTGTCTGTTTTCGATATTCTCCTGTCGGACTGTTGTTATAGGTGTAATCTCCGTTATAGTTTGCTAACTCAGTTGTAATCGTCTCACCAAAGTGAAACGGGGTCTCAGTCCCAGCGCGGCAGGCATATTCTCACTGAGCTTCGCTGGGTAAACGATAATTTTTGCCCGTTTTCTCATGCAACCGTCTGCAAAATTCCTGAGCATCATCCCAGCTCACATTCTCGACCGGGCGGTTGTCTCCTTTGAATCTAGATGGATCGGGGTCGAGCGATCGCTCCTTTTGGGGATAGCCTGCTACTACTCGCCATTGAGCTTGAGTGACCGGATAACGCCCCATCAAAAACTGCGATACTCTCACCAAGTGCCGTGGTCGCTCTCTATCATCACTTTCTGGCTCGTCTCCCGGTGCTCCCATCAAAAACTCACCCGCTGGAATCAGCATCAGCGTCAGTTCCACACTCTCCCCTAATACTTCGGTGTAGCTCTTATTCGTTCGCTTATAGCGATGGAGCGTCAGACTATTTGATGGCGTATTCGATGAAGTAACCACGGTTCTTATCTGTCGCGCATTGATTGTGTTTACAGCCTACCGCGTCTTATTCTCTAAATCCTTGATATCAGAGCTTGTTAATTCCTAAGTTTGTCGCAGCTAATCCAGTTCAAAACCAGTGATTATGGGCTGTTGCAAATAATGTGAGGTCTTCAGCCTATCTGATGATCTTTGTAGTCACAACCATCCTTCCAGCATCAGAATCTAACTTAATTAATCGCCAGAAAGCAAAAATGACAGGCATTAAATGCCTGTCATTAATCTATATCAAATGGGTCAAAATATACCCCCAGGGGAATTCGAATCCCCGTCGCCTCCGTGAAAGGGAGGTGTCCTAGGCCTCTAGACGATGGGGGCGCATTAATTTGACCTTAAATAAGGTAGCTAACACCGAACGGGTTTGTCAACCTTTAACTAGAAGTCAGTTTAACACAAAGACCCTGTCCCTTAAAGGAGACAAATTCTATCAGGAATGAAGCAACACCGTGAGCAAAGGCAATAGGGCGATCGCCCACCATAGCCCCATCAAGGATGGTGTATCAGCATGACGCTGAGGCTCTTCCAAAAGTGCCTCAATGCGGATCTCTAACCGATTCATTGGAGTTGCAGCATCAAAGGCAATGCTAGTCGGTCGAATATCTAAAGGCGATCGCACCACTAGAAGCAGTGACTCTGCCAACAGAAGCGGGTCAACTGACCGAGATGCCCATGCATCTGCCCGCAGTTCGCGCAGCAGCAGGAGTTCATGCCACAGCACATCGGTTTGAGGAAGCCACTGGGTTAGCTGTTTGATCCAGCCTAGCCAGAAAAACCAAAAGGTATCGCGGAACTGTTCATGGGCGCGTTCGTGAGTTAACACGGCCTCGAGATGATCGGAATCTAAGGCATCTAGCAGTCCCTGGCTGATGACGAGTTCTGGAGTCCAAAAGCCAATCTCAGCCGCAAATAGAGCAGACGTATCGAGGAGGTGTCCAACACGATTTTGGACGCTCACAATGGGATATGTTTTGACCTGTTGCAGCGATCGCCATCCATGCCAACCCCGATATATCAGCGTTCCGGCGATGATGCCGATCAGCCCAAGGGCAAGAGAATAGCCAACCCACCCCACAGGCATGCCGATCATTTCTCCTTGAGTGCCCATGCAAAGCACCGCAATCACCGTCGTGATCATCACTAATGGTGGCAATAAGAATGCAAACAGTGTCGTCTGCCAACGAATCGTCCACGGTTGCTCAGATGGCGTCCATCCTAATCGAATGAGAATAGCAAGGGCGATCGCCCCGAGAATTAAACTAAGATGCATTACGGTTCCTCCTTGGCGTCACGGGCAGCTTTTAGACGGCGGGCGATCGCATCAAGCTGATCTACGCTCGCGGCATCCAAACTGTCGGCAAAGGCAGCAACCACATCAGGATTACCGACTTTCAGAAACTGTTGTAGTTGAGCATGAGTGTGCAATAGGGTCGCATCGGTCTTCGACACTAACGGGTGCCAACGAAACGTACGTTCGCTGCGATCGCACGTCAGCCAGCCCTTTTGAGTGAGACGCTTTAGTACGGTAGTAACTGAGGTATAGGCTAATTCGCGATCTGGATCTGCCAAGATGCGATCGTGAATATCTTTCACAGTGGCAGATTTGAGTTCCCAAAGAATGCTCAAAATTTCGGCTTCGAGCGGCCCTAGGGAAAGCTGTTTTGGACGATAATTCGGCAGTGGAGCCATAGGTGAACACGATCAAAGATCCTGTCTAGTCTATCGAATGGTTGGACATCGTTGGATGGTCAATCAATATCATCATCATCACGTATAGCAATCCTGGGTTGTGAGTGGTGGGGCGGCGCCTGCCCCACCACTCACACACACTTCACAAGCGATTTAGGATCGCTATGTAACGTTTGGCTGTCGAGTCATTTGGCGACTATTGAATCTCCTTCATGGCTTTTTCCCTTAGATAGATTTATCCGCTGAATCCGTCTGCTATGATAATTTGAGAACGATTATCATTTCATGCTAGCGATGCTAGATGTTCAGCATATATCAGTGCAATACCGGGGCAATTGGGCGCTCAAAGAAGTCAGCCTTTCTCTTAAACGAGGCGAAATGGTGGGCTTGATTGGTCCAAATGGGGCAGGCAAAAGCACGCTAATCAAAGCCATTCTCGGCTTGGTAACGTTGTCAGATGGGCATGTGCTGCTTCAAAACTGCCCGGTAAGACGTCAGCGGCAGCGTATTGCCTATGTGCCGCAGCGATCGCAAATTGACTGGGACTATCCAATTACCGCCATCGATGTGGTGATGTTGGCAAAAACTGCAACAGCAGGTTGGCTGCGAGGGTTGAGTCGGGGCGATCGCGCGATCGTGAATGAGTCGCTAGAAAGAGTCGGCATGTGGAATCTGCGCCATCGGCAAATTGGAGAACTTTCAGGCGGGCAACAGCAACGAATTTTTTTAGCACGCGCTCTCGCTCAACAAGCCGACCTGTTTCTACTCGATGAACCCTTCAACGGCATTGACAAAAAAACGGAGGCAATCATGATGAGCCTCTTTGCTGAGCTTCAAGCTCAAGGTAAAACGCTGCTAATTTGCAGCCACGAATGGGGTGAGACGCTGCACCGATATGACCGTTTGGTGTTGCTCAATCAGCAGATATTGGCAAACGATACGCCACAAGCCGTGATGACGTTAGACAACATTCAACGAGCGTATGGTGAAAATATGCGCCCGTCTGTGAATGAGCATGTTGAAACTTTCTTTTCCTGCTAAGCACTTGTTGAGGGTTAGCAGGTAGCAATCAGCGGGTAGCAGTAGCAATCAGCAATCAGCAGGCAAGGAAATGTCTGGCTAACGTTCAGATCTATAGCAGTCCATAGCGGCAGATGAAGACTTGATCAGGGCTGTTTGTGATTGCAAACCCTAAAAAAAATTAGCGAATTAAAACACGAGTTTGCGTCGATGCTCTATACTCCTAGCGATAACGGCAATGCAATGATGAGACGGCGATCGCCCGTTATTGCGCGGATTACAGCGAGGATTCGACATGAAACGAAAGCAAGATTTTGGGCTACCCAGAGTCAAACTACATCAGCGAGCAGCCGACCAGCTCGAACTATCTAAAATTGCCCAGCAAGAAGGCGAGCAAATTAACTGGGCAGGCTCACTGTTAGGCATTCCTGATGTATGGATACAAACAATGGGAGACGGCGTGAAAGTCGCTGTACTAGATACGGGTATTGATTTAGATCATCCCGACTTGGCAGACGGCATTGTCGAGGTCAAAGATTTTACCAATGAAGGCATTGAAGATGGGAATGGTCACGGCACTCACTGCGCTGGCATCATTGCCGCTCGACTCAATGACACCGGATTTGTTGGAGTTGCGCCAAGATCGCAGCTTTTAATTGCAAAAGTATTGACGAATGAGGGCGGTGGAGCCTTTCACTGGATTGCGGATGCCGTTCTTTGGGCAGTTGAGCAAGGCGCAGACATTATTTCAATGTCGCTCGGGGGGCCATATTCGTCTAATCGTCTTTATCAGGCGATTCACGTTGCCCTCGCCAAAGGCGTGATGGTGATTTGTGCCGCCGGCAATGAAGGATCGCTGTTTCAAAACAGCATTGGCTATCCCGGACGCTATGGTGGCGTGATTACAATCGCCTCTCACGACCAAAACGGAAATCGGTCAGGGTTTTCGTCACGGGGTGGAGAAATTGATTTGATGGCTCCCGGTTCTCATATTTGGTCAACCTATCGTGACGGCGGTTATGCAGAACTGAGCGGCACCTCGATGGCAACTCCATTTGTGTCGGGTTTAGCTGCCCTGATCGTGTCTCGTCATAGCGACGGCAAACATCACGATACGCCACTTGACAACAACGAAGATTTAAAGAATCATCTGCTGTGGATGGCGGCTCATCCAGGCTATCACGACAATGAAGCCGGATATGGAGCGCTTCAGCCCTTCCAATACTTTGGGGCACGACAAGTCACGCTCTAAATAGGTTACTCAAACCTAGTGCTAATCAGGCAAATTCACCATATCGCGCACGTTGCCGCGAATCCCGCCGACGCCTTGCCGGAAGTTTCGGTCTTGCAGGTGTGCCACTAGGGGGAGTCCGCCTTTTGGCGTGATCACGATAAAGCCAGAGCGGTCAACAGGGCGATCGCCCACGGGCTGAAATCGATATCGTTGGAGGAGCATTGCTAAAATCAGCTTGATTTCCATCAGCGCAAATGCCGCCCCAATACAGGTGCGCGGCCCCGCGCTGAATGGATTATATTCGTACGGACTCGGATTGATGTCATCCCATCGATGCGGGTCAAAGGCGTCTGGATCTGGAAACAAGTCGGCATGATGGTGGGTGTGATAGATGCTAACAATGACCTCAGTTCCACTTGGAAGCGGACGACCTGTCAACTCAGTGGGTTGCGAGGTCACGCGTCCATTCCACGGGGCAGGCGGAATAATTCGCAACGACTCTTTCACTACCTTGTTTAGCAGCGGCAACTGCTGAAGCTGATCAACCGTAGGGGCTGCACCCTGTAGAACGTGGCCTAGTTCGTCGTGCAAATCCGCCGCGATGTCAGGATGTTGCGACAATAAAAATATCGTCCAGGTGAGCGCATTTGAACTGGTTTCATGTCCGGCCGTAAAGATCACTCCAGCATGACCCAGCAGTTCGTCCTCACTAAGCGTCAAGCCTGTTTCTGCATCTTGGGCAGAAAGCAGCATCGATAACACATCGGGAGTCTCTGTATGAGACTGGCGTTTGCGCTCGATGAGGGTGCGCATCTGGTCATCAAGCTGCTGCATGAGCGTGAGCATCCGGTGATAGGGAAGCCCTGGCAAATCGACGGGAAGAAGCACCGCATTGCCCAGCAGATTGAGAATGTCTTGAATGAGTTTGCCGACCGAGCCGCCTGCTTCGTGAATATCGTCACCAAATAAGGTTTTTGTAGCAATTCGCATGGTGAGCAGCCGCATCGTGGCAGAAAAATCGAAGGGTTCGTCACATGGGATGCGGTCTACCATCGACTGGGCGATCGCCACCATGTCGTCTCGATAGGTAGCAATTTGCTTGTGATGAAACGCAGGCATCATCAGCTTGCGGGTTTGCAGATGTTGCTGACTATTGATGCCAAACAACCCGACTCCAAAATGCTTGAGAGGTTCGCTGCGTGGAGACTGGTCTTTGAGACGATAGAGCGTCCCCGAAATCGGCTGCTTATAAAACACCTCATGCTGAGTCGTCACTTCACGAACGACATCTGCACCGTAGGCGATGACTGTTCCAGGGCAATTTGGCAACGGTGAATAGAAATTGGTTCCCCCGCCTGCTGCCAAAGAAACGACGTTGCCATAGGTGCTGAAGAGATGACTGGCATAGGTGATTGAATCTCGCCCATAGCGCCACGCGTTGAGGGTCTTTCCAATCACAGGAAATGGCTGAGGACCGGGAATATGAGCGATGGAATCGGGGGCAATGGCAATCACGGGTTCAAGCCAGAAAAACGACAGAGGGTTCGATGAAATTTTAGACCATTGGATATTGCATCGGTCATTAAATGACTGACTCGGGCGATCGCCCGAAATAATGCTCTACTAATAGTTTATTAATAGTTTATTAATATATAGCGATCCTAAATCGCTTATGAATTGTGTGAGTAGTGGAGTGGGCGCCGCCCGACCCACCACTCAACTATCGGGATACGTTAGCAATCCCGATAGTTGAGTGCAGAGCTGATCGACAACTTGATCAAGTCCAACGGAGCGAGATGCCTTAAACAACAGGCGATCGCCCGGTTGCACCAAGTCAGTAAGCCGTTTGACCACGTCTGCATGAGATGAGAACTGTTCGGTTGGCACCGAGCTAGCCCCGATCGCCAAGGCATCACTCTCATCAGGATCTGCCAAAATCAGCAGTCGATCAACATTGAGCCGAAAGACCTCTCGCCCAACCCGTTGATGAAATTCTGGCGATCGCTCTCCGAGTTCTTTCATTGTTCCTAGCACCGCAATATGCCGCTGTCCGGGGAGTTCTGCCAAAAGGTGCAGAGCCGCCATCATCGACTCTAAGCCTGCGTTATAGGTTTCATCGAGAATGACCACATCATTGGGCAAATCATACCGCCGTGCCCGACCTGGGGGAAGATCGACACTCAGCCCTTTGCTTAGCAATGACCAATCAATGCCAAGCTCTCGCGCAACAGCGAGCGCGGCAAGAAAATTTAACGCATGATGGCGACCCGATAGCGGCATCGAAAACTCCATAGTCTCAACGAGCAGTCGATTAGCCTCCTTAAAATGCCCACGAATATCGCCACCCGACAGTCCGTAGGTGACGGTGCGCCCTTGCCATACCTGTTGAGCCGTCTTCAGCAATCGAAAATTGTCAGCATTGAGAATGGCAGTCCCCTGGGACGAAAGCTCGGCTAACAGTTCACACTTGGCATCGGCGATCGCCTGCTCTGAGCCTAATCGACCAATATGGGCTGTCCCAACGTTAGTAATGACAGCAATATCCGGACGGGCAATTTGAGCAAGCAGCGCAATTTCTCCTTGGGCACGCATCCCCATCTCAATGACTGCATAATCGTGCTCAGCGTCCAGATTGAGCAGCGTTTTGGGGACGCCAATCTCATTGTTATAGTTCGCTTGAGATTTTAATACGCAGCCGTGCTTCGATAACACGGCTGCAATTAACTCTTTGGTTGTCGTCTTACCCACCGACCCAGTCACCGCAATAATCGGGATTTCAAATTGGTGTCTCCACCAGCGGGCGATCGCCTGATAGGCCGTCAGCGTATTCTCTACACGAAGCAGCGGTAGATGAGACGAGTCTGCATTCAATTCATTCGGGTTGCAATCAATTACAGCGGCGATCGCTCCATCCCGAATGGCTGTCTCAACAAACGCATGACCATCAAATGTGCCACCCCGAAGTGCTACAAATACCGCGCCAGTTTGGAGATTACGACTATCTGTTGTCACCCCAGAAGCTAAACTATTCAGCGCAGCATTTGAGACGTGAAGCGGGTGAGCAGCGAGAATACTGATGAGCTGTTTAAGAGTCAATCGACAAGACATACAAACCGGCTAGTTATGATGCAAATTCGCTGTCATCATACCGTTATTAGCCGTCTCATTGAATCTCAGCGCCCTCTCTCCCTATTCCGCTAGACAATTGTCTGCCACCAACCGCCATAAATGTATTGCTTGATACCTAAACTGATTGCCCCGATGTGCCGTAATGAGCTATTCCGTTAAGCCACACCTCCATAACTGGCAACTTCATTGAATCTTTAAGAGAAACGTGACCCATGTCACAATTGCGATACGAGTTGTTTCGGTAATATTGAATACATTCACCTATAGAAACTTTTCGTTATTGGTTTATTTGAGGTAGCACAAATATTTGAGATAGCACAGATATTTGAGATAGCACTTCTGTGCTATCAGCTTGGCATGTTCATATTAATCTCTATCTCATCGTCTCGATTAAATTTGTTTAGAGGGGCATTATGTAGAGAAGACACAGTTTTGGTATGGCTCAGCCCTTATAGGTAGAGTTTAGCTAGAGGAGCATCAATGTTGTGGCTAGGCGAATAGGATCATACAATCGGCAGATCAGTCCAGATGAGCAGAAGGTCTATGACCATCTACTCCATTGGATTGAGCTAGAGTCGCCTGATCGGATGATTCAGCGGTTCCGCTCGCTGTTCATAGAAGGTCACAGCTATTCAGATCCAGAAATCGCAGCGGCTCTCGATCGGGTTACAGCGTCTCACGTCGCGACTGAAGACTTCCGCTATGTCCTCAATCGTTGCTGCCACATTCTCATCAACCGGTGGCAGGCTCGCCCTCAGCTCCAGCTTTCGATTCCAGACCTTATTGACCAGTTTGAATCTGTCCCAGACGCTCCGACTGTTGGACACTTACGCTATCGCTCCACCCGACGTTTACGCGAACTCGTCAAAAATTTTACAGACACTGAACAATATCTCAAGTTAAAACGACTTGCTCAGGTTCTCAGTGAAGCATCCGATTTAGGCGCGAACTCAGGAAACTACCCGTTAGGAACGCTAATTCGCCGATACCCTTATCTATATGAGCATTGTCTCTTAGGAGACGATAGTACGACTGAACAGAAATCGACCGTTAAGCAAATTCAGTCGCATGTTCGCCGACAGTTTGAGATTGATTTGTCTAAATATGTGACCTATCAAACGCGACTTTCTCAACTTGCGGTTCAACCTGACTCAAGATCGGCGCAACGATTGATCTACCCTATTCCTAATCCAACGCTGCTGCCTGATCGAGACTTGAATCGAGCTATCAAACATTATGTGGGTCGCGTTGAAGGCGGACGGACCTATCGAGATTTAGCCCTAAATTTTATTACCCATACCGACCATCAGGTTCGTTCATACTCAAAATTTAAGCGCGATCTGTATGACTACATGACATCAGGGATTGACCCGTCTTACGGGAATCGCCAGTTTAATAAGCTACTGTGCGAACATCTGCAAAATACTCTTCCTGAAAGTGATGACCAGGGAGTCAATGATTTTCTCCTGGTCAGGACATGTGCCCAGTTGTTGAATTTCCTAATTGTTGATAGTCTCCAACAGCCCCAACACTTTGTTTTTGTAGATTTACTATCTAATTTGGGTCCTATCTTGACAACAGGTTTATTTTTAAAAGTCATCCTACTGTGTCGCAAGGTGCGCCCTTGCCTAGAACGGCGATTCTCAATCTTATTTAGCCACTACGAAGAATATGCTCAAAGCACCGTTCATTGGTTAGTAGAAGCGCTCGAAATGCTGAATGTTGCCTTGAGTGCGCATTTTGGTAGGCTCAACGTATCATTTATCGCCTAGCTTAGGCTCCCAATCTTTCCGGGATTGCTATATATAGGTATGTCTATACAATGAGCCGATCAGGGGACAATTGCTGAATAATTGCGTCGGGATGCTCGGGACTGTGAGCCGCAAATCGCCTTGCCAAAGGAGGCAAAATGGTAAATGGGTTACTGAAGCCGGAAAATAAATAAAGCCCGTCCAATCCTGGAAACGCTCCAATAAGGGGTAAACCATCACCGCTGAACGCAACCAAACAGTGATGCCATTGCCCTGGAAGGGACGCAAGCGGCGGCAGAATAGGGGCAATTCCAGCGCGGATTTCAGCCTCGCTTTGTTCTGCATCCATGCATTCATCAAGATTCGTCAAGGCGCGGCTGATTTGTCCGATTCGAATTCGACCCTCTTGAAATTGAATAGCTCCCGCATCCAGAATGGGGGCAACAATTTCGTGACCGGGTTCATCCCACAGGGGATCGGTTTCGGGCTGGCGAGCTTTGGCTTCGAGAGCGAATCGTTGAAGATTGGCAGGCATCACTAACGTACGCAGAGAGGCAGAGAGAGGAGAAGTTTCAATCAATTCGGCATGGGTGAAGTATTGACGAACCTGAATGCCAGCATCGCGCAACAGGCGACGGCTGAACCCACCGGCGCACACGGCTACATTTGCGCCCTGGTAGGTGCCTTGGGATGTTATGACTCCGTTAATGCTATCGTTGACGCGCATCACGTCTGTGACGGTGGCGATTGCGACGGTGCCGCCTTGTCTCAAAAATGCCTGATTATAGGCGCTGACCAGTAATTCGGGATCGACATGCCCATGACGAGTGGTAAGCGCTCCGGCGATCGCCTCCGAATTCAGCAAGGGTTCTAGTTCACAGGCCTGTTGGCGATCAATCCATTGCGGCGGAGTCGCACAATCTGCATAGGACGATGCGGTCGTTTGAGGATCTGCGTCGGTGGAAACGGTTAGAATTAGGTCGAGCTCTCGAAACCGAATATTATTGCCTAATTCGTCTGATAACTGTTGATATCGCTGAATGCCCTCTTGGCAAAGCTGGCGAGTTAAGTCGGTTTTGCCTGACCAGTAAGCAATTCCGCCATAGCTGTATCGGGTTGCATTATCTAGAACGTTGTCTTTTTCAAGCAACACGACCGAAAATCCTGCATTTGCAAGCTCGTAGCTGAGAGCAGCGCCTGCTAAGCCATTGCCGACCACAATCCAGTCGTAGGTGTTCATACCGATTCGAGTGAGTTTGGCAACACGACATCGACCTCAATTTCGATGAGCATACCGGGGTCTGCCAGGCGGCTCACTTCAACCAACGTATTTGCCGGGCGAATGTCATCAAAAAACTCTTTGTGAGCTTTAGTCACCTGTTCCCATTCTTCAATATTGGTGACGTAGACACGAGTCCGAACCACATGCTCTAGCCCTGCGCCAACGGTCTGAAGTGTTGCCTCGATCTTTCGAAAAATATAAGTGGCTTGCCCATACACATCGTCACGGCTTTGGATATCGCCAGCACGGTTGATTGCCGTTGTGCCTGAGACGTAAATAAATGGTCCTACTTGAACCAGGCGAGAATATCCTGCTAGGTTTTCCCACGTTGTTCCACTCGAAATTGTTTTGCGTTCCATAGCTGAGTCGTATCCTCATTCCCCTTAGATTTTTATTTGAGCGACGGGGGCAGAAATAATTCCTTTGGATTCTAGCGTGGCAGCAACCTTTAAGATCAAAGACTCTCGATAGGGAGCTGCAATCAGTTGCACCCCAACCGGCAACGTACGGGGGGAGTGAATCGGCACGGATAAAATCGGCAAGCCGATGAACGATAAGGGCTGGGTATAGAGCCCCAGATTAGGACGCGTTTTGACTTCGACCCCGTTCAGCATCATGGTTGTTTGTCCAATTTTAGGGGCGATGCAGGGGGTTGTGGGTGCGATGATGACATCGACGTCTCGAAAAATCTCTAGGACGCGATCGCGGTACCAGCGACGAAATCGTTGTGCTTGAATGTACCAACTGCTTGGGATCAGTGCCCCTGCGAGAAAGCGATCGCGCGTAGCGGGGTCAAAGTCTTGTGGGCGAATCTTGAGATTCTCCAGATGAAGATTGCTGCCTTCGGATGCAGTGATTAAATAGGCAGCCGATCGTGCTCGACTGGGTTCAGGAATCATCACCGTTTTTGTGATACCTAATGCCGCAGCAACCTGTTCAACAGCCTGTTGAACAGGCGGGTCCGCGCCCTGCTCAAAATGCCCGCCTGCGATCGCCATGTTGACCCCATCAAGATCGCCGTTCAACTGAGGCAAACACGGGTCGGGGGGTAACGGGGTGCAAATCGGATCACGCGCATCGGGGCCTTGGAGCGCATCGAACACGGTGGCAATGTCTCGAACTGACCGAGCAAAGGGGCCAATGTGGTCGAGACTGGCGGCAAATAGAAATGCTCCAGCCCGAGATAATCGACCATAGGTAGGCTTTAGCCCAAAAATTCCGCAAAATGACGCCGGGACGCGGATTGAGCCGTTTGTGTCTGATCCGAGCGTAATCGGCACCAAGCCCCCGGCAACGGCAGCAGCAGAACCGCCTGACGAGCCTCCCGCAACGCGACTCAGATCATGGGGATTGTGGGTTGCTCCGTAGTGGCTATTTTCGGTGACAAATCCGTACGCATATTCGTCCATATTAAGCGCTCCAACCAGCACCGCGCCTGCCCGTTTGAGAGCAGAAACGGCGGTCGCATCCCGCATGGCTGGAGGATGCTCTTTGTTGATTTTGGCGCCTGCCAGGGTCGAAATGCCCTCGATATCAAACAGATTTTTGACGGCAAAGGGAACACCCGCCAACACGCCCCCATTATCACCCGCTGCGATCGCCCGATCGACAGCGTGAGCCGAGTCTAACGCTTGATCCGCCAAGAGCGTTGTAAAACAATTGAGGGCGGGATCGGATTGAGCGATTCGATGGAGAGTTGCTTGCATCACGGCAACGGCACTGGTGTCGCCCTGCCGAATTGCCGCTGCTGTGGCAACAGCATCTGCATAACTATCAATGCTCATAGCTGAGAGTCGGGTTGAGAGGGCCGTTGAGACAAACTCTGAGGATCAGGATAGAAACTAGGCGCAGCTTCGAGATCAGCGGGCAGCGAAAACTCCATCACGGACTGGGCGATCGCCACGAGCGTTTCGACATTTTCTACAACGCCAGAACGATACTCTGGGGCGATCGATAATCCGACGAGATGGGCAGCAGCATCAACATACTGCTCGACGTGACGGGGAAACTCACTCATAGATTAATCGATAGACTCGACAAACAGTGTCATGATTGGGATCTGTAATCTGCTTATCTTATCGTCTTCGTATCCCTCAAATCGTTGAAATCGAACTGTTTATTAACGAATTTAAATGTCTTATCTTGACTCGATGGTGTGCTGTTTTTAGGATTCGTCTATGGAAATTGCTGTTTTATCGGGAATTGTAGTTTTATTTCTCATGACCGGAGTCTACGTTTGGTTTTCCTATCGAACGTTGCATGAGGTGCGTCGAGAAAATCACCTATATCGCGGCATTATTGAGCGGCAGTTAAATATTTCGACGACGCCCTATCTGCACTGCGATTTGACCAGCGATTCGTCATCTAGAGAGATAAAAATAGAAATTTACAACATTGGATATGTTCCGGCGCATGACATTCATGCTAGTGCCATCGGAGCCTATACCGAAGAAATAATGGATATTTCTGCATTGATGCGAACCTGTATTCAACCTCGATATCGCAAATATCCTCTCCAAGCAGATAAAGTTGGATATTATGGCATTCGAGGTAGCTTTCGGGCTCCGATTCTGCCGTTTCAAAAGCGGTTGGCGATCGCCTTTAATCTTCCTATTCAACCCATTGATATTTACATGCTCCTTCAATATCGAGATATTTTAGGCAGCAATTATTATCAAATCTATTGCTTTTCTGATCTCGATAAGCAAGGCAAATATCGAGCTAATTTATATGAGCCTAAAGGTTTTGAAACTATCGATCGCCTCCATTTTTATGATGCTGATGATGCCAATTTTTCAATGCCGGATAAGACTATTCCCTATTATCTAAAAGATTTTATTGATCTGTGGAATCATTCGCTGTCGTATCAGCTCACGACCCTATATTCTGAAGAGACAACGCCTCAGCACACCAGTATGGATGTGCAGGCGATTTGATCATGACGTCATTCAGCGGTATGCGATTGAGTTAAGCATGGGTGTGTGGAGCACGCCGCGCCACACACCCCCCATTTCTGTGCTTGGCGCAATTGAAAATTGCTATAGGTCGGTGAATGTATGCAACTAGCTTAAAATTTGCCGCTCCACCATGGCTTCCATGGTGCTGGTGAGATAATGCCCTGCCATAATGCTGCTCGACATATAGTAGCGATTTTCATCAAGCTGGTATAAAGTTTCAAAACCAGTTCGTCGCTTGCGATCGCCCAAAACCCAATACCGCTGCACAATCGATTCTGGAGCGATCCAGCCTTCTCCTTCGACTCGCCCCAGCAGGCTATGCTGCAACACAAACGTATATTGCCGATCATCGACATTCAATCGACCCCGATATTGAAACGAAATTTCATCGCGATTACTGCCGGGGAAGGTCAGCTTTGTGACCGAAGTATACCAGTTGTCTCTCCCCCAGGCGACTAGAATTCCGCCCTTGACAGGGGTGGGTAAGCCGTGGCGATCGAGCCAATGCCCCTGTAGCATCCAACGTCCTTCCTCAAGCAAAAAGGTGTGAGACACAGTAACGTTCCTTAGTCCAAGGTCGCTAGTACTACCAACATTAATCCGCAGGTTTAGAGAGGCATCCTATGTTATCACGTAGAACGGTGGGTGAGCGGTGTATGTTTCCCAAAGGAATAGCCCCTTTCGCTCCCGTCACACTTGGGAGATTACCAGGAATTCCGAGATATCGCCAATAGGCCAACACTGCAAAGGCGATCGCCTCTTTAAAATCTGAATTGACCCCTATCGCGTCCGTGGTTAACACCGGAATCGGATCGAGATGCACCTGCAACCGTTGCCGAAGATAGGCATTCTTGCTGCCCCCGCCGCTCAGCAAGACCTGATCGGGCATGTGATCTAGAAATGTATGATAACTATGGGCGATCGAGGCAGCCGTTAGCTCCGTGAGCGTTGCTAAGACGTCAGATCGGCTAAGCGTATACGCTTTTGACTCCCATAAACACTCGCGCAGATAATCGATGCCAAATTCTTCTCGCCCCGTGGATTTGGGCGGCGGCATTTGAAAAAAGTCTTGCTTGAGCCAACGTCTAACTAAGGTTTGACAGGGCGTTCCCCGTGATGCCCATTCGCCATTCGCATCGTAGTGTTGTTCCCCTTTTGAGAAATGCTGTACTGCCAAATCAATCAAGCTATTTCCAGGCCCAGTATCCCAGCCATATACGCCTGAGAACCAATCATCGGGTGACGTCTCGTGAGAATTCTTGGTAGGCAAATAGGTTAAGTTTCCAATGCCGCCGATGTTTTGAGCACAGCGCGTGAGGGTTGGGTGGCTAAATAGGCACACATCCATCATCGAGACTAGAGGGGCTCCATGTCCTTGCAATGAGATATCTGCTGCACGGAAGTTGTTAACTGTTGTGATCTCCGTAAGGTGGGCGATCAAATCTCCGCGTCCGAGTTGGAAGCTATAGCCAAGGGGAAAAAATTGAGGCGTCAAAGCACGTGCGTCTGGTGGGGACTCATCGTGTGGCTCAGCGCTAAGGGTTGTGCTAATAGCACGCTGGTGTAGGCTGATAGACGGTCGCTCTAAGTCTACAGACGTCTGCTCTGAACCGGCGGAGGGCTGCTCTAAATCACTTGAGTTTAAAGACCTGTTTCCTGGCTTTCGTTGTGTATGCCCGACTGGCGGACGATGGAATACGGTTTGCCCATGAGAACCAATCAGATCGGCGGGGGCATGATCCGACTGGAGATTGAGCGCAGCTTGAGCAAATTGGGTGGCGATCGCATCGTCTAAAGCTGCCAACGCCTCCATCGACAAGGCTGCCCCTCCAATCACCGACAAGATTTGCTCGTGCAGCCAATCCGGATAAGGAAACATCGCCGATGCAATGAGAGTGACATTGAGGTCGAGAAGTGTTCCCGAAATATCAACCAAGACTGCATCAATTCCATCTGCTGAGGTTCCGCTAATGAGCCCGATAACGCGCATGATTCCCGATTGCCTCACATTGGCAGCTGATCGATACTTTTGTTTGAGCCAATCACGACCATTACGGCTCCCTTGTTGAGATGTAAAACCGGACTGGGGTTAATCTCAAACTTTTCATTGGTTTCATCACAGCTCACTGCCAGCAGATTTAACCCATAGCGTTTTCGTAAGTCAAGCTCAGCAATGGTCTTGCCGTCAAATTCGATTGGGACTTTGCGCTCGACAATGCTGTGGTCTGGATCAAGCTCAAAGCGATCGAGAATTTCAGGCCGAGTGAGCGATCGCGCCAGAGCGCATCCCATCTGATGTTCTGGAAAGACCACCTGATCAGCGCCCACGCGATGGAGCAGCTTCCCGTGAATATCGGATGATGCTTTTGCAACGACATAAGGCACGCCGGCTTCTTTAAGATTCAGCGTGGTGATGATGCTCTCTTGAATATAGTTGCCGATCGCCACAATCACCGTATCAAAATCAAATACTCCGGCTTCTTTGAGAGCCTGAGGATTCGTCGAGTCTAACTGGAGAGCATGAGCGGCGAGTTGATCCGTTAAAATACGGGCAACCAACTGCTCATCATGATCAATCCCTAAGACCTCGTAGCCCAAGTGGTGGAGAGTGGTGCACACTGCACGACCAAATCGCCCCAATCCAACGACGGCGAATTGCCGACTGCCTCCCCTCAGGTTGCGAAAAAAGCTCAAACTCGATAATGACGACAGATTCACAAGTTTACTCCAGGCTGATTAATGTAAACCCCTCCCTATGAATGGGGTGTCCGCCGAGGGCTAAGAGTAATGTGAGATTAGATTGACACACTCCGATAGCGGGTTTTGCCAGGGCGTAAGAGGATAATTTACGACGCAATTGCACATTGCTATATGTCTCAAACGGCCAATGGATAGTCTCCTCAAGATTCTCTCTCGAATTGGCAGTGATGTATTCAATGTATTCTATATCTGTATTCCCTGATCGATCTGATATCGAGCTGAGAGGGGAGACGACGCCCCATCTGCTGACCATGGCTGCCTCTCCTAACGAGCCAACCCAGATTAGCCTACCAAGAGATTTTCTTCGGGATAGTTTATAACGCTCGGCTTGGGATCACCATAGATTGCAGACATCAGCAACAGAATTCCCACTCGCCCTGCATACATGGAGCCAATAATTGCGACTTTGCCTGCTGCGGAAAGGCTAGCCGTAATGCCTGTCGATAGCCCAACCGTCGCAAACGCAGAGACGGTTTCAAATATGACACGGATAAAGTCTATATCAGGATCGGTAATCGAGATGAGAGTGGTCACAACGATTACGGTTATGCCCGAACCAAACACAACTCCAACCGCCTTCATGATCAAAATAACGGGAATTTGCCGCTGATAACATAACACCTCCTCCTTCCCTTGTAATGCAGATTTAGTGCTGCTAAACAAAATGCGAAAGGTAGTCGTCTTAATGCCGCCAGCCGTACTTCCTGGGCTGCCTCCCACATACATGAGGGCGATCGTGATTAAGAGGGTGACAGTGGGAAGTTGCCCATAGTCAATGGAGTTGAAGCCGGCAGTCCGGGGCATGACCGAGTGAAACCAGGCCACCATTAGTTTCTCGCCAAAGCTGAATTCTCCAAACACCTCAAGGCTCCGATATTCGGCAGAGAGAAATGCAATGGTGCCCAAAATCAGCAGAAAAATCGTTGTGCTCGTGGCGATTTTGAAATTTAAGGAAAAATCGACGCGTTCGGGTTTATTGAGCAGGCGATCGCTCAGCCAGAGATAAACCTCCATAATCACCTGATAGCCTATTCCGCCTAAGATCACGAGCGCTGGAATAATTAGATTCATAGGGAGGGACGTATTGTAGCGAGTCAGGCTATCTTCAAATAGGCTGAATCCAGCGTTATTAAATGCACTCACGCTATGAAAAATAGAGAGCCACAATCCGTAGGCGGGGCCAAAATCAGCCGCGAAGATGGGCATCAGACAGAAAATGCCTGTAATTTCAAAAATCAGCGTCATGGCGATGATCGATCGCACAAGCTGCACTGCGCTGGATAATCCGGGAATATCTAAAGATTTCTGGATTGCGATTTTTTCGCGCAGCCCAAACCGCCGCCCCAGCAAAATTAGCAAGAAGGTGGTTGCCGTCATGTACCCTAGTCCCCCCACTTGGATGAGCAGTAGGATCACAACTTCGCCAAAAAGAGAATGGTATGTGCCAGTATCGACCACAATCAGCCCAGTTACGCACACGGCTGAGGTGGCGGTAAATAATGCCGTAATGGGATCATTCCAAACGCCCTCTGCGGTGGAAATGGGCAGCATCAATAGCAATGTGCCAAAAGCAATCACAGTTAAAAATCCCAGGCAAATCGTCCTAGAAACGGTCATAGTTGGTTTGGATTCACAATGAATGAGACAATCTGGAAGTCAATTGACCTGTCTTCCCTACGAGATTACAGCGAAGTTATGACCTCAACTCTGAAAAAGCAAATTCAAGATTTTTACGATGCATCATCAGGATTATGGGAGCAAATTTGGGGTGAGCACATGCACCACGGCTGGTATGGTGCAGACGGCAACGAGCGCAAAGAACGTCGCCAAGCCCAAATTGATCTCATCGAGGAACTGCTAGCGTGGGGGCGGGTTGAGCAGGCTAATCAGATTCTAGATGTGGGCTGTGGCATTGGGGGCAGTTCTTTACACCTAGCAGAGGCGTTTAATGCGATCGCCACCGGTGTGACTCTCAGCCCCATACAAGCCAATCGAGCGACCGAGCGCGCCCAACACGCAAATCTGGATGCCACTTTTCACGTCGCCGATGCCCTAGATTTGCCCTTTGCTGACCAGTCATTTGATCTGGTGTGGTCGCTAGAAAGTGGCGAACACATGCCCGATAAAGTCAAGTTTTTGCAGGAATGTCATCGAGTCCTGAAACCCGGCGGCACTTTTCTGATGGCGACCTGGTGTCATCGACCGACGGCACCCCCGCATGGAGACCTAACGCCCGATGAGCAAAAGCATCTCGACGATATCTATCGCGTCTATTGTTTACCCTATGTGATTTCGTTACCAGACTATGAGGCGATCGCCCAAGATATTGGCTTTCAAACCATTCGCACCGCAGATTGGTCGACTGCTGTCGCCCCCTTTTGGAAAATCGTAATCGACTCCGCCTTCTCGCCTAAAGCGTTGATTGGGCTAGCGAAATCGGGTTGGAAAACTGTTCAAGCTGCAATGTCGCTGGGTTTGATGCGTCGCGGCTATGAACGAGGGTTGATTCGCTTCGGGGTGATGTCTGCCACACGGGATTAATATCAATTCTCTAGATAGACAATAAGTAATTTATCAGGCGGGTAGATGCTTAAGTAGAGGTAGGTTTTGTTTCAAGACGCCAAGAAATGCAAAGACTGCGGGAGTTTGCAGAGAATTGGCTAAAATTGCAGCTCCAATAACCCGTTCGAGTGGGGAAGGAAGCTGGCCGATGCGAATACCAGCAGGAACTGACATAGCAGAGAGTTGAGGCACAATTGCGACTCCGACCCCTTGAGCCACCATATTTACAATCGTTGAGGTTTCTCGAAACTGGTGGCGAGGTTTGAGGGGATGACCCGCCTTCAGGAAGTAACGCTGAACGGTGGCAAAGCAGCTATTGTCATCTGAATAGAGCATCAACGGTAAGCGAGACAGTTCATCCCACGTCAGTCGAGTGCTTTGCATCTCTGATGTGTCAGGCAGTAGCACAATATATTCATCTCGTAAGACTTCTATTGTTTCTAGATCGCGATCGGTTGGCAAAATAGTGAACCCAATATCGGCTTTGCCATCGCGGATATCTTGTTCCACAAAATGATAGTCATAGTGCTCGGCAACCATGACATCGATGGCAGGACATACCGCTTGAAAATGCGCCATGATTTTGGGCAACAGATGAGCAGCGGCACTGCGAAAGGTGGAAATTCTCACCTGACCACCCTGCAAGCCTTTGTGCAGATTGGCTTCCTGTACGGCAACATCGAGGAGCCGCAACATTTCTTGAAAGTGAATGACGACGTTTTCACCCGCCGGGGTGAGATGGGCGCCATGTCGTCCGCGCGCGACCAAGATGACCCCGAGTTCTTCTTCTAAACTGGCGATCGCATGACTGACCGACGGTTGCGTGAGTCCGAGGGTCCAAGCGGCTTCTCCAAAGTTGCCACGTTCTGCTACGGCAACCAGTGCTCGAATTTGAGACAGCTTGATTCCAGAGTGAGAATGTTTGCTCATTGGAATACCCTGTAATCTTGATATTGATTATGACGGAGCCTTGGCCAAATAGCCGGGATTATTCCATAAATGCCATTTATCGAAGGGATGCAGTGCATCGTTTGAAGATGCGAGGGGCGATCGCTACCGTGAGTGTATCTGCTTGATGACTCGCCTAGTCGTCAGCGCGTCATTAAGCAATCGTCCCATCACTCTGGAGATGGATTCCTGATGCACATTCGTCGGCAGCTTCCTCGATTATTTAGGTTTCGGCGTTCTCGTGCGGACTGTCATCGAGACGTGCGGTGCTCAACTCGGCTGTATGTTCAGGTCGAAACTTATCCAAGTGTTTATGAATTGAGGCGATCGCCCCGATGCTCGCTCAGGGTTCGTTCACGTCCTACTGTTCGTTCCTAACTAAGTGAAAATGCTTAGCAGAAATTGATATTCACTGAACCTGGGTGAATCTACCGTAAACCTTGGAAGGAAATCTTGACGCTCAAAGTGGCTAGTGTAACGCTCGATACATAACAAATTTTGCTAGTCCTTTGCCCCCGGACAGATAGCAACCACCACAGTTCTTTGTGCGGTTGCACGCCAGCTTCGCCAGCTTTGGTTTTAGTCAGGAGTCGCGTCCTAAGCTGGCGAACGCTACAAATACCCAGGGTCGCACATAGGCTTGAGGACGGAAGCATGGGTTTTGCTATGAGAGCCCCAGGTTTCCCCTCGCGCCGTAGTTTTTGCATGAATGTCCGGTTTAAGACGTGGAGGTTTTCTCACGACAGACCTCCAGGTTTGGACTTGGATCAGAATTAACTCACGTCATTCACCTGCACAGACGTTCTTCAAAAGGCTGACACACCTATGACTTCTCTCCTGGTCAGACGGGATACGGATGTTCGCATCCTGAATCAAAGCGCTTTGTCATCGTCTCAAAAAGCGCTGATTCAGCAAGCACACACTATTTTGCAAGAAAATTGGCTCGGCAATTCTACCAAACCCGCCCCGAGTTTATATCCCTACCAATGGAGTTGGGATTCGGGCTTTATCTCAATGGGATATGCTCATGTGGATCAAGATCGAGCCATGCAAGAACTGCGATCGCTCTTTGATGGGCAATGGCGCAATGGTTTGCTTCCCCACATTGTCTTTCATACGCCGGATGCGAGTGCCTATTTTCCAGGGCCCGAATATTGGCAGACCGAGCGATCGCTCTATGCCCCACGCCATGTCGCAACATCGGGTATTATTCAGCCCCCGGTTCATGCGATCGCGGCGTGGCAGATTTATCGGTATGCGACCGATCGAGACCGTGCCTACGAGTTTCTAGTAGAGCTGTTTCCCAAACTCGTCGCATGGCACCATTATCTATATCGAGAGCGCAACCCCAACCAAGACGGGCTCATCTACATTCGCCATCCCTGGGAATCTGGTCAAGACAATTCACCGCTCTGGGATACCGCCCTACAGCAGATGGATCTATCGCCGGATATGATTCCTGCCTATCAGCGAGTCGACAATCGCAAAGTTAACGGCAGCCAACGACCCAGCGACCATGATTATGATCGGTACGTCTACTTATTGGTTCACGCGCGCGACTGCAACTATAGCGAAGCGCAGATTCAAAAAAATTGTCCGTTTTTAGTTCAAGATGTCTGGTTTAACACATTACTGGTCAAGGCAAATCGAGATCTAGCGGCGATCGCCAACGTGATTGATTTTGACCCCACTCCGTTTAAAATGTGGGCACAGCAGACGGCAATCGGCCTGAACGCCAAGCTTTGGAATCCCCAGCGAGGGTTTTATCATACCTACGATTTAGTCACCGATCAGCCCATCCCGACCTGTGTGGCTAGCAACTATACGCCCCTATATGCAGGAGTGCCCAACTCGCGACAAGTGCAAAAGATGGTCAATCATCTGCTATCCCCTGCTTTCGGTGGTTCGAGTGCCGAGGGATGGTTAGTGCCGACAACAAGCCGTCAAGAACCCGGCTTTTGCGCCAATCGGTATTGGCGAGGGCCGATTTGGATTAACCTCAACTGGATGCTTCATCACGGGTTGAAAACCTACGGCTACGACAATGAAGCCGAACAGGTTAAGCAGATGAGCCTCGATTTGGTAGAGCGAGCTGGATTTTATGAATACTTCAACCCCGACACGGGGGAAGGACTCGGCTCCGCTAACTTTTCTTGGACAGCCGCTCTGGTGCTTGATTTGATTTTGGGTCAGTAAAAAAAAAGCATGGCGCGTATCATGCCCTTTGTGTGACGAGCGGAGAAAGCAAGAATCCGGCACGAACATGTTCCAAACGACCTCTGTTTGAGGGGAATAAAAATCGTGCTCGGCGGGCATTAATGGTCGGTGTGAAAGGGGGAGCCGACGTAATGAATCCCACTGCTCAGCAAGCGGGCGATCGCTATGGGCCTGATATTCACCATACCGCGATCGTGATGAGGCAAATCCGCGAAGTAATCCATCGAATTTTTCCATACCTTAGCGTTTGCAAATGAGAGAATCATCACCCGATTGGTCGGGTCTGAAAGGGTGAATTAAACCTACTCGTTTCTGTAGCGTTGCTCAATTTGGTGTATCCCTTACAACTGTTGAGAATTGGAAGAGACTTCAGGAGGTTATAGGAAAAACTCTGATAGAAAATGAGAATGGGCTAATTCGTAAATATTTTAAGGAGTGTCGCAGTATAGAAACGCTCTTGGGGATTTATTAAGTTTTATTAAATTAGAAAAGCTTAAAAAAATGCTACCGAATTTTGCAAAGAGCCATAGGAAATGGTTATCCCTTCCTAAGGAACAAATACCTTCACTTGATGAATGATTATTCGTGGTTTGTCCAAGATTCTCCTCATTAGATTCTCAAACTCCTTAAAATTTTCCAAGTTTACAATATTAGAGGGTGTTATACACTTTTGAGGAATCTAGATAGGGCAGGCTTTTTGAACACCGATTGCAAGTTGTGGTGAATTCTCAAACTTACTCAGGAAAGTATTCTCTGTTGAAGTTCATAACATTCTCTATTGACTAAGAAATCTCTATTCGTGAAAACATTATGATTTTTAATGATATTTACCAAGATTTTGATGATAGTGGAGAAATTGCCTGTTTGTAATTTCCGAGGCAGCACTTTCGCTTAGTTTTTATTGATGGGCTAATTGTTCTCAAACTGAAAGGTCTGCAAGAGGATGCACTCTTCTCTGGATAATGCATTAAAGCGTTATGAATCTGTATTAGCTGAGCTAGAGATAGTTGAGCAGCCTTCGGCTAGGCAAATCTTAAATGTACTCTTGGCACGAGATGGTGTTCAACAAGCGATCGCTCGAGGCGATTCGAGTAATGTCGCTGTTATAATAATGCTCTTCACCTTGGATCAGAAGCTAAGGGGTGTAGCTGGCAAAATTAGAGGAACGATTGAGCTGGAGGACTGGCGATCAAGCTATCCTCCTGCAGAAGAAGCTTGGTGGTGGTTTCTTGATTCAAGGCCAAAATTAGCAGAGGCAGAGGGTGCGGTCGCCCGTTACAAGGCCAAAATTGCACTGCTAGAGGAAGCAGATTCTAAAACAATTCAGCAGGACGTTGAGCATTCGGCTGTCGAGTTCCTGGCTAAAGTTTTTACCGTCCGGGATGCGGTTCAGGCTGAGATTGAAGCTGACAAAGTTTCACCAAATGATTTGATGACGGTTGCAAATTTAGATGAGCGACTACGGCAACAGATCGACCGATTCTCTAGAATATTAGATTCCAAGACGTTACAATCGCTCACCGATAAGTTTGAAGAATTGCGGTATGTTTTGAAACCACCAGATAATGCGTGGTGGTGGTTTCTGAAGATGCCTGCCCACTGGTGGGATCGCTACGACCCCGTTTGGACAGTGCTGACGCTGTTTTGGCTAACTGGGACGTTTGGCTTGTTGACTGATATATCTACTCGATTTTTGGGTGGAGGCGGGCCTGGAACATTTGGAGCACTCGCTGTTATTTTCCAAAGCATTCTGGCATTGATTGGTGGTAGTGCAATTACCCAAAGGGGTAATGCCATCGTCGAGCGCACTTTAACACGATGGAGAGTGCCGAAGCGTCTCTGGCAAGAAATGAAATTTGGAGCTGCAACAGTCTTGTTGCTAACATTTGTTGGATTTCGGCTTTCGCTGCCGAGAATTGCTGTCGGATATAACAACAGTGCTATTGAAGATTATGTTGTTGGGAATTTAGACAGTGCTGAATCAAAATTAAAGCGTGCGTTGGAGTTAGACCCCAATTATGTCAGGGCTCATTATAACCTTGGAGTCGTTTATGAGGATTTAGGCAAGCTAGACGAGGCACAGGTGCAGTACAACCTTGCTGTTGCAGGTGGGTTTATCCCTGCTTATAACAACCAGGCACGGTTATCGATTTTGTCCGAAGATTATCCGAATGCGGTTAATTTCTTGACTAGAGGAATTTCTTTGGCAAAGAGTAATGATACTGATGAAACACCAGGAAACAACACGAACCCCGTTGTGGAGCATGACCTGTGGAAGAATCTCGGTTGGGCACGGTTTAAGCAAGGATATTATTCTGACGCCGAAGAGAGTTTGAGGACTGCAATTGAGATTGCAGACAACAACGACAGCTTAAAACAGGAAGCAGCAACTTTCTGTTTGTTAGCTCAAACATTTGAAAAATTAGGGAATCAACCTGATGCAAATGTGGCATGGCAGGATTGCCTGAGTAATCCTCGAAATCCAAATAATCCAGAGGAGGATGAATGGCAGCAGATGTCTCGTGAACGATTAAAACCATGAAATCTGAGATGAGAAAAACCTGAGATGAGACTTAGGATTGCTATTTTCATCGCTTTAGGGCTTACTGCTTCTGTTTCGGCGTCGTCAGCCGTTGCAATTATTCCTAGATTCAATTTTCTCATCGCAGGGAGAATTGAGTTGAAGCGTAGCAATTGGAGTGGATTTCGATCTATTGGAGCACCTAATCGCTTAAACCCAGATGACGAAGTCCGTTTGCAGCAAGGAAATAGTGCAACGATTCTTTGTTCAGACTTGAGCCGAAAAGATGTGCCAGCTAGTGGCACCTATCAGTTAGGGCGCATCTGTCCTCAAGCAGGTCTACGGATCTTACCTGGTGGATCAGGGGGAGATTATTTGCCGACTCGCGGTGGAGATGATCCGTTAATTCCATTTGTTATATCTCCACGTAAAACGCAAGTCCTGAGTGATACCCCACTGATTCAGTGGAACAGTGTTCCGAATGCGACCGAGTATACTGTTCGCGTTCTAAGCCCTGACGGAGTGATTTGGGAAGATTCAATCAGTGAGACACAAATTCGTTATCCTGGTATTCCTGCTTTAGAAAGAGGTATCAGATATGCCATTGAAGTTAGGGCAAATACAGGCACTGCATCAACAGATGAAGGAATTCCTGGGTTAGCATTTAGCTTAGTTGATGAAGGAATTGTTCAGGAAACTACTTCTGAAATTGCATCAATTGCTGAACAAAGTTTGTCTGTTGAAACTGAAGCTTATATCCTTGCTCAAGTTTACAGGAATAAGGACTTATTCACGGAAGCAATCGCTACTATAGAAGCCCTCAATCAGGAATCAATTCAGTCTTCAGCAAGTTATCGTTTGCTGGGTGATATTTATCTTCAGGTTAGACTCAATCTTCATGCAAAAGATGCTTATCTCAAAGCGCTAGAGGTTGCCGAAGATAATCTAAATATAGAAGAACAAGCAGAATCTCTATTCGCACTGGGTAATATTTACATGGTTCTCAATAATATTCAAGAAGCTATCAAGTGTCTTGAAGAAGCACAAAATCTCTACTTTGTATTAGAAGGGAATGATTCTAAGACTGGCCAAGAAATCGCCGACCAACTTGCTGAATTAGATTCATAAGTTTATCGCTTAGCTTGCTTTATTCTTTGTAAGAAATTCTCTTATGTATAAACATTGGTTTCAATTACTTCGAGTCACAATAATCATATTGTTAGTCCAATTCCAGGCACAACTATTACTTATTAATAAAGTTTTTGCGCAAGAGAAAAATTCAAATTTGGAAAATCCACATGCAGGGATTGGGATTCCAACTTCGTCTCTTACAGGAGAGGGTTTACGTATACGACTTGATGAGTCTCTTATAGAATCTACCGATTATATCGATGCATCTATTCTCCAGGAAATTCGATTTCCAGAATCATTAGAGACACTTCAACAAGCCTTAGAAACTTATCAAGAGAATAGCGATCGCCCAAATGAAGCAAATACTCTCCAACTGATAGGTGAACTGTATATTAGACATGGGCAGTTGGTCAAATCTCTGGAGTCTTTTGAACAAGCTTTAGAAATTTATCGAGAGCTTGGTGATCGGATAGGTGAGGGTAACACCTTAAGACTTATTGGCTCAATTTTTTCTAGTCCCCTCATTGCAAGAGGAGCCAATCGTATTCAGTTGTCAGAAGCTTTGAGTAATTTGCAAATTCTTAGAGATGAGCTCGGCGACGAAGAATTAATTGTTCTTATTGATGCGAATTTTGAAAATTTGTTTTCCATTGATGAAACAACTTCTTTCTTGATCGAAGGAGGAAGCATTAGTCTAAACCTACAAGACGGTATACGTGCCTATTTGAGGTCTTTTCATAATAGCGGCGTTGGTATATTTGATGGCATCAGTAGAATTATTTCTGAGAATGTTATTGCTGATATTGAAGCTAGCAATATTGTTGAAGCTGGCAATATTACGTTAGAAAGTGGAAGCATAATAGTCTCGGTTGATAGAAATGGAAACATTGATGCAGTAGAAGGCAATATTGAATTAGAAGGTGGAAACGTAAGGGTAAACGGAATCGATATTGGATTGGAAGGTGGCAACATTGAATTAGAATCTGCAAACATTAGACCATCAGGAAATAACGGAATTGTTTTAGAGGGCGCTGTTATAGCCTCTCTAATGGGTGAGGGTGACATAATCAGACTAGAGGGCAACAATTTCACAATAGAAGGTAGCCACATTGCACAATCAGAATCTAGCGATGGTAACCCTATTGATTCCGAGGCTGATCAGCCTAATCTAAGAAGCAGGATTGGAGAGAGCAATCCAAGTGTGTGGCAACTTACTGTTCCTGTCCCTCCACCTTGTTTTAACCGAGAGGATTGTGACGAACAGACAGTTGATGAGAATTCCAATGATAGTATCACTATCCCTGTTCAAAGAATGATTGATCTTTATGCTTCAGCAATTAATCTTAAACAGCGAGCACTACAAATTTTTGAACAGACTAACAATCTACTTGGACAAGGAATTACTTTGTCAGAAATCGGCTTTATTTATGAAAATCTAGGCTATTACTCTCAAGCGTTAGAAGTTTACCAAAGAGCATTTAATATCTTTCGAACGGCAGGCGAATCAATTAGGCAGGGAGCCATGCTCAATAATTTAGGTGAAATTCAGCGTAAAACGGGTCAGTATTCAAACGCCTTGAGTTCTTTTGGAACTTCACTCCAATTGTTTCAAGAAAATCCAGAATTAAAGTCCACAACGCTTAATAACATTGGTCTTGTTCATCAATCCCTCGGTCAGTTTGACTTAGCACAATCTTTCTACCAGCAAGCTCTTCAAATTCGAGAAGAAGTTGGTGACCTCTCTGGACAAAGTACAACGCTCCACAGGGCTGATTCATTGTAAGAGCTTAAAAATCTCATCCACTTGATTGGCTAGCTGACGTAGAGCAGGTGCGATGGATTTGAATCCGCTCAGTCGGAGCACATTGATAGTAATGGAACGAAAGAGCGA
>JBNPEG010000061.1:0-3125 GCA_051117555.1 Elainellaceae cyanobacterium | reverse complement strand
GCCTATCCGAAAACTTCCTAGAGTTTTTGGAATTCAAAACCCCTGACGGGGTTTTCGGATAGATTCTTAGCATTGTCAGCGCTATATTTTAGACCACCGAAGCCGCTTCGATAAAAATGCGCTTGACTTCTTCATGCGACTCGCGAATCTTTTTCTCAATTCGACGGACTGCCGCTTCAATTTCGTCGGATGACAGATCGTCTTTAAATTCGATATTCAAAGCCAGCATGATGTCTCGGGGGCCAAGGTGGAGCGTGATTGGAGATTCCACTGCCGACACCGCGTCATCAGATTCTACCAGCAACTTGATGCTCTCGCGAGTCTCGGGTAACGCGCTTTCACCCACCAGCAGACCTTTGGTTTCAGCCACTAGCACCGTTGCAACCACTGTCAGCACCAGACCAATGACGATTGAGGCGATCGCATCATAGATGACATCGTTAGTGAACTCACTCAAAAACACACCTAAAAAGGCGATCGCCAGCCCCACCAACGCGGCTGAGTCTTCAACGATCACAATAAATGAACTTGGGTCTTTGCTTCTGCGAATCGCCTCCCAAAAATTGATACCCTTTCGCGGATAGTTTTTATTAAATTCACGCACCGAGACAACCAGAGCGGTGCTCTCAAAAACCGCTGCAACGCCCAAGACAATATAGCTCACAAGGGGATCATTAGACGGTGCTACATGATGAAAGCTGTGAATGCCTTCATACATAGACAGCCCGCCGCCCAAGGCGAAGATGAGCACGGCCACCATCAGCGACCAAAAGTAAAGCTCTTGCCCACGACCCAGGGGATGTTGCTCATCAGGTCCTGCCTCGCTTTGCTTCAGACCATACAGCAGCAAGACCTCATTGACAGAATCAACAACCGAGTGAATTCCTTCTGACAGCATGGCCGAACTGCCGCTAATGGATGCTCCGACGAACTTCGCGATGCCGATCGCAATGTTAGCAGCCATCGCTGCGTAGATGGAAATTTTGGAAGATTCAGAGTTCGCCATATCCTACCGTGTTTGTGAATAGCTGCTTGCCACGACCCAACTCGTTACCCAAACCAGTCGTGATAAATCTCATCATATCGTCCGGTTTCAAATAGTTTCAGCAAGGCCGAATTAACCGCCTCGCGATACAGGCTTTCTTCTTGGAGCGCAATTCCATAGTGCAATTCTTGAAACACTGCCCCTACTACTTTGACTCGACCTTTGCCATCATGAGCCGCATAATATTTCAAAACTGGCGCATCATAGACGATTGCGTCAATATCTCGCCGCTCTAGGGCGCTGAATATATTCTCCTGACTGTCATATTCACTAAAAAAGAATCCCGATTGAACCGTCAAATAGTCGGCAGCGGCGCTGCTCGATACGGTTGCGATTCGTTTGCCAGCCGGATCGTCGGGCCCGTTGATGGTGCCTTGCAGCTCTTGCACTGTAAACGTGGTGGCGATGCTGGCAGTAAAGTAGGCGAAGACAAAGTAGCCCGAAAACATCCAAATCAGGCCAAAGAACCGACCGAGTGCCCGCTTTGGCACTTTGTCGCCATAGCCGACTGTCGTGACCGTGACAGCCACCCACCAAAACGCTTCCCAAATTCCGCGAACGTAGCTGCTGGGAAACTGAGAGTTGTGACGATGCTCGGAAAGCCAAATGATGTGAGCCACGATCAGCAGAATGAACAGAAATCCACCGACACCATAATAGAATTGGGGCGATCGCAACACCCCAACTAACACTGGAATGAGCTTGTTTAAGAAGACGCTACCCTCATCCCGCACCATAATTTGCAACCCTGATTCAAAGAACGAATACGAAAAATCCAGGGTCTCTTCTCGTTGGGAGGTGATACCAATACCGGCCATTGCCACATCAGCCGCCCCCCGCTCTACTTCGTCTAAGAGCTTTGCAACCGAATTGACGCCTACGATGTCGTAGTCAACGCCTAACGCTTGGGCGATCGCATCCCAGAGATCGATGCTGAATCCGATATACTTCCGATCTTCGTAAGCCACGAAGGGCTCAAAGCGCTTGGTCACCACTCTCAACGTCTTTGAGATGGTCAGACTATCGTCTGCTGGATCAGTCTCAGACAGGGCGCGATCGGCGGGACTCAGGGAATCAGTTGCTTCAGCCGCCGCCAGCCATGCATCAACCTGAATTTGGTTGGCTTGAATCCATTCCAGCGCATGACGCCGAATATCTGCTTCCTCGTCTTCGCCAGCCAGCATTTTGGCATTCTGAGCCGTGATGTCATCCAGCGGAATTTCGATCTGCTCAAGTAGGGTACGAATCGCCGGGTTTGCGTCTAAAAAGCTTGAATTGGCAACGGCTCGGATATCGTTACGGGAAAAGCCTATCGAACACGGATCGGCAACGCATCCCGTGATGCCTGTCAGTACGGTTTCACTCTCTAGCCGGGTGTGGTCAGTCGGCATGCTCGGGAACGGCACTTCTATCCACACCACATCGCGTCCAGGAACGAGCTGATTCACCGTCCAGTTGGGTGTCCAGGTGTAAAACAAGATCGGTTTACCCTGGGTATATCGCTGAATGACGGCCTCCATCAACGGAGTATAGTCTCCCTGGATGTGCTCAACCGTAGAATCCAAGCCATAGGTCGCCAGATGATGGTCAATAATCTCGGCACAACTCCACTCTGGATTGCAGCCAATCAGATCGGCTTTTCCGTTACCGTTACTATCAAATCGTTGTGCAATGTCAGGATTTTTTAATGCCTCAAGATTGCGGATATTAAATTGATCTGCCGTTCGTTTATCGATGAGATAGCCCTGAAGTGCACCGCCTCGTACTTCAAAGCCAACTGCTTCAGCCTGATTGGATGGAGAATCCGGATTGAGAAACGTGCGATGTAACGGAAACCAACCGTTCGCCCAGAGATCGACTTCTCCCTCTGCCACAGCCTGATAGAATTCAGCATTTTCCATCGTTTGCGGCTCTGACACCGAGTAGCCCAACTGGCTTAATAGTTCACGAAAGATCTCAGCCTGAAACCACCCCGTATCCCACGTGGGGCGGGCTATGTTAACCATTTGAGGCTGACTGAGTGTGGGTGAACTGATCCCCCCGATGATCAGGACGCTGACTATTCCTAAAACCAGGCATA
>JBNPEG010000189.1:0-31159 GCA_051117555.1 Elainellaceae cyanobacterium | reverse complement strand
GGAAGTGAGAGTTGGGCCGTCATGAGATAGGGGGCATTGAGGATGAGAACAGAGAACTGTGATTCTTTGAGCTGCGAACTCATTCAAGCATAACGTACGATACTACGACGCGATCGCCTGGGGTATTTCTGAATCTGGCATTTAGAGATGCTTCACAGGGTGCGCAATGACGGGTGCGCAATGACGGGTGCGCAATGACGGGTGCGCAATGACGGGTGCGCAATGACGGGTGCGCAATGACGGGTGCGCAACGAGTCAAGTACGAACAAACGGCAATACTATAGCTTTACGCTCTCGCGTTAGGACGCTAGCAACGTCGCATCCAAGCCAATATGCAGAATCGAGTTTTGAGAGTCTTGTCGTAGTAGCTTGAGGGTTTTCAAAGAGACTATTATGATTAGCCTGATATATCTAACGTGGCTGATTTGACGTCACAACTCATCTGGGATTGATCTATTCAGGGAAAGTTGGGGTTTGTTGAGGTGTTGGCGCGATCGCATTAATTCAATTCCATAACGTAGCTGATTTTACGCTTTTAATTTTGTCGAGTGATAAGGTACTGGGTAACACAAGGTTCGCTCTCGTTTTGATATATTTAGCAACGTCTTAATGGGCGATCGCTGAACATCAGTTCTCATTTAATCATCTTGTTTTGTCTGCTATTGGTATTTCCTTTGACGTTTAAGAATAAGCTCAAAGGCGTGCAATGCCCAAAAGGTCGTAATTTCGGGGCCATCTTGAATATGCGACTTAGAGAGTGCTTCACGCTGCTCGCAATGACTCAGGCAAAGCCATCATAAGCGATCGCCATACATTTCATCACCGGGATACGAAGGATTCTAATTGGGATGCTCCCTGAGAGAATGTGTCTAACCAAAGTTACCTGCGGACATAGATTCATCCGTTCCTTAACCATTGGAGTTATTCGATAAATGTCTGAATTTCAACTCGCAATTCTTATTTTTTGTATTGGTGGAATTGTCACCTTTGCTACTCTAATTCTGATTCTAAAAGGGCACTTTTATTGGCAAGGACGAGATCCATTTGATCGGACTTAATTGAGATTGATTGGGGCTTGATTCGGGCTTGATCGGGCTTAAAGAGACTTAATTTCATCGTTTGAATCGTTGTTTGAATCGTTATTTGAATCATTGGATGGCGACCCTCTCACAACTCTGATTTTCGTAGGTTGTGCATAGTCCTCTGGGCATGGCTTTTCTAGAGCAGTAGCACACCTCCAATATCGAATATCTAAAGTATGCGCTGGCATTGGGTTTTCTCCGTTGGAAGCGCTTGCGAATACGGTGTTCGACCCAGCCTGCACGAGAAGATTTGTTAGTCAATCAGGGCGATCGCCCTGCTCATTTTATATCAACTTAGTTCATATCAAAGGGGAGTTAAACGATATGGAAGGACAACCCTTTCTAAATCCAACTATTGCCTGGTTTTTGCTAGGTGCGTTTTCAATCCTTTGGGTCGTTTTAGGCTTTTGGTGGGGGCGCAAGAGCGGAGATAGTTCCGATGAATATATGTTTGCCGGACGCAACATCGGTCTAGCGCTCACAACGGCGACTCTCATGGCATCCTGGGTGACTGGAAATACGACCCTCTCTGCTCCTGAAATGGGCTACACCCTAGGAATTTGGGGCATGATTGGCTATGCCTTAGCAGGCTTGGGGCTACTGTTTTTTGCCCCTCTAGCCATTCGCATCAAGCGATTGCTGCCGTCGGGGCATACGAGCGGTGATTTTATCCGTCTGCGCTATGGGCGTGCTGCCTGGTATTTATTTTTGGTGATCACGTTCACCTATACTTTAGGATTCCTGATTACTCAGGGAATGGGCGCTGGATTGCTGCTCGAAGCCTTGTCTGGCATTGACTACCGAGTGGGGATGGTCACCGTCATTACTGTTTCGACGATTTATACCCTATTTGGAGGAATGAGAGCTGTCGTTGGAACCGACTTTATTCAGTCCATGATTATTATGGCGATTTTGGTAGTCGTGGCCGTGCTTGCATACGCCAAGTACGGGACAGCAGACGTATACACTAACTTGACCGAAGTCGCACCGGATCGCCTCAATTTTCTGCTTCCCGCGGGTCTCCTCTTTGCTTGGAACACTGGGCTTTTTAGCATGGGTGAAATCTTTCAGGGCAATATTTGGTGGTCACGGATTTTCTCTAGCCGGGAGAACGTGATCTTTCGATCCTTTATCTTTAGCGGTGTTGCTTGGATGGCAGTTCCCGTTGTGACTGGCTCCATTGCCTTGGTTGCTTTAGCTCAAGATTTTGCCGTGCCTCAGGTCAACATGGTGTTTCCAATTGTGGCGGCTCAGTTGCTAGGGTCAGGGGGAGCGGTGCTGGTGTTTCTGATTATTTTCTCATCGTTAGCGTCTACTCTAGATTCTCTCCTAGCATCAACGGCAGACCTAATCGCAGAAGATGTCTATCGCCAGATGATTAATCCGCGTGCAACGGATCAGCAACTCCAGAGAGCTGCGAGAAGTATTGTCATTTTGCTAGGAGTCTTGACGATCGCGCTCTCGTGGAACTATGTCACGACCATGTATGGACTACTGCTGCTGACAGGGGCACTGGTTGGTTCGACGATTTGGCCGATCGCTTATGGATTGTATTGGAAGAGTGCCAATCGCAAGGCGGCATTCACAGCGATGCTTGCGGGTTCGGTGATTGGCTTGACGGCCTATTTTGCGATCGCACCTTATTGTGCAGCACTGTTATCTGCTGCGATTTCCGCCATTATTATGGCGGTGTGGACTCACCTCCAGCCCGAAAACTTTGACTGGCAGACGTTGGCTGAAGAGGAAGTACCCGCATCGGAGCAGGTACAAGTCGGTGCATCGATGTAAGAAGTCTTTTGCCTTCTGCCTTCTGCCTTCTGCCATAATGGTGCGTTACGCTGACGCTTTAGCGTAGCCATGCCTGAAAGGCTATACAGCACCCTACTTCTGCTACTTGCTGAAATCTATGAGGAAAATCTGATGATTCGACCAACCCTATTTCGCAAATTCTGGGTGTGGATTGTGTCTGCCTTCTTTGCTGTTGTCTTTGTACAGATGTTGGCAAAGATGGCGATCGCCACCGAAACTGAATCAACCGCACCCGATTTGCTTTCATCGCTTGGCATCTTCAATATCTTTGTCTACGGCAGCATTGCCGCACTGACTGTTGCCACGTTATGCATTTTGGCAGTCTGGTTTAACGAGATGAAAAGTGGTTCGGTGTGGTAGGTGGTTGCCCATGTCTAGCAAAAATCCACTGAAGAGACTGTATGACGGCAGGGAGTTTCCGTCCCTCCAAGACGGTCGTGTTGCGCTCCTCTGCATCGATATCCAGTATCTTGATGCCGCCTATGGGCATGGTTGTTTTGCCAATCTGCCGGCTGGTTTAGAGCCAGATCTCGCCTACTATTTTGACCGCTTAGACCATACAGTAGTGCCAAACGTGCGGAGATTTCAGGATGGATTTCGGAGCGCAGAGCAGGAGGTGATTCATACCCGCATCCAGTCATTAACTCAGGATGGGCGCGATCGCAGTCTTGAACACAAACGGCTGGGGTTGCATGCAGCACCCGGTTCTAAAGAAGCAGAGTTTTTGCCTGCGGTTGCCCCTCAAGGAGACGAAATCGTCATTCCCAAGACAGCATCGGGGGTCTTTAGCTGCACCAATCTAGACTATGTTTTACGAAACCTGGGTATGACTCAACTAGTGATGGTTGGCGTTCTCACCAATGAATGCGTAGAAACTGCGGCCCGGGTGGCGGCTGACCAGGGGTATCTCGTGTATATCCCTGAAGATGGTGCAGCGACCGTTCACCCAGACTTGCATCAAGATTCTCTGGAAGCCATGCGGCACACCTATGCATGCATCACGTCCACTGAAGAAATCCTATCGCAAGTTCAGGGTCTATCTATGACTATGCCTGCATCAGTCTCCTAAAGGGAAATGATAGGATGTCATATCCCTACAGCCCTGCGATCGCTACGGGGCATCTGTTTCTGCGATTGGCACCGTAAAGAAAAAAGTACTGCCTTCTCCGACACCGCTTTCTGCCCAAATAGTCCCCCCGTGCTGAGCGATGAAGCTTTGGCAAATGGCTAGCCCCAATCCAGTACCGCCTTTTTGCCGCGAGTCAGAGGCATCAACTTGCTGAAAGCGTTCAAAGATGCTCGTAAGCTTATCGGGGGGGATGCCTCGCCCGCGATCGCTCACTCGAAACACGACTCTATCGGTTTGAATATCCGCCGCAACACCTACTGTAGACTGGGCTGGAGAAAACTTGATGGCATTGCTCAACAAATTGGTCAACGTTTGCAAAATAGCATCAGGGTTTGCCCATACGCGAGCTGAAATCGGTTCTACAGCGATGGTAATAGATGCTTGGTCAGCGATCGCCCGCATCCCATCAACTGCCTGCTGGATCAGATCTGCTGCATCACAAGCAGTTTTCTCCATCTGCAAACGGTTTGACTCCAGTCGCTCCAGCGTTAAGACTTCATTGACGAGGCGCACGAGGCGATCGCAATCAGTTGCGGCGATGTCAAGCATATGTTTGGCTCTGGCGGAGTCGTTGTCATAGATCCCAGTTGATAGTAATCCAAGGGAGCCATGAATGGCAGTCAGGGGAGTTCGCAGTTCGTGGCTGACGACGGAAATAAATTCGTTCTTCATCTGCTCGATGGCTTTGCGATCGGTGATATCGGTGGCGATCGCCCAAAAAGTAGTCGGTGTTTCATCGGGAGTAACGACTGGGAAAAGAATCGAATGAAATATCCTGCGATCGCCATTCAAATCAATTTCATCTTCTACTTCTAGGGGTTGCCTCGTCTCAATTAGCATCTGAATTCGGGAGCGAAAGACGGCGACAAGAGATTCTGGAAAGAACTCGGTAAAGGTATGTCCAATAATTTCAGATTCAGGCATACCAAATAGATTGGTAACGGCAGGGTTCACGTGTAAATACCGCCCGTCTGTATCAAAAAGGCTAATCATGGCTGGGGCGTTGTCTAAAAAGGCTTGTAGCTGTTGGGTAGTGTGCTGAAGTTCAAATTCTGCCTGTTTGCGATCGCTAATGTCTTGAGTAATTCCCCAAAAGCGAGCAACACGTCCGTCAAGATTGCGTTCTACCAGTCCTCTAGAAAAGGCATGGGTAATACTGCCATTAGGTCGTAAGACTCGAAACTCAATTTCGTAGTCAATACCGTGTTCAATGGCGGCGGTTGTAACCTGATTGACGCGCTCTCGATCCGCTGGATGAATGTTTTGATTGGTTCCCTCAACCTCGGGAGGAATGGGATACCTATTAGGATTCAACCCCATTATCTCGTACATTTGGGGTGACCACCATCGCTCATTGCTCACCAAATTCCACGACCAACTGCCGATCTTAGCAATACGCTGAGCCTCATTGAGTAATGCCTCGCTACGGCGTAATGCCTCGGTTTTTTGAGCAACTTCGGTTGCCAACGTGTGATTGTAATGGGTCAGTATGCCCTGAGCTCGTCTGCGCTCAGCCTCAAGCTGCCGTCTCTCGCTGATATCTTGAAAGGCATTGACGGCATAGCATACCTGCCCTGCTTCATCAAAGATAGGAATAGTGTGGACTTCGATGGGAATCCGCCGCCCGTTGACCTCAATTTCTATATCATCGACGTAAATCTTTTCGCCCCTGATACCTCGGACAGCGGGCAACTGGTCTGTTGGGTAAAGTTGGTCTGTGCCTGCAAGATAAAGCTGATAGACCTGTGATAGGTGCTCTGGCAGCGTAGGTGTCGCGCCGAGGGGGAGAATTTCACGCCCTTGCTGGTTAATAAATACGACTTGACCAAGGGCGTTATGGACACTCACGCCCATTGGAACGCTTTCTACAAATGTGAAAAATCTTTGTTCGCTGGCTTTGAGAGCCTGGAATGAATCGTCCAGATGAGTCACCATCCGATGAAAGGCTTGCCGCAGTGATTCGATTTCTCGAATCTGAGTCGGAGGAATGGAGGAATGCGAGTCGTGGTCGTCAGCAAATTCCTGAATCGCTCGGTTCAATGCCAAAATTGGACGTGAAACTTTACGGACTATCCAAATGGCAAGGGCGATCGCCCCCACAATTGCCGCAATGCACAGCAGTACGGTGCGCTGCACATTGGCGTGAATTTGTGCCATAAAGTCAGACTCCGGCACCACTGTGACAATCAGCCAATCCAGACCATGGTCATCTTGATAGGGAATCACGCTGAGAAAGTGGCGCTGGCGAAGCCCCTCAGAACGAGCATTGTCTTCGATATTGATTTGAAATTCTTGAGCAGATTGAATCGCGTCGAGACTATCAAAGCTTGCTTCTAATTGCTGAGCAGCAGCGCTCATTACAGGGTCAGAACTCTCTGAAGCAGACAGCCGACGAAATTCAATTTGTCCGGGTTGGGCGACTAAAGGCTCACCCTGGGTAGAATCTGACTCAATATCTGATTCAACATCTGATTCAATATCTGATTCAACATCTGATTCAACATCTGATTCAACATCTGATTCAATATCGGAGAGCACATAAGCAGGTAACTCTGTAGAATTTGCAATCAGCAGCCCATTGCGCTCCATAACGAAGACCTGTCCGTTCTCACTGACAGAGAGCATCTTAAGAAAATCATTCAGCCGTTCAAGACTGAGGTTAACTGAGAAGACTCCCTCAAGCTGTTGAGAGGCGTTGTAGAAAGGAGCATAGGCATTGATGGTCAGCAGATTTGAAGCTCCGATTTGGAACGGCTCACTCCAGCCCGGTGTTCCTGTCTCGACGGCACAACGATACCAGAGGCGCTCTCGCACATCAATGTTTTCGATTGTTTCGAGATATCGGACTGAATTCCCCTCAATATCCACCGCGTAGAGGGCTAACTGACTCGGATCATTGGCGTCCGCACGTCCGGCTTCAAAGGGCAAGTCTGTGGGCTGAAGTTGGGTCAGCTCCGCCTCAACTTCGGCAGGGCTGATCCAGTGAATCGTTCGAAAATCTCCCTGGGGGGTGCCCAAAAGCTGGGTGGTGAACTCTGGCATCTGCCAATGTTGCAAGATGAGATATCGATGGAGTTGATCTGGCCTGTCTAGGCTAATTGCGCCCGATTCTAGCGCAGCAATATTAGACTGGTTAATGCGATGAGCGGTTTGAAGATAAATATCAAGGTCGTGGACAATGCGATCGCCCGTCTCCTTCATGAGCTGATGCGCTAAATCTTCAACAGCTTGCTGCCCGCTGCGATACGACAAATATCCGACAATTCCCACGATACCCAGAATTTGCGCCACAACGGGCACCAACAACAATAATCGTAGGGAAATGGGCTGGTGGAGTGGGGAATTGCGCCACCAAGAAGTGAGCCACATCATATTTGCTGTTGCGCAACACACTATTTGAAGGGCTTACGCAGTGTTGGTAATTTAACAGTTCAATTCAGCTCTGGCATCTACGACATATTAATATTTGTATTCCCTGACTGATTAGCCTTTCACTGATTAACCCTTCGGACATATTATCTTGTTTCCCGGATTAATTAATTTTTGCCCCACATTTACTAACACCCTCCCTCTGGTTGGCCGACAAAGCTTTTTGCAATGGCAGTTATAGGCCATTAACCCCTTAAGACTTCTTTTCGTAGCACTGAAGCCCTGCTCCAGATAAGATAATTTGGTGCCCTTGGATGTGATGAAGCGTGCCCACCAAGGCTCCTTCCCACTCATACAATATGCGGGCATTCATTAAAAATCGCTCGAATGTCTTCGTTTTGACATTCGCAGAAACCGTATAGTTATCGCAAATCACCTCAATCTGCGTAAAACCGCGACGAGAGTCAGAGCTGGTAAGAGGAATACCGTTAAACTTAATCTTGACTTCAATTCGACCTTTTGCTGGCATAGTGTGGAATAAAAAAGCACATCAGTACGACGTTAGATATTTTTATATCATGCATCGATACCGATAAATTCTAGCCACTAGATGCAAAATCTTCAGGTGCAATTTGGCAAAACCTAAAAACGCTACAGATCTTGCCAGGAGTAGTTCGCCGCAAAGTCCCGGAATAGTTTAACAATATCTGAGTTTTGTTGTGCTCTCCATTTCAGACCTACCGTTCGAGACAAGTTTGCCTCGGCGATCGCCCTGGAAAATCAGGCTGATCCTAAATAACATCGGGCTATCCTATCTACTGCAATTCGTGATTTGGGTGGAACACCCGTTCAGTCTGAGCCTAGTTATGGCCTTTCATCCTACTTCGACAAAGGGGAAGGGAATCTAGATAGTGATGTGAATATCGCCAAACTGGCCTTAGCACTAGAGACTGATGCGGCGATCGCGTACGTGACCGAGTCTGCTAAGTTAAAAATCTCTCCACTGATTATGGCCGCAGCTGGAATCGGGAGCGTTGAGTCCATTCATGCCGCCCGGATTCGGACTGCCTTTAATAGCTTGGGGATAGAAATGCGTGTTGCTCCATCCGCCATCATGAGTGCAGAGAATCGTGACCGATGGGTTCTGAACGTTTAAAGGCGAGCATTAACAACGTGCAACCCACTGTCAACGTTTGGGTAGGAGTCCTTACAGGTCGCCTGCCTTTCCTGTTTCCAAGACTGATTAGCTGCTTACAAGCAAATCCGTCTGCGCAGGCTTTTGAAGTCAGTGCAAGTCAACGTTGTTCATAATTTTAGACGTGAAGACGTGTCGAGAAAATCCTGGGCGATCGCATCCCTCATTACTGAAGCGATTCGATTTGCTCTAGTGCATTTTGATAAGATTCTGTGCTTCCTTGTTGATGATAGAGTTCTGCCGCTTTATTGTAATCGGCGATCGCTTCTTCATAATCTCCTAGAAGGTGCTAGCTCGTTGAGCGTCGCCATACAGTACCGCGTCGCTCATACTCCATTTCCTCTTGAACTGCGATCGCCCGTTACCCTGTCAGATTACTCTTTGTTACACCAAATCACAAAAAGTTTATAATATTTTGCTTGAGAGGCATAATGCGGTATCTCGAACATAGAGTCTTTCATGTCGAGGCAACTAATTTATCTAGATGACGCATCATCAACCTCCATCAGGGCACTCAAATTGGGAACGCATTGCGGCGATCGCCCTTGCCACCTTTGTCATCATCGTTTTCGTCGTTCTAATCTTCTATCCTCCCGAGCGGATTCGCGAAACCCTTCCCATCATCCGATTCTTAGCTGCCTTTGCAGCAGGGGTGTCTGCCTCTCTATTTGCAGGCAGCCTCGATGTTGAAGGCACATTGCCGTTCAATAAATTACAAGTTCGCGCAGCAGGCGGATTTGCCGCATTTGTCCTCGTATTTTTCTTATTCCTTTGGGGAATCGAAGAACCCGAACCTGAGACTGCCTCCCCATCTCCAACCACGTCCCCATCACCCACGGCGACGCCTGCTGCTGTGAGCCCAATTCTTTCTCAACCCGTTACCTTGTTCAACTCTTATCCCACTCTGGCACTGTTTGACCCGCAAAACCCAACGGTACCCGATGTACTCAGAGATGCTCTAAATATGCAGAGCGATCCGTTGATTTTTCAAAAAAGCCCGGTCTTTCAAACCATTAAAACGTTCATTCTTGAAACAGGTAATGAAGACTATGTGGCGAATAATTCGTTTGGAAATACGATCTACTCCATCAACGAGGGTGGGGTGACCCAAAGTAGTGACGTGCCAGAAGAATCATTTGAGCAATCTGCGAACGAGTATGTAGACGATTCAGTCGTCTATGAAGGTAATCCGGTTGACTATTCACCCATCATTCTGGAGTTTCAGACCGACCTCGACGACGCTCCGTGGACAGCATTTTCCGATCCAGATTCATATCTCAAATTTGCTAACCAATTTCCAAAACTTTCTGAAATTGGTCAATCTCAATTGACAATGGAAAATTTTGGGTTCTCAAACATTGACGTTGAACGCAAACGCCAGTGGATTCAAAACGTTATTCGAGAGAATCCCGATCAGCGGGGACTCGTGGGATATTCGTATCTTTATGTCCTCAATCTGTCAGATGAAGGATTGCTTGAACCCTGCAAGGTATGGGTTGACACAGTTCTGCTTTCTCCCTACGTCAAATTTATTGATGTGATTAATCCGGATGATTCACCGATTCAGCTTGAGTCTGTCACCTATCAAGTATTTGGTAACGATCAAAGTAACTATCAACTGACTCGCATCAATCAGCGATCTGCACTATTTCAAACTGCTTCGACTCGCACTGAACCTCTTTCAGGCGTAATCCTCAATCCGAATAAACACTACATCATTCCTATCGAGTTTGGTTTTTTTCAGAATCTCTATGCAGACTCGACGCAGCCCGATTTTGATATCAGCCAGTTTACGAATCAAACTTTCTACCTTCCCAAACCATTGCCCGCCGGGTCTGACTATCCCCCACTTCCTATTCAAGGCGATGCGGAAGACATTGAAAGCTATACCCGCCAGGTCACAGGGGCGATCGCACTATCCGATGAGTTTTTAAGCAATGCTAAGTCCTCAATGAGTCAAATTTCGATTCCAGATGTCGCAGTTGGGCAAGTTCTCAACGTCACCTCGATGCAAATCAATGGGCAAGACTATGCCATCAGCCTGCCTCGCGACGAGATTGCGACCTCGATTTCTCGGTTTGTGGGCATCGGCAGTTGCCCCTATCTGTTGGTCTACGATGCTGAAAAAGGCTACTGGCTTAACTCTGGCAATGTTTTAGTTGCTCGAAATCACAAGTCAGTTCAAGATACAGACGTATATCCGCTCAGACCTGGTATGAGCCAAATCAGGCTTGAAGAAAGAGAACCCGAAATCACGTATATCGATTCTCTATCAGTGTCGTATCGAGATGTCGAAACGGGTGCCGTTCGCGAGGTGTTTCCCAATATCACTGAACTAAACGCAGTTGATGATACGTATGTCGTACTTCATCAAGGCGAATCGTTGGATGTTGATTTGACTCAGCTCATTCCGGGCGATCGCGCAGAAGAAATTCAGCTCAGAATCAACGGGTTCTATGAAATTTTAGGTTGATATAGACTGAGCATAGCCCTAGTTGAACGGCTCATCTATCTCTATCCCTATTCATCTGACTTTAATCCCATTGAAAACCCACGACTGTCTAACCCGTTTGGATATGGCGTGCGATCGAGCCAGCGCCCACTCTGATCACCTCCAGAGGCTCTTTAAAGAGATGCAGACACTCTCTAGACACTCTCAGAGACTCTTTAAAGAGGTTCCGAGACTCTCTAAACACTCTCAGAGACTCTTTAAAGAGGTTCCGAGACTCTCTAGACAATCCCAAGGTCTCTTTAAAGAGGTTCCGAGACTCTTTAAAGAGGTTCCGAGACTCTCTAGACAATCCCAGGGACTCTTTAAAGAGGTTCCAAGACTCTCTAAACACTCTCAGAGACTCTTTAAAGAGGTTCAGAGACTCTCTAGACAATCCCAAAGTCTCTTTAAAGAGGTTCCGAGACTCTCTAGACAATCTTAAAGACTTTCTAGAGAGGTTTGGAGGGTCTTTAAACAGGTTCAGAGCCTCTCCAGAGAGATATCGCACTTCTAATATGTCTCCTCGATCTTATAGACGAAGTAAATGATGGTGCGTCAGGTGACGCACCCTACGAGATGGCGATCGCACTATTTGTTTCTGGTAATGGGCTATTTCTTTGGGCAATCGAGTGTTCGATCATCTAATCTCAAGTAATTGCGCCTATCCAGCTTAAGATAAATGGGTAATCATGCGCCTACTCCCATGCTTCAATTTCAGCCACCTGGTTTTGGTCAACGCCTGGTTCGAACCTCCTACGGGGCGATCGCCTACTACACGCCCGTCGAATCTCCGTGGACAATTGACAACACCCTAGCTCCTATCCTATTTCTTCATGGCTTTGGAGGAGGAGCGTCAGCCTATGAGTGGTCAAAGGTTTATTCTGTGTTTGCAAATACCTATCGCGTTATTGCACCCGATTTATTGGGATGGGGGCAGTCAAGTCATCCGATGCGGCGCTATCAGATCGATGACTACCTCACCAGTCTTACCGAATTCATTGAACACGTCTCATCATTGCCGATGACGGTGGTTGCCTCTTCACTGACGGGTGCATTTGCAGTGCGGATTGCCGTTCAGTATCCTGAGCTATTTAAGTCCCTCTATCTGGTCTGCCCATCTGGATTTACCGATTTTGGAGATGCTGCCGGACGACGCATTCCCCTGCCGATTATCGATACGCCGGGGCTCGATCGCCTCATTTATACAGTAGGCGCAACTAATGAATTTGCAGTGCGTAATTTCTTAGAACAGTTTTTGTTTGCTCAGCGCGATCGCGTTACGAATGAGATGGTTGCTGCATACTTGCAATCTGCCCAACAGCCTAATGCAGACTATGCTGCGCTTGCGTTTCTCAAAGGGCAGTTGTACTTTGACCTATCCCTTGACCTCCCCAAGCTAGCAGTACCTACGGCAATGGTGTGGGGTGCGCAAGCACAGTTTACACCTGTGAGTGTAGGGCATCGCTTGGCAGCGCTCAATCCTAGAGCAGTGCAGCGCTTTCATGAAGTACCTGATGCGGGAGTGCTGCCCCATTTGGAACGACCCGGTGTGGTTGCGGGTTTGTTATTAGATTGGCTAAATCACATGGATAGCAATTAAGGAGGGCGGAAGGCAGAAGGCAGAGAAGGGTGAAGGGTGAAGGGTGAAGGGTGAAGGGTGAAGGGTGAAGGAGGGTGCTGTATAGCCTTTCAGGCATGGCTACGCTAAAGCGCCAGCGTAACGCACCATTATGGCTGCGTTGCCTTGGCCATGAGAGTTATTTTGATATATACGTCACTTGCTATATGAGTCTAAATCGATTGGGATCAATCCCGCCCAGAGTCAGCGTTATTATTCCGACCTATAATTGCGATCGCTACATAGCACAAGCCGTCGCAAGCGTTCTCAATCAAACCGATGTTGCATTCGAAGTGATCGTGATCGATGATGGCTCCACCGATCATACCCAGTCGGTGTTACAGCCCTATGGCGATCGCATTCGCTACCTCTATCAAGAGAATCAAGGGGTTGCCGTGGCTCGCAATCATGGGCTGCAACTGGCGCAGGGTGAATTCGTTGCGTTTCTTGATGCAGACGATTGGTTTTTACCCCATAAGCTAGCGGCTCAGATTGAAGTATTTGATGCTCAGCCAGAGCTTGGCATTGTTCATAGCGGGTGGCACCGAGTCAATGCTGGAGGGCACATGATCATGGATGTCGAGCCGTGGCAGACGATTCCGACCCTTGATCTAGAAGCGTGGCTGCAATGGAAGCCCGTGTTGCCGAGCGCCATGATGTTTCGTCGACCGTGGCTGATACAGGCTGATGGCTTCGATCCTCGGTTTCCGCCTGCTGAAGACACCGATTTAGTCCTCCGACTCGCGCTGATGGGCTGCAAGGCTCAGTGGTTGCCCCAAATCACCACCTGCTATCGTCAGCATGACTTTAGCGCAATGCATAAAGGGCTTCCCCAAGCGCGATCGCTCACTGCGGTCATTCATCAGTTTTTTGCCCGGTCTGAGCTACCTGACTCTATCCGCCGCATCGAACCTCACGTTCGCTATTCGACATGGGTGTGGATTGCCTGGTATCTTTACTACACGGGGCACTTCGGTGAAATGGTAACCTATTTGAAACAATCCTGGCATCAAAGCCCCTACCCGTCGATTGATACGCTCATCAGTTGGGCAGAAAGTTTTGCGGCTTTTTCAAAGAGTTGGGGAGACGAGCTGAATATGGATGCGGTATGTGGCTTACCCGAATGGCGTGATCTGATGGCCTGGTGTATGGCTGAGATGGCTGCCTCATGATGCATCCGTTAGTCAGCGTCATTATTCCAGTCTTCAATGGCGATCGCTTTATTGCTGACGCTATCGAGAGTGTTTTACGACAAACCTATCCCCATGTCGAACTGATTGTCATAGATGATGGGTCGAGCGATCGCTCTGGGCAAATTGTGCAGTCCTATGGCGATCGCCTGCGCTATATCTGGCAGCTCAATCAAGGGGTTGCAGCGGCTCGTAATCAAGGGTTGAAAGCGGCTCAGGGGGATTTGATTGCCTTCTTAGATCAAGATGATTGCTATCATCCTGAAAAATTGGAGGCTCAAGTTAACTGTCTAGAAACACAGCCCCAACTAGGATGGGTGAATAGCGGCTGGCAAATTGCTGATGAGCACGGGCATGTGCTGTCTGCGGTGCAGCCCTGGCTAGGGATTCCAACGCTTGATCAGGCGGCTTGGATTGTGTGGAAGCCTGTCTTCTTAGGAGCCATGCTGTTTCGACGCGAGTGGTTCGACCGGGTGGACGGGTTTAGAGAACAGTTTCGCTATGTGCCAGATGTGGACTTGGCGCTGCGGCTGGCGATCGCAGGGTGTCAGGCTGACTGGGTGCGTCAATCGACGGTGATATATCGTCAGCATGAGCGCAATGCGTCCCGGCATGTGAATCAACAGGTGAATGAATTAGACATCGTGTTATCAGATTTTTTCTCTCGTTCTGATTTGCCCAGTCAGGTGCAGGCACTCGAACATCAATCCCGGTATCAAAGCTTGGTGTGGAGCGCGTGGCGGCTTTATGATAGTGACAATTTCACAGCAACGGCTGACGCGTTAAGACAATCGCTTAAATACGCTAATGGGGCATCTACGGCGATCATTCACCACTGGGTTCAACAATTTAAGCGATATTGCGCAGAATATGGTTCCACCTTTAATTCATATCAGTTGAGCCAGTCAGACCCGTGGCAACATCTTATCCATGAGATCATTGCCGGAACGATTCAACGTTACTAATGAATCAGATTAATGCCATGAAACCACTCCCTCTGCCGCCCCAAGATCTCCGGTTCATGCAGGAAAATGATGCAGCGTTTATCACGATTGGTGATGGGTTAGTTGCGAAGCTAAAGGCCATTGCAGGACTCCGCCAGGATACATCAATTATTGATATTGGTAGTGGGTATGGTCGTTTGGCGCATGCTCTGCTTCGAGGAGGCTTTAAGGGGCAGTATCACGGATTCGATATCCTCAAAAGACATATAACCTGGTGTCAAGCTAATCTCAGCACCGATCACGTAAATTTTGGATATCTTGATATCTATAATTCTCGCTACAATCCTGCGGGCTCAGTTAAGGCACACGACATCAAATTAGACACCTACATGACTCGCAGTGATTTGATTGTGCTAACGAGCGTTTTTACTCATATGCTTCCAAATGAAATTGAAAATTATGTGAGTTGCTTTCCAACCCTGTTGCTTCCGGACGGTCGAGTGTGTGCAACATTTTTCTTGATCACCGATCAACGGCGTGTGCTGATTGATGAGAATAAAAGTAAATTATCGCTGCCGTTTACGTTGAACCCATATACTCGCTACCATAATGCGGATGATCCCCTTCATGCGATCGCCTTTGAAGAGCAGTGGGTGACAGAGATGTTACACAAAAACGGCATGACGGTTCAGCACATTGACTATGGATATTGGTGCGATCAGCAACAAACCAATAGTGCCCTCTATCAAGATTTTGTGGTGTTTTCCTGATTAGTTCTCGTGATTAGTCAATGCCCTGCTTCAAGGTATTTCAAAAAGTTTTCGTTCACAAATCGTTGATAGGTGGCAAATTTCGCGTCTGAGCGATCGCCCCGTTTACTGGCTTCCACAATCCAAACGCTCGGATAGCCGTTGGCGCTACTATACCCCCCGTGCCGTTCTAGCCCGCTCAGTGCTGAATGGGCGCTGGAGCCATACTCACAGTAGGTGATGGCATGATAGCCCACGTGGTCGAGCAGTGACGTTAAAAGCTCTTTGGAATATAAAAATTGGTGTCCCCAGCCGTGAAAGGCTCGGTTAATCTGAAACGTCGATGAAATACGCCGATCTGGATTCGCTTCAGTTAACGAAAAGTGGGTTGAAAGTACCCATTCTAATGATGGCGTTGACAGTCGTAAAACACCACCGGATCGTAGACTGTGCCACGCGTGATTCAGAAAGGCGATCGCTCCGGCTACATTTAGGTGTTCTAAAAAGTGCTCTCCATACACGTAATCGAGGTCGTGAAATGACCACGGTTGGGTAACATCCATGACGTGATCAATACCTGGAAAGGAGCGGATATCAACGTTCCACCATCCCGGCAGAATGTTGTGAGGTCCACATCCAACCTGGACTTTTTTAATCTCAGGAACAGGCGTAGAACTCGTCGAAGGAGACAATTCTGGATGCATACCGTCAGACAAGGATGAAGGATGAGAGATGAAGGATGAAGAATTCGGTGATGCCTACCCAATTTTTCTAGACAACGTCTAGACAAGAGATGCATGATTCATCTTCTCCTCGTGGAGTGATTGGATAACGCCCAATATGTCACGCGCTCGCTGGTCAAAACTGTGATATCTGCGGATATGCTCAGCAAATGCAAGGCGATCGCCCCGTGTTTGTTCACGTTGATTTAACCCCGCTTGCACCCGTTCGGGTAGTTCTTGAGCCTCCTGATAGGTGATCACATGGGTGCCAAATACGGCATCTAAACCGGGAATTGAGTCAGACACAATAACGGCTCCACACGCCGCCGCATCAAACAGCCGATTCGAAAGAAATCCCATTTGACGCATGGTATCCCAATGATCGTTGAGCAAGACGCCGCAGTTGGTGTAATATCGCCGCAACTGTTGATTGGGAATATACTGTCCTTTCAGATAATGGGGCGGTAAAAATTCCTCCCAGTTTGTGCCATACACCTGCATCTCCAACCCAGACTCAACAGCATCCCGAACGATTTTTCGATATACTTTGCGAGAATTGCCGACGAATAGAACTGTTCCGTCCGCGCCAGATCCATCCACATCAGCCGCCTCAAAATCGGGATAGAACACAGACGGATCGGTGCACTGCAAGAGTGACTGCACGGGCACAGATACTTTTTTCTGGAGATCTATCGCATACTGATCGGATGCTACAAACACATGGTCAAACTGCTCATATTCGTCCAAAGCCACCTTATCGGGATGGCTAATATTCCACATGATGTTAATGTGATAGGGCTTGGGCTGATAGCGGCTTAGCCCCCGGAGAGTAATTGCGATATCGTCACCATAGGATTGGGATGTCTCCCATTCCGGTAAAATATCGATTCGCACGGAATGCCCGTGACGCTCTAATGCCCGCTTGAGAGCACGCGCAAAATGATAGTCTCCCCATTCGTCGGCAACCTCCCACCGGGGCACGCCAATTTTGATGCTAAATCGGAATGTTTGACTCATTTTATGCTTCAATGCCGCAAACACGGTATGAGCCCGATGGCGATAGGTATGGTGTTCGAGAACGATCTGCTGTAGTTTTGCCACTCGCTCCTGTCGCTTGGCGTCATCCGTCAAATACTCATTTAGCACCTGTTCTAATGATTCTTGAGAGTCGTAGGTGGGTAGCAGTCCTTCAAATATTTCATCGCTGCCGAGCTTGCCATTAGTAATCACGAGTGCCCCCGTGGCGATCGCATCAAAGACGCGAGAATTCACTGACCCCCAATCTTTGGTGACGAGATTGGCATCATCCACGACGATCTGGGTTGAGGCATAGACGCTGGGCAGTTCTGAATAGGGCAACGCGCCCCGATAGTAGGGCTTAAATTTGTTCACCTTTTCCCAGTTGTAGCCGTAGAGAGCGAAGTCAAACGGAAGATTCTCAGGGTTCAAGAGATCCATGATTTCGCGAGGCGAATTCCAAAAGCTGCCCGTAAAGCAGTAGTCTGACTGATAGGCATCACGAGGTTGAGCATTGGAGAAGCGATCGCTCTGAGTGGCGATCGGTAGAAGTAACACAGGCTGAGAGACTTGGTTTTCCAGGTATTCAACACCGCGTCGTGACGAACTCCAAAAGCAATCATAGTGGCTCGCGGATGCGCTAGTTCCCCAGATTTCAAACCAATTCCGTGCCCATGCAACTTTAACTAGACCTGGCTTGGCATTTTCAATCAGTCGCACATCATATTCGTGACGCATCACAACTACTACATCTAACCCCGTCAGGTCATACCATTCCTCCCCTTCTGACAAATAAAAGACTTCCCAACCAAATTCTCGAACCAGTTGTTCTCCCAGCTCTGCTGCGGTGAAGTAGTCACCTGCCGCGGTAGATAAACTTGCATCAGTGACGACAAATCCGACTCTGAGCGGGTGAGACGTCCAATACATTCCTTTTTCAAAGAAATCACTCAAATGCTGACGACGAACATAATAGCCATAGCGCTGCTCGATCACATTACGATTGTTGAGGACTCGCTTCATGAAGGCATCAGACAGCTTTCCACTAAAGCGAGAATAGCCTCGATGATGGAACGCGCTCAGGTAGTTCGCAGAAATAATGTCTTTACCCAATACCCGCTGAAAGGATAGACACAAATCCACATCTTCGTAGCCATAGAAATAGGCTTCATTAAAGCCGCCTATTGCTCGAAAATCGTCATGACGACACATCATGAGTGCTCCCGTGACAACCGGCACTCGCCATGACATAGACTGTAAGGCCAGCATCTGCGGCGCATATCGCACTTCAAACGGATACCACGGTTCGTTCTGCGAGTAGAAGTCAAACTGGACGCCTAGATGCTGGATCGGAGGGTGGGCAAGGGAACGCTCTGAAACAATATCAAATAGCTTGGCACCAATGATGCCCACATTTCTATCGTGGGTGAGTTCGACCAGTTCAGGAATAATGTCTTGGCAGAGGGTGAGGTCATTATTCATAAACAGCAGCAGAGGCGCATCCGTTTGACTGGCTGCATAGTTGTTAGAGGCAGAAAACGAATAGTTTTTGCCCCGCGCGATCGCAGTGATGGGTAATGTTTCAGCCCACTGGTTGCACACCGAAACACTGTCATCTGTTGACCCGTGGTCAATCACAATAAATTCGATATGCTCATACGAGTTGTAGATCACAAATGAATTAAACAGTTCCTTGAGCAGGTTGGCACCGTTTAAGTTCAAGATGATAATCGCAACGAGCGGATTTTCTAATTGAGGCGGGCGTGAGGGGAGACGAGGTTTTCGGTAAACGAGTTGATTGGCTGCAATCAGATTACTGCTCTCTATAGAATGCTTTTTCCCCCGTGTCCCTAGAATAACGGTGGCAGGTGACTTTTTGAGAGATTGACCGTTTTCACTAATTTTGACACTGACTTCGACCGGGCCATCACTGGTTAGAGATGGGGGCAGCTTTGCCTCAAACTTATGACATCCGTGAGTTTGGAATGCATCTGCTAGATCTTGGCGAAACTTGTTTGCAGGGAATGTGCCAATCAGGTTGTTGCCCACAAAGATATCCACGAACACAACTTTGTTGGCATCAGTCTTGTGCCGTGCCCATCCAAATGCTCCGTGCTTCGTGACTCCATCTAAGCATCCCTCAAAGTCAGTTTGGCTGAAGGTTAGGGTTTGGTTGCGGATTTGTTCGGCTTCAAGCTGAGCTTTTTGAGCGAGAAGTTGCTGGAGAGGACGATAGGCAAGTGAATAATGCTGAGGACGAAGTTCGACTGCTTTTCTGAAGGCAGAAATCGCCTGATCACAGTCTCCCTTTTTCATCCAGGCAAAACCCAGATTGCAATAGTAGTTGGCATGATGAGGATTAATGGCGATCGCCCGCTCATAGGCACGAATTGCGCCGTCCCAATCGTTCAGTTTTGCCAATGCTTTGCCGAGGTGATGATGGACGACGGGAGACGTATTTGTGATCTCTATCGTCTTGCGATACAGCGCGATCGCCTGTTTCCAGTGCTGAAGATCTGCATACGCGGCACCCAGGTGGTGGAGAAGGCCAGGCGAGTCAGGAAAGGTCTCAACTCCCTGATGATAGACCTGCATTGCCTCCTGAATTTGTCCTTGCCGATGTAGAGTTTTACCAAACGCGATATAGTCATCAGCTTGCTTCAAATCAGCCTGAGCGAGCTTGGATGTTTGAGGGCCGGTATGAATCAAACTCAGAAGCGCAGACGATCGAGACTTACCCTCTTTTTTGACATTGTGGGACGAGGCAGAGCTGACAGAGCCGGTCTGCTCTGCTCGTACTTCATCAATCCAATTGCTGATTTTAGAATCATCCGGGTTAAACTGATGGGCAAGCTGATAGAAAACGATTGCACCATCCAAATCGCGTTTTTGCCTGAGCGAGTGGGCAAGTCCGACATAGAGATTCGCATTGTCCGGATCTAAATCAAGGGCGCCATGATAGCTCTGGGTGTCAGACGGATCAGCCTGCACCGCTTGACGATAGTAATCCAGCGCGGCTTGAGAATCTCTCTGACACCTCAACCGCAAGACATCGGCTAGTTTACGTCGAGCCAGTGGCGTCTCGGGGTGAAGCTCAATTGCTTTCTGATAGGCGGCGATCGCCCCGTCCCAATCGCTTAGTTTGGCGAGCGCTTCGCCTAGATTGTAATGGCTCCAGTGAAATTCTGGATGAAGGGCGATCGCCTGTTGAAATGCAGTCGCAGCATCGCTCCATTTCTCAAGCTGAAGGAGCGCATCTCCCAAATTATTATATGACCACGAAACGTTTGGATTCAGGGCGATCGCGCGATGATAGGCTTGAACTGCTTCCTCCCACCGCTGTTGCTTGAGCAGGACATCGCCTAGATTATGGTGGGCATCCCACTGATCGGGTTGGAGTTCAGCCACGGTTTGCAAACACGTCGTAGCCGCATACCATTCACCTTGGCGGGTTAGTAGATGTCCTAAGTTCAAATGCGCCATCAGGTGTTGAGGATCTAAGCTAATAACCTGCTGATACCATCGCACGGCATCCTTCCAACGGTGTTTCTGACTTGATAAAATCCGTCCTAGATGAAAGTACGAGTCTGTGTTTTCACAATTATGTTGAATGGCAGCCTGATAGCACGCTTCAGCCGCAGATAAATCATGGTGCTGTTCTAAAAGCGTGGCAAGCTGGTGATAGGCATCTGTAAATTGAGGATTTTGGGCTAGGGCATGGCGATAGCACGTTACTGCCCACTCTGCCTTGCCTTGTGCCACTAACGTATTTCCTAACGAAAAATGCTCCTCAGCGGTTGCCCAATTGGGTTCTAGAGACAAGGCTCGATACCAGGATTCCGCTGCGGCTTCTGCATTTCCCGTTTGTGTCCAGACGCGCGCTAAATTACGATGCACCCCTGCAAAATCAGGATGAAGGGCGATCGCCCGTTGGTAGGCAGCGATCGCTCGTTGCCACTGCTGCTGCTGAGCATAGAGGCTGCCCAGGTTAGCAAAGGTTTCTGCCGAATCGGGTTGGAGGGTCGCCAGTTTGCGGTAGCACTGAATAGCTGCATCAATCTTTCCTTGGGCACGAAAGGCATTTCCCTGATGTTGATAGAGCGTTGCGACCTCCGGTTCGAGATACTGCAAGCCCTGCCCGACGATGGCTAGCACCTGCTCCCACTGTTGATCTTGGGCATATTGATGGATGTGTTGAGAGTAGCGGGTAGAAGCCGGGGGTACTGATGCGTCTGCCTTAGATTGGGAGGCAGGCATAGATTCGGATAGGGACGCTCCCCCATTGGAGGCAGGTGTCATACCGTGCTTCCCGTTTTGATACGCCCCATTCAGACGCATTGCCTTGCGATAGCAGGTCGCCGCCTCTTGCCAAAGCCCTTGCTGAGAGAGGGCTTCCGCTAGATTGAAAAATCCACCTGGAAATGTTTCATCCAGTTCTACCACGCGCCGGTAGCAGGCGATCGCTTGCTGACGCTGCCCGTGCTGCATGAGTTCATTGCCCACGGTGAGATATTGAGCCGGCGAGGCGTGGTCAGGCTCTAGAGTGAGGGCTTGATACCAGCATTCTGCTGCTAGTCTGGGTTTTTCGAGTTTGCTCCAGACTTTCGCAAGGTTACGATAGGCTCCTGCAAAACTGGGTTTGAGGGCGATCGCCCGCTGATAGTATTGAATAGCAGCATCCCACTGGTGCTGTTGAGCATGAAGGTTACCTAGATTTGCGTAGACTTCGGCATAGTTGGGCTGAAGCTGAATGGCCTGCTGATAGCGCTCCATCGCCTGCTGAGTTTCCCCATTTCCTTGAAGCGCAGTCCCCCAAATTTTATGGACTGTCGCAGACGTAGGATAGTGGTTGAAAAGGATTTCACAGAGGGCGATCGCCTCGTCCCATTGATGCTGTTGACATAACTCAGCCGCTTGATTCATCTGCGCTTCGGCGTCTACTGAGAGCGGTTCAGACGCTGAGGATTGAATGATGCCCGTTCCGTTACCGTTATGAGACTCGAGGCGAGTATTGAGCTGAATGGCGTGTCGATAGTGGACAACTGCTTCGTTGAGTTGCCCGGTTTGTTCGAGGCTTTCTGCTAGCTTTTGGTGGGCGATCGCCAGCATAGGTGCTAACTCAACTGCCCGCCGATAATGATGCATCGCTTCAGCCCAGTTTTGTTGAGCCGCAAACACCTCCCCCTGACGCAGCTCTAATTCTGCGGTAGGGGATGGAGACATCGTGACCAGTTCAGAGGCATCATGATCAGAGGCATCATGAGATGAACGAGAAGGCGGCTCGGGATTAGGATCGGTCAACTGAGTCGATAAAAAGGCTGGAGAAATTGGAATAACAGCGTCTTGAGAGTCTGAATACGTACCCTCAGGAGCACTGCGTCGCCGTAAAAAATACTGTTTGAGGTGATTTAACATGGTGTAGATGCCTTCTGGGCAATGATCTGATAGTCGTGATGCAAAATATGAACGTGCGATTGAACAGACTCTAAAAACCGATCAATGCCGATTTTGGGGTCTTGTCCCGGACAGTTGGGATCAGACCAATGGTAGTCATCAAAGATTAGAATTCCTCCGGGCTTAAGGAGACTCCAGGACAGGGTTCCATCCTGCCAAACGTAGTCCGCGAGATGACACCCATCAATATAAATGAGGTCAAATGACTGGGGGGGCAAGGTTGGCAAAATTTGATGAGAATTCCCGACTAAGCGGGTGACCCGATTGGATGCATCTGTCTTTGCAAGATTGAGATCAAATTCAGGCTGAAAGAGGGGATCAATGCAGGTAAGACGAGCAGATGAATGGGTTAGCACCTGATCTAACAGCCAGCAGGCAGACATGCCTTGAAAGCTGCCGATTTCTAATGCTTGAACATCGGGTGTATTCACCAGTTTCTGGAGATGGTCAACCCAAATAGGAATGTTGTGAGAAAACCAGTCTTGCGTAAACTGATAGTCTCGTTGTTTGCAGGCGTGCCAGCCTCGCAGGTCGCACGCCATTTGATGAGCCGCGATCGCCCCCAACCGATCACCACTGCTCGCTAGAGCCCGACCTAGTTGCGTATGTGCCCACGGATGAGGATGGTTGGCAATCGTGGCGCGAGAAAGCGCGATCGCTTCCTGCCAGTCACCTCGCGCCAGCAGTAGTTCAACCCAGTCGTGGCGCGCCCACGGATAGCCAGGGTCGTGGTCAATCGAGTGCTGAAATGCGGAGATTGCGTCGTCGATGTGTCCACGGTGGCGAAACAGGTTGCCCAATTCGTAATATGCCCATCCTGGATTGGTGGCATGGTTGATAGCGTATTGATAAAGGGCGATCGCATCCTCCCACCGATCCTGGTGTGTCATGACCTGAGCCATCTGCTGATAGGCGGGGGCGTAGTTAGCGTCTAGTTGAATGGCTCGACGATAACATATCAGTGCTTGATCAATGCGTCCAATTTTGAATAATGAGTTGCCCAGCCTGACATGCCCGTCGGTCGTTGATTTGCGCGGCTCTAGTGCAAGAGCATGATACCAATACATCAAGGCGCGATCGCGTTGCCCCACTTGCACCGCGATTGAACCCAGTTTCCAATAGGCTTCTGCGAAGCGCGGATCGTGGCTGAGAGTCTTCTGAAAAGCATCCGCTGCCGCTTGCCACTGCTGCTGCAAAATATAAATTCGTCCAACGCCTGCATAGACCTGTGCCAAATTGGGTTGAACCGATGATGCCTGCGTATGCCACAGGGTTGCATCTTCAAATCGCCCCATGCCCTGAAGCATATTGCCGAGTCGTTGGCAGGCTGACATAAATTCAGCCGACCTGAAGGGGGGCTGTAGGGCTTGCTCACACGCAGTAATTGCATCGTTTAAGACATGGGTATGCATGGTTATCGAGTCATAGAGCCAAGGACTGCATGACAGCATGTAGAGACTGTTTGGATATCAGGATATCTTCGGTGAGCGGATTTTGGTACATAATTTGCCTCAGCGGATCACATTCAAATCTTTCTCCCTGGATGAAATAGTGAGATAGTCCCAGTTGATGGCTAATCACCCAGTAATCGGTACGGACGTAGCGGGGCGAGGTCAGTTCGACCACTTGAGTTCCGGTTTTGCAAAATATGAGGTTGGTGAGTCCGGCGCCGTGGGGCGAAACGATGATATCGGCATGAGCAAATAGCTCGATTTGACGGTTGACGGGCAACGACTCTAATACAATGGGCACAAAGCCAAGGGGTTGGAGTTGTTCGATTAGCTCCGTTTCGTTTAAGACGTGACGATACCGAGCCTTTGATCGGCTGATATATAGTCGTTTGGGGTAATCTGTCGGCGCAGAATCTGGAGCAGAATCGACTGCTTTTGCAAACATCTGCCGTACGACAGTCAACGTTTCTAAAGGCACCCAGTCTAGATGCCCTGGAAAGGATGGCACGACCAACTCATCCGCCTGGATATGGGGATGGCGATCGCTGCAAATAAGTTTCTTGGGTGAGAGTCCAAGCATCGCTAGCGTATCTCGCTGAAATGACTGATTGATGTTGTTTACCACAAAATAGTCGATCTCAGTCAAGTCCAGTTTGCTTCGACGCAAGATTTCAATCCGGGGGAGCACATCGACCATCCAGTGGTAGTAAACATGTCCCGAAAGCCCGGATAAGACAGCAACTCGTCCGGAGATGTGTTCAACAGGAGGAGGATTATCGAGTTGAAAGAATCGATGCCGTCTTGGATCGTGGCGATCGCACCCCGGCAAATACCAGGGATAGCTCCTAGAGAGATCGGATAACAGCGCGCCATCCGGTGTGATAATCGCGATGCCGTTGCAAACCATCCACGAATTTTGCTGCGGCGCGATCCAGGCTCGCCCGTTTGGAATGGTCACCACAAAGGTCGGCGGATGGGGCGACGGATGTAGCCCGTCGAGCGGCGTTGTTCGAGAACAGCGATATACCCCGTCTCGGACCTGAACTGGCTCGAACTCGCTACGAAGACGCGCCATGCAGGGTTGGCACGTCACTCCGCCGCACTGGGGATCGGATAGAGCATCGGATGGCGAATCTAGCAGAATGCAGTCTGTTGTATCAAATTCTATGTCATTCGCATTTCGCCTATCACGGACTTGCACGCGATCGCCTGTCGGAATATCTAAGCGCTGCCCGCTCCCCCAAACGACAGGCACATAGGTCACTCCGTCCTGTTTCGTTGTAGCAACCCAAGCACGAGTTGCCCCATAGATGCGAGCCGGAACCTCGAAGGAAGACGAGGAGTTTGTGTCTGAGAAGATATTGGCAGTATGCTTTGGGGCGGGCGATCGCAGCTCAGTTTGATAGTAACCAATTGCCTGCTGAAATCGCTGCTGCTGTTCGAGGCTATACCCGATTCGGGCCCGAAGCCCAGGATAGTTGGGCTGCTGCATCAGCGCGATGTGATAGACCATCAATGCCGCATTAAATCGCTGCTGGCGAGCAAGACAGTCTCCAAGCTTGGGATAAAGCTCGACTGTGTGAGGCTCGACTTGAAGGGCTTTGCGGTAATAGGCTTCTGCCTGTTCAGTGCCGCCATAGCTCGCAAGCAGATCGCCGAGGCGATCATAGGTTTGGGCCAGATAGTGGGATGCCTCCTTGCCCATCGGCGTGCGGCGCAAGGCAGTCAGAAACCGCACACATGCGGCTCTCGCTTGGTCAAGCGCATCAGACGACTGCGCGGTGGAATCAAGGCGCTGGCAATAGGCATCGACAAAGGCAGGCTGACGGGCGATCGCCTGCTGCCAATAGGTCATCGCCTGAGAGATACATCCTTGGTCAAACAAGAGTTGCCCATACCGACTATAGGCGGCGACCCAATCTGGCTCATGCTGAATCACTTTCTCAAAGCAGGCGATCGCTTCTGAATAATGCCGCTGCTGTTGCCAGAGGCATCCTAGATTGAAATGAGCCTGGGCTAAATCAGGCTGGATGTGAATAGCATGGCGATACGCCGCAATCGCAGCATCAAGCTGCCCGTCCGCCGACAGCGCTTGCCCCAAATTGTTGTGCAGCGAGGCAGTGGGCATACGAGCGATCGCCTGTTGAAAAATACCGATCGCATCGCTGAGTTTGCCCTGCTTTAGCCAGACACAGCCTAAATTACTGTAGGCATTTGTGTAATCGGGTGCTAGGGCGATCGCCTGACAATAGCACCGCACCGCTTCATCAAGTTGCCCCCGCTGATCGTAGACAACGCCTAGATTAAAGTAGCGCGGAGCACTAGGTTGACGGGCGATCGCCTGGCAGTAGCAATCAATGGCCGCATCCCATTTCCCCTGTCGATGCAGTGCCATGCCCAGTGACTCGTAGGACGATGCATCCCCAGAGGCTTGGTGGCATGTATCATGGGCTTGAGGTGTCTGGATAGATGCATTCCCGGTCATTTGCTAGCACGCAAATCAGCAATTGACTTAAATTGGACGCTCAATATAGCAATCCTAGATGGGGTGTGAGCGGTGGAGCCGTCGCCCGCCCCACCGCTCACACACAATTCACACGCGATGTAGGATCGCTGTAATTATTAGAAGAATTCAAAATTATCATCGGTGATATTCAAGTTGCGATCGAGCCGAGCGACATCGATGCCGTTGACCGATAGCAGCCCAGTCTCCGGATCATAAACGACGTCTGCATCATTGCTGATGCCGCCAATTCGAATCACGTCTTCACCCGGTCTAAAATCACGAATCTCATCCACTGGGCCAATCTGCGGCTCTCCATTATTTCCGGTGAAGAATTCAAATTGGAACGTATCTGATCCGCCACCGCCGATGAGAGTGTCTTGCCCTCGTCCACCCACGAGAGTGTCATCTCCTGGGCCTCCTCTCAAATCGTCGGGACCTAACCCTCCCTCAATCAAGTCATCGCCGCCGCCGCCCCGGACATCGTCCCGGCCTGCATTAGCTTGAATCTCATCAGGACCGCCCCCACCAAAAATCTCGTCGGGGCCGCCGCCGCCGCGAATTTCATCTGCACCGCCGCCGCCGCGAATCCTATCGCTGCCAGGCCCCCCGAAGATCAAATCATCGCCGCCGCCACCCCGAACATTATCGGTTCCGCCACCCGCTCTCAATCGGTCGTTCCCGCCTGCACCCTCCAAATCATCGGAGCCTTGCCCGCCGCGAATGCGGTCGTCGCCAGCATTCCCTTGCAGGAGGTCGTCACTCAACCCTCCAAAGAGCTGATCGTCGCCCTCGTCACCTCGAATAATGTCAGCTTCATCCCCGCCGTCGATGAAGTCATCGCCAGGCCCTCCAAACAACAAATCGTCCCCGCCTAGCCCGAAGATGAGGTCTGCTCCGTCAACACCGTCTACCGAATCACCAGCATTGCCGCCAATAATCGTGTCGTTGTTAAGCGACCCATTGAAGCGATTAGGCTGATTTTCAAAGCCTTGAATAATAAGCCCGCCCTCGGCATTGGGAAACTCGGCTGCTGGGACGGTCGGATCAACGATTCGAGACATAACACCTCACAATGCCACACGCTTTTTCAGGAACCAAAATTAAATGCTGCATTCATTCTGAAAATCGGGGTACGTTGAATTCTGAGAATAAGATGAATTTAATTTTTTTTAGAGTTTATTCTGATGGAAAGTAAAGACTAACCGCTTTTAATATTAGTGAAGTGCTTTGAGAAAGGTCAACTTATTTTTTAATATTACCCCTCTAATTTGGAAAGATTTTAAGGATTTAGTCGTATTTAATAAGAAACAAATAAAGGCGGCGGATAGCTGAGAGCTTCTAAAAAAGCCTAGATCGCTTATCGACTTTCTACTGAGTGACTAAGTTCCCTAAAACTCCTTAAAACTTCATGCCCATATACATTTATAGGATTATATCTGCTCAGAGTCTATTCATTTTTCTACTCAAAAGCTCGATTAATTTGATTTGAGAAGCCGGTTGTCGATTTAGTCAGATCACTAAGAGATCAGTAGAAGATCATCAAAAATGTTTCAGTTATCTATTTTTTTGGAAATTCTTGGGGGGAGTCGTTGGTTTTTGCACGTCCGTATTCATCGATGTGTCCAAACTATGTTGCTATAACTATGTCGACAGATAGATGACGAGAATCGGTAAAGGTTTGAGAAAGCGATTCAGAAGATATTTGGAAAGTCTTATTCTTTGAATACGCACAGTGTTCATATAGTCACGTTTGACTCTGCGAGATGCTGCAAGCGTCGATAAAGGTTTGCGTAAGTCCTATGATGCTTAATCCATTTGTCTAGAGTCTATCCTTAGGGGGTGTCGGACTCCGCAAGAAGCCTAGACACTAATCCCAAGCGATCAGATGTCGATTGCCGACACATCGCTCACGCGTGTGGGGTGCTTATGGATTCGATTCAAGATATTGTAGAACGTGCAGTCGAAACAAAGTATTTGTCTCTAGATGACCAAAATCGGCTCCGCTATCTTCTGCAACAGACCCACTACGGGGCCGATGAGATTCGGGCATTTTGTTCACTTCAGAAGGCTGCCATGGGTGGCTTAGTAACTCTAGAGTCGCAACCACGATTGGCGCGCTTGTCGTCTTGATTCCCTCTACTCTGCAACTCGGCACCCCATATTAAACCTGATTCCGTTATGCCTCTTCATATTAGAGCTGCCACCGTCGATGATCTTCCGAGTATTCTTGAGATTTACAACGATGCCATTCGAAACACAACGGCAGTCTACGGTTATAACCCGGTCACGCTAGCAAATCGACTGGAATGGTTTCAGGCGAAGCAGCAGCACAACTATCCAGTTTTAGTTGCAGAGACGGATTCAGAGACAAATGCACACGTGATTGGGTTTAGTTCCTACGGAGCATTCCGAGACTGGGATGCGTATTTGCACACGGTTGAAAATTCTGTGTATGTTCATCCTCACCATCGGGGTCAGGGTGTTGGGAAGCAGCTATTAAGCCCGTTGATTGAGCAGGCAAACGCCCAAAACATGCATGCGATCGTTGCTGGGATCGATGCTATGAATCAGGCCAGTATTCGACTTCATCAATCGTTTGGATTCGTTCAAGTGGCTCACTTTAAGGAAGTGGGCTTTAAGTTTAACCGCTGGCTTGACGTGGTGTTCATGCAGCTCATACTCAAGTAACTTGACGCAGTTAACGCAAGTGTACGGTCGGTGCGATCATGGCTTTACTCAAAGATTTTTCTGTGTCTGCTGTCATTGCAGGATTTGTCATACCGATGAGCACACATTGCAATGTGCTATAGCGGTACTTGACGCAATTGCAAATTGCTATAAGGGAAACATTAAAACGCAGTCATTCAGCAAAACCCCAAATGGCAGAAAAGGTAGCAATCTTTCTAGATGTCGAGAACCTATCAAGCTGGCTGAAAGCAGATGGAGGGGAAGCACTATTGGAGCGTGCCAATGAGTTAGGACGTGTTGTAGTGCGCCGAGCCTACGGAGATTTCAGCATCCCATCAGTCAGTGTACGTCAGCCAGAATTAAATCTGCTCGGTTTCGAGTTTGTTCATGTTTATCATCCAGTAAAAGGCAAGAACTCCGCTGACATTCAAATTGTAGTCGATGTTATGGAGTATTTGGCTCGTATTCCTGATTTAGAATGGGTTGTTCTTGCCACTGGCGATTCGGATTTTTCGCCTTTATTTAGACGTTTGAGAGAATTAGGCAAGTCCGTAGTAGGTGTTGGACCTCGATCTGCTCTCAGCGAAGCTGTCAAGAAATCTTGTAATCGATTTATCTATATTGACGAAAAATCTACTGCCGATGACAAGTCTTCTGCCTTAAAAACGACTCAGTTACGTGAGGACGCACTGGATTTGCTGGAACGTGTACTTGATAAGTTTCCAGATGGTGTAAGTCTCTCCACTCTAAAAAATGAGATGCTTGAAGTTGATTCAGCGTTTGATGAACATAACCTGGGATTTGGTGGATTCATGAAATTTCTCCAAAGCTCTCCAGAGACGGTCAAACTATATCAAGTAAAACAAACTTGGCATGCTAAAGCTAGGGAAACTGGAGATAGACGGGATGAGTCTATTCCGACCGCAACAAATTCGGAGGAAAATTTAGAAAAACCTACAATTAACCTGTATAAGCGTCTCTTGCGTAAAAGCGGTTGGCGATTGTGTGAACCATCCTTTCTCTGCAATGCTTTGGGAAAATTAAGAAATCGTTTTCAAGAGGGTTTTACAAGAAGTGAAGAGTTTGAATATTTAGTCGAATCATTCGGGCATAACCGAACTCGTGGAGAGCTCCGTTCAGTAATATACTTGCTTTACAAAGCTGGCTACGTAACACAACAACTTCAAAGGCAAAATGATGAACCTATCCTAATGGCTGATTTGCCTGAGTCAGAGAACGTTATGTCAAAGAAGATAGATACTGTATTGGTTCATCGACTTCTTCAACTTTGTAAATTGCACAACATATCCTTTACTCCTGAAATCATAGCTCCTCTGCTGACTGCCTCTTACACGAAAGAGCAGTTCAAGCTGTTAGTTGAAAATGCTCAGAGTCAAAGTGACGCATGAATATGTCAATGTCGGCGCTGTTTTAACAACGTGACGCACGAACATGCCAATGTTGGCGCTGTTTTAACAACGTGGCATACGAACATGCCAATGCGAAGACAGAATTGCCATCGTCAAGACTGCAGTGCACATTCGCGGACTCCTGCACAATCGTAAAGGTTTGAACCTTGCGTTTCGCAAGCAACACGTAATATAGCTTTAGCCAGATAGCTTAGGAACGGGAATTAAATAATCTGTAATTCTGGTTTGGCTGTGTAATTCCATTGTGGTAAAACTTCATCGAAGACAATCTTCATGTTGGCTTTGAAATCTTCAGCAACTTTTCGACCCGTTTTA
>JBNPEG010000180.1:30122-31291 GCA_051117555.1 Elainellaceae cyanobacterium | reverse complement strand
TAGTTGCGGTTAAAGAAGTACTGGTCAACAAGTTCTTGAAGATTCAAACTAGACGGAATTGTCTCGGGTTCAAGAGTCATTACATCCCGGACTCGTAAGCCTTCCAGTGCCATGCGAACGACTAAGTCTTGATAACTTACTTCCGCCGCATTGTTTAGGAACCAACCAATGAGAACGAGCCAAAGCCCACCAATTAGATTAGGGCCAGGGCTAAATAGCTGCCAAAAGCCGAAGAAGATCAGCCCATAGCCTAAAACTCTACCACCAATTGATGCCACTCGTGTAGCAGTCTTCAAGTTATTGGTGAACCTCCAGACGATTGAGCGGAACAATCGTCCACCATCCAGCGGAAATCCTGGCAGTAGATTAAATACAGCTAAAAGCGTATTAATCCAAGCTAAGTAGGCGGCAACTCCTAAGATGGCCACGCCGAGTCCGGCATTTCGTCCGAGATACCAAACAAGGGCGGACACCCCGGCAAGAATCAGGCTAGTTAAAGGACCAATGCCTGCAATTTGAAATTCATCTCCGGGTGATTCAGCATCCATTCGCGTCCTCGACACGCCACCAAACGCAAATAGGGTAATCCCTTCAACTGGAATGCCTTTGGCGCGAGCAACTACGGAATGAGAAAGCTCATGAATGACGAGAGAAACGAAAAAGAGAATCGTTCCGGTTACACCCATGATGATATAGGTACTTTCGGAAAGCCCTGGATAGTTTGCGGGAAACAGATTCGCGGTTAATGTCCATAGGATCAGAGAAAAGATCAACAGCCAGGACAAATCAATGCGAATCTCGAAACCCAAAATAGAGCCTAATTTAAAGCCTCGCATAATGTGCCTCTTTGATTCATCAACAAAAAAATGTAACTATGAAGTGGGACTTGGAAGTGGGATTTAGAGTGCGATCGCCCCAACTTACCTCAGTCATATCAACGTCTGAAGCAATCGAGCAGATCGGATTCGGATACTGCAACGTGATTTTTTCTATATTTATTTTCTCAAGCTTAATTTAAGTGTAATGAAATGTTGAGCGCTATGTTTCCGACAAAAGATAGAAAAGTATAAACGTTCAAGTATCTAATGGCCTACTCCTGAGGACATTAAGACATTAGGGCGATCGCCAGCGTGTCGACTCATCTCTTGTACTCTAAAGAAGCAAACAAG
>JBNPEG010000180.1:0-30022 GCA_051117555.1 Elainellaceae cyanobacterium | reverse complement strand
GTTTCCGACAAAAGATAGAAAAGTATAAACGTTCAAGTATCTAATGGCCTACTCCTGAGGACATTAAGACATTAGGGCGATCGCCAGCGTGTCGACTCATCTCTTGTACTCTAAAGAAGCAAACAAGCCCTCGCACAGCAGTCATGATTTAATCGTTCAGTGTTCTACAGCGATCCTAAATTGCTTGTGAATTGTGTGTGAGTGGTGGGGCGGGCGCCGCCCGCCCCACCACTCACAACCCAGATGGGATTGCTATATAGCTTGATTGTCTGCTGGTTGAACTCGGTATTTCATCTGTCATTAGTTCTATATGAATTGAGCAAAGAATCACTGAATCTGCTCAACAGCTTCTAACACTCGACCCACCACGTCGTCTGGCAACGGCACATATCCGAGTTCTTCGCTGTATTGCTGCCCGTCTGTCAAACACCATTGAAATAGGTCTTTGAGGGCGTTGGCTTTTGCCGGGTCGTCATACTGTTTGTATGCCAACATCCAGGTATAGGTCGAAATAGGGTAAGCATCCGCACCATCGGGGTCAGGAACAAATGCTCGCAAGTTGTCTGGAAGCTGGATATTGTCAAGGGCATTAGCGGTTGATTCCACATCCGGCAATACATACTGTCCGGCTTTGTTCTCAAGTGCAGCTATCGGCATATCAAGCTGCTGTGCATAGCTATATTCCACGTAGCCAATGGCGCCTTCTGCCTGTTGAATCTGGGCACTGACTCCGGCATTTGCCTTAACGCCGACTCCCGTTGCCCACTGCACGCTCAGCCCAGTTCCAATTTGCTCCTCCCAACTGGGGCTAATAGCGCTCAAATGTCGAGTAACCGCTGCCGTGGTGCCGCTTCCATCAGCGCGATGCACTAACACGATGGGCAAATCGGGTAAGGACATATCTGGGTTTGCGTCTGCAAGTCGACGATCATTCCAGGTGGTGATTTTGCCCAGAAAAATATCGGGATAGACGCTGCGAGGAAGGTTTAATCCGCTTTCAACACCGGGTAAATTATAGGCGATCGCCACACTGCCTGCGGTCATCGGCACCATGACGATGCTATCTTCTGCTTGGCTGATATGTTCATCAGTCATGGCGACATCGCTTGCACCAAAGTCAATCGTCTCCGATATCATTTGCTGAATGCCTACCTGGCTCCCAGTGGGCTGATAGTTGATCTGCACGTTGGGGTGCAGGGTGTTATATTCGCTAAACCAGCGCTGATAGATAAAGAAAGGAAAGCTTGCGCCTGTGCCATTTAGATACACTGGAGCCTCGTTGGCTGGCGATGACGTAGGAGATGATGCAGATTCTGACTGGGGTTGTGGTTGACAGGCAATGACCCAAAGTAGCACAGCGGCAAATAGTGGAAAAAAGGTTCGCAGCAGACAACGTCGATTAATCATGGGATTACTACACCAACTTATTGCTAGGAAATAGAGACAACTCATTAGGGGCGATCGCCTGCGCAAACACGCCTCTATCGCAACTATCCAAATTGATCACCAATAAGTGCCCAGTTAAGCGCCGCAGAGTGCCTTGCCAAGCTTTTGTTCACACGCGGTTTTCTCCAATGGCTCTAGGTCTTCCCAGTCTACATCTCGCCGCATCACCATGCCGTTGTGCCCCGTTAGGAAACGCGGAAGCTGTTCATACTTGATTTGCTGAAGCGTTTGGATGTCATAGGTCGTATATGTAGTAAGCTCGGGAGAATCAAAGTCGATATCGAGGACGGTGAGCGCTTTCCAAGGCGGAAGGTTGCTATCAATCAGCGGACGCGGCCCCGACCCCAAAATGCCCATATGCAGTAGTTGCAAGTCACCCTTGTGCGCCGGATAGTAGGCATGATGATGACCGCTGATATAGGTATGAACGTCGTAGCGTTCGAGCATTTCTCGCAACTGGTCAGCATTTTCCATCACTTCAGCGGGTTCGTTGCGCCCGATAGCGACGGCATATAGGGGAAGATGCCCTAAGAGCACTCGCATTTTAGCCTGCTGCGCTTGTTCACTGGCTAGGGTTTTCTCGATCCACGCGAGCTTTTCATCGGGGATGTGGTGAGACGAGCCATCCCAGGCCAGGAAAAAGATGTCGTCAAATTCAAAGGTGTAATAGAAGGGGAATTCGTAGCGATCGATGAACTGAATGCCGGGATCATGCTTGGGATCATCCCAATATTCATACGCCAGATCTCGCTCGCTCTTAAACAAAAAGGAGCCATTTACGCCCAGTGCGCTGGAGGCATCATGATTGCCGATGGTGAACCCGTAGGGCAACCCCATATCCCTCAGGGGAGCAGCAACGTGCTCGTCAAAGCCTGCCCACATGGCCCGCACTTGCTCAGGCGGCAGCGTTAGGTCTTGCCCTGCCACCATGTCGCCACTGCACACCACCATATCAGGCTGCCAAAAGGGAATCAGCTGCATCGCTTTATCCACGTCGGGGTCATAATCGGTTGACCCATACGACGCATTCAAATCGCTAATCACCAGCAGTCGCACATCACCCCGAGGCGGATTATACAGCCCCTCTGCCCCCATGCTGTCAATGATGGCTTGGGTTTCTGGGGGCAATGGTTTTGCAGGTTCAGACGATTCCGCGATCGCCGCAGTTTCTGATTCGGTCGTCTGAGGAGATGACGAAACTTGTGGGGTGGGTCGTGAGCAGGCAATGCCTAGACTCATCACCACTCCGACGATAAATAAACAGACAAATCGCCACCAGCACATTGTGTCTCAAGCCTCTTGAAAAACCACACCCATAACCATACCTGATTCAATCTTCGATTATCAGATTTGATGGCTGGCGATCGCCCCATTTTAGATGTTAATTTCTTTGAGAATGTCTAAAAATGCATAGACAGGAGGGGGATGCATTGCGTGCGCTAACACCGCCACGCCGATAATCCTCTCTAGAGGATCTGGTAGGCTATACGTCTTAACATTCGCTGGAATTGGCTCAGCCGCCAATCTGGGTAGGATTGTTGCTCCCAATCCTTGAGATACCAAGCTGACAATAGTGGAGTCTGTTTCTACTTCGTAAGCAATAGTGGGCCGACATCCGTGCGAATGGAGATGCATATAAACTCGACGCATCATTACATCGTTGATCGGCGGCATAATCATGGGTTGATTGGCTAGTTCGTCCCAGGTAAGTTGAGAACCAGCGAGCTTAACCGTGTCGGGTAACAACGCTATAAATTCATCACGATAGATTTCCCACCCGTCTAGCCCTTTGCCAACCGGCATAAATGTAAAGCCGATATCATCTCTCCCGTCGTGGAGAGCTTGCTCTATATGGGGATAGTCGTCATATTCGTCTAGGCTCACCGCGATCGCGGGAAATCGCTGATGGAATTTCGCAATCACAGCGGGTAAAATCTGCGTTGCTACGCTACGAAACGAGGCAATCCGAATCTGTCCTTTGGTGAGCCCTTTGGCAAGTTGAGCCTCTCTTTCGATCTCATCAGCATGACGAATCATTTCACGCGCATGGTCGGCAATGCGTTCTCCAACGGGAGTCAAGCGGGCACCCCGTCGCCCTCGATGAACAAGGACGATCCCCAGATGGTCTTCAAGGGTGGCGATCGCATGACTCACGGCTGACTGAGACATCTCAAGCCTTAGGGCTGCCTCACTGAAATTTCCGTATTCAGCAACGCTGACTAAGATTCGCAGTTGAGACAGCTTCAATTGGTTTTGAGAATTGCCTCTCATGCTAATCTTTTAATGTTCCTTGGTAGGGTTGGTCTGGGCGATCGCCAACGATGATGCAAATCCCGCTATGATCGAAATTTAAATTGCATCTAGTGAGCTGCAATCGTCGGGAATATAGTCATCCCGTCAGTCACAAACGATGTTTAAAGGTGCAGAGGTAAAATTCTGTATCCTTAGATCCCACGAAGTTAGATCCCACGAAGTTAGATGCCGTTGCTGCCATCGATAGTCATAATCAAAGCCATAAATTGAGTCACCCTAATAGGGACCAAACATAAAATTGGCTTGACTATCTGACTCGTTGCCATGATAGAACTCAAAAATAAGCTTTAGAATTTCGTCTCGACTTAGCAATCCCTTTTGATCGCCATCAATTTTAGAAAACACAAGCTGTGCATATACAGGTGAAACACTATAAACGCTTAAGAAATTGCCCCAATCATGCTGGTTGATCTTTCCATCCTCATCCGTGTCTAATGCATCAATCACAATCCTCATAAGAGATTCGATTTCTTCTTCATAGAGGGCTCCATCATTCAACACTAAATCGTGATAGGCATACCATTCCTCTAAGTTGATTTCTTGGTCGTGGGCTTTATCAGCTTTTGTAAGCAAACGTTTCCACTTATATTCATACTTATTTGATAGGATTTGACACCGTGGAGAGCGTCGTGACCAGTTCCGTAGATCAATGATTCGCTTGGCGATTTTTTCAAAGTCTTGATGTGCTAGCGAACCGTTATGTGTTGTGTCATACATGCTGAATAGCTTGATGAGTTTGCGCTTTTGGAATTCAGTTAGCATGGCATGTGTGTTTCATGATCAATTTAGTTGAATCGTAACGTGTAAAACGGACAGTGAAAAAACTTTTTTCTTCTTTATTCAATTTCACAGCAATTTAAACCTATGGCAATTTGCAATTGCGTCAAGTACGGGAACGGTGGTGCGGGGCGCGCCTCGCCCTACACCACCGTTCTTAACCCAAGTGCATACCGCTATAGTTTTGAAGATTAGAGTTTATCTAGAAAGGGCTGTAGGAGTACGCGAAATCACGCGTGTAGAGTGAGTGAGTCCTGCTGCAAATAGTCTATCACCAGAATTTCAAGCAGTAATTGATACGAATCAAGTCAAGCAACGGGTGGGATCAGAGTATTGCGCAGAGTTTGGTTTTGATGGAGACGTGCAAAGTCAACACATAGATTTCCGACCGGAGATTGCCGCTAGTCATGAGCTGAGAATGTAAATTCGCGACTGCTGATGGGTAGCAAGTAGGGTTTCCTTCCCCTTTTCAAGCTAATGACTATTACAGCGATCGCACAGACCATGAACTGTAATTTCATACCCCTCTACTTTCAGACCTGAACGTAGCTTTCGGATATCGACTCCCTGAAACTCTTCCCAAGCAATATCCTCGATTTTGCCACACGATGTACACCGAAAGTGGTGATGCGGTGACACATTAGCGTCGTAGCGGCAGACACCGTGATCAAGCAAAACCTCACGAATTAATCCAGCATCGCGCAATGCCTGTAGCGAACTATAGACTGTCGCTTGAGAGGATGTTGGGGCATTTTGATTGAGATCACCCAAGATGTCATCTGCTGTTGGGTGATCGGCACGGGCGAGCAGATTTGTATAAACAGCAAATCGCTGAGGCGTTACCCGCAGCCCCTTAGACTTCAGCGCTTGGATAGTCGTATCTGCGTGTTGTTGCATAGCACTTCGCTCCGAACGTTAAATTAGAACACCCCTGCATAATGCCGCAAGAGCTTCAGACTGGTGCAGCTCAAATGGTTAACTCTATCACTTACTTAGAAGATTATCATTCTTAAATAAGAACTACACGTAATTTATACAATAAGTTAGAAATAAATAATTCTCACCCTTGATTTATTCCTAAATCAGAATTATTCTAAGATGTGGCAGCAGCCACTGAAGTAAAGACGATCTAAGTTATTTCACATTACGAGAGAGGTAAATATGGCCGTTATCCAAAGTCTACCCGATGTAACTTTCAAGACCCGCGTTCGGGATGAATCCGTACCTGGCCCTAATCCTTTTCGGTGGCAAGACCAGACAACTCAAGATATTTTCGGTGGTAAGAAGGTAATTGTCTTCTCGCTACCGGGTGCGTTTACGCCGACTTGCTCGTCTAACCACTTGCCTCGATATGAAGAACTCTACGATGAGTTCAAAGCTCTAGGCATCGACGAGATCGTTTGCGTGTCAGTTAATGACGCCTTTGTGATGTTTCAGTGGGGCAAGCAGATTGGCGCAAAGAATGTGTTCTTACTTCCTGACGGCAATGCTGAGTTTACGCGCAAGATGGGAATGTTAGTTGATAAGTCCAATCTCGGCTTTGGCTTGCGTTCCTGGCGTTACTCGATGTTGGTTGACGATTGCAAGATTGAGAAAATCTTTGTCGAGCCAGACTTTGGAGACAACTGCCCAACTGATCCATTTGAGGTTTCTGATGCTGACACCATGTTGGCATACCTGAAAGGTTCTGAGCCTGCTGGTGTTTCTGAGCCTCGTCTAGCATTCGTTGGCTAGTTTTCCTCATCTCCAACTCCGGTAGAGATAGTCTTAAATGTTAAATAAATGCAAAGGGGGTTTGCGATGAATGTCCCTCTTTGCATTTATCTAACGACTTACTCCATTTGCCTGAATCCACATCCAGTGAAGGAATCTAAATAGGTTATTAATGAAACTTTCTAGTAAAAATCTCGACGAACGCCTCGATACTCTCTATGATGCCATCGTTGTGGGTGGTGGCATGGGTGGGCTTTCTGCCGCAATCTATCTAGCTCGCTATGGTCTTAAGTGCCTGGTGATCGAGAAGGGTAGAGGGCGATCGCTCTGGATGCAAGATTTGCGCAACTACGTAGGATTTGACCCAGATACTCCCGGGCGAAATATCTTGAGCCATGGAGCTAAGCAAGTGATGGACTGGGGAGGAGACTACCTCTACGGGTACGTTGAAGATGTGGTTGATGAGGGCGAAACTTTTGCTGTACGAGCAAAAGTAGGCAAGAAAGAAAGCATCTATCCAGTCTTTCGCAGTAAGTATCTGATTGCTGCATCTGGAGTCATCGATGTATTGCCCCAGTTAGACAACATGCAAAATGTCTATGATTATGCAGGATATACTCTCCACGTTTGCATGATCTGTGATGGGTTTGACATGTGGGATCAAAAGGCAGTCTTGATTGCAGGATCGGAATCTCAAATCAATGCAGCATTTGTATTGAACTGGTTTACTCCATACATTTCAGTGTTGACCCATGGACTTTGCACCGTCGGCAATGAGATGAAACAGAAGCTGGCCGATCACGGATATCCGCTCTACGAAGCTCCGATTACCCGATTCCTAGGAGAAAATCATCAGATGAGCGGGGTGGAGCTTGCTGATGGCACCCTTGTTGAAGCCACTACAGGGTTAGTGAATATGGGATCGATCTACCACAATCACTACTTGAAGGGGATTCAAGGACTGGAATGGAAGGGTGAAAATCTGATCACGGATGATATGGCAAAAACAACCCACGATCGCATTTTTGCCTTAGGCGACTTGAAGCAAGGTGTGAACCAAGTCTCGGTCGCAGTTGCGGATGGAACCTTAGCGGCAACGCAAATTTGGCGGAATATTCGCCGCGCAAGTCCACCGCGTAAGTGGGAAGAGAATCTATCGAAGGTGGCTGTTTCTATCTAAGGGGTTGGACGTCATCGCAAAGCGCCGAAATCAGCGTGAGTCTATCAGCCTAAAAGTGTAGGATTCTGTAGGTTGGTGTTGAGCAGAGCGAAACCCAACGATAACGAAGCTTGTCGCTTTTTTGCTCATGATGTTAGTTGTTTCTCATAGAGACGTTGGGTTTTGGCGTTGATTGCCTGTAAGACAAACATCAGAGCTAGAAGCAGTCTACTAATTTGTTGGCTCTTGGACAAAAACTATGCTTGTCATTTGATAATTTGGTGCAGAGTCTGCCATGCGCCTTGAATGTCAAGGTTGCTAGATGCATAATTCCAGCAGAGCAGTTCCTCACTTAAGAAGACATCATACTTTTCGATACTCGTGTTGCGGACTAAAACCGCTAGCTCAACCTCAACCTCAACTTTCTACGACCGATCCTTAAGCCGACTTTGGCAGAGGTTTACCACACAGATATGCCTCTATTTCCTGAGGAGATAAACTTTTGTGACCTGACCGAGACTGTTGCTGCGCTTGACGTTCTAGTTTATGAATGACGTCTAGCAAACTGCTTAAGTTTGTAATCCTGTAATAACTACCTAAATCGGTGTCTAACATTGTCAAATCAGCATTATCAGGAAACACAACCACTCCATAACAAGAAACCTTGTTATGAGTAATATTTTTATTCCAAGGCAGCTTATCCTGGATTATCTTCATAACACTTTTCGTGTAGCTATCGACCTGCTGATAAGGATTATTTCCCCAGCAACTGCCTATCTCCATTCCTTTATTTCCGTCGCTAGATACTTGCCAGGAAGTGCGCTTAACATCTCCTAATGATTGAATTTTGCCAAGATAGTTTTTGGCTTCGACCACCACGACAAAAGACTTTCCAATCAAAACACAGTCGGTAACCTTGCTGCTGCTATTTCTACCGCTCTCACTTACATCTAGTTGAGGTAGTATTAACCAAGCCAAAGATTTGACCTTTGAGCTATCTTCTAAAACCTGAATAATGGCTCTTTCAAAATGATTGAGAGATCTCCGACTTACATCGCTAATGACAGATTTAAGCTCATTTACTTGTTGCTTTCCGTCTTTAATTTGGCTCTCCAGAGCATTCAGCCTTTGTTTATCTCTTCGACTCTCTTGAGAGAGTTGCTCAATGGATTTTTGAAGGTTCTCTTTTTGCTGAAGCGCTTCGCGCTGCTGGCGCTTTGCCTCCTCAACTTCTTGAGATAGCAGTTCTGCCAGTTTGGCCTTCTCTTCCCTTTCGGCAGATTGTATACTCAATTCTTGCCATAGCTCATCTAATTCGGCGACATGTTGTTCTAGTCGCTTGTGCTTGGTTTGCTGCTCTCTCTGGAGGTCAGCAATTTTTTTCTGAAGCTGCTGTCTTTCTTGCTCTTTCTCTGGTTGTTGAGCCTGTAGAGCAATCATTTTCTCCCGCAGTAATTCTGCTTCTCGCTGCTTCTGCTGAATAATATTTTGCAGCTCAATCTGTCGCTGCTTTTCTTTGGAGTTTACTTGATCCTGAGCAGATAGCCGACTCTGTAGATTTTGAAGACTAGACTGAAGTTCAAACTCTCGCTTCTGCTGTCGAGACTGGGCAGCTTGCAAATCAGCTAGATTCTGATTGCGTTCCTCAATGAGTTGTAAATTTTCAGTGAATTTTTCTTGAAGCTGTTGACGCAAGATCTGAGCTTCCAATACGAGATTTTCCTGTTCTGCCTGCAACTGCTCTTGTTTTGCCTTAGCTTGCCGCTCCTGATGCCGGTGTTTGGAGTGGATTGATTCTACAAAGATCCATGTCCAAAGCCCACCAGCGCCAAAAAGTATAGTAGTCAGGGCATAGTATCTATTCGCACCGCTGTCACTCAAGAAGCTCTTCGGCCAGCTCAGTATCCACTGTAAATAGGAGCCTAGGAATGTAGGTGGAACTCCTCGCACGTAATAAACTCGGCCAATGATTCTGCCAGAATTATTCAATCCTGTGGCATTACGAATATGATCGCGAGAGCTATCATAGCTACCTTCTGCATAGAGTGGTGGTGGATCTCTTAGCACGTCATAGGTAGAAGTGGCTAAATTATCTTCATTCAGTAAATCTCTCCAAAGCAGATTAGAGTTGGAGACACGTTGAATTTGCTGGTTAAAACAGTCAGGTTGGACTGTCTTACAATCAGTAACAACCAGACCGAATAGCCCATAGTTACTGTCGAGTGTTCGTTGTATCTCTTGCTCATCACCTTCAATCAAAGCCTGGGAAAGTTTGGTGGGTAGCATGTGAGATAACATATTGAAGTCTACTGTTTGAACTCGCCTGATAGTACCATTCCAATAGCTTTCGTAATGGCGTAAGTTTGCATAAGAGGCAATTCCAAAGGCAGCAGAACCGATAAGAATAAATCTTCCAATGGTTCCAAATAAATTTCTCATAAAAGGGATCTATTAGGTTTATATCCACAAATATATCCTACGCTACCAAATTTCATCATCAGAATTAAATCTGTAAGATAGCAGAAATTATGTCAGGTATGAATGGGGACTTTCATTCTCTAAAACTACTGATATTAGTCTTTTACAGATCGTTTAAAGCTCGTCGTTATCCTCTTCGAGGAAAGAGGCTTGTAATAGACGGGGCGATCGCTCACGGCACAGAACGGACTCCGCAATACCGCAATGAGCGCTAAATCGTCTCTCGGATCTACCAAAAACCGCAGTAGTGCCCAGGCATCTTTTGCTTCACGGGTGTCGAGCAGGTTGCCACCTCCCACTTGCAGGATAGGAATCCCCAACCCTTCTAGGGCTTCGCCATAAACGTCTAGGGGGTCCCAAGTGCGAGAGAGAATTGCAATATCTCCGGGTGTAACAGGACGAAGAGTCCCGGTTGATTTGTCATGCACCTGGGCACCGTTGGCTAGCAGATCGGTGACCCAGTTCGCCAGGTGATTTGCCTCCACGCGACGGCGCTGTCCAATATCGGATTTTGTACTGTCTGTGACGCGAACAGTAAACACCTGCAAGTAGGGAGACGGGAACGGTTCTTGCTGGCGATACGCTTCTAGCGGTTGGTGCAGGGGATTCAAAATTGGCTCAAAGACAGCGTTAAGCTTTTGAACAAGAGTGTGGTGAGTCCGAAAGCTGAGGCTGAGTTCTTTAATAGGACGATCTGGCGTTGGATGGAGTCGATTACACCACGCTTTAAATACCTCTACATCAGCTCGACGAAAGCCATAAATCGATTGTTTAACGTCGCCAACGATAGTCAGCAATTTGCCTTGGGTGAGTCGTTCAAGCAGTTGGCCTTGAATGGGATTTGTATCTTGAAACTCGTCAATCAGAAATACTTGCCAGCGTTGAGCGTAGTAGTTTTGCACATCCGGCTGTTCGAGAGCTCTGAGGGCATGGATTTCTAGATCGTTGAAGTCGAGGACTCGCTGCTGTCGCTTAGCGTGGTGGAGGTGCGATCGCACGACTTCAAATCCTTCCCGCAGGACTGGAAGGATTGCCTCGGTCTGGTCATCCCATTCATTGGGATTGAGTGTCACCAAACCTGCTTTGAGGGCATCTCGCGCTAGTTCTCTCACAAGTTTGATGGCATCCTTGACAGCATCAAGCGTATCTTTGCCGCCCCAATTTTTCTGCCGCCCGCAGTTTATTTTCAATCCATTAAGGACGTTGAGAACCGAAGTAATGTCATCACCATACTCAAGAATAGTAGTCCGCTCTCCGACTAAAAATGCCACCGATTCTAATGCGGCATCCCGCATTTCGTTTAACTTGTCATTAGGGGCAGAGTGAGCGTGCAAGATATCACCTGCAACTAACCACCGATCGTCATGTAGTAGGGTGGCTAACGCCTCGTGCTGAGTCTGTTGAAGGATGGGCAACCAATCATTGCGCCCTTTCTGCAATGCGTGTTCTGCAGCTAACGGATCAACTAGAAATGTCCGGATCGCTGTTTGCATCAGAGAATATGGGACATACTCGTAGAGCGCGTCGGGAATATGATGCAATGCGTCAACGAGAGCGTTTGCCGTCCATAGCGTTCCGTCTAGGTCATCTAGCACAGTAAAGTCAGGTGGAACATTAGCGGTTTCAGGATGATCCCGGCAAATCCGAGCAGCGAGGGCATGAAAGGTGCTGATCTGAGCTGCGTCCAATTCTGCAATCCAATCTGGATTTTGGATTCTGTTCTGGATTGTTTTGCGAATGCGCGATCGCATCTCGGTAGCAGCTTTTTCCGTAAAGGTCAGCGCCACTATTTCTAATGGAGAATAGCCAGACATCAGGTGATGCAAGTAGCGTTCTGCTAGCATGTGGGTTTTACCCGTTCCGGCTCCAGCAGTCACGGCAATGCTGTGGGTAGTGTAAGCAGCATCCTGTTGCTGAGGTGTGAGGGGGGTCGGGGTTGAATTCATGACTCCTCCGTGGGTGCAGTACGGGGTTTCCGGCTGAGACGATTGCCTTGACGGCAAACCAGGTCATAGGCGCAGTATTTGCATGCGTCACGCCCGGTATCGGGGCTCACAGGAAAGTATCCGTTGTTGAGATGGGACTGACACCGCTCTGCGACATCTGCAAGTTCATCTTGAGTGGGTAACTTGCTGAGATCCTTCAGTTTCTTACCTTTCGTCAGCGAGTAGTAGTAGGCATTTGTAACTCGTTCACCGGGGAAGAGCGCTGGAGCTGCAACGTCTTTGTAAATCGATAGTTGCAGGTCGATGCAGGCTTTACCGTCAGCATTGCTGACTCCTTTGGGTGCAGATGAACTTGTTTTGTAGTCAATGAGGAGGAGTCCGTCATCAGTACGATCGATACGATCCACCCGTCCACGAATTTGGAAGCCATGCCAGTTGCCTGTAAATTCTTCTTCAAGGGCGATCGCCTCTGCCCCATCTGGGAAAAAATCAGGCTGTTGAATGGCTAGGCTCAGCGTCTTGAGGTGTTCGTTTCGCTGAGCCGCCCAGTTTGGAAATGCGGGAAGCTGGAGGTCTGTTTCAGCGCGTTTAAACACTGTTTGCAGTAGATGGAAATCGGTCACCTTTAAATCTGGATTTTCTGTCACTTCATCGAACAGGAGCTCTAATGCTTTGTGATAAAGACTGCCCCGCAAACTGGGGCTCAGTTGGTCTTCGACGTCGTCGGGTTCACCCAGCATGAGCACTTTATCGGCAAACCACTTGAATGGACAAAGCCCTAGGTTCGTGAGTTGAGATACGCTGAAGGCGCGTTGGCCAACTCCCTCCGATGAATGATTCGTCCAATTCACCGGAATGCCCGTGACGCCATCATAGGCGTCATAGGGGGCGCTACTTTCCCGCCGTCGCTCAACCTTCCAGGCATGACGCGCATGGGCGAGTACTTCATCCTCATCCTCGTCCTGAACCTCATGACGTAGCATGACCTTTCGCAATTCTTCACGGCTCGCAATCGGACGCTCAGGACTTGGGGAGACAGACAGTCCTAATCGGTCTAGATAGGGACTGTGCAATTGTTCTTGCCGATTTACCAGTTTGGGATATGAACAGACGATGTGGGTTATGGCAGTCAGCAGCACATGATAGAAAGCGAGGGATTCACGCCGGGTCTGCTCTGCCGCAGAGAGCAGCACAATTCCTGCTGCGCGAAGAGCCTTGCGCTCGAAAAAGTCGAGCACCCCGTCATTCTGCACGATCTTTGGCAGAACGCCCTCTGCCATCCCCATAATGAACAGATGGCTGTATTGGGCACCGATGACAGAAGTGGGTGAATGCAGTTCAACGCCGCCTCGTCTGGGATGGGCAGCCACCTGGGCGATCGCCATCACATCGCGCAGGTCTTGAAAAAACTCGGTGCGTGAAAGCGGTTCATCGTGCGGTTGATATAGCTCATATAATGACTGCTCTAGCTTACTCAAGGCCAAGCTTTCACGAGCCCAGCGGGCACATCGTCTACGGAGATCAACGACCGTGAGAATGGTCTGGATTCGCTCGACCCAGGTTTTGCGCTTTGCATGATTGGGCAATCGAAATGCCGACAGATCAATGTCTAAAATCTCCTGACTGACATCATTCCAGGCATCAAAACTACTGGGATGGCGATCGCGCACGACACTCCAAAATTCTCTATCAGGATTGCTACATAAAGGATGGCTCAGCAGCGTTGCGGTATTCTCAAACGAGAACTGATTTTCTATTACATCCAGCAGCAGATTGATCCACCCCCCTAGCCGGGTCGTGCTAAGGGGCACGTTATAGAGCACTCGCAGGGGAATGTCATATTCCCAGGCAATGTCAAGAAGCTTTTCTCCATACGCCACTTCATCCCGCACAATAATGCCGATATCTCGTGCCGAAACGCCTTGAATCAGGAGTTGCTTCACGTGTGCCAGCGTGCCCCGCACCTCCGCTTCTAGGGTTCCGTAGGCATAAACGGAGCACGTATTGACAGTAGTAGAATTATCATTAGTAATAGAATTATCATTGCTGACAAAACGGCAGGAGAGCTGGTTGCCCACCGAGTTTGACTGGCTAATGGGTTCGGTCTGGTCAATCTGCCAACCCGCCGCTTCTAACATCTGGATTGCAGTATCGATATCCGCAAAGTCAGAATGTTGAACACAGGGCAACATATAAACGCTGTCCTCGCCAGCGATCGCATTGATAAACGCTAGTTCATCGGCAGTGGGTTGACCATAGCCATACACAAATAGTGGCAACGAGCTTGGATGATAATCGAGCGATCGCCACAGGAGTTCGCTCGAATCTACCCATCCGTATTGACGCAGCAACGTTTGATAGGTCTGGGCGACCTGAATCAGCTGAGATGCCCTCGCTGAGATTGGAACGTCAGGCATCTTAAGAACTGCGGAAGATTGAAGTAACGCCTTGATGGCTGATGTCCACGTGCGAGTCGTACCGTCTAAATCAGCCGGATGGATGGTCTGACGAATCGCGTCTCGCAGAAGCCGTTGAGCCGTTAGAGCTGGAACGATATGGAGATCATGGCTTGCCAACATCTCCCGAGCCAGGTCAGCGAGCGATCGCTTCGGGATTCCCAATGCACGGGCAGCAAGGCGATTCGGGGTGATGATGTTGAGCGGTTGAAAGTTAGCTTTCTCGGTGAGCGTTTCCTTTAGCCACTGGCGCACCCAGTCATGGGAATGAGCCCGGATGAAAACTGTCCGCATAACGGCTCCTGTATACCTTCATTGGGGCAAGAATTCCACAAGGCTATATCCGAGAATTTACTTGCACCACATTCCAGAGTTCCCATAACTTTTACGCTTTAAACAAGATAACTCAGGAAATTTGCTGAATTTATATCAGGACTTTGCGGTTATTTCGCACCCCATCCCCCATCCCCCCCACCGTCTCTCTCGATCATTCACGCTACCAGTTCTCCCGTTTCCTGTAACCGATGCAGGCGATGATAAATGCCGCCATGATTCAGCAATTCATCGTGGTTGCCGACCTCAACAATGCGTCCCTGATCTAGCACCACAATTTTGTCTGCCTCTCTCACAGTACTGAGTCGGTGAGCAATGATAAGGGTGGTTCGAGTGCCGAGAATGCTGTGCATTGCTAGCTGAATCGATCGCTCTGATTCGTAATCTAAGCTCGATGTGGCTTCGTCAAAAATCAGAATGTCAGGATTCATCAATAGCGCCCGCGCAATGCCCAACCGCTGCCGCTGCCCGCCCGATAAGCGAACGCCTCTCTCACCTACGACCGTGTGATAGGTCTTCGGCATCAGATGAATGAATTCATCAACCCGCGCAATTCGGCACGCCTCTTCAACCTCGTCAAACGTTGCCGACGGATTTCCATAGGTCAAATTATCGAGCAGCGTTCCGTTAAACACATCTACGTCTTGATGAACGATCGCCAACCTCTTGCGATATCCCGCTACATCCAGGGAACGAATATCGTGTCCATCCACTAAGATTTGTCCGTGGGTAGGTTCAAAGTAGCGAAACAACAGTTTCACCAGCGTTGATTTACCTGACCCCGATCGCCCGACCAATGCCACGGTTTGACAGGGTTCGATCAGCAGGTTGATGTCTTGCAGTACAAAGCGATCGGGGGTGTATCCAAATGAGACATGGGAGAGATCAACTTTCCCTGAGAACTCATAGGTTTTGATCGCCTCAGACGGATGCACCAGCGTTGCAGCATCGAGTCCGGTCGGTACTTTCATGAATTCGTGAAAGCGCAACATCGAGGCAAAACGACGGGCAAACACTTCCGCAATCGTGCTAATTGGTTCTAGCTCGGAATACGCCATGCTCGATATGGTCAATGTCGTGATGAAATGCCCTAACGAAATTTCACCTCGGATCGTTGCCCATAGCGTCAAGATCAACACTCCAAATACGCAACTTTGAATGACCGACCGCTGCCAGGTAAACAGCTTCACATATCCTCGGTGAATTCGATAATCGACCATGGTAAATTCTCGCTGAAGCCGCTGCCGCTGCCGCCGAAGCTCTTGATTTTCGGTCGCGAATGCTTTGACCGTTTTAATGTTGGTGATAATTTCAGACGTGCGGCTTTCGGTATTCTCCATGTAGCGATCGAGGATTTCTTCTTTGTCGATCAGGTGTTTTAGATCTTTCAGCGTAACGCTGAGAATCACCACGAACGATGCCAAAAACAGCAGCCCAATTCGCCACTCAATCAGCAAGATCACGACAAAAATGCCGACGACGCGAAACAGCTTAGGAATCAACTGTCCCGCAATTTCGGGATATGTCCAGGTGTGATTGGCAAGCCCTCTAGCCACCCGCCCCGCAATCCTTCCTGGATTGTTTTCGTCATAGAATTCAAGCGGCAGGGTGAGAATCTTTTCCATCACGCGCCCCGCTTGATCCCGTCGCGCCCGTAGAGGGATATCCCAATGAAACCAGGTGCCAATCCAAGGTTGAATGGGAGCACGCACTACAGTGACTACAAAAATGAGTGCCAACAAGACTCCCAATGATAGGGAGCGATTCACGGGCAACCCTGTCAGAGCAGCAATGCCATTAACCAAGGTTGAACTGAGCGGATCAAGCGTCTCGCTCGAAAGAACGTTGAGAATCTGACCGATTGCATAGGGAACTAGCAGATCAATAATTTCAAACAGGCTGCTTGCGGCAATGCTGAAGGTAGCGATCGCCCAATATGGCTGAAAATAGTGAAGAATATCGCGAAATTTTGTCATACCACACCGCCCCAGGTCAGACCTAAGTAAACATCACAAGGTTGAATTGCGTATAAATCTGTATGACTACAAATGTAACACGTATGTAGTATATCTTGGCAAGATGGCGCGACTGAATTCTGGAGTCAGCTATAGTGAGTCGCGACCTAGCTCCTGGTTAGCATTCCTAGTTAGCATCCCAAACGGAGTCGGTACAACGATATAGCCCGATGTGCGATCGCCCAACACCCAATTCCGCTGAATGCCCCAATACCACCAATGAGCAGCCGTATAGGCGCAAATAAGGCTGTCGAGTCGGTCTTCTAAACGCTTTAACTCAACGCCTGTCGTGGGTATATCAGGAATGGGAGTGACGAATTTGAGGGGGGGATCAAGCGTCGGCAGCACGTTGAGGATGTAGGTACGGAGCTGAGTCAGCCCGGCTTTGCGTTCGGCGACGCGCCCTTTTTTGTATTTGATAATGCGATTAAGCCGAAATAGATGAATCATTGCTGCATGAGGAAATACTTCAAGCTGATAGCGCCCTAGGGGTTTGGAGTGGGCGATCGCCGGATCATGAACAAATCCTCGTTCCTCTAACTGGAGTCCAAAGCCAACGGTGCGAGCAGCAAATGGACGATTTAAATTGGCAGGATAGCAACCTGCATGATACTTACCAAAGTGTCGATGAGCCAGGCGATCGGGCACCCTCATTCCCGTCTTGTTTGGAATCAGAGTCGGAGCATCCACCGCAATGACCGCCGTCTCACTTGACTTAACGAGGCAATCAATCCACTGTAATACGTCTTCAACCCGAACGAGTCGATCAAGATTGGACAGGGTAAGATGATCATCGTGCCAACTCAGGCAGCACAATCCACTATCACCTGACACCCAGCCCAGATCGACTCCTAAAAATTTCACTGCTCTTGCATCAGTCGCAAATAGTTTTGGCGGAGCTGCATGTGGCTTTCTGCCATGCGATTGGTTAACTCTTTTTCAACATTGCATAGCTCCTGCCAAAAGATAGCAGACCGACGATTGGATAACGCATCTTGCCAGAGCATGGTGAGCAAATCCGCCGCTTCTGGATTGTGAGCCGCCACTCGCTCTCGAAGGTCTTCAAACTGCTGCGTTGCTTCCGAATGCTTGGAAACGTCTTCTGCCAAATCGAGGCAGTGCTGAAGCTGAGAGGTGTAATCTGGACACGATAATCTAGACATAGATATTAAAACTCAAAGTGTCGGCACGAAATGATGTTACATTTCTTAAACTCTGCTTAATTTTATCAAAGAATGTTCACTAAATGTTCATTAATATTGGGTCTTTCTTAAAGCTAAGCCAAGGATGTGAGTTAAAGATTAGACACTTCAGATGCTATCCAATCGTATTCTTGGGCGTTTATAATCTCCAAGATAGTTCCATCTCTTTGTATCGATTCGACAGGGTTATTCGTCATTTAATTTATTGTCGCTATACATTCGTTAATCTATCCAATCGTTATGGGCAAGCAGCGCGTTCTCTCCGGCATTCAACCGACAGGCAACTTACACCTGGGCAATTATCTAGGCGCAATTCGCAATTGGGTAGACGGGCAAAGCCAATATGAAAACTTTTTCTGTGTGGTTGATTTACACGCTATAACCGTTCCCCACGACCCGCAAACCCTCGCTCAAGATACCTATACGATTGCAGCGCTTTATCTCGCCTGTGGCATTGACTTAGACTACGCCAACATTTTTGTTCAGTCTCATGTGTCAGCCCATAGCGAACTCGCTTGGCTGCTAACCTGCATTACGCCGCTCAATTGGCTTCAGGATATGGTGCAGTTCAAAGAAAAAGCACTCAAGCAGGGCGAAAATGTTGGGGCTGGGTTGCTCAACTACCCGGTACTCATGGCGGCTGATATTTTGCTGTATGACGCGGATAAGGTGCCTGTCGGGGAAGACCAAAAGCAGCATCTTGAACTAACGCGCGACATTGCGGCGCGTCTCAACTACCAGTTTGGCTCTACTGATGTGCCCGTTCTCAAGCTACCCGATCCGCTCATTCGTAAGGAGGGCGCCCGAGTGATGAGTCTGACTGACGGCACTCGCAAGATGTCGAAATCTGACCCGTCTGAACTCAGCCGGATTAATCTGCTTGATCCGCCCGAAACCATTCAAAAGAAATTTAAGCGCTGCAAAACAGACTCAGTCAGAGGGTTAGAGTTTGATAATCCGGAGCGGCCTGAGTGTAATAATCTGCTAGCGCTCTATATGCTGCTGTCAAATCAGACCAAAGAAGCAGTCGAGGCAGAATGTAGCGATATGGGGTGGGGGCAGTTTAAGCCATTGCTAGCCGATGCAGCCGTTGAAGCCTTGAAGCCAATTCAAAATAAATATAACGATATTATGTCTGATAAAGGCTATCTAGAATCGGTATTGCGCGACGGACGAAAACAGGCGGAGGCGATCGCCACCCAGACACTTGCTAGAGTGAAAGATGCTTTAGGCTATTCAACGCCACTGTAATCATGATTCTGTATAGTGAATCATGAAAACCCATCATCCAGGTGTCAGATCAGCGTTACGATCATTTGACTCCCTTCCCAAGGTTTAGATGCTCGATTCCCAATCTCAACCCACAAATTTGGTGTCTCCGGTGCCGATGAATCGGTTTCGTCGCGCTGCGCGATCGGGTGAATTTTTGATCACCGCTGAGGTGATGCCGCCTAAAGGAGGCAACCCGGCTCACATGGTTAAAATGGCGCAGTTGCTTCAGCATCGGGTGCATGCAGTCAATATCACGGATGGGAGTCGGGCGGTTCTCCGCATGTCGTCACTGGCGGCGTCTGCAATTTTAATTCAGCACGGAGTTGAGCCAATTTGCCAAATTGCCTGCCGCGATCGCAACTGCATTGCCCTCCAAGCCGATCTCATGGGCGCGCATGCGTTGGGCATCCGCAATATCTTGGCGCTTACAGGCGATCCGGTGAAAGCGGGCGACCATCCTAAGGCAAAATCAGTGTTTGAAATGGAGTCGGTGCGGTTATTGAAGCTGATCGACACGCTCAATCAAGGCATCGACTTTAATGAAAAGCCGTTACCCAATGACGCAACCGACCTTTTCGCAGGAGCAGCGGTCGATCCGCAAAGCCCTAGTTGGTCGGGATTGCAGCGTCGATTTGAGCGCAAACTGGAGGCAGGCGCTCAGTTTTTCCAAAGTCAACTCATCTCAGACTTCGATCGCCTCGAAAAGTTTATGACTCAGATTGCTGCAAATACCAATAAACCCATTCTGGCCGGGATCTTTCTGCTGAAATCGGCAAAAAATGCTCGGTTTATCAACCGCAACGTTCCAGGTGTCCATATTCCCGACGCCATTATTGATCGGTTAGACCGTTCGTCAGAACCGTTGAAGGAAGGCATGAAAATTGCCGCCGAGCAAGTAAAACTTGCGCAACAGCTTTGCCAAGGGGTGCATATGATGGCAGTGCGGCGTGAAGACTTGATTCCGCAAATTCTCGACCTAGCGGACGTTATGCCAATAGACAAGCCGTGAGGTCATAGGAAAATGGTATGACGTGACCGTTGGAGTGCTGTGTGTTCTCCTTGGGATTCGTCATACCAAATGGGAGTGTAGGCATCTTGCCCGCGTTAGCAACTCTATGTGGCTAACCCCGTAAAATCATCTCGAATTCGAACCTGAATCAGATTCTTGCTGCAAGTTAGACAAACCGCGCTCGCCAAGCTGGAGAGATTGATCCAAGTCCTCAATTGATGTTTCCAAATCAGTCAGTGACTGCTGATTTTCACTGACTGCACTTTCCAGGGTGGCAAGCCGTTCAGAGACAGATTGAAGCTGGTCTTGATTGGTGCTGAGGGTTTCTGGCAAGTTTTCTGGAATGCGATCGCCCAGCGTTTGAATCTGGTTTTGAATCTCAGTCTGAAACTGCTCAAGCTGCTCTAAATCTTCGGGAGCGATCTCACTGGGAGTCGCCGTTTGTGGGGTGGGTTGCACCCGGGTTTGCAGGCGATAGGCAAACCATGTAAACGCTCCACCCAGCACAATAATCAGCGCAACTAAGAACCCGATTGACCAGTTGACCTGCCGTCTAAGCCAATGAATTTCTCGGTTGGTGCTTTCGTTATCCAACAGTGAAATGAGCTTTTGCTCTAGCACCTGGTGGATGCGGTCTTCTAAATGCTCTTCTCGCGATCCGGGGCGATCGCCCGTGGCCAATGTCGCATCTTGTCCATTCGCCACAGCGGCATGATCGGTAGTTTTCTCTGTATCGTGGGATTGGTTAGGACGATCATTCATATTAATTACCTTCCTTTGTAGAAACGGAAACAACTGCTAGACGTTACTCGTTTTCCGCTCATCGGCTGTATCGGATGCCGCTGCTGTATCGGATTCGGAATCGTTATCCGATGATGGCGTCGCGTCCGGGGACGAATCTGATTGAGCCAACGAGTCTTTAAGTTGTTCGGTGACGGTTTGAGTCTTTTCCTTGACCTGCTCGGCGATCGCCTGCCCCTTTTGCTGGGCAACGTCCCAATCGTCTTTAGTTTTTTCTAAATCCTGCTTCAAGAATTCTTGGGCAGCGTGCAGTTTCTGTTCTAACCCTTCGGCATACTTCTCACTCTCACGAACCGCAGTATCGTCTGCGATAAGACGTTTACTTCCAATGCTCGAAATGGCAGCGGGTGACAATGCATAAATGCCGTCCATAAGACCACTCCAGCCATCTGAACGAAACAGATAGTAAGCAATCTTGCCAGTCTCTGGATCAATCAGGTAGTCAACGATGTGACCGGCTTTACTGCCTGCATCAGTCCACAGCTCGTGGCCGATGATGGGCTTAACGCCTTCAGGTTTCTTGACAGGTGTTTCAATCCCTTCACTGTCTACCAATATGCTGTCTTTGCCAATGGTTTTAATCCGCTCCCACATAAATGCGCGGGTTTTCTTGTTCCAAAATCCTGTCTGGCTGGTCAGCCCTCTAACCTCATGAGCATGGGGATCAAGCCACAATTCATCAACTCGTCCCAATTCTTCAGTCGTTTTGCAGTCGAGAACCAGTCGATCAGGCAATTCGCTTTGTTTAACTAAGGATTGTGGTCTATTCATTTGCTCATCTCCGGTTAAAAAGTAAGGTCAATAATTAAGCCAATATGCTTTAATATGCTTTAATATGCTTTAGAAACTATGTCTTTAGCTAGATGACACTAACAACAAAATATCTCTAAGTTTTCATATTGATAGAATTTATATCAGTTGAATTTAAAGCATAGGTGAATTATTGAAAAATTGCAGAATGATTGATTAGCTGAAGCGATCGCATCTCAGCTCTAAATCCCCTAATCGATATTCATGAACCGATTGATATCCTTATGTTTCGCCTATCACCTTGCAGTTCAACGTCTTTGTATGTACGCGAAATTTACAAGCTATACAGCTACAGAAGAGTTCAGATTTGATCTAGACAAATAGTCGTGACATAGCGAATAACCCTTCCACTTCTTATTTTATAAAGTTTGACCCTCATACCCCAAAGTTTTTTACATAGCACAACAAATTTGGGTTTAATTGCAAACGATTGGATTCTCAGAGCGATTGGTTTCTCACTAGCAGAGGGTATTCAGGTTGAGTAGAGAGGTTTTATCCCCTGTGGAGGTCTTTGCCGCACCCCCGGATAGGATCTCCAAGGGAAGAATTAAGGGCGGAATTTTAAGAAACGTATACAAAATTACTCGTGAATATACGAACTCTATTAGATACAAAACAACATAGGGTTGAAATTAATTGAAACCAACTGACAAAAAAGTTAATTTTCTAGACATCCAATCGATCATTAACAAATCATTAAGCGGTGGACAGACGATCACCTGTTTGGATTGGCGTATTGAAAATCAGCCAATCCAACTACATATAACAATATTAAAATTGTTAAATTTGCAATCCTTACCTGGAGCCAGATTCGGCTAATCACGCATATCTTTTTCTGTCGCGAACCAGAGAATCAGCTTAAATTATGCTGTTTAGATTAAGCAATGTGTCTGGATTTGGGTTGATGAAACTTAACAATACTTTGTGTAAGTTCGTCATTTTCGAGGATTTTCTGTCAAGTTTAGTGAACAATGTATCGAGGATTGTTAATCAATTCAGCCGAAACGCTCAACTTTTAATTTACGTATTCATTCGATGTTAAACGTATCGATTGAGCTGTTACAACAGTGAGCATGAATGACCCAATTTCCTCAAAAGGAGCATGTTCACATGGCACTAGAGCCGCATTCTTTCATGACTAAAATGTCATTTCGGACGAACTTTAACGCAGACGAGAAAGCAATACTAAAAGCAAATGCGGATTGGGGGTTGCTCATTGCCCCTGACATGGCAGATCACTTTTATGCTTACATGGGGCGAGACGAAGAAATGAGCGCCATTCTCAATGCCTCTGAAGGACGAATTCATCGGCTCAGAGAAACGTTTGTTCAATGGTTTCATGAAATGTTTACTGGTATTGATGACTGGAGCGATGCTTACGCTGAGTGCCGTTGGAAGATTGGCATTATTCATGTCCGCATCGGCATTGGTCCTCAGCATGTCGTTCCAGCAATGGCGACAGTCGTTCATGAAGTCAGCAAGCGATCGCACACAGACGGCAAAGATGAAGCAGTTCGCGATGCGCTCAGCAAAATTTGCATGATTGATTTGGCATTCATTGAACAAGCCTATATTGAGATTTCATCCTCTGCGGTTTTACGAGAAACAGGGTGGACTGAGAATCTCTTTAGGCGACTGATCACCACTGGCGCCAATGCGATGTAATGTCTCGTTAGGTATTCAATCCCCTTTTCTATTTGATATCTCCTCTCATTTCTCACTCTGACAAGGAACAATCATGGCAATTAGCACTGAAAAATTAACCAGCATTCTGCAAAACTTTGTGACGTCTACTAATGATGTTCAAGGAGCAGCCGTCGTTACTCCAGATGGGTTACCTCTAGCGGCAAGTCTACCCGGCGCAATGGATGAAGAAAGGGTATCTGCGATGTCGGCAGCAATGCTTTCATTGGGAGAACGCATCGGTAATGAACTTGCCAGGGGCACCATCGATCGAATTTTTGTAGAAGGCAATCAAGGATATGGTGTATTAACGAGTTGCGGTGAGGATGCAGTTTTCTTGGTTTTGGCGAACCAAGCAGCAAAGCAAGGATTGCTGATGTTAGAAATCAAGCGTGCTTTGTCAGAGCTGAAAAATGCTTTGATATGAGCGATCCACTCTATCCGTAGAATTCTATCTGTAGAATTCTATCCGTAGAATTCATTTAGATAGCAGTCATACCAATTTCCGATTTTGGATGTCGGATGTGGGATGGGTAAGTGGGGTCGCTGAGTGGTTTTCACGGTTTGCGCAACTCTGATTTGCGAATTGGTATAACGCCTCATACGGTGATGTAGCTTTGCCCTTTCAATCATCATTCCTGGAATCAGCAATACCGTGATATCTACTATCTAATAGACCTACGCAACTGATTGACATAACACTACCAGGACGTATAGGTTGTCGCCCAAATTCCCACAGATGGATGACTTTCAATAACTAATTTATTGGCAATAACGATTACTTGCTTGGCATCTAGTATGGAAATCATGCGCTTAGTAGTGACCGGCCCTGTAGGTGCCGGGAAGTCTACCTTTATCCGCTCAGTTAGTGAAATCGAGGTTGTGGATACCGATTGCAGAGCGACGGATGAAACACTCTATTTAAAGAAAAAAACGACGGTGGCTCTTGACTTTGGACGGCTGCAATTTGGTCCTGATATGGCTCTTCATTTGTATGGAACTCCTGGGCAATCGCGTTTTGATTTCATGTGGGACATTCTCATCCGCAAAGCCCATGCCTACGTGCTACTAGTCGCAGCGCATCGCCCCGGTGAGTTTCGGTATGCCCGTCGCATCCTGACATTTATGAAACAGCGATCGCACGTTCCGATGATCATTGGGTTAACCCACGTCGATTGCGAGGACGCATGGGAGCCTGAAAATATTAGTATTGCGCTTGGCTATTTGAATTCATCGAAGTGCCCTCCCATGATTCAGGTTAACCCAACGGATGCTTCGTCTGTTGCAAGAGCTATCATCAAATTGGTCGAGCACTCTACGCAAGGATGCTTTGTGTGACCTTCTCTCTACCATCACGTCATCACTCCAGCTTTCAATATCAGGCATTTTAGAAACGCAACACACTAGACACAAACACAGTTTAGTTGCAACCACACCATTAATTTATAAGGATTCATCATGGCTATTACAGGTTACTTAGCAGAATTCACTCTAGCAGAGCTATTTCAGTTTTTGGAGCAAGGCAGCAAAATTGGCTTACTGACTATCTGTGCGCTAGGAGAAGCAGGCTCGGACAAAAAGCGAAACCATCACGTTTGGTTTAATCAAGGCCGTATTGTTGCGGCTGCGAATACTCTCGATCAGCAGGGCTTACTTCGATTAATCAGTCAACGCGGCTGGATGGGCGATCGCGCTGCATCTCGTCTTGCTCAGTCGCGCACGGAAAATACCCCAGCAGGCTTACATCTCAAATCTCAAGGGGTGCTGAGTGCAGAGCAGCTCAAGCTTCTATTCTATTCACAAGTGATGCAGCAAATCTGTGCGTTGTTCACGCTCGATGATGGATGGTTTCAGTTTGACCCCAAAGCACCGCTTCCCTCCTCTGAGATGACGGGGTTGAGTGCACCCGCGACAGAAGTGACGTTAGCGGGATTGCGCGCACTCAAAAACTGGTCTGCCCTAGCCGACAAGCTACCTCAGCCCACCTCAGCGCTAATCAGCGCCATCGACGGCAAACCTCAACTGCGGCTCAATCAAGCTGAATGGCAGGTCTGGGAATTTACAGATGGAACGGTGTCATTGAATGCGATCGCCCAACAGCTTCAACTACCCACCGAAAAAGTCCAGCAAATTGCCTTTCGGCTTATGGTGTCAGGTCTAGCAGAAGAAATGCCGCTCATTGCTACTGCACCCTCCATAGAAACCAAATCTGAGGTAGTAGAACTTGCCTCATCTCAAGCCCATGACAGTCAAATTAGCCAATCATTTATCCAAAATTTAGTTGGTTTTCTATCCGGGAAAGCGTAAGCCATGTCTGTTTCAGCGTTGACTATCATGCGAGCATTGCTGGGTCTTTTCGACCTTCTAGAATACGTAACTAGCCCTATCGGGATTCGGTTGAGTATTGCAATGAGTTCCTATTGGATGATGATGCACATCCCACCTCATGGGGCAATGGCATCCTTCTCCATAGGGGTGATTATCTACCTTGCAGTGCCTACTGACGACTAATTACTCAACCAGATGACACGCAACATAATGCCCATTCCCCACATCTCGAAACTCAGGTTCTGGGTCTTGACGACACTCATCCACCGCAATAGGACACCGCGTATGAAACCGACATCCTTTAGGCGGGCTCGTCGGACTCGGAACATCACCCCGCAAAATAATGCGCTCTCGCTTTGCCTCAATGACTGGATCGGGAATCGGAACGGCTGATAGTAGTGCCTTTGTGTAGGGATGCAGCGGATTTTCGTAGAGAGATAGACGGTCTGCCAGTTCTACAATCTTGCCTAGGTACATAACTGCGATGCGATCGGAGATATGATGCACCACGCTGAGGTCATGCGCGATAAAGAGGTAGGTTAGCCCAAACTCGTCTTGCAAAGACTGCATCAGATTAACCACTTGGGCTTGAATAGACACATCTAGGGCCGCAATAGGCTCATCACATACGATAAAGTCTGGACTGGAAGCTAGGGCTCTCGCGATGACGACGCGCTGCCGTTGCCCACCCGAAAATTCATGGGGATATCGGTGGATAAATTTGGGATTTAGCCCAACGACTTCGAGGAGCTGATGGATGCGGTCTTGCTTGGCGCTTCCAGAGGCTAAATTAAATACTTCTAACGGTTCACCCACGATCGCCCCTACCGTCATTCGAGGATTGAGGGATGCGTAGGGGTCTTGAAAAATCATTTGCATCCGTTGTCGCATTTGGCGCAGCGGCTCACCCTGAGTGGCAGTCAGATCCTGACCTTCAAAAAAGACCTGCCCTCCGGTGGGGCGTATGAGCTGTAAGATGGCTCGTCCGGTTGTGCTTTTGCCACATCCCGATTCTCCGACCAAGCCTAACGTTTCGCCTTGACGGATATCAAATGTCAGACCATCAACGGCTTTCACCCATCCTGTTTGACGTTGCAAAATCAGTCCTTGAAATACTGGGAAGTAGACTTGCAGGTCATTCACCTGCATGAGCGACGTGCTTTGCTGAGTGGTATTTGAGGTATTTGCCTGGGTTTCGACCATAACGCGTGACAAGAATGAGAGAGTGTATCTGAAGGACTTTGAAGAGTCTGAAAATCTCGGGCGATCGCTAGGATGCAACCGCTTGAGATTCTTGAAGAACATCACGACCCACAGGTTTCACCCAGCAGGCAACGGTGTGATCATCCTCAACGGGCTCAAGGGGCGGGTCCGTCTCGTAGCAATGGTCAATTGCAAAGCTGCATCGAGGCGCAAAGGGGCAGCCTTTTGGATATTGAGTCAAATCAGGTGGCAGCCCTTTGATGGTTTGCAAGCGGTGTTGACGCTGGGCATCTAGCCGAGGAATACTCTGAAGCAACCCAATCGTGTAAGGATGGCGAGGATTTTTGTATAGGTCATGGAGAGATGCTTGCTCGACGATTTGCCCAGCATACATGACCAGGATTCGTTCAGCGATGCCTGCTAGCAACGAAAGGTCATGGGTAATCCACACCACTGCCATGCCCAGTTCAGCTTTAAGTTGCTTTACGAGTTCGACAATTTGCGCTTGAATCGTTACGTCGAGGGCAGTCGTGGGCTCATCTGCAATTAGCAGCTTTGGGTTACATGCCAACCCAATCGCGATCATGACCCGTTGCCGCATTCCACCCGAAAACTGATGCGGATAGTTGCGGATGCGATCGCCCGCTCCCGGAATCCCGACCTTTTCCAATAGCTCAACAGCACGCTGCTTCGCCTGGGTCTCAGACAACCCTAAATGAAGCGTGATGGCTTCGGTGATTTGTTTCTCGATTCGCAACACCGGATTGAGCGACGTCATCGGGTCTTGAAAGATCATCGCAACGCGATTGCCGCGAATCTTCCGCATCTCTTCATCACTGAGCTGAAGTAGATTCCGTCCTTCAAACCAGACGTCTCCGCCTGTGATTTTGCCGGGAGGTGTCGGAATCAGCCGAATGACCGACAGCATAGTAATGCTTTTGCCCGAACCCGATTCTCCAACAATGCCAACTGTTTCACCATCATTAACCTGAAATGACAAATCATTGACGGCTTGAACCACACCGCTGGGGGTAAAAAAGCGAGTTTCTAAATTGCGAACATCTAGGAGTGGAGTCATGGCGACGTTTGAACTGGTTTTGAACTGGGGGATACGACTGAAAACTGTTATTACGGTTGAACGGCAATGGAGGACGATGTTGAGAGCGAATCAACCTGACCCCAAGCGCTAGTGCGAGTCGGGAGCGATCGCCGAAAGTCTTGATAGTAGTCTTGTTGCGATTCAACTAAGAGCCGCTTTAACTCATTGATGGGATGGCTGTGATCATCTACGCGCAAGTCGAGAAATGGATAAATCTGATCATCTACGATGTAGAGTGCGGCAGATTGTCGTCCGCGTTTATCACCTCCTGCGGATTGTCCGGCTGTTAGAGCTAATAATAGCCGCTCTGAGAACACGATGTCCGTATGAGTGTGATACGCATCCGCCATTGCCTGAATGGTATCTGAGCTGACCAACATATTGCCTGCAATGGAAACATTTGCAAAGGTGAGATGTCCACCCCATTCAACACAGTCGGGCCCCGTCCATGCGGCGGTTTTGCCGTCGCGATCAACAAGGTGAATCTGGCGATGATCTCGACCCACGTCTTGACGTAAAAGCTGCTGGAGGGTGGTTTCAGCATCGTGTTGTCTGAGTAAATCTAAGCCGTTGATGCCCAACATCGGATTGGTTGTGGCTTGGGTGGCGATCGCCCCAATGTTTGATTTGGCAAAGGGCACCAGCGCACCCACCGCTAAATTTTTAGTAGAGACCGCGACGCCCATCATTCCAGTGTGGGGGTCACGAGCAACAATTGAGAACGTCATACCTACGTCATTACCCGCTGTAGAATTGAACCTGTCTTATACCAATTCTCGATTTTGGATTTGCGATTTTGGATTGATGGCCACCAGCCTTGCAAGGGTTCTAGCCTGTTCATTGGTAGCCTGACTTCGAAGAATTGGTCTTACTTCGCAACCTGTGGACTGCTTCTGCTATCCTCGTCCCCGCTGCTGAGGATCAAGCGCTTCTCTCAGACCATCGCCTAGAAGATTGAACCCTAGCACCGTTAAGGCGATCGCCAATCCTGGAAAGGTGGTAATCCAGGGGGCAAGGCGGAAGTAGTCTCGTCCGGCTGCTAGCATAGCTCCCCATTCAGGGGACGGAGGCTGCGCGCCCAACCCCAAAAACGACAGCGCAGACGCAGACAAGACCGCCACAGACACCCCCACCGTTGCCACCACGATAATGGGCGACAAAATATTGGGCAAAATATGGCGAAAGATCAGCCGCAGATGTCGGGCTCCAACCGCTTGCGCCGCCTTGAAATATTCTTTATTTTTCTCAACCAGCACCGCCCCGTATGTGACGCGGGCATAAAACGGAATTGAGCTAACGCCGACTGCGATCATGGCGTTTGTCAAACTCGGCCCCAACACGGCAACAGCAGCTAGCGCAATGAGAGTTTCAGTGAATGAAAATAATACATCAACCGCTCGCATCAGTAGGCTTTCAAGCCAGCCACCCGCATAGCCACCCACTAAGCCAATCAGCACGCCTGCGGTCATTGAAATGCCGACTGCGATTAAGCCAATTTTGAGCGTCAGGCGCGTACCAAATACAATTCGACTAAACAAATCCCGCCCAAATTCATCAGTCCCAAACCAATGGGCAGCGCTCGGCGGCGATAGTAATGGTCCGATTCCTTGTTCTAACGGGTCATAGGGGGCGATCGCCCCGGCATTGATCGCAGTAAAAACTAAAATCAGCAAAATAATCGCTCCAATCTTCGAGCTTGGACTCCTCACCAGCGCTTTAAGGAATTGTCGAAGCGTCCGGAGTCGAAGATATAAGCCTGATTCAGCAAAACTATCCCGCGTTGTCAGTTGCGTCATGTCACCAGCCTTTGTCAATTCTATGGAGAAAACCCTGCCAGCGTTGGGTTTCCTGAGTCAACCCAACCTTGTATATAAGCGGTACGCCCCTCGGATTTATCCTAAAAGCATATCGCTGAGGGGAGGACTCCGAACCCAACCTCAAGCCTCCAAGCTTGCTGTGTAGATTTCATAGAGCCTCCC
>JBNPEG010000091.1:23358-31429 GCA_051117555.1 Elainellaceae cyanobacterium | reverse complement strand
TTGCAGTTGCAGTTGTTAGATGATGGAGCCGGAATAAACTGCTTATTGGGCGCTGCCTTGCGCATTTGGTGAATGATCCCCGGTTCCGTCGCCACAATGAACGACGAACTTTCGCTTTTCTGGCAATACGTCAGCAGTGCCGTTGTTGAGCCAATGTAGCTGGCGTGGCGCAGCACCGCATCTTCGCATTCGGGATGAGCAATCACCTCTGCGTCTGGATGCTCAATCTGAAGCTGCACGATGCGCTTTTCAGAAAAGGTTTCATGGACGATGCAGCTTCCGTTCCATAAGATCATGTCTCGTCCGGTTTGTGCTGCGACGTAGCGCCCCAAGTTTCGGTCAGGGGCAAAGATAATCGGCTGATCGGCAGGGATCTGCTGAATGATTTTGACGGCGTTAGAGCTCGTGCAAATAATGTCGCTGAGCGCCTTGATTTCAGCGGTACAATTGATATAGGAGACGACTACATGGTCGGGATGCCCTGCCTTAAATGCAGCAAATTCGCTGGGCGGACAGCTATCTGCTAGCGAACAGCCCGCATTTAAATCAGGCAGAAGCACCAGTTTGTCTGGATTCAAAATTTTGGCGGTTTCTGCCATGAAATGAACGCCAGCAAACACAATCACATCAGCATCCGTAGCCGCTGCCTGACGAGACAACCCTAGAGAATCGCCGATATAATCTGCTACATCCTGAATGTCGGCATCTTGGTAATAGTGGGCAAGAATAATTGCATTTAAGTCTTTCTTGAGATCATCGATCGCAGCGAACAGATCTCTGGGTAGATGCGCTGATGAGGTCGAATTGGGTCGGGTAAGGGTGGTAAACACAGCTACGGATCTCTCAAATAAAACGGTGCAAGTTTTTGGTATATATTTTGAATTATAGTTGAAATCACCAAAAACGTCTGTGGCCGATACCGCTCGCATTGCCTCAAATACCCGAAAAGTCCTGAAAATACGTCTTATCTGTTGGTGTTAACTCCTAAAAGGGCGATCGCCCAAATTGGTTAAATCATCCCTAAATTGTGGTGCAAATTACTATGGACAACGGAATCAAACTTGCAGTTAACGGCACTCTCATGCGAGGACTAGAACTCAACCGCAACCTTCTCAATGCGGGTGCTGAGTTTATGTGCGAAACGGTCACCGAACCTACCTATCGGCTCTGGTCAATTGGCGATCGCTATCCGGCAATGCAGCGGGTCAACCGAGGGGGAGAGGCGATCGCCGTCGAAATTTGGGAAATTCCGAAACCCAACCTTGCCTTAGTCCTGATGCAAGAACCTCCCGGATTATGCATTGGCAAAGTTCATCTCGAAGATGGAGAGATTGTACTGGGCGTGTTAGGAGAACATTGGCTGTGCGAAACGCATCACGAAATCACTGAGTTTGGAGGATGGCGAGCCTACACAAGCCAGCACAAGAGCTATCAAACGCTTCACTAGCGCATCGCGCCCATCATGCTTTTCCAGGACAGCTCTTTCCGAAGAATGTCTAAGGCTCGCAAATCCGATCCTGAAAACAGATTGAGAGTAATCAGTTCAGTTAAGACCTGCTCAGTCAGTTGGGTCGCAAAACTGCCCCCACACCGCAGCAAATGGCTGTAGTAGCTAAACTGAGGACGACCATTCGGGGTGAGATGAAATTGATGAATTTCATCTCGCTCCATGAGCGACACGGGCGTATTAATTGGTACAACAATTCGAGGAATCCCTTGAGTGCCACAGACAGTCTTGCCATTCACTTCGAGAATGCCGACCAAGACTACGCCCAACAGGGTTCGGGTTTCATTAATCAAGTCGGGCGTAAATAGCGGATCGGGTTCGCTCGACAGGCGGGGGCCATTGCTCAAAAACATTGGATTAAACAGTTGGGAGTTGTAGATGATTCCAACTGCCCAATGACGCCCATTCTCTTCAAGTTTCACGAAGCTGCCAAACCCATAATCATCCGCACTCGGCGGACTTTCTACCGTCATCTGGTCATCGAGCTGCACGATGTAGTCGCAGTGAGAATTAGATTTTACAATTTTTCCAAGCTGCATTGAGACGGTTTCCTTTCCTTGCCAAAAGTATCCCCGTGACCGAATAGAAGCTCGACTAATCCTCCATTAGCTGCCTCTGCTCATCACGGGGAAAATAATATTGAGGTCTAGGCAAATAGAAAACGAAGCATACGGCAGAGGGCAATCCCGAATTTAAACATCAGTACTTGAAATCAGTGCTCAAAATTTAAACTCAACGGCTCCCCTTAGCCAAAACTCCCTATTCGTCTGCCTGATCGGTGGGCTACGCCATTGACTGAATAATATAGTCAAAGTAAGGCGCTGCTTCGGCAGCGTCCTCTGCGCTCAATAACGCGAGTGACGCTTTCTTGAGACAGCGAATTGACTCAACCATGCCAGGAACTGGAACTCCGAGGGAGTTATACATTTCTCTGACCCCAATCAGCCCAATCTTTTCGATGGGTTCTTTGCTGCCAGAGAGAACACCGTAGGTGATGAGACGCAAGTACCACCCATAGTCACGCAGACACAGGGAGCGCTGACGTTCGCCATAGGCATTACCACCCGGCGCGATGAAATCAGGACGCTTTTGCCAAAGTTGCTTACTCGCTTCTTGGACAATTTTCTTTTCACTTTCGGCAAGAGTTTCAGCGATGCGCATCCGCTGCTCGCCAGTCTTCAAGAATTCATTAATACCCTTGAGTTCTCCGCTAGTAGGGTAGCGAAGCTCGTCGTCGGCATTCAGAATGACTTTACTAACTACACTCATAATACGAGGATGATTATTGAAATGATTCGGCTATCGCTCGTATTTTAGCGGGTTAAGGGCATTGAGCGAAAGGTGAAGAGCTGTAACAAATTTTAAGTTTTGAGTCGATGCGGTTTAAGGCCAATGGCGATGCCTTAAGGAATGGGCGATCGCCCCTCTTCAGAATCACACACTGCGAGGATGTTTATAGACAGAATCATGTCTGCGTAGGATGACGCGAATCTGCCTATATTCGACATTTGAGTTAGATAGACGGCTCTAGTCTGCCTATATCCCCCAAATGGGAGTATTAGACAGAGGCGATCTGTGTTAATCCAATGACACTATCTAAGACCGCAGAACTTCACTCCTGAAGACTCAAACAAAGGCTTTATCACTCTTCAAATCTCAGGGAGGGCAGGCTACGCGTAGGCCCTGAGCCTCCTGAAGGTCTGTTACTATCAAATCAGTGAGCGTGGTGATGTTTATGCCACTAGCGATTGTAACTGAACCAACTCCTCTAAAACTGAATTCGGATGGCGTGGTTCTTGTTGGGGAAACTCGCGTTACATTGGATACTGTGGTTGCTGCCTTTTAGGAGAGCGCTACAGCAGAAGAAATTGTCGAGCAGTATCCATCGCTTCAACTTGCAGATGGGTATTCAGTAATTAGTTATTACCTGCGGCGAAAAGCTGAAGTTAATGCGTATCTAAAAATTTGACAAGAGCGTGCCGCGCAAGTTCGTCAAGAAAATGAGCGTCGTTTTAACCCAGTTGGAATCCGCGATCGGCTGATAGCGAGACTTAACCATCAAAAAAAGGGTCGAAATGCTATGCCTCTTAGCGGACGAAAACTTTAACAACCAAATTGTTCGGGGTATTCTTCGACGAAGACCTGAAATTGATATTGTCAGGGTTCAAGATGTAGGTCTATCCAACTAATCATTAGAGGATCAACGACGATTGCCTCAATCTTTTAGACAGTCAAATGGCAAATATAGATCATCAATGGCGACAAGAATGGCGACAAGAATGGCGACAAGGTGAACTGGTAGACATTTCGATCGCCAATTTGAGTAATAGCGGAGATGGCGTGGGGCGGTGGGGCGATCGCGTCGTGTTTGTGCCCGATGCCGTGCCGGGCGATCGCCTCCTGGCGCGACTGGTTCGCGTCAAACCCACCTATGCCCACGGCAAAATTCATGAGCTGCTGACCCCATCTCCCCATCGGATTCGCCCAAACTGTATCGTGGCAGATAAGTGCGGCGGCTGTCAGTGGCAGTTTGTCAGCTACGAACAGCAACTCATCGAAAAGCGCAATCAGGTGATTCAAGCCCTTGAGCGCATCGGCGGATTAGAAAATCCTCCGGTCGATCCGGTTTTGCCGTCAGAGCCGTTGGGCTATCGCAATAAGGCAACCTATCCCTTACAGAGAGTCAGTGCGAAGCCTACTAACGGCAGAGGCAACACATCCCACAAATCCCTGCAAACTCCGTCCTCTTCATTCGTCCAAGCAGGCTACTACCAAAAAGGCAGTCACAAACTCATCAACCTCAATCAGTGCCCCGTACAAGATCAGCGACTGAATCCTCTACTGGCTGGCGTTAAGCACGATATTCAGCAGCGAGGATGGAGTATCTATGATGAAAACCGCCATCAGGGGCAGTTGCGTCATCTGGGATTGCGAATCGGTCAGCGGACAGGAGAAATCTTGCTGACGCTGGTGTCTCGTGATGCCGACCTAGCAGGACTCGAAGACCAGGCAAAGCGCTGGCTCGATCGCTATCCTGGGCTAGTTGGGGTGTCGCTAAATCTCAATCCCAAGCGAACCAATGCAATTTTTGGTGAAGACACTCGCTGCATCGCTGGACACCCCTATCTGCGCGAGATATTTGCTGGCTTAGAGTTTCAGATTCGCCCGACGACCTTCTTTCAAATCAACACCGCGCAGGCAGATACGCTGCTTGCCATCATTCTCGATGAACTGGACTTGCAGGGTACAGAACTTGTCCTCGATGCCTATTGCGGCGTGGGAACGCTGACGCTGCCGTTGGCAACGCAGGCTCGCTGGGCCGTTGGCTTAGAAATTCAACCGGAGGCAATTGAGCAAGCGATTGTCAATGCCAATCTAAACGGCATCACCAATGTCACCTTTCAGGCAGGCTCGGTTGAAACGCTCATGCCTCGTCTGTCCGATGGGGTGCCCAATGAGCTTAAACACCCCGATTTGGTGGTGCTTGATCCGCCTCGCAAAGGGTGCGATCGCACGGTGTTGGATACATTATTGACTCTCCAGCCCGACCGCATCGTTTATGTCAGTTGCAACCCAGCGACGCTTGCCCGTGACCTAAAGATTCTCTGTGATGACGGGCGCTATCATCTGACGCGCGTTCAGCCTGCCGATTTCTTTCCCCAGACTGCGCATGTTGAATGTGCTGCATTTCTTAAATCCACAACAGTCTTGGACAACGAACCTTAAAACCAACCCTCCTATAATTAGGGTGAGGTTTCGTCCCAGACTCATGCCCCAGACTTATGCCTAAAAAAGACCCTGCCGTGCTCAAACAAGTCACCGTCAGTCTCCCCTTTGGCATTGGCTCTGCCTCGTGGGAAGCCGACTCCACCGAACGCCATGCTGCCTGGGAGCTCTACATCGAACTGGTAACGCGCGTTGCGGTGCAGTCGTTGAGCGCCGATGCCGGAACCGTGCGGGAGGCGATGAATTCGCTCTATAGCTTATTCGGCTCAACGCGCGAGATTTTGCGGAAGGCGGGTCCGGATGTGGGGGCGTCGCATGATTCGGTGGGCGGAATTGCGATCGCCGTTCTCAATAATGGCTTGCGTCCGTTTCTCTCAAAGTGGCACCCGCTGTTGCAAGAATGGGAAGCCAAGAAAACCCCCGGCATTAGCCCCCAAACGCATGAAAAAGCGTGGGATCAGGAACCTGTTTTGCGGAGTGAGTTGGAAGTCCTGCGAGGAGATTTGGAGAAGTATGCCAATGCGTTAGCAGACATTGCAGGGGTTAAGCACTGAAACAATCGAATGGAGTCATAGAACGATGGTTCAATCTATCTCCACACCCATGACCTTCGACGACTTCCTAGAGTGGGATGACGGAACTGAGCGAAGTTTTGAATTGATTGATGGGGTGCCTGTGGCGATTACTGATCCCAATGCAACGCATGAAGATGTCGCAGATGGACTTTGCGCGTTGCTAACAGAGCACTGTCGAGCCTTGAATTTGTCCTACGTTCCGAAGCGATCGAAGCAGTTGAAAATCGAAACTGAACCAGGGGAACGGGAAAAAAGCCGACGGGCGGATATCATCGTGTTTGATCGAACAGAATGGCTCCGTTTGCGAGATAGTTCTAGCCCGGAAGTGGCTTACGACGCTCCGCCGATGGTGATAGAGGTAGTCAGTACAAATTGGCGAGACGATTACCTGACGAAGCTAGGTAAATATGAAGCGAAAGGTATTAAAGAGTATTGGATCGTGGATTATGCCGGATATGGTGGCGTTCGGTATATTGGCTCTCCCAAGCAATCCACGGTGATGGTGTATCAATTGGGAGGCAATGAATATTTACCAGGACGGGCATTTCAGGCAGGCGATTGAATTGAGTCGGGAATCTTTCCAAACCTGGAACTCACGACAGAACAAATCGTAGCGTTTGGGAAATTGATTTGACCTTGGGTGCTATTTGGAGTGGCTCAGTGTGCGCTAATCGTGATAAGGCGATCGCCCGTTGCCCTCCAAACTTAGAGAGTGTTCCGAATTTTGTGGAAAAGTGCGTTTGCCCTGGCAATGCGGAGCATAACGTCTCGCTCACGCCCCTACAGTTCCCTACGATTAAGAAACACGCGACCGAGGACGGTCGCACTTACACGAAAACCTAAACGCTCTCTTTGGAGAGTCGCGATCGCACTCGATTGAATCGCAATTTTCCTTGATAAGATGACGATTTTGCTGAGTTGAAGGGCGATCGCCTCGTGAGAGTTATATGAACAAAATCACGACTCACCAGACTCAACCTGACGCACCACATCCCCAGTCAAATCAGTTCTAAAAACCTTGCTCTGCTCTCCGACTTGCGCCTCAACCTGCCATCCTTCAACTAGCATCATCGTGCAAAATTCCTCGGGTTTACCCAATCCCAAGCAACCGTCTTGCCACGTTTCTCGGCTATGACGAACGATCGAAACCTGATCAGCCGATACGCCAAACTTGGGGGCGATCGCCTCTCGAAGTGTCGCCTTGGTTTCTTCTGACATCATCTCTGACTCGTCTGTGGAGGTCTGATTGCCTGGAGTATCAGCGTCTGCACGCTCAGTGTCGGCTGGGTCAGTATCAATCGGCGCAGCGGGACTTTCAATTGAGATCTGCGGCTGTTCTTCGTCATTGCGGGTCGATTGGGATGCGCAACCCATGCCCACAACTAACACTGTGGTGAGCACTAGCGATGACGCAAGTCGTTGCGGGTGAACGCGAAACGTCTTTCTTATAGTCATCTGCAATATCCCGATTAATTTTAAGAACCGCACTATCAAAACCCACACTGTCAAGAACTGCAATGGCAAAACCTGCATCATACATCTCACCTATACCTTAATGAGAAGGACGCATCGATAGCGGGTCTGTTTCAAAAAATGTTTATGCTATGAATCTGGGGTGGGAAGCTCGAACCCCCGCCAGAGATAGGTTTGAAAGCTCACTTTTCCATTTGCGCCAAACTCGACTCCTTCGGCTTCTAAGAGCGATCGCTGTAGGTAATCTGCCCCATTTCGAAACGGGGAGTAGGAAATTTCTCCTTTGGCATTAATGACTCGATGCCAAGGAACATCGGAATGTTTTGCATCAACCTGATATAGCGCATAGCCCACGAGCCGAGCCTGCCCTGGGAATCCTGCAAGGTCGGCAATTTGCCCGTAGGTGGCAACCTGCCCCTTGGGAATCTGTCTCACAACGTCGTAAATCGTGTCGTATGCTGACATGGAGTTATACCAATTCTAGATTTTGGATTTATAGCCCCGAGGGCATGGCTCCGCTCTGCTCCGCTAGGGATTTTGGATTGACAGATACCGATGTTGAGAGCTAGTAGATTGGGTTGAGGTTACGTTCGCGTAGCGTCTCCAAAGGAGAAAACCAACAGCGGAAACCCTTTCGTTGGGTTACGCTAAAGCGTCAGCGGACGCACCGGGTTCAAGAGTCTCAGCCTTGCTTTGGACTCGAAACTTGAAGCTCTGAACTTGAAACACGACGCTCTGGACTCGAAACTTGAAGCTCTGAACTCGAAACACGACGCTTTGAACTCGAAAC
>JBNPEG010000091.1:0-23258 GCA_051117555.1 Elainellaceae cyanobacterium | reverse complement strand
CGCACCGGGTTCAAGAGTCTCAGCCTTGCTTTGGACTCGAAACTTGAAGCTCTGAACTTGAAACACGACGCTCTGGACTCGAAACTTGAAGCTCTGAACTCGAAACACGACGCTTTGAACTCGAAACACGACGCTCTGAACTCGAAACACGACGCTCTGAACTCGAAACACGACGCTCTGAACTCGAAACTTGAAGCTCTGGACTCGAAACTTGAAGCTCTGAACTCGAAACACGACGTTTTGAACTGAGAGCGTTTAAGGCTTGTTAAAAAATAACCTCATGGTGGTGCGTTACGCTGACGCTTTAGCGTAGCCATGCCTGAAAGGCTATACAGCACCCTACCTAATGTACTACTTTAGACGTGCCACGCCAGTATAGCCGTACGCTCTCGCGCTAGGAAACCTAATACCAATTCTTCGAAGTAAAGCTACCAATAAACAGGCTAGAACCCTTGCAAGGCTGGTGGCTGTCAATCCAAAATCGCAAATCCAAAATCTAGAATTGGTATCAGCCCGTAGGGCTATATAGCAATGATTCTGCGAATTGGAATAACGAACGCGATAGGATCAAACTATCAGCAGGCGATCGCTGACTGGAGGGATGATTCCAACGATTCAAACATTACCGATTGATGTGGTGCATCTGATTGCGGCAGGAGAAGTCATCGATTCTCTTGCGGCGGTTGTTCGAGAGCTGGTCGAAAATGCCCTTGATGCCAATGCCACGCGCATTCACGTCGTACTCGATCCAGAATGCTGGCGAGTGCGCGTCACCGACAATGGCACGGGTATGTCGCTTGATGATTTGCAATCGGCGGCATCTCCCCACAGTACGAGCAAAATTCAGAACCGCGACGATTTATGGAAGATTACTAGCTTGGGGTTTCGAGGTGAAGCTCTGCACAGCCTTGCCCAGCTTGCCAATCTAGAGATTTGTAGCCAACAAACCGATGCAGAGGCGGGATGGCGCGTCTGCTATGACTCAACAGGGCAGCCAATTCAGACTGAAACTGTGGCGATCGCCCCTGGCACCATCGTCACTGCCCACGATGTTTTTGGAGGCTGGGCTGCCCGTCGCCAAGGGTTGCCCTCTCTCAGTCAGCAACTGCGTTCGGTGCAATCCACGATTCAACATCTCGCCCTCTGCCACCCCCGCGTCACATGGACAGTTGAACAGGGCGATCGCCCCTGGTTTTCCATCTGGTCAGGGGACACAGCTCAAGACATCCTGCCTCAGCTTATCCGCGATGTGCAGATCAGCGACGTGCAGGAGTTAGTCATCTCACCAGCCACCGAGAAGCAGACCACTCACCCCCCTGAAGACTTCCATTCCCTCACGGCTCCTGCCCTGTATCTGCTCGTTGGACGTCCTGATCGCTGTCATCGGCATCGCACTGACTGGATTTGCGTCGCAATCAACGGTCGTGTTGTGCGATCGCCCGAGTTAGAACAAACGATTATGGGTGCATTTCGCCGTACTTTACCGCGCGATCGCCATCCCGTGTGTTTTGTGCATCTTCGGGTTCATTCCAATCAGGTTGACTGGAACCGTCACCCCGCCAAAACGGATGTGTATCTGCACGAAATGGAGAGATGGCGGATTCAGGTCACGAATGCGATTCATCAAGCCTTGCGCCTCGATCCGACGAATCTTTCAGATGCGGCGCATTCCAATCGCATCGGGCAGGTGATCAAAGTGGCTGAAGCGACCGGAGCCTATCGCACGAGCCGAAGCATTTCTGAGCCATCGGATGGGGCGTCTACGAGAGAATCGGAGTCATCATCTACTGTCAATTCGCCTGCTTTGCATACATCTCTTAAGGCGATCGCCCAGGTTCACCAGATGTATATTCTGGCAGAATACCCAACCGGCATGTGGCTGATCGAGCAGCATATTGCCCATGAGCGCGTCATTTATGAACAATTGTGCGATCGCTGGCATGTCGTCCCGATTGAAACACCAATTATCCTAAATCAGCTTTTACAGGCTCAAGTTGACCAACTCCGCCGACTCAACCTGGATGTGGACGAATTTGGAGAGCACCTCTGGGCAGTGCGGAGCGTGCCTGCATCCTTAGCAGAACGAGGCGATTGCGCAGATGCGCTGATTGAACTGAGCCTGGGAGGCGACTTGAATGCGGCCCTGGTCGCAACCGCCTGCCGGACAGCCATTCGCAATGGGATACCGCTGGGGCATGCTGAGATGCAAACCCTCGTCAATCAGTGGCAGCAAACTCGAAACCCACACACCTGTCCACATGGTCGCCCGATTTACCTGTCGCTTGAAGAATCCAGTTTGTCTCGCTTTTTCCGTCGTCACTGGGTAATCGGAAAAAGTCACGGAATCTGACGCGTGGGTATCCAACGTTTAGACATGAATCTTTTTTGCGGCCATGTAGCCCTATGAGCTTAGGTTTGTGTGTGCTCCCCCGCGCGGAGGGCTCACACACGTTCAGCGACCTAACGCGAGAGCATATGGCTATACTCCAGCCCTGGACTTGACCGAGGTTTAATTTTGAACAGATTTCTGGGAATACTAAGCTTAACCTCTCTATGGTTGACGATCTCACTCACGATGGCAGCTTCATTCATGGAGCTGCTTTTTCGTGACATCCGCATCATTTCAAAATCAACCCAAGAAAGCGGAATGAAGCAATAGCTGCCGTCTCCATAGCTCAGCGCGGCAAATAAATCGGCAGTAGTAGCTGATCAGAGCCCGTTGTTGAGCAGTTGGCAGCTCTTTCGCAACATCGTAGTAGGCGATCGCCCAAGCAATCATGTTTGCCGCTTCAACCGGAACGCCGACTTCAATTAATCGTCTCCAATAGATGGATTTAGTCTCTTGAATCGCATAGTTGTTATCAGTAACGCTTGAGTAGAGGGGGGGCAACATCGTATTAGTCCTTGCGGGTATGCGTATAGGGGCGTATTTCTACTGTCCGTGAAATCACGACTTCTTTCTGTGATTCAACTCCAAGCAAAACTGTGATGATTTCGGAGCGATTCACGTGATACTAATCGACTCCTGTCGTGATTTAGACGCATGGGAACCGTGACGATGATCACCTGAGCGGCAAGACCTTCAGCCGTTTTATGGCCATACGCTCTCGCGTTAGGACGTTGAACGTGTCTGTGAGCCCGCGGCCCGGAGCTCACCACATAAACCTAAGCCCGTAGGGCTATATACTCTAACCGACAACAAATCTTGATAATTCACGGCGACATTTCACTACGCCGAGAGGGTATTCTTATAGACAATTCCGATAAGAAGTGGAACGTCACGCAGCTTCCAGCGAAGCTGCTTTTTTATTGGTTTTTTTATCGGAATTTATGGGGCTGGAGCCTCTAAAATGCACTGGGAATCTAACACAATTCGCCCCTGGGTTCTCACGACATCGCATTGATTCATGACTGTTTCGAGAGCTGGCGTTTGCCCCGCCAGCAGATTGCGCCTCGCATTAGAGGAATGGGGTTCGATTTGCCGCAACCACGAATTACTCTCGATATAGTCTGCTCGAAATGCATTCACATCTACCAACCAATAATCAACGTCATACTTGCGGATAAAGGCTTTTACATCTGTCATGTCTAGGCTGTATTGGGCTTGCATCATGTCATAGACGCGCGTTTGAATTTGGTTGTAATAGCCCATGTGATACGGGTTGGCAATTTCTGAACTGGCTAACACCGATCGCCTAGAAATCGACGGAATATTATTTGCCTGCTCTGACAAGGAGGCAATCAGAATGTCTTTAGGCTGCTGCGCGAAAAACTGATACATCTTGGGTGCTTCAGCTCTAACGTAGTCGGGATTGGGGTATTCATCCATTAGCAAGGGATAGCCAAAGATGTATGCCGACATCAAGACCAGCGTTCCTACGACGGTTAACTGCCGCCGCAGGGGATGCGATCGCCCCCGTTGTGCCCAGCGAAGTACCGCATCCAGCAGTAGTACGAGCGCGATGCCAGCGGCTAGGGCGACGAGAATGCGAATACTGTGTTTGGTGTAGCGGCTTGGTAGATGCAGCCGAAACAAAAGCGCATGAGCCAAGAAGAACATGCCCAGTGAGGCAACCAAGATCTGCGGCAGAATGACGATGTGTTTCGTAATTTGATCTTGCAGCGGAAACCGCTTTGGAAATCGCAGCAGTACTAGCAGTAAAATGCTTGCCCAAAGCTGAGGCGGACGCTCGTACTTGCACCAGTTATAGGGGAGCATGCCCGATCGCTCGCCGCAAAACCAAAACTTCAGCGGGCTATCAAAGAAAAACTCTTTGCGCCCCTCGCCTTCTAGAGTTGGCAGCGATCGCGCCTCTGCCACGGTGAGCACCGGATCATAGTCTGAGATTTTGAGTGCATAGGGTAGCAGCATCACAAACGCCACACTCAACCCACTGATGCAAAACACATAGTCTTGGCGATCGCGCGATAGCTGAGGTCGCCACCCATCAAGCCGCAACACCCGTAGCACCAGTACTGCTGACGAGAGAAATACTGTCTGCGGATAAAACAATCCTTGCAGCACGATGGTAATCAGCGACGGAAGTAGGTTTCTCCGCAGTACATAGTAGATAAACGCCATGAACAGCGGATAGATAAATGCGCGGGGCGTTCCTGACGGAATGTCGTGGGTGTTCCAAGTGGTTTGGTTGAGCAGCAGCGTAGCAATGAATCCGGCTGCTGGCACCGGGAGGAGTTCCATGCTGATCCAAAAGCCATAGATCGTGGTGATCAGCACCAGCGGTAATGGCAAAAATTTATTAAAGCCGATTGGGTCAATCCCTAGGAATGCGGCTACTTTATACAGCCATGTGTATCCCACAGGCGCAACAGACTGAAAATAATCGGCAATTAGGTCATTGGGAAACAACCCCGGATCGATAAATCGCTCCATCCAAAAAACGTGCGATCGCACGTCATCGTGAATGACATATTCGCTGCTAAATGCCTCTCGCAGCCCCATCAGGGTGTAAATCAGCGCAAACGTAATGCTGAGGCTAAACCAAAATATCAGCCGCGAGTCGCGGGATTTGAGAACTGGCGCGGTGATCCAGTGTTGCAGGCGAGCGGGGAATGTCATAGATGATGGTGCGGTGTCCGTATCGGAACATCATTATATAGCCCTGTGGGCTCAAGTTTATGTGTAGAACCCGCGCAGGGCGGGGGTTCTACACACGTTACAAATCAACTTGCCTCTAACACACACTGAGCATCCACAACAACCATTCCATTCACTTTCAGAACCGAGCAGGGCTGCATCAGCGTTTGCAAGGCAGGTTTGATGCCTTGAGCCATGCGTGCCATTGCATCAGAGGCGATCGGTTGGGCTTCGCGTAGCCAACGGTCATTCTCAATGTAATCGGGATTGAATGCTCCGACGTCGATTAGAAAATAGTCAATGCCGTATTTGCGAATCATTTCCTGGGTTTCTGACAAATCAGCGCTATATTGAGCCTGCACCAAATCTAGCTGGCGTTCCCAAATTTGCTGATAATAGCCAAAGTGATACGGATTGGCGATTTCTGAACTTGCCAAGATCGATCGCTTTGACAGTGCAGGAATATTATTTGCCTGATCCGATAGCGAGGCCACCAGAGTATCGGTCGGCTGCGCGGCAAAGAAGTCAAAAAGCTCAGGCGGCTCTGCGACGACGTAATCGCCGCTGGGGAAGCGACGCAGCAGCCAGGGATAGGAAAACAAAATCCCCACTAATAAAATTGATGCTCCGATCGCAGCAACTTGACGGGTGGATGATTTCGCTCGACGATTTGATGCCCACCGAAAAATCACATCGAGAAGCCCGATCAGCGCGATCGCCCCTGCTACGGCAATGATCATCCGAAAGCTATGTTTGGTATAGCGATTGGGCAAGTGCAGCCGAAATAGTAGCCCATGAGCAATGGCATACATGCCGACGGAGGCGATCGCCAGATGCAGCAGTAGCGCGACATTCTCCGATATTTGGCGCACGAGTGGCACTCGATGGGGCATCGTCAGCATCGGCACCAGCAACAATGCCGCCCATCCGTGCAGCGGAAACGGATTGCGACACCATTCCAGCGGGAAAATTGCCGAGCGATCGTTACACAGCCAAAACTCCCACGGGTTTGGGTTAAAAAAGTCTTTGCGCCCGGTGTGTTGCAGCGTTATCAGCGTGCGAGCCTCTTCCAGACTCGTCACCGGACCATACTCCGAGATTTTCAGCGCATAGGGCAGCAGCAGCACAGCCGCCACTCCCAACCCTGCTGCGCAAAACCAGTAGTCTTTGGGGTCACGCGACACGCGCAGTCCATTCTGCCAGCGAATCATTCGCACAACCAAAACCCCGGAGGAGATAAATAACGTCTGCGGATAAAATAATCCCTGGAGGGCGATCGCCATCAGGCAGGGAAGCAGAGACCGTTTCGCTACGTAATAGAGAAACGCCATCAGCAGCGGATAGAGAAATGCCCGGGGCGTGGCAGAGGCGACATCATTCACCGCCCAGATCGTTTGGTTGAGAAAGACGGTAGCAAGAAACCCGGCTGCGGGCACTGCCAAAATCTCCATGCAGAGCCCAAAGCAATAGACGGTGGTAATGAGCACCAACGGCAGTGGCAGAATTTTGTTGAATGCGATCGGATCAATGCCCAAAACCGCCGCAATCCGATACAACGTGGTATATCCGGCAGGAGCAACCGATTGAAAATAGTCGGCAATCAGGTCATTGGGAAATAGCGCAGGATCAAAAAATCGCCACATCCAAAAGACATGCGATCGCACATCGTCATGAATTACATAAGCGCTACTAAACGGGGCTTGCAATCCAATCAGGCTATAGACAACGGCAAAAACAAGACTCAGACTCAGCCAAAACGTCAGCCGGGGGTCTCGAAGCTTGTAAACCGGGGTGGTTAAAAATCGCTGCAAATGGGCGGATAGCATTCAGAGGAAAACTCAGGATGTGAAACAGGAGTCAGCAAAGGAATGTACGGTGCTAATCTGGGATTTGTCAAGAGAAGAAGGAAAGTGATTAATGGTTAACAGCGCCTCACCGCGATATCTTTAGAAGTTGAAAATTCTCGTTTTGCTTCACGACTGTCTCAAGCTGGTATCTCTGAGTAGTCGTGAGCGTGCGCTGGAGTCGAGGTGAAGGATCAAATAAAAATATAGACTCGAATTCGTCAGGAATCTCGACCTGATTGGGATGTCCGATTAGTTCAAGGTGAACGGTTGGGTTGAGCCGATAGCTGAGTGCCAGCACATAGGTCGGTGATGAATCGCTAATCACCAAGGGGCGATCGCTCGTGTTAATGGCCTCGACAATTTGGAGATAATAGTCGGCTTTGTCGCTTTTAATCCAGGTCACATCGGTTTGGACATTGAGAACGCTAGCGACAACGCTTCCCGTGAGGACGAGGGCAGCAATGCCGCTCCAAATCCGTGACTGCCGAGATTGGGTGATTTGAACCGAAAACAGATGGGCGATCGCCAGTTGAATGCCCAGATAGCACGGAATCAAATATCGAATGCGCGATGACGCAATACTACCGGTGATCACATCTCCAATCACCAGTGCGGTGGCAGGGGTGCCAATCAGGGTCATTACCAGCAGCCACACCTGTATTGGAGTGCGATGCCACAGCACATACAGCGCATAGATTGTCAGCAGCACCAGCAGCAGATTAAATGTGGCTAAATCGGTGCTGAAAAATACGCGGTTGAGATTTCTAAACCAGACATTCAGCAGATACGACACCGATGCGCCTCGCTGAGTGGCATCGATCGCATTTTGAAGCTGGGATCGATACATGAGCGTGACGATAATCCACGGCATGAATGTCAAAACGCCGAGCAGCGCTGTAACCAAATAATGACGTAGCGTTTGAAACGAGGGATGCTTGGGTTCAAATTGGGCGATCGCCACAATCGCCACACTGTATATCCCGTGTCCTAGAGCAACCAAGGTAAACAAATAGTGGGTGTAGAGTCCGATGACGAGCGTAATTCCATACAACGCCCACGCTCGCCACTGAGACTGACAAACTGCCCGCACCAATGCCGCACTCGATAGCACGATCATCAGCGTCCACAGGCTATATTGCCGTGCTTCCTGGGCATAGAGAATATGGAGGGGAGAAATCGCGGCGATCGCCATTGCCCAGCCAGCCGCCTGACGGGATGGAAACAGTTCGCGCCCCAGCCAATATACGCCTGGCAAAACCGCTAGCCCAAACACAACTGAAAGACTCCGAAGAACCGCCACCGAGTCTTGCCACCACGGTTGCAACGCCTGCACCCAAAACCGAGCCAGCAGATAGTACAGCGGTGGATGTTCAGGATGCTGGATTAGCGACGCGATCGCATCGCTAACCTGCGTGTCTTCGGTCGGAACTAAATAGCCCTGAAGCTGCTCTGCTTCAAGAATGCGCCCGTCGAAGAGCGCCTCGGCAATGTCAGCTTTGGTATATCCCGAAATCCGCAGCGACGTATGCACTTCGTCAACCCAGTAAAATTTTTTACCGAGGTCTGCACCTCGCACTGCGATTCCTAAGACCAGCACGCTGAGAATCAAGATCCTCATAGCTGTTCGAGGGTGACTCCTGACTCGACCGTGCGATCGCTATCAAAGGGTGCGGGAGTTCCTGTCCAATTAAAGTCGCTAATTCGCAGCCCCAGGGAGCCCGTTTCGCGGTCGGGGTTATAGCGCAGCGTCACGCCAAAGGTGCGTCGGCTATATTCCAGAATGTAGCTGGTATCAAAACCGTCTCCCGAATCAAGGTTAATAAACGTTTGAAATCCAAATCTGAAGGGGCCATAGAGCTGCGCCGTTACTCCTGCTGAGAAGACTTCTCGGTCGGCAACTCGATCAAAATTAAACGGAGATTCGCTCCCGTCGGTGCTGCGCGAATAGGAGACGTTGAATCCTAAGTAGTCAAAATATGGGCGAGAGAATTGGCCAAACTGCCCCAGCAGCGTTAATCGCCCTGTCAAAATTGGCTGAGTGTCGCCGCTGCTGTAGTAGCTCATCACCCCCCGAACGGTGGGCAGCACCGCAATAAAGGGGACGACCGGATTGGGCGTATACTTGAGCCCCTCTTCAGGAGTGGGAGGCAGCGCCGTCCCCGACCAGAGGAAAAAGAGTCGCCGCAATTCAGCCGCGACTTGGTAGCGTGTCAGCGTGCCAATATCGTTCTCCCGTTCGTCAAAGGGGCCGAGAATATCGTCGATGCGATCGCCGTTGATGTCGTCTGTGATGCGCTGAATGCTGGCTTGATAGCTTAAATCAATGCCCGTATTGCCAAGACGCCGAATCGGTGAGGTGAAAATAACGCCAAAACTTTCATCCACGGTTTGGAACCCGAGAGAGCCGTTAAACAGGCGATCGCGATAGTTATACTCCAGCGTAACCGTGTGATTGTTGAGGACTTGTCGCCGCAGCCGCACGAGTGCGCGGAGGTTATCATCAGCAAACTCCTCATCCCCAAAATCAAGACTCGTGAGCGTGACCTCGCTTTCGAATGTGGTTCGCAAGTCGATATTGGCATCGAGATTGGCCACCAGACCAAAGTTTTGCGGGCTGAAAATGCCATCGCTATTGTCAATGGCGCGTTGCAGCAAAATTTGCGGAGTAATACTGAGGCGGAAGAAAGGATTGACAAACGGCTCAAAGGTTCGTTCTACAAACAGCCCTCCCCGGTCTTCCTGATCAAATCCGAAGGTGACAAGTCCGGCATTACGGCTGCGATTGTCGATAATTACCCGCTCTCGCAAAAGCGGAATCGAGAACCCTTGGTCAATCACGAGCCGAGGATTACGGGCTCGCAGCTCGCTCCGACCCGGCCCGAGTTGCCGAAATGTGGCTCGGTTTGAGCGAATTTCCAATTCTGGCGGCGAGAAGGGGTCATTCGTAATCCGCACGTTCGTGGCTTCCCATCCAGAAGCCGTAAACATGATTTCATCGGCTTCGAAGCGGACGCGCTGAATCGTGCCGCTGGCTTGCCCTTGCACACCTCCAACCCGACCGCCGCTGAGGTTGATGTTGATCCCACCTGAGCTAAATACGCCCTCGACGGGGGGCTGTTCTTGGGCGGCGCGATCGCCTGGTGGTAGAGCCTCATCTTCCTCAACAGGCGTCGTTCGGGTGGGTGCTGTGGGTTCTGCTAAAAATACCTCTCCTCGCGCATTCTGAATGGATCCCTGATCCTGAGTGAGGTTATAGACGAGGCGATCGCCCCGCAATACCTGTTCGCCTCGCGTAATCACGATATTGCCTTCTGCAACTGCGACGCGATTCGGCAGATTGACCTGCACCCGTTCAGCATTGAGAACTATCTCACGGAACAGCAGTTCGACATTGCCTTCTGCGATAAAAATGCGGCGGAATTGGTCGTAGGTTTGACGATCAGAGGTTAATTCGAGCGCTTCCCCAGTCGGTTCTTCGGCTGAAGGGCCTCGTGCTGGAGTAGGCGGCTCCGACGCATCGGGGAACCGCTCTTCGAGATTCACAGGAGGAGCGGCAGGAGCGGCAGGGTCTTCCTCAGCAGGGTCTAAATCGCTCGGAAGTTCGTCATCAGATTGATCAGGATCAGACTGATCTGAGGGCAGCGGTGCCTCTAGATCTCCTGATGGAGACTCGTCTAAGCCGGTGGCTGGATCATCAGTCTGATTGGGCAACGGTTCGTTTGCATCGTCCCCAGCCTCGCCATTCTGCTCAGGAATGACGGGATCATCGGCGGCATCGGGCGATCGCTCGCGGTCTAGATTTTCCTCAGCGTCGCCATTCTCTTGGCTGGAATCATCCTCCTGGGAAGGAGATTCATCGACATCGAGAGGCAACGAATCGTCTAGATTGAGCGGAAGTGAATCATTGGGTTCAGGTTCTGACTGCCTTGGCTGACGAATTCTGTCATGGGTAGGCGTGTCAGGTGCTTGATCTTGAGCTTGGGCTCGTGATCCCTCGCCTGAAATAATCACCGTTTCCCATTCCTCCAACGGAGGTATGGCTTCTCCTGCGTCGGCGACCTGTTCGATTCTTTCGCTCAGAGACTCCAGAGAGTCTGATAGGTCTTCAAACAGCTCCTCTGAGGTTTCAACGTCCTGCTGCTGTCGGATAGAAAGATTAACAGGACGATGGGCGGGGCGATCGATGAGGCGATCAATCTCAGGAATGGCAACCCGCCGTACTCGAGGGATGGGCACCGAGATGGATTCAGGCGGCTTGAATGTCTCAATCGGGCGGTGTTGCTGCCCTCTAGCAGAGAGTTGAACAGAATGACGGACGGGGGGATCGATGAGGCGATCGATTTCCGGAATGGCAACCCGCTGCGGAGGCATAGGCGCTGAAACGGGTTGAACGGCGGATTTAGCCTCGGCGTCTACTGGGTCATCGTGCAGATTGTCGTAAGGACTGTCTTGAAGCACGAATAGACTCGAATCACTCGGATCAAACTGGCGAGTCGATGAGGGCATCGCGTCAGCCGGAAGCGTGACAAATCCAACTTCAAGCGACTCATCGCTCTCAGGTGCCGGTTGCACAAGTGGCAATTCTAGGCGATCGCCTGACAACCCACGTGAGATCGGGGCTCCAAGGGCATCAGCAGAGGTTGCCAGATTTTGATCGAGACTATCAACGCCCGCCAAAGTTTCCACCACGACCGATCGCTCAGGCGGAAATCGCTCAGAGTTGACCGACGATGGCGAAGAATTGACGGGCGCGACAATATTATCCTCTACACGGTGAGGTGTAGAGGTCGCTAAGGCAGAATCCCCAGGCTGTAGATCATTGATAACAGGAGGAGGGGGAGGCGGCGGAACCGGGTAAGGCATACTCCAAACACCACGAATCAGACGGGCAGCCCGGATATGTGCTGACCTTCCTCAACTCGGTCTACGACCTGAGGAACCTATCAGAGCAGTGATCCAGGCTGTCTATTCTAAATCCCGACGCTTGGGGTTCCGAGCCGGATCATTCGACAAGAACCCAAAGACGAACAAGGAGATAAAAAAGAGAACAACGATATAGACAGCAATTTTCAAGGTAAGCATTGCAGTCCCTCCAGCAATTGGCTTTACTCATCATACCGAACTGCGTACCGTTTTCGATTACACCACGAAAATAGGGCAAATGGCTTAGATAGCAGGCAATCAGCTAGAGGTTTTTGGGGTCAAGATGAGAATTAGGCGATCGCCAGCGGATAATTGCCAGACGTTGACTGCATCCTTACTAGTCCTTCAAAGGGGACGGTTTGTTCCGTAGGAACGGGAGATTTAGGAATCAGGGAATGTCGAGTGCCGACCTAAGCACCTCTTGGTGAATTAACGCGCGATCGACATGAGACTGAATCTGAACAGGTGAGAGCGCATCGCCGTTGGCATAGTATTCCAGCCATGTCCGGCTCACCTGATTGGGATCATCCGGTAATTGATTGAGCGCCCATCCCGGGAGATCGAGGTCGTCCATAAGCTGACTGACTTTGGGGTCATAGCTCAGCGCAAAACATCGACATTCTGAGGCGGCTGCCATGATTAATCCGTGAAAGCGCATGGCGATCGCCATTTCGACGCCTTGAAACACGCCTCTGAGTTGGTGGGGATTGGTGAGCGTCAGAATGTGACTAGGACCGGGCAATTGCGGTTGGATTTGATGCGCTAATGCCAGATCTTGGGCAGGCTGAAACGGAATCAGCAAAATACACACCTGCGTTGCTTTCTGGAACGCAATCAACGCCTGAGTCAGTGTCTGAATGCGGGCTGGAGTTAGCTGGGGATGAGGACGGAGGACGACCGCTACGCGGGGAGCGGGCAACTCCCATAACCCCGGAACCGGCTGAGCTGATAGTGCCCAGACCGGATCAGGAGCCAGGGTCACGGGAATCTTCCACTGGGCTAAGAGCGCTGCTGACGTGCGATCGCGCACGCTGGTTTCAGTACATCCTGCAAAGCATTGCTGCGTTAACCATCGCGTCAGTCCTCGCCGCAGGGGGCCAATTCCTTGTGCCCAGGCAATGGTTTTGAGTCCCATTCGTTGAGCCAAACCCATTAATCCACCGTAATAGATGGGGCTAATAGCACTCGTTGCATCTTGCATCAGACTGCCACCGCCCCAGATGAACGCATCCGCCTGCTGGAGTGCCTGCATTACGGCAAATGCTGATGTCCGGTTGCAGGTTGCGACTCGATACTGCTCATAGGTTTGAGATGGATTGCCCGATAGCACAATCGGCTTTACATGCTCAGGCAGCATTTGAAGTAGGGTTGCTAATAGGGCTTCATCGCCGCCATTGCCCTTGCCATAGTATCCACACAAGACCGCTCGCATCTGCTCTCCACTTGCCTCTGTCAACATACCCCTTACAATACCGGGATAGAGGAGTTTAGTTGAGAGTCCAATATTGAAACTTGAAGATCACCCAACTCCCCAATTCCCTCACGCCCTCAGGGGTGCATGTCACTTTGGTAGCCCACTCCTAGAGAAGCCGCTGCGCGTCTACACCCTAAACCCGTCTCCCAAAGCGTGAGAGGGACTTCGATCCGGCTCCCCTACTCCCTTACTCTCCCCCTTATTCTCAACCATCTATGAACGCTCTTTCTATTCCTACGTGGGTCATTCACATCTCTAGCGTGATTGAATGGGCAACAGCAATGTGGCTGATCTGGATTTACAGCGAGGTCAGCCAGAATAAAGCATGGCGAGCCCTGTCGCTAGGTATGTTTCCAGCGCTTATTGGTGCCATGTGTGCCTGTACCTGGCATTTCTTCGATAATCCAGCGTCGCTCGATTGGCTTGTGACTGTGCAGGCAACAATGACGTTTGTGGGGAATACAACACTCGGTATTGCCGCCTGGTGGATCTGGCGATCGCCCCGACCTGCTGACGCCTCAGAGTCTTCTCCGGCTCAAGATGCTCCTGCTGATGCTAAATCATCTCCGTCGTCGTCTCTCAATCCATAAATTTTTCCTATGACTCTCAAAGATATGTTGTTTGGGGCATCCCTATTTCCATACTTGGCTTTCTTGTGGTTCCTCACGCGATCTGGGCAAACGCCCCGTCTTGCATTAGTGGGGTTTTACGGTACGCTGCTGTTTGTCGCTGTGACGATACCTGCGGGTCTATATGCCCAGTCTAATTACGGTGAATCCCTTGCAAACATTGATTTTTTGCATGGTGGGGCAGAGTTTTTTCTAACCCTGTCCAACATTCTGATTGCTCTGGGCTTTGCTCAAGCCGTGAGACATCGTCAACAAACCGTTGAGAAAAAGTAGCATCCTCAGCTAATCGGCTGTAAGATAATCCAATAATCTAGCACCTCATCTGTGGCGATGGCTAGGGTCTGCGAACCCTCCTAGTTTGTTTGGTTTATTGTGCCTGCTGGCGTTGACAACGATTGGGGTTGGCGTGTAATCATTCTGCACAAATCTGAAAGAGGAAAATCAGTCTATGCAGGCGGGGACCGAAGCGTTTTAGGCGTTCGTCAGGGCATCACGCCTGACTGCGATGAGGTTTAGGGTGTTGCCGATTCGGTGTAAGACGCGTTCGTCATAGATTGGTTAATACCATTGTCGCAGCCTCATCTTGCTTACGCGGAATGCCGTCTATGAGATTAGTTCATTCCGATTGCATTCCTGGGGCATAGCGGTGGCATCAATAAGACAATCGCCGACCCCAATTGGCTGAGATGAATGACGCATCTCAACTTGACCGCCTACGTGCACTACCAAATCATGGTTTGTTGTCTGAATCCCCAATGTACCAATCCCATTAATCCGGATACAAACCGGGTTTGCCGGAATTGTGGAACGCCTCTAATTCCTTTACTGAGAGGTCGGTATCGCCCTATGCAGCCGATTGGGCAAGGTGGCTTTGCGCGAACCTATTTGGCTTTAGATGAAGACCGACTATCGGCTCGCTGCGTAATTAAGCAGTTCTCGCCTTACATTCAGGGCACCAAGTCCATGGAAAAGGCGATCCACCTGTTTAACCAAGAGGCTGTCCGCCTGTACGAGTTGGGTGAACATCCTCAGATTCCAACGCTGCTAGCCTATTTTGAACACGAGAAGAATCTCTATCTCGTCCAGCAGTTTATTGAAGGGCACAATTTGCTTCAGGAAATGCATCGCCAGGGTGCCTTTAGCGAACAGAAGATCCAAGCAATTTTGTTGGATATTTTGCCAATTTTGAGCTTCATTCATCAGCATCAGGTGATTCATCGTGATATTACGCCTACCAATATTCTGCGGCGAAAAATTGACGGGCAACTGATGCTCATCGATTTTGGAGTGGCAAAGCAGCTTAATGCGAGTTTGCCGACTCAGGCTGGCACCCGAATTGGCACAGAAGGATATTCTCCGTTGGAGCAGTTTCGCGGGGGGCGCGCATTTCCGGCAAGCGATGTCTATAGTATTGGGGCAACGTGCATTCACCTGCTGACCAAAACTAGACCCGATTATTTATATGATCCTCTCCAGGGGTGCTGGCGATGGCGGGAGCAGTTGCAAAAGCAGGGACGAGATGTGAGCGATCGCCTCGCGCATATTTTAGACACGATGATCAAAGACATGGTGAGCGATCGCTACCAGTCAGCAGACGAGGTGCTCAAGGCCATGTCAACAGCGACTCCCTCGTTATCATCGTCCTCTGCCTATTCCGCAAGGCCAGAATCCAAGTCAACGTCGTCCCCTCCACCGGGAGACGGATCTCGTACTATGTCTCGCCCGCCCTCATCTCGCCCGCCCACCTCAAAGCCAGGTTTATCCAAACCTCCGGTGTCTCATTTGCGGAGTTCTCAACCTCCCAGATCGCGGCAACCGATGTCGCGCCCGGTTCCGTCGCAGCCACCCGTGTCGCGCCCACCCGTGTCGCGCCCACCCGTATCGGGACGGTTTTCGCCTCGTGCTAACGCAAATTCTCAAACCTACGCATGGCAGTGTGTGACTACCTTAACCGGACACTCATCTTGGGTCACCTGTGTGGCGGTGAATCCGGCGACGCCGACGCTAGCCAGTAGCAGCTTAGATGACACCGTCAAAGTCTGGAATCTGCAAACGGGGGAATCGCTATTCACTCTCCGAGGCCATACAAAAGCGGTCAATGCGATCGCCATTAGCCCAGATGGGAAAGTATTGGCGAGTGCAAGCGACGACTACAGCATTAAGATCTGGAATCTGTTTTCGGGTGAATTAATTCGCACATTGACCGGGCACACGCGGGATGTGACCGCTGTAGCCATCAGCCCAGACGGGCAATATCTGATTAGCGGTGGCGAAGACCGAACGCTGCGAGTCTGGCAGTTGGAGACGGGTAAGCTTCTAAAAACTCCGTTTGGGGCCGCCAGCATTGTCAAATCGTTAGCCATTAGCCCAGATAGCAAATACTTTGTCAGCGTTGGGTTTGACAAAAAAATCAAGCGATGGAGTATGCAAACGGCAGAGTTGCAGCACGAGTGGCTCGCCCACATTGGGTCACTTCATGCGGTCGCCATCAGCCCAAATAGCAAACTGATTGCCAGCGCAGGCAAAGATCGATCAATCCGACTCTGGAATGCCCACACTGGGACATTGATGCATGATATGTCAGGTCATGCTAGAGAGGTCAATGCGGTGGCGTTTAACCCAGACGGTCATACGGTACTGAGTGCCAGTAATGATAAAACCTTGAAAATTTGGTCATGCGATGATGGGCGATTAATCGCAACCTTGACCGATCACCTAGACACCATCAATGCGATCGCCTTTGACCGCACTGGCCAACTCTTTATCAGCGGCAGTTCTGATAAAACTATCAAAATCTGGCAGGCAACCTGATAGACGCCTCACCCCATGGGCTTTGAGCACCCATTGGGTGATTGGTTTGTGGGCAGCACATGGGTCAGGGGTGGGTAAAAAGTGTGTACAAACTATATCAGAGGGCGCACTACAATAATTCAACGGCTGTTTATGGTCACTAATTTTCACTGCTATGTCAGATCAGATGTTTCATCTACTGCTGCGTCACTGTCGGCTTTTGCAGCGCGATCGCCCGACTGACACCGTTGATATTGGCATCACAGATGGAGTCATTCAAGCAATTGCTCCGCACCTCGACCAGTCAGCCCAGCTAGAGCTTGATATCCGCCATCAGGTCGTTAGCCCCCCCTTTGTCGAATCTCATATTCATCTCGATTCGGTGATGACTGCTGGAGAACCGCGCTGGAACCAAAGCGGTACTTTGTTTGAAGGCATTGAAATTTGGCGAGAGCGAAAACAGTCACTGACACCAGAAGACGTAAAAGAGAGAGCGATCGCAGCCCTTAAACAGCAGGCCATGCAAGGCGTTTTGTTTGTACGCAGCCACGCTGACGTAAGTGAACACAAGCTAATTGCCCTTCAAGGATTATTGGATGTGCGAGACGCTGTGAAAGATTGGATCACCCTCCAAGTAGTGGCATTTCCCCAAGACGGGATTTATGGCAGCCCTCAAAATGAAGAACTGATCGAAGAAGCCCTTCGACTTGGCGCAGATGCCGTGGGCGGTATCCCCCACTATGAGCTGACGCGCGAGGACGGTGTGCAATCAATGCATCGCGTATTTGAATTGGCCGAAAAATATGACCGGCTCATCGATGTGCATTGTGATGAAATCGATGACGATCAGTCTCGATTCTTAGACGTGATTGCAGCCTGTGCCATTCGTCATGGCAATGGAGCACAGGTTGCAGCCAGCCATACGACGGCATTTGGCTCCTATAACAACGCCTATGCCCTGAAATTGATGAGTTTCTTAGACCGCGCCCAAATTAATTTCATTGCCAATCCCTTGATTAACATCACGCTTCAAGGGCGAACCGATACCTATCCCAAGCGGCGCGGCGTGACGCGAGTTAAAGAACTTTGGCAACGTGGTCTGAATGTGAGCTTAGGGCATGATTGTATTCAAGATCCGTGGTATTCCCTGGGGACTGGAAACATGCTCGATGTCGCTAGTATGGCGCTGCATGTCTGCCAGATGACTGGCACCTCAGAAATGGATGCGTGCTATGACATGGTGACGTGGAACGGAGCGAAAACGCTACATGTCGAGGATCAGTATGGCGTGGAGGTGGGCAAGCCTGCAAATTTAATCGTATTGGATGGGAGCGATCGCTACGATGTCATCCGCCGCCGCGCTACAGTCCGATATGTAATTTCCCGAGGGCAGCTCATTACCCACACCGAACCGCCCCGTTCTCAATGGAAGCTGAATGAAGACTGAAGACTGAAACCATCCCAAATCTGAGGAATTTTGGTAGGATCGCTTGTATTGTCCCAGGCTTTAGTGCAGTCAGCGTCATCCAGTGAAGAACGTGCAACGGGTTTGATATTTGTATCAACATCAACGTAATCGTCCAAACCTCCCGCTAGAGTTTAATTCCAATGTCGAAACTTAGTTATCGGTGTTCATTCCCCGGAACGGTTGCAGGAGCAGTTTTTTTTCTTTCACTGGCGACTGCTGGATTAACCAGTGGCTGCGGTTCTGGCAACCCTCCTGCTGATGCGTCTGGGCCTCCTCCCGTTCCGGTTCGGCTGCAAAATGTTCAAGGCGGAACCGTTGAAGAAAGTTCTGAGTTCGTGGGTGCGTTAGAAGCCAGCGATATAGTCAACCTCAAACCTCAAATTGAGGGGCGAATCGTCGAAATCTATGCGGCTGAAGGTGAGTCTGTCGAACCCGGCACTCCTCTGATTCAGCTTCGTCCCGATCGAAATCAGGCAGAGGTCAACAGCGCGATCGCCAATGCCAATGCGTCTCGTGCCGCTCTTAGAACTGCCGAAGCCGATCTGAGGGCTGCGACTGCCGAACAGGAAAGCGCGGCGGCAGATTTGGAACTCGCCCGCGCAGATTTCGAGCGAGCCGACTATCTCGTCCAAGAAGGTGCCCAGTCTGAACAACAACGAGATTCAGCCCGCCGTGACCTTGATTCGGCGATCGCCAATTTGCAAGCCGCCGAAGACCGAGTCAACGCAGCAAGAGCGCGAGTGTCTCAAGAGAGAGCCGCCTCTGACCAAGCTCAAGCTCAGATCAACGTGGCTCAGGAAGATTTGCAGTATAACCGCATTGTGTCGCCCATTTCTGGAATGGTTGGCGACATTACCGTCAAAGTTGGCGACTATGTAGATGTCGGAGAAAGCCTGACAACGATTGTTCAGAATGATACGCTGGATTTGCTTGTTTCAATTCCAGCAACTCGTGCATCGCAGCTTCGGGTCGGCCTTCCGGTTGAGTTGAGCGACCCAGAACAAGATACTCCCCTGGCGACCGGACGAATTAGCTTTGTTGCTCCGAGTGTCGATACGGATGCTCAAGTCATTTTGGCAAAGGCAACTTTCTCAAATACCAGTAATCTTCGAGACGGGCAGTTTGTTCGTGCCAGAGTGATTTGGCAGAACAGCCCCGGTTTACTAGTCCCGACTGTTTCAATCTCTCGTATCGGGGGACAGAGTTTTGTCTATGTGGCAGAGCGAGATACAGTCGAAGGAGAAACCGTTCAAATTGCTCGTCAACGCCCTGTCCAGCTCGGCCCGATTCAAGGAAATAGCTACCAAATTCTAGATGGCATTGAGTCAGGCGAACGGATTATCGTTTCTAATATTCTCAAACTAAGAGACGGCGCACCCATTCAGCCTGAGTCCGAATCTGAATCTGAACCTGAATCTGAATCGGCTCCGCCGGGTGCTTAAGAGTCTGAATCGCCTTAGTTTTTGCATCCTCATCTTTGTGTATCCTTATCTTTCTACATCCTGTTCCGTTGCGATCGCCACGCCCTTGATGGGCATTGTTCAAACTGCTTTTGCCCCATCTGTATCGTGAATCAAGCCCGAGGTCTTATCGGAAATAACGATATCTGGTTTGATCCACTCTGTCCGCTTAGACGCCGGAATTTATGCTGCTCTCTATTTCTGATACCTTCATTAGGCGACCCGTTTTAACGACGGTTTGCAGCCTGCTGATTCTGTTAGCGGGCATTGTCGCCATTCCACTCCTGCCGATTGCTCAGTTGCCTGACATTGCGCCGCCTCAGGTGCAGGTTCAAGCCAACTATATCGGGGCTGATGCCGAAACCGTTGAAAACACCGTCACGACGATCTTGGAGCGAGAGATTAACGGCGTTGAGGGCATGCAGTATATGACCTCAAGCAGCAGTAATGATGGCACGAGCTCGATTACTGTGACGTTTGATCCCGACCGTGACAAGGATCAGGCCCAGGTGGATGTGCAAAACCGCGTCTCGACGGCTGAACCCAACCTGCCCGATGCAGTCTTGCAAACCGGAGTCACAACCGAGAAAACATCAAATACGATTCTGCTGGTCTACGGGATTCTGTCTGAAGATGAAACCTATGACAGCATCTTTTTAAGCAATTATGTCGACCTGTTTATCTTTGACGAACTCAAACGAATCGATGGGGTTGGACAGGTTCAAATCTTCGGTGAGCGCCAGTACGCGATGCGACTCTGGCTCGATCCCAATGCGTTAGCCAGTCGAGACTTAACGGCAGATGATGTCGCCAGCGCATTGCGAGAGCAGAATATTCAGGTTGGGTTGGGAGCAATTGGCGCAGAACCCAATCCAAACGAGCAATCGTATGAATTTACGCTACGAGTTCAAGGGCGTTTGGAAGATGCCAGTGAATTTGAAAACTTAGTCCTTAAAGTTGCCGACGATGGAACCCTAATCAAACTCAAGGATGTGGGGCGAGCGGAGCTAGGGGCTGAAAACTATAACAGTAATGTTCGGATTACAAGCAGCCCCGGAGTCGGCATCGGAATCTATCAGCTTCCAGGGAGTAATGCTCTAGATGTGGCCAATGGGGTCAAGGCTCGGATGGCCGAGCTAGAGCAGAATTTTCCACCCGGTATGGAGGCAAGGGTTGCGTTTGACACGACCGAGTTTGTTACGCAGTCGCTCTCCGAGGTGGTGACAACGCTTGTTCTGGCGGTTGCGCTAGTTATCTTAATCATCTTTATCTTCCTCCAAGACTGGCGGGCAACCGTGATTCCCTCGATCGCCATTCCAGTTGCCCTCATCGGAACCATGGCGCTTCTTTTAGCGTTTGGCTTCTCTATCAATACCTTGACGCTGTTTGGCTGCGTGCTGGCTACGGGATTGGTGGTTGATGATGGCATTATCGTGGTCGAGGCGATCGCCTCCAAACTTGAGCAGGGCATGAAACCTCGACAGGCTGCCCTTGACTGTATGAATGAACTGGCGAGTGCTGTCGTTTCAACCTCGCTGGTGCTCATGGCTGTGTTTATTCCTGTCGCATTTTTCCCGGGAACGACTGGAAAGATCTACCAGCAGTTTGCATTAACCATTGCTTTTGCCGTTGCGATTTCGACCTTTAATGCCCTCAGTTTTTCGCCCAGTATCTCTGCTATTTTGCTGCGTCGCCGACGTGAGGGCGATCGCCACGGGCCGCTAGGCTGGTTTTTTGGGCGGTTTAATCGAGGCTTTGGCTGGGTCACTCGTCAATATCGGCATGCAATCGACCGCCTCGTGCACATGAAGTGGCTCGTGATGGCAATTTTTGCCGGACTTCTCGTGCTGACGGCATTTATGTATCGGTTTGTCCCTAGCGGATTTGTCCCTGAAGAGGATCAGGGATACTTCATCGGCATCGTGCAGGCTCCTGAAGGAGTGTCGGTAGACTACACACAAGAGGTGATGGATCGGATTGATACTCGGCTTCAGGAGGTTCCAGAAGTTCGTAGCACGTTTATGATTACGGGCTTTAGCTTTGAGGGAAGTAGCCCTAACCGAGGACTATTCTTTGCATCGTTAAAAAACTGGAGTGAGCGGCAGGGGCCAGGCAGCTCCGCACAGGCAGTCATTGGGCGACTCAGCCAAGAATTTTTTCAAATTCAAGAGGCCATTGTCGTCGTCTTTAATGCACCGCCCGTTCAAGGCTTAAGTAGCTTTGGTGGCTTTGAATTTCAGCTTCTTGATCAAAGCGGTGGGCAGTTGAGCATTGAAGAACTCGTTGGAAGCGCCTATCAGATTATTGGAGCAGCCAATCAAAGCCCAGCCGTATCTCAGGTGTTCACTCAATTTACGGCAGGAACACCCCAAATTCAGCTCGATATTGATCGCGATCGCCTTCAGGCGCTCAACGTCGATTTCAACGAAGCCCTCACCACCCTAGGAGCCTATTTGGGGTCCCAGTATGTCAACGACTTTACGCTGGGTCCGCGCAACTATCGCGTCTATATTCAGGCGGATAGTGAATTCCGATCTCAACCTGAGGATATCGGTCAAATTTATGTGCGTTCTAGAGACGATCGCATGATTCCGCTTAATGAAATCGTCACGACTCGACAGATTTCTGGGCCTCAGGTGATCAATCATTTCAATATTTTTCGCTCAATCTTAATTCAAGGCAGTTCCTCTCCCGGCTTTAGCACCGGCGAGGCGATCGCCGCGATGGAGCAATCCTATCAGCAAGTAGCACAGCCCGTTTTGGGGCAAGCCTGGCAGGGTACAGCCCGTCAAGAGGAAGAGTCTGGAGGGCAAGCGCCTCTAATCTTTGGGCTGGGGCTCGTCGTGGTATTTTTGGTGCTGGCAGCTCAATATGAGAGCTATATCGACCCCATCATCATCATGCTGACCGTGCCGCTGGCGCTGTTAGGAGCCCTGGCGTTTCTTTGGGCACGCGGCTTAAACCTAGATGTGTATGCTCAGGTGGGGATGGTGATGCTGATTGGTTTGGCGAGTAAAAACGCCATTCTGATTGTGGAATATGCCAACCAGGCGCGAGAACAGGGGATGAGTATATCCCGAGCAGCCATTGACGCAGCTGAACAACGGTTTCGTCCGATCTTGATGACCGCCATCTCTAGTTTGGTAGGCTTCTTCCCGCTCGTGATTGCGACGGGCGCTGGCTCAGCAAGCCGCTGGTCGCTTGGCACGGTGGTGTTTGGCGGGTTGCTGATCGCAACGTTTTTGAGTTTGCTCGTTGTTCCAGTGACCTATATCGTCATCAAAAGCCTCGAAGCCAAGGCATTCTCCGACACGAAAGATGATCGCGATTCCGGACCTCACGAACCGCCCCAATCGCCTCAGCCATCTTCGACGGGCGAGTCTGTTCAACCCGACTCAGAGCGTCAGCCCACTCCGCGCATTCGGGAGGGAGACACCCCAGCATAAGTAGGTGGGCGGAATCAAATGTAGGATGGGTATAGCCCTTCGGGCATGGCTTCGCTAAAGCGATAGCGTAACCCATGCGGGCGTTGGGTTATTGCCTTCGGCAAGGCTGCGCCTTTCTTGAAT
>JBNPEG010000140.1:0-31452 GCA_051117555.1 Elainellaceae cyanobacterium | reverse complement strand
CTCACTCCCCACTCCCCCACCCACTCCTCTACTCCCCTACTCCCATGTGCAACTGCATCCAGAATCAGCGCTTTGACGAAATCACCCTCCTCAAGACCCGTTTCCATAAAGTCACGGTTCACGACCTGATTAGCTCTATCGTGAACGCTGCCAAAACCGACGAAAGGTCCATCATTGGAAACGTCAATATCCGAGCCGCAAACTTTGCCTACGAACTTCCCTGGTATCGCAACTTTATCAACAATTCTGATTTGGTGTTCTGCGACGGATTTGGCGTTTTGCTTGGCGCAAAGCTGATGAACTATTCCATGCAGTCGTGCCACCGCATGACATGTCCCGACTTTATCGAAGACTTGGCGCGGGCGTGTGAGAAGGCCGATGTATCTGTGTTTTTGCTAGCAGGTAAACCCGGCATCACGGATAAATCCATTCAAAAACTGCGGGCGATCGCCCCTAATCTCAACATCGATGGGCATCATGGCTACTTTGAGAAATCAGGCGCAGAGAATGATGCCATTATCGAGAAAATTAACCGTTTCAACCCCGATGTGCTTTACGTAGGTTTCGGGATGCCTGCTCAAGAAAAGTGGATCTGGGACAACTTCAACCACATTCAGACTCGCGTATTCTTACCTCTCGGAGCCTGCTTAGACTTCTATACAGGAGAGGTATATCGGGGTCCGCAGTGGCTCACCGACCGAGGCTTAGAATGGCTATCACGACTCTTCACAGAGCCGCAACGCCTGTGGAGCCGATATTTGGTTGGCAATCCTCTATTTTTTTACCGGGTGATTCAAGAAAAGCTATTCCAGCGCTGAGACTGCTTCGCGATGGCTCGCGGTGACTCTCAGATCTGATTGACTGATAAAAGATTCTACATTGGGCGCGGTCTTCGCGCCCTTACACGATTGGGGTGATGTAGGGGTCAGGAAACCTGCCCCTTCGACGGTTCTGGGTTTTGGCAAGTTTTGTCAGTCAATCAGGATAGTCAGTGCAAATATTGTTCTAGTCATTGCGAACGCAGTGAAGCAATCTCCGCATGACTCATTCGGGATGCTCCCAGTAAAATCCCCAGGATTCAGCGTATTTATGAAGCTGATGCAAAGTGTATTAAATTCAACAAAATGGCCTGATAACATCTCGATATCTGGGATCAGCCTATCAATATTAAAAAAATATAAATCGGACTCTATCAATGCTTTTCTATTAATAGAAGCCATTAAATTGTCAATTTAAATACATATTTTTATCTCTCCAGTGAGCCGTTTGATTAGCTATCCCTTTGATAGATGGCAGAAATTCAACAAGTCAACTAAATTAAATCAAACAATCAGGTCCGAGGAATCATTCTTAATATCAGGCACAGCTCTATTAGCTACTCAGCAGAGGTTTGACGCATATTTATCACTATTTTTAAGGCATCAAAGTCTCCTTTTGAGTACTAATAGAGAGGACCTAAGTCTCGGGCAATTCGATTTGAAGTCGACGCATCTAAGACTGTAAACCAGAACAGAATCTATAAAGCGATCGGGAATAATCGGAATAACTTCATCAATCCTTTATATTTGCAAAGGTTATAAAAAGTTCCCATTAAAAGCCTGAAATTGTGCGGAATAGACCTCATTTATCCAGTTGGAACTTTTTAATATTAAGGGGGGTCTCGAAGATTAAGTTTGGTATCTGAAAAACTGCCGAGGTGTAGCTACCCAATCAACCCCAATCAACCGTGATCTGCCCGTAAGTTGATTGGTTCGTCACAAGCATTCTGTATTCCCCCCCCTGACAATCTTGAGGTGCCTCTCTACCGAATCTCTTGTTCATCTATAAGACAGAGTTCGTAGAGGAGTTTATCGAATGGTCCCCTCCGTTTTTTATCCACGCGACCACAAGCTAGATTTACGAGCCGCAAGCTTTGCCGGTCTGCGTAAAGGAATCACAATTGATGTCCTACGGATTATCACCCTAGTTTCTCTCGATGCAGCCGTTCTAGCACTGGTGTGGCAATTCGCAGACGCGCATCGCATTCACTTGAATTTCCCCTGGCAGACTCAGGGTAATCCCCTGGCGCTATTTTTAATCGTCGGAACGCAGCTTTGGTTCATTGCCGCTCATAGCCTGTATGCGGCTGGCGCAAAACGCCGTGAATATTTTGGGTTAGTCAAGGCTTTGGCAATTTCCCAAATTTCTCTGATGGTCGCGGCGCTGTTTTATCAGCCAGATTCCCTGGCGTCTTGGCCCCTAATGCTGGTCATCACCGTAGTCAGTGCGGCACTGATTTGCGGTAGCCGATTCTTCGCAGACGCAGCGATCGCCTCGATTCGGCAATCTGGGCGGGGCTGTTATCCCAGCATTGTCATTTGCCGCCCCGATGAGGCTGACAAATCCTTTCACATTCTCGACGGACAAAAGCGCTACAACCTGTTGGGTTGGGTCGATGTCGACGCCGTAGAAAGCGGATGGGAAATGACCCTCGACAACATTCGTCGCCTAGGCGTTTCCGAGGTGTTTATTTGCTCTCCGATTCAAGTCAAAAATCCTATGTTCCTATACTGGAACCTCCGCAACGCAGGCATCACACTGCACATTTTGAACTTGAATTTGGAGACTCCTGTTCGCAAATCTGAAGTTTTCAAAGTGGGTCGCTTGCCCTCCATCACCTTCTCGCCTCCGCTAATCACCGGGAGTGATTTCTGGATGAAGCAAATTTTTGATGTGTGCTGCGCCCTGATTCTCTTACTGCTGCTATCACCCATTCTATTAGCCATCGGATTGCTCATTAAGCTCGATTCGCCCGGTCCAATCTTTTACAAACAGACCCGTGTCGGTTTGAAAGGGCGCATGTTTAAGGCATGGAAATTCCGCACCATGGTGACCAATGCCGATCAGCTTCAAAAACAGCTTGAAGCAATGAACGAAACCAAAGACGGCGTGTTGTTCAAAATCAAAGACGATCCTCGGATTACGAGAGTTGGAAAAGTGTTGCGCCAATATAGTTTGGATGAACTTCCTCAACTGTTCAATATCCTGTTTGGCGAAATGAGTTTAGTGGGTCCTCGCCCCTTGCCGCTCCGAGATATCGAAAAATTTGCTGACCACCATTTTCTACGCCATGAAGTGCTTCCTGGAATCACCGGACTTTGGCAAGTCTCTGGACGCTCTGACATTCTCGACTTTGAACAGGTGGTTCAACTTGATGTGTCTTACATCGAAAACTGGTCACTCTGGCTCGACTTGCAGATTCTCTTTCGGACGGTCAGTGTCGTCCTGCAAAAAACGGGAGCTTACTAGTCTTCACGAAAAGCACAAGAGCTAGGCAGGATGGGTTGTTTAAGAGGTTTGTCAGGGGTATGACTATTCATCTAATGCTGACTGTTGTCATAACCGATGAAGGAATAAGTGAGGGCGCACTCGGTGCGCCTTCCACTCCCAACCCATCTAGTGAGTCCAGGCGTGGCTATTCATAATGTGTGTCGGTTTGAACCCACTAGTCATCACTAAGTCGTTTAGCCCATTCATCCTATGTCTATTGCCAACGCGTTCAATTCTTACTACACAAAGTTTGTCGATGCTCAATCGGAGTCAATATTAGCTGGAGATGGCCCGATCGCCCCTCCTCGGTTCGGTTCGGCAGACGAAATGCTAACCATGTTTCGCAATCGATATCGAGAATTTGTGGGATATGCGGTAGATGATGAGGCTTTTTGGCTGGATCCTGGCGATCGCTCATTCGATCAGCATCGTGTCCGATCTGGGTCATGGTTTAATCCAATTGCCAAAGCTGGACTAGCCGGGGCAGGCGGCTTAGCTGCAACCGCCGCCGTAGGATTTTTACTGTACTCAGATCTGGATAGTCCGTTTGCCTCATCACCGCTCCGCTATTCCTTGCCGACCCAAACCACGCCCTCTCTTGATGATGAGATGTCGGGAGCCAATCTATCTGAGCTTCGTGCCGTTCCATCGGCTCCCGAATCGATTCAGTCACTAGACTCGGTGCGGTTAAACCAACCGTCGTGGCAGGGCAATACCGACCCAATCGTTGAACCATCCCAAACCACTAACCCACCCCAAACCACTAACCATCAAAAATCCGTTGAACAACAAGCTCGTGAATTAGAGGCACTCATTAACCAACTCGGCGAAAAACCGTCTGGTGATGAGCGATCGCCCTCATCCAGCTCGCTTCAACCGGCTGCGGTATCGGTCGATGATGACCAATCGTCGAACCCAGGTCAACAGGTTGTCAGATCTCAGACCGCTACGCCTAGCGCATCAACGAGTTCAAATTCGCCAGTGTCGGCTCGTGATTCAGGTGATATCTCAGGTAATACCTCAGGTAATACATCAGGAGCGATCGCCTCACCCAATTTGCAAAATTCTTTGCCCCTGAATCTTGCATCACAGCCCAATCGGGCTGAGCGAAGTCAACGCATCGATCCAAATTCTGAATCTGTATCAGCAGATGTTGCCTCGCCTGAGATGCAATCTAATCAAGGATTTGTTGAATGTGTTTCAGTTTCTGCTGATCGCCAGGCTGAGTCTCCGTCATCCTTACCCGTCGCTAGTGATTCCCGCGTATTACCCGCTGCATCGCCAAACTTACCATCGGCGTCTCAGCAGGTTGATGAGAGTGATCAATCAGGGTTTTGTCAAACGAGTGACGGCGAAAATTTTGAGGTCAGAGATGGAGTTGTTCTCGGTGACGCATCTCAATTCAGTAGAGCGCAGGATCATAATCATCCTCGGATTCATTCAGTTGCGCGAAAGATGACTAATTTCTTGCCTGGAAAGCAGGATGTGCTGTTTCAACAAATCGAGAAGGCGATCGCCAAGTAGCTAGGACGCATGACGGCTAGCCCCTCACAAGCTGCTCAATTGCGGTGACTTGAGTGGGCAAATCAGCCGTCAAAACCTCACAACCTGATTCGGTGACTAAGACATCATCCTCAATTCGGATGCCCCGGACATCAGAAAAATCGGCTAGTTGTTCCCAATTCACCGCAGTGGCATAGCGCGATCGCCGTTTGGGATCGTTTAGAATTGCCGGAACTTGATAAAAACCAGGCTCAATCGTGACCGCCATGCCAGCCTTGATGGGCCGATCTAATCGCAGATAACATAAGCCGAAGCGATCGCTCCGAGAACGACCTGATGCGTAGCCCGCGCGATCGCCCAAGTCTTCCATATCGTGAACATCTAGTCCAATCAGATGCCCCACCCCGTGTGGAAAAAACAGCGCATGAGCATCCATGTCAATGAGATCATCAGGGTTGCCTCGCAAAATACCCAGATCAACCAGCCCGTCTGCAATCACTCGAGCTGCTAAGAGATGCAAATCCCGATATTCGATGCCGGGGCAAACTTGGTCAATACACGCATCATGAGCCGCTAAGACGATTTCGTAAATGGCGCGCTGAGTCGGCGAAAATGTGCCCGATACGCACCACGTCCGAGTGATATCAGAGGCCCATCCTGACTCAGCCTCTGCCCCCACATCAGCCAGCAGTAAATCTCCGGATTGCAGCCGATGGTAATAGGTCTCATTATGCAACACCTCACCATGAACCGAGACAATGCTGGTATAGGCACAGCTCATGCCGTTCGCGATGATGACGTGCTCCATCGCAGCCCGCACGTCTGCCTCGGTTTTAGCCGTAGGAGTAGCTGCCATGCCTGCCTTGTGGGCTTTGACGCTAACACGAGCTGCCTTTCTCAATTCGGCGATCGCCCCGTCATCATGGATCAACCGCAACTCAATAATGGCATCGGCAAGTTGAGCGTCAATGCCTTGAGGATCTACCGCTGGAGACAGCGATCGTCCTAAGACCTGAGACTGATGTAGATGAGTCTGACTATTCTGAACTGCAAGCGTAGCTGCCCCATCTGCACGAGACGGTAATGCAGACATCGGAAACGCCGCATCTGCCCCAATCTGTTCAGCAATGTCGTCTCGCGTCTCGGTGTGTCCATGCCAGAGCGCATCGCCTGGAGATGGGTTGTCCATGTAGAGTTCGAGAGAGCTTCCATCGATGCGAATCGCAGCATTTTGGAGAGGCAATCCAGCAAAATACAAGAAATGACTACTCGCTCGAAACGGATAGACATTGGCTGGAAAGTTGCGCGATGGACTCATCCCCGACCAGAGGACAACGGGAAAATCAACGCGGTCAGCTAGCTTTTGCCGCCGCTGCCGCAAGATGTCAGGCAGAGAATAAGTAGATTGAGAAACTTGAGAGGGATTGGTACTCGATTGAGTTTGAGTTTGCATAAGAAAATTCTGCAATCTCGATGGCATTCTTGTTCTTACATTGTTCTTATGCTAATCGATTGCTCCTCTAACGCGCATTCCAGTCTGCTTCAGCATCGGCGATCGCCTCATCCACGGTTTTTTGTCCTAACATGGCAGCTTGCAGATTGTCATAGATAATCTTCTGCAATTCCTTTACGTCTTCCATGGCAGGAACTAACACTTCTGCATCTTCCATTTGCTGGGCGCTAATCGAACGGGCTTTTTCACCGGGTGCAGCAGTCTCTGACACCTCAGTAAAGTACGGATCGTCTAGAGCCGCCAGCGTAGACGGCAGCACGTTGGCGGCTTTTGCAAACGCGAGCTGGTTCTCATCATTGGTGACAAACAGGGCAAACTCTAAAGCGGCGTCGGGCTGGTCAGTGCTGCGGGGAATAACGAGATTCATCACGGCTACATTTTTGGCACCTGTCTCCCCGGTAATCTGAGGCGCAGTGGCAGATACGCCGGCGATCGCCGGCGCGTTGTTGGCGATCGTATCTAGAAAATGCGGACTCGACGAGAGAATTGCTGTTTCACCCGTTTGATACAGCTCAATGCCGCGACGATGCCCTTGTGTTAAGACTTCGCGGGGCAACAGATCTTGCTGATAGAGATCCGTCCAATATTGAAACACGGCTTTGCCTTCTGGGGTGTTGAATGCCGCATTGCCGTTATCATCGACAAGTTGCGCCCCCATCTGCACAAACGACTGCAGCACTTCTGCCGAGTCTTCAGGCACAAACGTGACGAAATAGGCATATTTCCCGGTAGTTTCTTTCATTTGGCGGGCGACGTCTGCCAATTCATCAAACGTTGCGGGCGGGTCGCTGAGTCCAGCTTGCTCAAATAAGTCTGTGTTATAAATGGCGACGCTTGTTGCCAGATACCAGGGAATTCCAAAGCTTTCGCCATTGATTGTGCTGGCATCCCAAATCTTCGGCAGATAATCATCTCGAATATCGGGGGCGATCGCCTCATCCAGCGGCAACCAAGCATTTCGGGTGGCAAGCTGGGACGCAAAATCTGGGTTGAGATTTACCACATCGGGGGCGGTTCCCGCAGACACCGCTGTGAGAATTTTGCTCTGCATATCTGACCACGGCACATCGACCCAACGAACACTGACGCCCGGATTTTCAGCCTCGAACGTCGCAATCAAATCGTTGAAGTAGTCAGTAAATTGGGGTTGGAGCTGCATCGTCCAAAACTCAATTTCTTGGCTTCCGGATGATGAGTCTGCCTCACGATTAGAAGAGGGCGTACTACAACTGACCATCCAGCTGAGGACGAGTCCTAGCAGAGCAAAAATCCCAAGTCGTTTCCAGTGCCTCATAAGTCCTACCACGGTCACGTTTTAGAGCAACGATTAGAGTAATGATTGGCTGATTTATCTTAATCCATTGCTCAATGTATCAGACTGTAGTAGCACTCGCATCGCAGGTGGACACGGATTGCTCCCCGTTTTTTATCGTTTGACGCTAAGGCGTAGCCGACACTTGAATCTCATTGAGCGTCAGAGTAACCTCTGTCACCAAATCGTCGGACAGGGGCGCATATCCCATGCTATCGGCATACGTTGATCCATCTGTGAGTGCCCACTGAATAAACGAGGTCAAGGCATCCGCTTCACGCTGATCGGGATAGGCACCGTAGAGCAGCATAAACGTTAATCCAATGATCGGATAGGCGTCTTCGGCGTCTGGATCGGGAATCAAAACGGCAAAATCATCCGGGATATCGGTATTTTCAGCAGCTTTTGCAGCCGACTCAGGCAAGGGCTCGATGAAATTACCGGCTTTATTTTCTAGCTCAGCTACCTGGACAAAATTTTGCTCGGCATGGGCAAAGGTGATGTAACCAATTGTGCCTTCAGATTGCTTAATATTAGCTGTAATTCCGCCATTGCCGGGGGCTCCGGTGCCAACAGGCCAGTCTATAACCGTATCTGCGTCAGCCGTCCAACCGGGGCAAGCTGATGCCAAATGCTGTGTAAAGACAAACGTCGTTCCACTGCTATCAGCGCGATGGACAAATTTAACGGGTAAATCAGGCAGCGTCGCATCTGGATTATCAGCGGCGATCGCCGGATCGCTCCAGTTGGTGATATCTCCTGAGACAACACCACAGTAAGCTTGACGTGAGAGGCGCAAGTTTTCAACCTCGGGCAAGTTGTACCCAAACACCACGGCACCCCCCACAATGGGAATCTGGATTGGGCGCCCTCGTTCTGCAGGAAAGCTTGCCTTATTCTCTTCTGTTAAAGGCGCTTCAGTGGCCCCAAAATCCACACCCTGAGCTAGAAATTCCTCAATTCCTGCACCGCTCCCTACCGCTTGATACTGAATCTCAACATCAGGATTGATTTTTCGATATTCGCTAATCCAGATGTCATAGAGCGGAGCAGGAAAGGTAGCCCCAGCCCCATACAGAAAAATCTGTTCACCCCTGCTAGATTGCTCATCTGTCGAGACATCACTCGACGCATCTAGACTGGCTGATTCGTCAGGTGTTGACTCCGTTGAAGTGCTGCACGCGGTGACATTAAGAGCACAAATAGTGAGAGCAGACACAAGAGCGAACTCGGTTAATTTACGGTTAAGAAGCATTAATCTAACTCCTAATTTTTGGTTAAGAAGCTGATGCAAAATCGTTGATTTCTTGAAAGTCTTGATAGCTAGATAATCGCCTCAATACGCGAGATCAGTTCATTCAAATAGAAAGGGCGATCGCCTATATTTCAATACTTAGACGATCAAAAGCCTAATAGATTTTACATCAATCTCTGTTGCATTTTTCTTAATTAATTTTGCTAAAGTTATATCCCTAAATTGATGGTTAACATGAGGAATTATTGAGTGTATCGAATGTCTCACATATAGCAATCCCAGAAGATAGGTTGTGAGCGGTGGGGCGAGCGATTTAGGATCGCTATAGAGACCGATTATTTATTTGGCATTAATAATGTGCAGGCGTTGCGATTTGCTGTCAGATGCATGGATGCGATTAAGGGAACTATAGGGCAACACCCGGCGAATTTCTGATACAGTCGTGATGCCATGGGTGATCTTATCAATCGCTGCTAGCCGAAATGAATCAAATCCGGTTTGTTGCAAATATCGATTGAGTTGGGTAATCGTGCCTTCATAGATAATTTCGCGCACCGTATCATCAACATTCAGCATTTCAATGATGGCTTCACGTCCTAAATATCCTGAATGAAAGCACTTAGGACAGCCTCGCCCTTGCATCCAAGTCTGGGTGTGTACATCTTCGGGGTAGAGTCCCAGAATCTTGAGATCATCCGATGTCGGCACATAGGGGTCTGCGCAGTGAGGACACACTCGCCGCACCAGGCGTTGCGCGACGATCCCCAGTAATGCGTCACTAATCAAGCTCGGATCAGGACCAATATCTTTGAGTCGAGGAATTGCGCTGACCGCATCGTTGGTGTGCAAGGTAGTTAAGACTAAGTGCCCCGTTAATGCCGCCCGGACAGCAGTCTCGGCTGTTTCATGGTCACGAATTTCGCCCACCATAATGATGTCAGGATCTTGGCGCAGAATCGCTCGAAGCCCTGCGGCAAATGTCATTCCTGCGGCCTCATGCACTTGGGTTTGAGTGATTCGAGGCAACACATATTCAACCGGATCCTCAACCGTCACGACATTGACATGTTCAGTGGCGATCGCCTGCAAGCTGGTATACAGTGTACTGGTTTTACCAGAGCCTGTTGGTCCGGTAAAAATTACCATGCCCTGCGGCTGTTCGAGCCAGTTCTTATAGATAGCGAGCGTCTGAGGTGTAAATCCGAGTTCATCAATGCTGGTGAAAGGGTTTTCGCGGGGAAGTAGACGAATAACGACCTTTTCGCCTCCGATGCAGGGCAGAGTACTCACCCGCATATCTAACCCCATTTCAATATCTTGACCTGAGGCATAGCGTTCACCAATTCGCGCATCTTGCGGACGACGACTCTCCGCAATGTCCATATCTGCCATCACTTTGATGGCGACGACAGCCCGACGACTAACGTCTAGCGGAAGTGTAGTCACATCCCGCAAAATGCCGTCGATGCGATAGCGTACCCGTAGCCCTTCTAAGGTAGGTTCGAGGTGAATGTCACTTGCGCGATTACGAAGCGCTCCTGAAATAATGGTTTTAATTCGACTAATTTGATCTGCTGCTTTAGAGAGGTACAGCTCAGTTATTTCGCCTAGATCTTCTGACTCAACTTCCCCCGTCAACGGATTCACCAGCTGATCAGCGCAAAGCTGACTCTGATTCAGCTTTTGAGTGTGAAACCAGTTGCGGTAGCTCTTTTCGCTGACTGGAATCACTTTAATGTCGGTAAAGGTCCGATCTTTTAGGTGCTCGATTGTGTCAGGTGTCAGCACAACTGGGCTGCCCAAGTAATAGCAATTCCGCCACAGCAGCAGAGGAATCACAGGCGGCACGCTGCTTTGATCTGGAAACTCTCGCAAGAATCTGAGGCTAACTTCTCGATCTAGAAGGCGAGTATTAACCTGCCCCTGATCATTAATCAGCAATTTCAGGGCTTGTTCGCAAGTAATATCACACTGTCTCAATTGCTGCCAAGCTGAGCGAGGAGAGGAGGGAGTTTGCATAACGCCTAACTAGCATCACATTCAATAGTGCAGACTCTTGAGAGTCTATCTTACGGGTGTTCATCAACCCTATAGCCGTAAAAAAACGAGGACACTGGTTTAAGACTCAAGTGAGTATGCTGCCAGCGTCCTCGCCGGGTTTTAATGTTGATTAATCTCGATTAATCGATCCGTCAATTAACAAGACTAACGCCTCATAGCGGTATGCGCTTGTGTTAAACACGGTGGTGTGGGGCGCGGCGCGTCCCACACCACCATTTCTGTACCTAGCGCAATTAGAAATTGCTATTAGAGGAGATCATCTCCAGTGCGTTCTGCGCGACGGATACCAATCACAGTTGGGCGAGGTGCCATCATCTTGGTTCCCCGACGAGGTGCGCCTGCCAGATTGCTAGGCCAGCCGCTTCCTAGAGGAACGGTGCGGTTTTGATTAAACAGCGTGCCGTCTAAATTCAGGATTTCGACATCCCGATTCAGCGGAGGTTGCCCAAAGTCGATGGGCACATCTTCCCCGGGGTGCTGAACAGCAAGAATTAGCGTGTTGTCAACAACGGTTGGCCCCGTCATCTCACAGCGCATCGGACCCACCGCAAACGGCAAGATCTCGCCCGCATTCGGGCCGCTGGTTGGAATGTAGAACAGCCAGTTGTTACCAAACACGCCGACCAGCGCATCTGTTTCCCCCGTTTCAGTATGGTCAATGGTTCGAGGGGATGGATTAGCCCCTGTTCGAAAGCCATTTTGACGGCTTGTCGACATATCCGTCACGCCCCAAATGTTGCCTTGAGCATCAATTTCGAGGTTGTCAACATTTGCATAACCGGTGCCGTTCTCTGCGCCTGCTTCACCTGCGGGCGCAAAGTTTGACCACGTAAAGGTCGTGCCAGCTCCATCATCACTGCTTTCTACAATCTTGTAGAGCGCACCAGAGGGTTGCTGACCATTCACTGCCGCACTCAGCTTCGCTGTCTGGAAGATGCGAGAGTCTGGATATCCGTCCCCACCGGGAATATGGTCGGTGTAGGCAATGAAGACTTCTTTAGTAATCGGGTGAACTTCTAAATCTTCGGGTCGAGATGAGGGCGTTCCGCCTGCAAGATTTGCAGCCAAGAAAGAATCGACAATCACCGCGCCCTGAGTGGGATAAAAGTCTGCCAGGGTCAATCCTTGATAGTCAGAAATGACAGATTCATTGGTCAAATCGACAATGAATGAGCCGCCATCCTCGGTTGCACCTGCAATTCCAGATCGTTGGGGTAAGCGAATCCGCCCGTCTTCTTGGGCAGCTCCGAGCACTGCTAGCTCAACCGACGCCAATTCAGACGGAGAAATAGGCCCTGTTGGCGTCTCTAGTTCCAACGGAATCCATTCACCCGTGCCGTCAGAATTAAACTTCGCGACGTAAAGCGTGCCGCTCTCAAACAGCTCGCTATTACTCTTACTCGATGGGTCAGAAATAGTGCCCGTGCTGACATATTTCCAGGTGTGTCCGCCGCGACGATCGTCTCCCATGTAGGCCACGAGAGGGCTGCCTGCTTCAACTCGGAAGGCAATATTCTCATGACGGAATCGTCCAAGAGCAGTGTGCTTACGCGGGCGGAAGCTGGTATCAGCCGGGTCAATTTCGACCATCCAGCCATATTTTTCACCAACAAGCCCAAATTCAGCACCGCTGGTACCCTCAACATAGCCAACCTGTGTGCCGTTGGGTAAGACTTCTTCTTGAACTCCTACGAAGAAGAAGGAGCTGCCTTGGAAGTTTTCTTCAGCGCTGAGAATGGTGCCCCACGGCGTCGTGCCACCAGAGCAGTTATAGCCGGTACCGATGATACGGTTGCCTAGACCATCTGAACTGAGGCTGAAGACCTGAGTGGCCGCAGGACCAGTGCCAATAAGGTATTCGCTATCTCCCTGCTGATGAGGGCGAGACCCCCAAGAGGTTACGCTTTGGAAGCCGTCGGTTCGCCCTGAATTGATTGCTAGACCGGATAGACCATGAATGCGGCGGTTCTTGGAATCACGAGTGACATTGAACTGTCCGCCTGGACTGGTTCGGCTGAGACGAATCACCGATCCGCCGATGTTGTACATGAACTCGCCCAACACTTCTCGATTAAGTTCAGACGGAAGCTCAAAACCAATCACCTCCGGAAATGATGTGGGCAGACCTGCTAGATCGCTAGGAGTTCCAGGCGCGAGATCAGAGATGGGGTAGGATACATACTCATGGTTGATCCACAAGTAGCCATCGACGATACGACCGTCGCCCCGTGAAGGATCATTAAAGCCAATTGCAACGAAGCCCGTGTAGTCGTTGTTGTAACCAACGTAGTCGTCCGGATCGGGGAAGACGCGATCGCCCCAGCTTACGATCACATATCGCTCATATTCCGGGGGAACGATCACATCATCAATTACGGTGTAATCCATCAAACGAGTATCGTTCGATGATGCGATAAATTGACCTTGACCGATGCCTGTTGGCAAAAAACTGTCTTTGGTTTGGTAGACCGGCAAGGGATGAGGTAGACGCACGGGCGTAAAGGATAGAGGACCCTCAACAGCCTGAGCAACATTGGGGTTGCTGCCGCCAAAGAGTTTATATCCTAACGTCGGCGCTAAGGCAGTAGTAGCAGCACTTGCTCCAAAGAAAGCAAGCAGTTGTCTACGAGTTAGCTTAGACATGAAATTCCTCTAACGTGAACGCATCTCAAAGGATCTATAAAGCAGACGCAGCAGGGCTAAGCAAAACGCGTTAGCCGCAGCAGACCTGCCACACGAGAAAGCAATACCAATCAAAAATTAAGACTGTCGCTTCGCACGCGCAGACTGTCCACAACCCCGCAACACCATGCACCAATCGCACTGTTGCTACGCAGAATTGTGAAACAACGCCTGTACTAGCTCAAGCTAGTCAATATTACTGAGGTACTTCCCAAGAGTGAATAGTAATCCTGTAACGTTAAGGGAAGTTAATTCGGGGGTTAATACTGATCGACGATGTTTGTTATGACCTTAACCAAGCATCGCCATAGATCGCCAAAAGTTCTTCTGTGAAACCAATTTACCTAAATATTAAGAAATTTATCGAGCCAGTCTTGCCCAAGAAAGGTGTGGCTAGACTCAGTCATTAGCTTCAGTATATATACTTAGTCGCTAGTTAATTTTTAACCGAAATGCAAATAAGAGATGTAATTTAAAATACATCTCTAAAAATTCACTTAAAGGCTGAGATCAGGAACTGAGATCAGGAACTGAGATCAGGAACTGAGATCAGGAACTGAGATCAAAGAATTACGCTAATCGTCTCGGAATGCCGGATCGTTTTCTAGCCTTTCTTCTCGTCGCTCAAGCTGTTGGGGCGATCCGGCTCGACCCTCATTCGTGCCGACTCCCTCCAATGGTGGAACATACCCAAAACTAATTGAGCGAGTCGGACGCTCAGGCTCCTCCCCTCTGAACCCTAGAAGCGCTACCGGAGACATGCCGTAATATTGCGCCCACGCTTGGATTCTCGGAACTCGCTGCCAGTCTGCTCGTGAAACGTTAGCCGTCAGCAAAGGCACGTGTTCACCGTTACGATCACCAATTACCTGCACTGAAACCTCAGTCACAGACGAACGAGTTGAAAACGTTTGCTCGATTGCTGCCTGGACAGCAGATTCGGCTTGACGAATTAAATCATTGAACTCTTGAGTATCATCAACGCTCAAGGAATACACCAAGCGCTCGACTTCAGCCGAGACGGGCGCGATCGCCACTACCCAATTCAGGGCGATCGCCATTCCACATGATGCCAAACAAACTCCTAAGCGGCATGAGCGGCAGATATTACGAAATCGAATGCTCATCAGAATGACCCCATTGACGTCATCGGAGTCGGCATTAAACCAGCCTTTTCAGCAGGCACAATTCTGTATGGTCAGAAATAATCTGAATGCTGCAAAATTCCTATGCCTGAGTGCCTCACCCCGACCTCAAACATGCTATCTTCCCCAATGACCATTCCCGTGTTGTCCACAGCACATCGGAGAAGCGGGTTTATTGGCGTTCGTTACAGCAATGTGCAATTGCGTCAAGGACAGAAACAGTGGTGTGGGGCGCGCCGTGTCCCACACCACCGTACTTACCCCAAGCGCATACCGCTATAAATAAAAAAAGCCTGACCCTAAAAGCCCCCAAGGGTCAGGCATTTGTACCTGTAAGGACGCGTTCCTAGCGAAAGAACTAACGGCGGTTGATTGCCCCCTTTGCCAGTTAGCCTCTGTGAAAGCGTTCTTCAGAAGTACCTCAATTCTCGTCTGTTTCTATCTAAAGAGACGTCCTTAGTACTACCGAATTTGTAGCCTTTGAAACTCCAAATTTGAGGCTAAGATTCAGTATATTTACCCTACATCACCGATTAGGATTAAATGGATAGCGCGATATAAGCTTGAAACCCATCTGGGATTGCTACAGTAGAAACGGGAGGATGATTGTGGCTGACATGCAGCAGATTTGTCAATTAGGAAATTCTGTTTTGCGACAGACGGCTCAACCCGTCAGTGACAGTTCAGATTTGCACATTCAAACCCTAATTGATGAGTTGATTTCAACCCTTCACAACTCTCACGGTGTTGGGATTGCGGCTCCCCAAGTGGGTGTTTCGATGCAGGTGCTCATTGTCGCATCACACCCAAATGCGCGATACCCCCATGCACCGGAAATGGAACCGACACCTATGATCAATCCGCGCTTGGTTGGTCATTCGAACCAAATTGTCCGTGATTGGGAAGGGTGTCTGAGTATTCCTGGTATTCGAGGACAGGTGCCTCGCTACGAAACTGTCGAGATTGAATATACCGATCGCCAGGGAACGCTTCAACGGCAAACATTATCAGGATTCGTGGCGCGTATTTTTCAACACGAATTTGATCACTTAAACGGGTTGGTATTCTTAGATCGATTGGAAAGTGTGCAAGATCTGATTACCGATCACGAATATTTCAAGAATATTTGAAGCAAATTGCACAGGCTTCCTAGCGATCGCCCCTAATCCCACGAGCGAATAGCTCGAATAATCATGTAGGCAGCCAGCGCAAATAGCAGGGCTCGAAACAGAGCATTGACTGTGCGATCGGGCAGTCGGGGCAATAAGCGAGTTCCAAGCTGGGCTCCAGTAATGCCACCCAGCCCTAAAAACAAGCCTGAAACCCAAAGGACATTACCATTCCAGGCATGTTGAGCGAGTCCTGAGATGGCAATTGGCACAATGGCTCCCAAGCTTGTTCTCACTGCTGCCTTAATCGCTTCTCCCAAAAACAGCATCTGGAGTGGCACCATCACTACGCCCCCACCAACGCCAAATAGCCCCGACAACACGCCTGCCAGCAAGCCAATGCTCGCAATCCGAGAAATAGATGCTGACGCAAATTGAGATGGCGGGTCCGCTGGCAATATAGTGTCGGATAATTCTTTAACTTGGGACGAATCAAATTTGGATTCTTGCCGTTTTTTGAGTTTGCGGCGTAAGTCCATTAGATACACAGTAATCAGCAGTAGGGCAGCAAAACCCAACGCTAAACTTGCTTCAGGGAGGCGATCGCCCAACCATGCTCCTACTTGGGCGGTTACGATACCAAATACCGCAAGTAATAGTGACGACCGCCAGTTTAGCTCACCCGCTCGCCAATTTCGAATGCTGCCAGAGAGCGCGCTGAGAAATACCCCGATTAAACTGGTTGCCGTTGCCTGTATTAAGGGAACACCCCATACGGTCAAGGCTGGAACCAAAAGCAATCCGCCGCCAATTCCCAATAGCCCGGACAGGGTTCCTGTGACGATGCCGACTAGAAAAAGTAATCCCCACCCGATGGGTGTATCCAACATGATCAAGCACCCATTTCCCAGACAACCGGCTGATCATTTTCAATATCGCCTACCAAAATGATGTCTGCGACTCCAATAAACAACCCATTTTCGAGTACCCCCGGAATGGTATTCAGCGCCACTTCGAGGTCAGCAGGCTGGTCAATCGGGCCAAAATTGACATCCAGAATCATGTTGCCCTGGTCAGTAATCACCGGACCGTCCTTCTTCACGCCCATACGAAGTTCGGGCGTTCCACCCAGACGTTCGATCGCTTTCATCACAGGCGCGATCGCCATCGGCAATACTTCGACTGGCAAAGCAAACGTCGATCCGAGTTTATCGACCAGTTTCGAGCGATCGACGACCACAATAAATTCGTTAGCCAGGGAGTCTACAATCTTTTCACGAGTATGAGCTGCACCGCCCCCTTTGATGAGATTTTTTTGAGGATCGACTTCATCGGCTCCATCAATGGCGACATCAATGCTGTCAATTTCGTCTAGGGTAGTGAGAGGAATGCCATACTGTTTGGCGAGGACAGATGCCTGAAAGGAGGTGGGAATTCCCTTGATGTCGCTGAGTTGTCCAGACTTGAGGCGATCGCCCAAAAATTGAATCGCAAATGCAGTGGTTGACCCCGTTCCGAGCCCTATGATGGCTCCTGATTGAACGCGATCGGCAGCCGCTTTACCCACTTGCTGCTTCATGACCTTGACGGGATCAGTACCTGCTGACATAACTTGCTCCTGGAAACCTAGTGGTCTAAACACGGTTTCTAGCATGCCGCAAAGTGGGCATCCTGCCTAGAGTATGCGGTCAAGTTTGCCCGCCTACAGCCGTACGCTCTCGCGTTAGGACGCTAAACATGTGGTGAGCCTCCGCGGCGCCGGGGGCTCACCACATAAACCTGAACCGATAGGGTTATACCATGAATCGTATTTCCAGTTCTGCCTCCAAATGAGCCAACCGTCACACTATTTTTCTGATGACGAGGAGTGGGTGTCAGATCTCTCGTTAGAGGAGTGTCGTCGTCGATTACGCGGTGATTCCTTACCAACTCCCGAAGAAATTCGACTCTTGTGTCGTCTTGGACAGATTCTCGTCGAAACGGGAGAGTTTGAGCAGGCACTAGCCAGTCTAAATCAAGCCCTACGCCTCAAACCCGACGAGGCGATCGCCCATTATTATCGAGGACAAGCCCTCGAAGGCATTGGCAGCTATGATAACGCAGTGCTTGCGTATGACCAAGCATTGGCATCTCTATCAAATCCGCAGATTGACTTAGCAGCACGGGTTTGGATGCATCGAGGGAACGCGTTACGCATTTTGAAATGCCCTCAAGAAGCTCTGGAAAGCTACGACCAAGCGATCGCCATTCAACCCCAGTCGTGTCAAGCGCTGAGTCATCGTGCTGTCATTCTCGCGATGCTCAAACGGCGCAGCGAGGCATTGGCGAGTTCAGACCGCGCGATCGCCCTCAATTCAGATTCCTATGAGGTCTGGAATAATCACGGCATCATTCTGTTGATGGCGGGTCGCCCTCAGGAGGCGCTGACGTGTTTTGATCAATCGATTGACTATCACCCTAATTTTGATAAATCTTGGAATAATCGAGCGATCGCCCTCTCTAGAATTGGTCGAGACGCAGACGCAATCGATAGTATTGAACGAGCTCTCCAATTGTGTACTCGACCCCATGAGCCTTGGTGCGGTTCAGCCTGGGTCTTTCACGGATTTTTGCTGATGAAATCCGGACAGTTTAAGGAAGCGATCGCCAGCTATGAGAAGGCGCAAACGTTTCATCCCAACTCCTATCCGGCTGCGTTTTATAAGCTGATTTGCTCAATTCTAACGGGGCGCATTTTTTCAGCCCCACTCCGCTCGGATGCCAGACCCCAACTTTTGCATGACGTTACAATTATCGGGCGATCGCTTCGATATCGCTTGATCATCCTGTTTGGCGCGATTGGGCTACTGATTCTGGGTCAACGATGGTTGAGTACCCATAGCCAAAATACTTGGCTTACAGAAACCGCCGATACACTTATTCCAACCCTTTTTTCAATCGGCATTGTAGCCTTAATCGTGACCGATTTATGGCGCAACAAATCGAAACTAAACTTCGTCTGGGCGACGTATTTTCACAGCGGCATCCTCACCTATTTGCGTGCCGTTGGTATCATTGCAGTCACCCTGACCACGTTTAATATTGCAGGACGCATTGCGCCCCCCTTCTTGCTGTGGGGATGGGCAAACTGGGTTTTCGGGCAACCCGGTAATGTGATTCTGCAACCGTTGCTAAATCTGTTAGAAAGCGCTGCCCCGTCGTCATCTCAGATTGCGAATGTAGGGGCTCCAGCTCAAGATTTAATGGGAAGCATGATAGGAGCAATCGTCCCGATTTCCCCCTGGCAGATCACAACCCATCTAGGACTGTTAAGCGATCCGCCAATTCGCTATGCCCCGCTGCTCATTCTTGCCTTTTGGCTGCTCCTTATGCTTGGCATTCCCTTCTGGGCACGACTAGAAGAACGCATTTTTCGCCAAGGCGCAAACACCTGGAAACAAATCTGTATCCGCTCCACTCAGTTTGGTCTAGTTCATTTATTGGCAGGCATTCCTATCTTGGGGGGCTTCGTACTAATTGTCCCTGGGTTTCTGTTTGCCTGCCGCTATAAATACGTCTACGATCGCCATCTACAAAAATATCGTGACCCAATGCGCGCTCAAGAGGCAGGCGTTAGAGCTAGCACCGCTGATCACGCAATTTATAACGCCATTTTGATTTCGATTGTAGTGAGCACCCTGTTGCTAGCCGAGCTTTCGGCCCTATAACTAGCTCTAAATCTAGAATTAGGGACGATTAGCGAAACATACTGCTAACAGAGCTATCTTCATGAATCCGCCAAACTGTTTCTCCCAGAAGATTAGCCACCGATAAAACCGTGAGTTGCTTAAAGAACTTGGCTTCAGATACAGGAATCGTGTTGGTGACAATCACTTCCTCAAATAAGCCACTCGACAATCGCTCGACCGCAGGGGGCGAAAAAACAGCGTGGGTTGCACAGGCATAGACCTGTCGCGCTCCTTCTTTCTTTAAAAGTCGCGCCCCTTCACAAATCGTGCCTGCCGTGTCAATCATGTCATCTACTAGAACAGCCGTCTTGCCTTCGACATCCCCGATAAGATTCATCACCTCCGCAACATTGTGCGACTGGCGACGCTTATCAATAATAGCCAGAGGAGCGTCATCGAGCTTCTTTGCAAATGCGCGGGCGCGAGCCACGCCGCCGACATCAGGAGACACGACGACTAAATCAGAAAATTTCTTGCTAGCCAGATACTCTAAAACAACGGGCGACCCATATACATGATCAAAGGGAATATCGAAATATCCTTGAATCTGGGCTGAGTGCAAGTCCATTGCAAGAATACGGTTGGCTCCAGCCTGAGTGATCAGGTTAGCGACTAACTTCGCCGTAATCGATTCCCGACCCGCCGTCTTACGGTCGGCTCTAGAATAGCCGTAATAGGGAATGACTGCCGTAATCTGGCGAGCGGATGCCCGTCGACAGGCATCAATCATAATCAACAACTCCACAAGATGGTCGTTGACTGGATGGCACGTTGGCTGAACTAGATAAACGTCACACCCCCGAATGGATTCTTGGATTTGGATATACAGTTCTCCATCAGCAAAACGCTTACGGACCATTGGCCCCAAATCCATGCCTAAATAACGAGCCACCTCTTGCGACAGTGGAACGTTAGCAGACCCAGAAAACAATCGAAGCCGATTGTTATCAGTCACCTGGGTCAAGGGAGGCTGTAAAGTCAGTGTTGCAGAGCGAATCACAGCAGGCCCTCAGAGCGAGTCATCGCAGCAATATTAGCACTTCAACGTTAAAACATCTTCTAGAATTTGTCTGAAATCAAAGAAAACGACCTAAACCTCCTGATGGCGCCATGAAGGTTCCGCTTTGAAAACCAGCGTATTTATTTATAAAGCATATTTAAATCGATTCATCGATTTCATTAGCTCAGATACCAGCCCGAGCACTACTAACCCGTATAAATGTGATTTAGTGTTACATTACAAACAAACAATTTACATAATAGTCTAAAAGATTTGCAGTTAATGGCTTGAAAGAGGAAACCGTTCGCCCATATCCTGAAGCGCCCTATCCATGAAACAAGGCTAGAAAATCGGAAAGCCTTTATCAAAAGACCTTACGACTTCCTAACCTCGTTCGATTGCCTGACACAATCTGCTTGACATTAGGCAAACTGATTCAACGTGAATGGCTCAACTTAGAGATCGCCACCACGAACTGCAAGCAAAAAGATCACAACAGGCCCGGAAATCATGATCATAGACACCAGGGTTAATTGAACAATTGCTTCCCAATTAATACCGGTGATAACGTTCGTTAGGAAATCCATTGCCCCTCCGCAAATAGCCGCTTTAAACCTGAAAGTACTAAACAAATACCTTCATCATATTTTAACTGTTAAGTGTCCTTTTATTTGAACGAGATTCTTTGAACAAAACTGCTTAGGTCTATTTGCCTAGGTCTATTTGAGGACGTTCAAATACGCCTTCTGACGGAACTGCGAGACGATGTCATTCAAGATAGCCTGATAGATAACATCGAGTGAAACAACCTAAAAACTAGGGTTTGAGTATGGGAACTTGGCACTGTATTAGCGGATGTGGAGCGTGTTGTCATCTAGATCCGGGCGATCGCCCAGACTTAGATCAATATTTATCTCCGGCTGATTTGGAACGGTACCTGAGCATGGTCGGAGAGGATGGATGGTGCATTCACTATAATTCTCAATCACGAGAATGCCAAATTTATTCAGAACGGCCTCGATTTTGTCGGGTTGAAGCGGACGTGTTCAATGATTTATACGGCATTGAAGCCCATGAGCTTAACGACTTTGCCATTGACTGCTGCCGAGATCAGATTGCCGGAGTCTATGGCGATCGCAGCCTGGAGATGCTGCGGTTCAATCACACGATAGACAGCTTAGATCCAGAGAAACTCATGAATTGACAACACGAGTGTCAAGAGGGTTGCTTTTTGGGGAGCAGTCGGGGATAAAATGAAAAGAATGTGAAATTAGCAATTCGTTACGTAGGTGCGTAATTTGATCCGTAAAACGCATCTTATGCTGTTCGTCAACTACTGCCGAATCCATTGAGCCATCCTAATTCCACTCCACTCTCATCCCATGACGTTGAGGCATCCCCGTCAGACTTATCGACATCTGAGCCTCGATCTTTTTCTCAGCCCTCTATCCCCCTTCCTAAGCCGACTCCCCCCGAGGTGAGAATTTTCTTTTCAACGTTTCTAACGGTTTTTGTTGCAGAAATCGGGGATAAGACTCAAATCACAACCTTGCTGATGAGTGCTGAGTCGCAATCGCCTTGGGTTGTCTTTACTGGCGCAGGCTTTGCTCTAGTTTTAACCAGTCTTCTTGGCGTGCTAGTGGGCAAATGGTTATCAAAGCGAGTTTCTATACAAACGCTAGAAACTGTAACAGGCACGATTTTGCTCGTGATTGCCGTGCTTTTGCTATGGGATGTTGTGCAATTAGGTTAAACCTCATACCGCTATGGATTGGAATCTACTCAGTCTCAGCTTTATTACCGTGTTTGTGTCTGAACTAGGCGATAAAAGCCAGCTAGCGGCGATCGCCCTCAGCAGCAATGCAAAATCATTGCGGGCAGTGTTTTTAGGGGCTTCAGCAGCCCTATTATTGGCCAGTCTGCTCGGGGTGCTAGTGGGTGGAGGCACGGCACAACTGCTGCCAATTCGTTGGGTAAAGGCGATCGCCGCCATCGGATTTTCCCTCATGGCCGTTCGCCTGCTCTGGACAGGAGACAGCAACGAGGCTTAGCGAACAATCCCGCGGAGTTTGCGCGTGTTTTCGACCAAACTCTGAGCAAATGCATCAAAACGCTGAGACAGCTTTTCATCGACAAGTTTGCCGTCATCGAACGCATTCCATGCTTGCCCGATGGCAATTTGCTCTGGAATCACCCATCCGTGCACCCATCTCATAATCAGCCGGAGGTCGTTTAGAGCATTGCTATTGCTCTGCCCTCCTAATACGCTAATAACCCCAGTGACTTTATCTGAAAGTTCATCAAAGCTCATCAAATCGAGTGCATTCTTGATCACACCGCTGACACTGCCGTGATATTCCGGGGTTGCCAGAATTAGCCCGTCGGCCCGCTGAACGGCTTGCCGCAGCCGAGCGACATCCGGATAGTCAGGATAGTCGTTTCCGCCATTACAAAACGGAAGATTCATCGTGCGCAAATCAAGGATTTCGACGGAAGCTCCCAAGGCGATTACCCGCTGAGCAGCTAGTTCTAGTGCCAGATAGCTATATGAATCAGGTCTGAGACTTCCTCCAATACCAACGATGTTAACCATGCATTTAAATCCTCATTGTGGTGGAGATAGGAATACCGTTCAATCGTCAGCGTCTATGCGTCATCAATTGTTTGAGGCAATTCGAGGCAATTTGAGGCAATTTGAGGCAATGTAACGATTAAACAGGGTCTGCTTGATAGTATATCTAATGTGTACTCGTTATGAGTATGATTTATGCGCTAGAATTATTGCTCAAGCGGTATCGATTAGTATGTAGATTTCCTTAATCTGAGATAGCGATCCTAAATCGCTTGGGTATTGCGTGTGAGCGGTGGGGCGGGTGGCGACCGCCCCACCGCTCACAACCTATTTGGGATTGCTATACAGGGAAGGTATCAGAGAAGTAAGGCTAGACTAGATTTACAAAAGAATTAATGCTGGATTTCGCAGTGATGTGCTCTACGGGGTGGGGTTATTCTCCAAGGGGTGATGCGTGCGGTGACTTGAGAAACGTTGCAAAATAGATGAGTGCATTAACATCAATCAATGTTAGACCGTGTGGTTTTAGACGTTAGCTGTAGTAGCCGGAAAGGCAGTCTTATGAAGCAGTTAGGGAAAAAGAGATTCATCAAGCGATCGCCAATTAAAGCATCCGTCATCACAGGCACTATTGCTGCTGCTTGGATGATGATGCAAAGTGTGATGCCCATTAGTCCGGCATTGGCACAAACTGGGGAAGACCCCATGAGCTATAGCGATTTACTTGAACGGATTCGTTCAGGCGCAGTGTCTCGTATTCGTATTGACTCGACTCGGAACGTGGCTGAAGTCGAGCTTAAAAACCAACCTGATCCCGAAGATATCAGGGAGGTGACGTTATTTGAGGGCGATCGCAACCCCGAACTCATCGAGGCTGCTCGAAATAACGATGTCGAGCTTGAGGTGCAACCCTCCGCTGATAATAGTGCTGCAGCGTGGTTAGTGACCCATGCATTAATTGCCTTCCTGATTATTGGAGGGCTAGTAATTATCCTGCGACGCTCGAGCAATTCGTCTGGGCAAGCCATGAGCTTCGGGAAATCAAAAGCCCGCTTCCAAATGGAAGCCAAAACAGGCGTGATGTTTGACGACGTTGCAGGCATTGAGGAAGCCAAGGAAGAACTGCAAGAGGTCGTTTCATTTTTGAAGCAGCCTGAACGCTTTACAGCAGTCGGTGCCCGGATCCCGAATGGGGTGCTACTGATTGGTCCGCCTGGAACCGGAAAAACCCTTCTAGCAAAGGCGATCGCTGGCGAGGCAGGCGTTCCTTTTTTCAGTATTTCTGGGTCTGAATTTGTTGAAATGTTTGTGGGAGTAGGTGCGTCTCGCGTTCGCGATCTCTTCAAGCGAGCCAAAGAAAGCGCACCCTGCATTATTTTTATTGATGAGATTGACGCCGTGGGTCGTCAGCGAGGAGCGGGTATTGGCGGGGGTAACGATGAACGAGAACAGACTCTCAACCAGTTGCTAACCGAGATGGACGGCTTCGAGAACAACACTGGCATCATCATCATTGCCGCAACAAACCGCCCCGATGTGTTAGATTCTGCGCTGTTGCGACCTGGACGATTCGATCGCCAAGTTACGGTTGATTTGCCGGGTTACAAAGGACGGCTTGGTATCTTAGAAGTTCATGCCCGCAATAAAAAGCTAGATTCTGATGTCTCTCTCGATGCGATCGCCCAGCGCACCCCAGGGTTCTCGGGTGCAGACCTTGCCAACATGCTAAACGAAGCAGCAATTCTCACGGCTCGTCGGCGCAAAGATGCGATTTCAATCGCAGAAATCGAAGACGCTATCGACCGAGTGACCATTGGCATGACCCTAAACCCTCTCATGGACGGCAAGAAAAAACGGCTGATCGCTTATCACGAATTAGGGCATGCGCTGCTGATGACGCTGTTAGATCATACCGACCCGCTAGACAAAGTGACGATTATTCCCCGCTCTGGGGGCATCGGTGGATTTGCCAAACCCCTGCTGAGCAGCGAAGGTATTGATGATGGATTGCAAAGCCGCGCTGAGCTATTGGATTTAATCACGGTATATCTAGGAGGGCGCGCATCTGAAGAAGAAATCTTTGGCCATGCAGAGGTGACCAAAGGCGCGTCGGGCGACCTGAGAGCCGTTGCAGATTATGCTCGCCGAATGGTGACTCACTATGGCATGTCTGATCTAGGATCGTTTGCGATGGAAAGTGCTGGCAACGAAGTTTTTCTAGGACGCGGTTTAGTCAATCAAGGACACGAATATTCTGAAGAAATGGCCACCAAAATCGATCGTCAAATTCGCACTATCGTCTGTAAATGTTATGAAGAAGCGCGATCGATTATCCGAGAAAATCGTCCCCTGATCGATCGGTTAGCCGATCTATTGATTGAAGAAGAAACAATTGATGGTGAACGGTTTCGCCAAATTGTAGCAGCGCATGCAACGCTCCCAGAGAGCCAGTTAGCACTCTCCAAAAATCCTTAGTTTGGTTTGTAGCAACTTGCAGTTGCGTTCAGTACAAAAGCGGAGGTGTGTGGCGCGGCGCGCCCACGCACCTCCGTGATTATACCTATTTGCATAGCGCTATAGTTCGGGAGAACTAGTACAAGACGGCGGAAGTTTCATACCCATAGTGTGAGCGTCTCGTTCACGCCGCGGGCAAGATGTCCGCTCTCAAATGGTCGGCTTATTGCTGCCAAACGGTACTAGGCTAAAATCGTACCGATTAAACAGGCTCCTACCAGATTTGCGCCCTTTATATTTGCTCCCTCTAATTCTGCACACAGCAGATTCGCGCCCGACAGATTTGCACCCGACAAATTCGCATCTCGCAGGTCTGCCTCTTCTAAGCTCGCTTCAACGAGTAGTGTTCCTTGAAGATCAGCTTGAGTTAAATTGACGCCCGACAAATTGGCGCCACTGAGATTTGCCCCACGCAAGTCTGCACCGCGCAGGTCAACTCCTTCTAAATTGACATTCATCAGGTTCGCTCCACTCAAAAACGCGCCGACAAATGCTGTTCGAGTAAGGCTAGCTTGCATTAGATTTGCACCCCGAAGATTTGCGCCTCGCAAATCCGCTTCGGTCAAGTTAGCCTGCATTAAATTTGCACCTAATAAATTCGCTCGCAAATCAGCCCCAACGAGCTGACTGCCAATCAGATTTGCTCCATCCAACCTCGCCCCATTGAGCTTAGCATGGCTCAAATCTGTCCCCATCAGATTTGCTCCGGCAAGATTAACGCGACTCAGATCAACGTGAGCCAGATTTTCGTCTTCTAAATCAGACCCCGCGAGATGCTCAAACTTACCTGAACGAATTGCATCAATATCCATGTCTTCAGCCTAATTTACAGGTGATCCCGAAGTTTCGGTAAACTCCATTCCACTGTACAACTGAAGGAGATCGTCTTTCGAGTGTGAATCGAGCATCCAAAGCCCTGCCGCAATTTTGGGCATCGAGACTGACAAATTTATTCCCTGTTTTAGCCCGTTAACAAGCAGCGTAAGTGCTTCGACCAGTTTGGGATCCCAGCGATCGCCCGATTGAGCCGAACAAACTTCTAAGGCTTCATCAAGACACTCTGGATGTTTAGTTCCATCAAAGCGACTCGCTCCAGTGTCATTGGGGCAACGCTGAGCCAACTGCTGTTGAAATTCAGCAATCAGTCCTAAAATCCTCGACTCCAATGGAATTTCATCCCCAGCTAACCCGCCGGGTTGCCCTGTCCCATCCCAGCGCTCAGTCTGATGGGTAATGATGGTGGATATCGCACGCAATCGTGGCATCACCCGTAACACCTGCACACCCAAATTGAGCGGACATGATGGAGGTGCGGTTGGGTCGAGGTCTGGATATCGGGGCGATGTGGTCGGACTTAGAATTTCGCTGGTGCCCTGCAGAAATGCCAATCTATGCAACAGCCCCGCTAGGCGCAAGCGATGAAGCTGCCACGCCGGAAGATCTAGCACTTGTGCCATGGCTTCAGCCAGGGCGGCAACCTCTGCACCTGCCATTGGATTACTCACATCGGACTGGTCCATCAGTTGAGCAATTCGCAGAAAGGTCTGCAACTCATTGGACACCAAATTGTTGTCTAGCTTGGTGGATTCAAATGCTTCGTCAGAGTGTCCAGTCGCTAAGTCATCCTGACTGGTCTGGAGATAGTCGACGACTCGCGATGCAACATCGCCAATGCTTTCAACGGTAGGCGAGCTCCCCAGTTCGGTCGGCTGCTGAGCCTGATGGCGAATGTGCTCGACATGACGAACGAGCGACTGATGAAGCTCAGGAGCATACTGATCCAAATGGGCGATCGCCAAATTGGTCGTCTCTAACACCAAATTAGACTCAAACGTCCAAAATCCGTAGAATTTTCGCTCTAAATCATCATCAGGCACTCCTGCCGGCCCGTAGTCTTCGGCGGAAAGCTCCTGGCATAGCACCATCGCCGTGTAGTCGGGCGACGAAATAATCAGATGCCATTCCTGTGCAACCGGATCATCGTCATTCAAACTCACCAACGACACATTCGAGCGCTGGCTAGTAGGATGCTCTTGAAAGCCAGTATCGGGAGACGCCATGATCACAATCTTTTCCGCGCGATCGGCAATGTCTCCATAGCGATCGGCTTCTTGCAAATACCACTTGCCTCGCTGAAATGCAGCAATAACGAGCGGGTGACAATCCATTGACAAGATAGAATCTTCCAATGCATGGCACAATGCAACCAACGTATTTTTGTAATAGACCCCAAAATTAAGAGGGCGTCCACTTCCGACAGCGGGGTGATGAGCCTCCCCGAGCTTTTGTAAAATCGAGCCTTCTAACATAAGTAAATTAAGGTATCACAGACGAGACATTAAACATCGAAACAAGCAAGCATTGACCTAGATAAGAAAATTGACCTATGAAACGGCGACTAATTCCCTAGGTTTTTCTGTTACTGGAGCAGTCAATGCATCTTCTAAATCGGCACGCCCTAACCGTTGTTCTAAGATTGACATAACCTCGCGTCCAAAATCATTCGGATTTTGTCGCCACGCCTGTAAACACACATCCCCGAAGAATGAACCGAGAGGCTCCGGATTCCAGAGAAGCTTCTTAGCAACCCAGGGCAAATGGATGCTTAGCGGGTTGTATCCTTCTTTGAGAATATTGTTCTTGAACGCAAAATCCTCAAGATGGGTATGGGGCTGCAAGCCGATGAAGAAAATTGCCGGTTCTACTTTATCGGCTCCAAAGATGTTCTCAAGTTCGCGATGGTAAGCAACCGTCTGCCGAATGGTTTCAGGACGCTCATCGATGACATTGAATGAATAATTAACAGACACCAAGTCGTTGAATCCAGCAGCCTTTAAGTCCCGGCAGTTTTCTAAAACGGTCCGCAGGTTGTACCCCATCCGCATCTTGCGCACCAGCTCTTGAGAGCCGCTCGTAATTCCGATTTCAAAGTAATTCATGCCAGTTTTAACCATCAAGTCGCACAAATCAGGCGTCAGATTGTCTGCCCGAATATAGGCTGCCCAATGGATATCTTCCATTCCGGCATTCAAAATTTTCTGCAAGAGCTCAGCCGCGTCATCCATAAACCGACGGGCAGGAATAAACTGGGCATCGGTAAACCAAAAATTGCGGATGCCCCGGTCATAAAGCTGCTTCATCTCAGCGACGACTTCATCGGCTGGGTTGATTCTGACCTGCTTCCCTTCAACCACCGTATAGATGCAGTAGCAGCAATTATGAGGACAGCCTCGCTTCGTTTGTACACCGATATAAAAATCTTGCTCTTGAAGATAGTATTCGAACTCAGTCCAGATACTGTCGATGTAGTCGTAATCACACGCCGTTTTCTCTAGTGGGGTAGGCGGCTCATGAATCATGCGATCGCGCGGAGATGTTTCACCGACGACATAACATCGCTGATCAGAAAAATCTTCGTGCCGCAGCAGCCTCTCTAGCAACGTTTCACCTTCGCCCACCGAGACGATAGACTGCTTTGGAAGCATGGAGCCGAGCTGCTCATAAAAAACGCTCACAGCTCCCCCACCGACTACGAGTCTGGCATCGGGGTGATAGCAGCGGGCACGTTTGAATCCACGGCGAATCAGCTTCAGATTCTGACGAAGCTCAGCTAAATAAGTTGTGACCATTCGTAGCCCGCCGAGCGCTCCCCTCAGTTTGATGAAAGGATTCCTGGCGTAGTAAAACTCAAACGCATTTTGGAGAGGATTGCCGCCCCGGCCCCCTACTGGCGCATAAATCTGAATGTCTCGCCAAGAAAAGACTAATAAGGTCGGCTGAAACCGATCAATACACTGATCCAATGCAGATACAAAATCAAGCGGCGGCACCGCACCCAGGTCAAAAATCTGCTGCTCTACATGGGGAAACAGCTTATGAATGTGATCGGCAAGGTAAACGACACCAATCGGAAAAATTGGGTTGCAAGGAAGCCGTACGTAAAGAATGCGATCGCTCATGATGCCTGAATTTAGAGTGCGACTATAGGGACGGACGTCCATCAAAATCTCCAGATGAATCTACTCCAGGAGAATTCTGAAAGCGCTTTTCACATAACTTCACGATACCACTGACTCTTCAGGGATGCATGAAATCACCATCGGTTTGCCTGATGCAATGTATGGATAGCCTAGTATGGATAGCCTCACATAGAGCAGCAATACAGCTATTAACGATATTCCTATTGTCGAGTCGTCTGTAACGTCCGTGGAGACCTGAGAATTCACTCATCTTTACCTGCAATAATAAACAGAAATTTACTGAATTAGGCAGAGAACGAGTAGGTTGGTAGTCGCGTTTACAGCCACTAGGGATCACAAAGTGTTAGCGTTTAATTGTGATTCTACATGTTTAGTAAAGCTCCTCTATCGTTATGGCTCAGATTTTTGATCCCGTACCTTCTGAATATTCGAATCCCATTGTTTGTTGTTATATCAATGCGACAAGTAAGATTCAGATTGCTCGAATAACAAATGTACCAAATTGGTATTTTGAGCGCGTTGTTTTTCCTGGACAGCGGCTCATCTTTGAGGCACTTCCAACGGCGCTGTTAGAGATTCACTGCGGCATGATGGCAAGTGCAATTTTGTCGGATACGATCCCGTGCGCACGGCTTCGAGTCGAAGATGAATCAGGCACGTTTCCAGAGGTCTTAGACCGTGAAGGCGAAGAGCCTTCACCATCGAAAAGCAAATTAGATGATTCTCATCCCAGAGATCGAGATTCGACTTCGCAAGATATGTTAGCTGCGACTGCATTTAAAGTGAGTTAACCACTCATGATCGTGCTTCTCCTCTTAATTGTTGACTGAATTCACTTTAATAAAAATGTGTTCCCCTGTTAGTCAATTTATTCGTCAGGAAACTGTAGCAATCTTATCGATTTGATCAGACTGTCTCTCTGGCTGAATTTTGATTGATTTTAGTTAGATGTTCAAAGCATTTGGATTAATGAGAGTTTATAACCAGATTTGATAACATTCGCGTTAGTTTCAAACCACTCTCATAGAGTCGATTAAAACGTTAAAAATGCAGTGTCATTGCTTGAATATGCTTTTAGCTCGTTAGAGTTGTCTGAATTTTCAACCTGGGGTTTACACTCCAGGTTTTTACATTTCGTCAGCAAATCTACAAATTTTCACAGAAGGGAGATAATAAGATTGTCTGGTTTGTGAGGTTTACCAGCATTGAATCTCCCGTCTTTTTTATGGCTCTGGCGGATTGCAGCGTGGTCGATGGGGCTGTCTATCTTTGCATATTTCGTGCTGGCATCCACCGGGGGGTGGATGTTTTACGATCGCCACACTAAACGCCCTCGTCCTCAATGGTTGCGCCCACTACACTACAGTGTTGGCGGTTTTTTAGTCACCCTCGTCTTATTGCTGCTGCTGATTGGTATTGTGGGCACGATTGGGCATTATGGTGACCTGGGGCACTCGCTCCACCTACCTGCCGGGTTGATCGTTGTAACGCTCACTCTAATATCGGCATGGAGTGCTACTCGCATCAGTCCTCAGCGGCCTTGGGCTCGTCGTCTACATGTTGGAATCAATATTCTGCTATTTTTTGGATTTATGGCAGTTTCACTCTCAGGGTGGATTGTCGTGCAAAAGTACTTACCCTGACGGCGATTGCCTATATTCTGCCAATCTAGCCCTGGTGACCTTGGTAAAAGACGGCTATGGCGATCGCCTCCATTGTTATTAAAATTCACGTACAGTAAACAAAGTGTAGTAATACAGCCAGGAGTT
>JBNPEG010000123.1:0-31473 GCA_051117555.1 Elainellaceae cyanobacterium | reverse complement strand
ACCTCAACCCAACCTTTAATCCACCAAATTAGCTGTGCCACACTAGTAGCGTGGCACACCACTATGCATGACTATCTAACTAGCAAGTTGTTATCAAAATTGTCGTACCCTGCCACGATGCCGTTGTTGAGGTCAACACTGCTATTGCCGTAGTGAAATACTTCGCGGCACGCCGAATCATAGCGCTGAATTCGAGAGGGCGTCCCTTGAACTTGAAAGACTTCAGCCCGCGTCGACCCTAACGACCACGCATTGCTAGGAGACTCATCCTGAGGAAATGGTATGTTGACAGACACATTTAGATTATTATCAAAGTCGTTATAGCCTGTGACAACACCGTTGGTCAGTTCTATTTGGCTATCCTGATAATTTAAGACTTCCCGATCAATGGAGTTATATGTATTAACGCTAGTCGGAGTGCCTTGTACGCGAAACACATTTTCACTGGAAGAACCCAACGTCCATACGTTTTCAGCGTTCAATTGCTCAAATACGATTGAAGGATCGACGGAGACGCTTAGGTTGCTGTCAAAATTATTATATTCAGTCACCATCCCATGTTTTAGCTCGACGGTGCTATCGCCGTAGTATAAAACTTCTTCGCAGCTAGAAGTTAATCGCTCAATCCGAGTTGGGGTGCCCTGAATTGCCAATACCATGCCCCGACTTGACCCCAAGCTCCAGACGTCGATGGGCGTTGATGAGCGAGACGGGCGTGTTTTGATATTGCTCTGAGCGTATTGTAGGTTGCGCTGGTATTCTCCGACTTTCTCCTGAGCCGTCTGATGATCGGGGCTATCAGATGGCACTCGTTTCATTAGGTGGATGGCATCTTGCCAAAGAGTGGCGACAGTGTCCCATTCTTCCCTAAAGTGGGCTGTTTGAGTGAGTTCTGCAGCAGTCATTGCCCGATTTACCGCCTGCTGAAAGGTTGGTTTACTCTCGGATGATTCAGACGATTCTACGTCTTTAAATGGGTTTGGAATTGGGAACTGAATTGAGATGGCAACTCCCAAAACAATCAGGCTTGTAAGAATAACCCCTGGAAGCAGATAATTCTTTTTTTTCGGAACAAGATGACCATTTTTCAGCGTTACGGGAGTGAGGTAATGAGATGTTTTACCGTTTCTCTCAGGTTTGGATCGATGGTTCATTGAGAGTGTTTAGCTATTCATAGTGGATGCAATTCAGGGGCTAATCTAGAGTACTCTATGCAAGAGCTAATGTTCATCTTTTGATGGGTCTAGAAGCCATTGCTTGCGGTCATTTATTGGGGCGATCGCTTGGATTCAACCCGGGTTGACTGAGTCACATCGTACTAGCAAGGATGAGAATCGAGCGACTTTGCAAGAGCTGGCGATCGCCCTCTAATGCAGTAAACGCCAGCCCCCTAAGGGGCAACATGAGCGGTGCGATAATCATGGCACTAATAGAGTTTTGAAATAGCGCATGGCCGGGCGCTCAATTGCCAATGCCATGAGGCTTGCCAACCCAATCGACACCCCCATTGCTACGGTGATGCTGAGATGAGCATTTAAGGGCACCTGGGAGAGTGTGCGAATTACGATGTAGCCAATATTTTGATGGATTAAATAGAGGCTGTAGGAGATTGTGCCGAGAAAAATTAGGGGTTTGATGGTGATGAACCGCAAGTGGCCGTGAATTGCAAAAAACAGTCCGAGGGCAAATCCCATGCAAGCGATTATAGATTCTGCGTGGCTATTCATGGCATGAACTAAAAGCCCTGCCGTAATCAATCCGTAGCGCACCGTCGAACCCCCCTTGTTCCAGATTTGGTACAGCGCAATGCCGATGATAAAAAAATGCGCATAGTCTGTTAAGAAAAACGGGCTGATTGATGCGGGAATAGGGAGCCAATCGCTTTGGATTCTTACTAGGTTGATGAGCAGCCAGGCGATCGCCATTGTCTCGATATGCCGCAGCAACTTGAGCTGATAGAGCAGCACCATGATCAGATAAAAGATCAGCTCGACTTGCAGCGTCCAATACACACCATCCACATCGGGAATGCTCATAAACCGCTGAATCATGCTCAGATTAACGATCGCGTGGTTGAGGCTCACCTCTCGACCCGGCAGCCCTACCAGAGCGACGGCTGCAAATGTCAGGGCGATCGCCACCCAGTAAACTGGATAGAGACGGGCAATGCGTCCAACGACAAAATCTAAGATTCGTTTGGTTCGTTCTAGCGCTAACAGAATCACGAATCCGCTAATCATGAAAAACATCGGCACCCCATAGCGACCTTGGGGAAAGCTCAGCAGCAAGTCGTGGGAATGCCCATAAATTTGGTCGTAGCGCGTGGTGTAGTGATACAAGACCACTCCAAGAGCTGCTAGTCCACGGAGGACATCAAGTTCGTAAATTCGCCGATTAGAGTGTTTTGGTGTGGGCACTCGCATTGATATTGATTTGTAAATGTTTGCTCAAACGACGAGATTTGCCATGTGCGGACGTTTTACCCTCAGCCAATCCGACCAATCCATTGCCGACGTTTTTCAGCTTTCAGAGATTCCCCCTGTAAAGCCTCGTTACAATATCTCGCCGACGCAGGCTGTTCCTGTTGTGTTCCAGACGACAAATTCTCCGGCGCGAAAATTTACCTACATGCATTGGGGACTGATTCCGTCTTGGGCGGATGACCCCAAGATTGGGGCTCGGATGATTAACGCGCGAGCCGAAACCGTGACCGAGAAACCGTCATTTCGGACTGCGTTTAAGCGACGACGGTGTTTGGTGGTGGCGGATGGTTTTTATGAATGGAAAAAGACGGATGAGGGCAAGCAACCGTTTTATATCCAGCTCGATCATCATCAACCCTTTGGCTTTGCAGGGCTATGGGAACACTGGCAACATGCAGACGGCAGCGAAATTGAGTCGTGTACGATCGTGACGACCGAGCCCAATGAATTGCTACGCCCGATTCACAACCGCATGCCCGTGATTCTTAACCCCGACGATTATGATCGTTGGCTCAATCCAGAAGTGCAGGATGCAAAATCCTTGCAGCCGCTTTTACGCCCGTATGATGCCCAGCAGATGATTCACTATCCCGTCAGTATGGTGGTTAATAATCCGCAAAATGATAGCCCAGAGTGCATTCGGGCGATCGCCTAAGGCATCTATATTGCCATTCTTAGATAAAACACCAGACAATGCTTGCGTCCTCGTTGCACAAAATTTAAGTGATTGTCTGCTTTTTTCATCTACGGTCCTTGGCACAAACCAGCGTGCCAACCCCCAATCTGCCAGACCCAGAACTGCCTGGAAATGTCTCTGAACTCATTCCCATTCTCATCATTCTGTTGCTGGTTGCTACGGCTGTCGCGCTTGTGACCCGGCGATTGCGGCTTCCCTATGTCACAGGCTTGGTGCTTGCAGGATTAGCCATCACCGAACTCTTACCGCAGCGTATCGGGCTTGATCCGTCGCTGGTGTTGAATTTGTTTTTACCGATTCTGGTGTTTGAGGCCGCGATCAACACCGACATTAGCCGCCTTCGCAGTACGGTCAAACCTATCATGCTATTGGCAGGGCCAGGAATCATAGTAGCGTCTGGAGTGACTGCCGTTTTGATCAAATTCGGCTTAGATTTTGCCTGGATTCCGGCTCTCTTCGCAGGGATTATTCTGGCTATTACGGATACGGTTTCGGTGATTGCCGTGTTTAAGGAAGTCCCGGTTCCATCACGGCTTTCCACCATTGTTGAAGGGGAAAGTTTGTTTAATGATGGCGTCGCTCTCGTTCTCTTTAATCTGGTGGTGCGCGTCTATTCTCAAGGCGAATTCACAGTTCTAGATGGGCTGCAACAACTGTTCGTAGTGATCGGGGGGGAAGCTGTTTTAGGGCTTGGATTGGGATATTTGACCGTGGGTCTGTTCCGTCAGTCTGATGATGCGTTGAGCAGCATTCTGTTGACCGTGGCAGTGGCGCTAGGCGCGTTCCAAATCGGTCAGTTTGTGGGGGTGTCGGGAGCGGTTGCGGTCGTGGTGGCAGGATTGGTGATTGGCAACATTGGATTATCCCGCGAATCGTCAGCATCGACACGCATCACTCTGCTCAGTTTCTGGGAGTATGCCAGCTTTAGCGTCAATACGTTTATTTTTTTGCTGATTGGCTTAGAGGTCAATCTAACCACGTTCGGGTCTATACTGCCGTCGGTACTGCTTGCCGTGGTCATTTATCAGGCGGGTCGAATGCTTTCGGTGTATCCATTGCTAGCACTACTACGATTTTTCGATCGCCCGATTCCGTTCAAATGGCAGCATGTATTGTTTCTAGGTAATGTGAAAGGCTCTCTCTCGATGGCGCTAGCACTAAGCATTCCGCTAGCATTGCCGGAGCGAGACACGGTGGTTGCGCTGTTGTTTGGAGCGGTGCTGGTGTCTCTCGTGGGACAGGGATTAAGTTTGCCGTGGCTCGTGAAGCGTCTGCGGCTGTCCACATTCTCCAATGTGCGTCAGCAGATGGAGGCGTTGCAGCTTCAGTTGATTGCGTCTAAGGCGGCGCAGGAAGAACTAGACAGTCTTCTAAATTCGGGCATTTTGCCCAAGGCTATTTATGAAGAAATGCGAGCTGCCTATCAAGCCCGCATCGCCTCATCAGAGCGGACTCTACGAGAACTCTACAACCAGCGATCGCCCGATGTGTCTATCCAGGGTGATGACATTAAGCTAGACGCGATTCGGCGACGGCTCTTACTGGCTGAAAAAGGCGCGCTGAACGATGCTCTGCGCAAACGGATTTTATCGGAGGATGTCGTGCAAGCCTATATTGGAGAGATTAATACACAACTTCTAAGGTTGGAAGATGACTAGAACACAGTCCTACGAAATCAATTAGCTGATGAACCAGATCGGGCTTGGTCACAACTAAAATGGTTGAGCCTTCTTCCAAAACCGTGCTGCCATTTGGAATAATCAAATCCTGATGGGGATGGCACTGATAGCCAATAATCAGCGACCCGGCTGGAAATCGAGGATCTTGAGCAATTTGGGCAACGGTGCGTCCGGCGATGTAGCAATCACCAGGGACAGGCAATTTCAGAACTTCCACCTGCCCTTGCTCAAAGTGCATCATCGATTCGACTTCTGGATACTCAATCGCGTTTGCCATGGTGGTGACGGCCAAATCGATGGAACTAATCACATGACTTGCGCCTGCAATCCGATAGGGTTCGGCAAAGTCGCGCTCACTCATGCGAACGACAATGTGAGGAACGCCATAATGCTTTGAAAGCGTCACCAGCGCTAAATTAAGCGCATCGCTGCTGAGGGTTGCGACCACAGCATCGGCTTTGCGAATTCCAGCTTCCAGTAAGACCGTTGTGCTAACTGCGCTGCCTTCGAACGCCATCACGCCAATTTTTTCACGGGCATATTGACATGCCACCGGGTCAGTATCGACCACGGCAACGGTATGCTCCATTTCTAGAAGCCGATGAGCTAACCGAAGCCCCATCATCCCTGCTCCGCCGAGGATTATATACATGAATGCTCTCTTCCGTGATGCTCAATGTTAATGACTGTTATACCGTGAGCTTAGCAAGTTCAATTGTATGAATGGGTGATCCAAAAACCGTTCCGAAAATGATATTGAAGCAGATACATCAGTGGCAACAGGCGATCGCCACTCAGATTGCCACGCAACACCCGCAGATTGATTTGCAAGAACGCGATCAAGCCGCTCGGCACCTGATCCTCTGCATCGTGAGTGGCTGGCTTTGCCATCAGATTGGACTACTTTCAACGCCGGTTGGCGATCGCCCTCCTGCACGACAGAAGTATGACAGGGCAAAATACCCATCAACCTATAGTACAAAATCGCTGCGAGAGCAGTTGCAATCGTTGAATGCTCAGTGGGACTGCTTGATTCCAGAACTATGGCTGTCGTCTCTATCCTCCGATATTGATATCGACATCCATGATGGGATGTGCTCAGGCTCGGTGAATGACAGTGCCAGTCACCTGTCTGTTGGATTGTTGGGTCAAGCGTATGAACAACTCGTGGACAGTCGCCCAACGAGTCTGACACACCGCTCAAATCCGACGAGTCATCAGTCAGCTAAACCTCAGAATCATAGAAAGTCGGGTGGGATATATTACACCCCTCAAGCGATCGCTACCAGCATGGTTCGAGACGCTCTAGACTGTTGGTTTGAGCATCAAGTCCCCGGTTCTTCTGGCTTGCCCCGCATTCTTGACCCTGCCTGCGGCGGAAGTATATTTCTCACAACGGCGTATCAGTATTTGCTCGATTGGCATCTCCAGCGCTATCTCTCTGGTTTGGAGGCAGAGTCACTCGGATTCACTGGGGTCAATCCCATGCCTATCCAGCAAGATGCTAACGGACACTGGCAGCTTACCTTTGCTGAGCGATCGCGTATATTGGTGGACTGTATCTTCGGAGTTGATATTGATGCTGAGGCGATCGCCATCACCCGCACCGGGTTACTGCTGCAACTGCTTCAAGATTGTCCCAATCCTCAGCCCCATGGTCTGCCTGACTTGAGCCAAACTCTCCGCTGCGGCAATGTTCTCATCGATCGTGAGCCAGCCTCCCCACTCCATTCCACTTTCCAACCCCACCATTTCGATATTGTTATCGGCAACCCCCCCTATGTTGACTCGGAGTGGATGACGCACTATCTCCCCGATTGGCGTGCCTACTGCACCACCCGCTACAAATCAGCGGTTGGCAACTGGGATTTATTCTGCGTGTTTATCGAGAGGGCGTTGGAGCTTTGCACGCCTGGAGGATTTCACAGCTTTATCGTGCCGAATAAGCTAGCCTCGGCAGACTATGCGGCTCCTGTGCGATCGCTCTTAGCGTGCGACAATCAGCTCATCAAACTCCGGGATTATGCTCACGTCCCTGTATTTTCAGTGGCGGTCTATCCGCTGGTATATCTTGTCCGTTGTGGTAAGGCAGACGATGCGCCCCCCGTCCGCTACGAACGTATGCAGGACTTGACTCGATCTCAGCAGGTGCGGCTGCTCGACTACCACAATCATGTGGCGATGCCGAATCGTCCTTGGTTGTTGAATGCTAGCGCAAGACAGGTTGATGTGATTCACCGATTACGGGAGAAATTTCCGCTGCTTCGACAGGTTGCCCAGGTTTGGGGAGCCGCTACTGTTTCAGAAGCCTATGCATTCCAGGCGCTCATTCGAGATTCTGCGTCATTGCAATCGGGAGATTTAATGCTGATTAACAGCGGCACGGTCGATCGGTATTGTTTGCTGTGGGGCAAGAAGCGGATGCGCTATCTCGGAGCGACGTATCAGCATCCCATCATTCCTCATACGTTTGCTGAATCGCTTCCTAAAAAACGCTATCAGCAAGCCACGCACCCCAAACTGATTGTTGCGGGCATGACGCGACGCTTGGAATGTGCGGTAGATTTGAGTGGCTGCGTTTTAGCCGGAAAATCTACCTCAATTATTGTGCCCAGTGACGGGACTGTTTCGCTGCTGTATCTATTGGGATTGCTCAATAGTCAGCTCATTCAGTTCTATTTTTCGCAAACCTTTCGTGGAAACTGTTTGAATGGGGGCTATCTCAGGATTGGCCCTCCGCAACTTCAAATGATTCCGATTAGTTGGACGGATTCCAACATCTCAACGCCGGATCAGTCTAGGCAACTAATTGCCCTAGTCAACCAACTGCTTTCAGCCCATCAGAAGAAACACTCTGAACCTGACAGATCTGATTGGCCGCAATTAATTCAATCGTTGGATGCTCAAATTGACCGAATCGTGTATGAGCTTTATGGATTGAGCGATCGCGACATTCGAGATATTACCGATTGGAGTCACCTCTCCTCGAAACAGACCTAACAGAGCTAAGGATTGCCCAGAGCGATCGCATATTGCATACTATTGCATTCTAAAGAGAACCAACAGTTGCTTATATCAGAATGCGATGAATGTAGACCGTCGGCTTAATGCTCTTGTCGAATGCCTGCTTCGATTAACTGAGATTTTCCAGGAAGGACAACGAGAATCTGATTATGCGATGGTCAAAGACCAGTCCCAAAGGACTATCACCCAACTTATTAATGCGATGCCTCGACATGCCAAAACAGCGGCAAACATCTTAAAACAACCGCCAACTTATTAATGCGATTAATGCGATTAATGCGATTAATGCGATTAATGCGATTAATGCGATTGCCCCTATTCAAGAGCACTATCGCCAAACGCGTGAGTCAAGTCAGGCAATTGATCGCCAGCTTGAGAGGTTGATCCACCAGATTGGTATATTCCCTGAAGGACTTACCGAAATTCGTCTGATGCCGAAAGACAGGAGCGAACTATCGATCGCCTCGTTGGTATTGTCGAAACGCTCGTTCAGCCGCCAAGTCATTGAAACCTATGCCAACTCAGTTTCTAGCAGGGTGTCACGATTAAACAAGACCCTGCTAATTTCTCTAAAATCGTTCCTAATCTTTCTGATGATGAGCTTGAATGGCTGAATACCTAGAGGAGAAGGGAATGAGCCAATCTGTCGTCAGGCGATCGGGGTTAGGCAGATAGCTGTGATTGCAATTGAACTGCGCCCTGTCCTGAGACGAGACATTTTATTTTGAATCTCTCGATCGGGAGCTGCCAGACATTCTTCTTCTCTGACGACCCCCTCCAGCGAGTCATCGGCTTTGAAGAGAAACGTTTCCATCCCCATCAAGCTCCTCAGAACTCGCGACCACCGTGTCGTGACAGCTCAATTAGTGACTCTAGCGAGTCAACACCTACACGACTTTAAGGAATACTGGCGACCTCGACTTGAATCATCGCGTCAGGGCGATCGCCACTGGAGTTGGCTCCGTAAGCATAAAGCTACTGAGCTGATGCTAAATCATGAGAAATATGCCATCGAGTGCGATCGCCTCACGCAAGGGCTGATGATGCTTGAGGTAGACCTGCATCGATCGCGGCAGGCAGCGGACAAACATTTGGTCTACGTCGATTTTTTGGCAACGGCTCCTTGGAATCGCTATTCGATGCAAGATATCCCTGACTATAAGGGGGTTGGTAGTGCTATGCTCGACTACGCGATTTGGCGAAGCTTAGAATTAGGATATGGTGGCCGCATCGGTCTGCATGCCTTACCTGAGGCAGAAGGATTTTATTCGAAGCGAAATCTGGTCAATTTTGGAGCTGATTTAGACAAAGAACATTTGACCTATTTTGAATTAGGCGATGCGTCTGAGTAAATTAGCAATGAGCGTAGACATAGAGGTTGATAAAATCGTATGTACTTTGAATTGGATGAAGCGTGGCTGATGCGGTCAATAGACCTTGAAGATGCTGCCGGGTGTGACATTCAGGCAGGGCCTAATTTGGGGAGTGATGCTGGAGCCTATCTTGCCGCAGCCGAGAGTTATATCACGCCCGATAAGCTAATGGCAGTTTTGCAAGAAGAATTGGGCGGAATGCTGTCGCAGGATGATTTAGATTTTATCGCAACGACGACCCAACGAGCTGCACAAGCGCGAGTATTTGAGAAGTATCATTCGGCTAAAATCGCCTAAGTTTACGGGATGATCATTACGTGATTACGATTTATAGCGACGATCACCGATATCAAAACGCGACCGCCGAACTCAATGACGGCAAACTGATGCCTCCCTTTGAAATGCCGCGCCGGGCAGAGATGGTGCTCTCGTCAGTGAAGGCAATGCAATTGGGCGAGGTGATTGCGCCGAGGGAGTTTGGGCTAGAGCCGATTCATCGAATTCACGATCGCGGCTATGTCGAGTTTTTGCAAACTGCGTGGGAGCAGTGGCGCATTGAGCACGGAGAGTATGATGCCTTGCCTCTCAATTGGGCAATCCGCACGATGCGGAGCGATCGCATTCCTGAGGTGCTCGATGGCAAGCTTGGTTACTATTCCTTTGATGCTGGAACTCCGATTACCCAAGGCACCTGGAAAGCTATTACCGCTTCAGCGAACGTTGCACTAACGGGGCAGACGTTAATTGCCAACGGTAAACGGAGCGCGTTTTCTCTCTGCCGCCCCCCCGGACATCACGCGGGTAAAGATTTCTATGGGGGCTATTGCTTCTTAAATAATGTGGCGATCGCCGCTCAGGCGTTTCGAGATGCGGGAGCCGAACGGGTTGCCATTCTAGATATCGATTATCACCACGGCAACGGCACTCAAGCGATCTTCTACGACCGCTCCGACGTGATGTTTCTCTCAATTCACGCGCACCCAGCCCAAGACTACCCCTATTTCTTGGGGTACGACGATGAGACTGGATCGGGAGACGGGGATGGATTTAATCACAATTATCCGCTGCGATGGAACACGGATTGGCAGACCTACAGTGGTGCATTAACCCACGCTATGAGCCGCATTCGTGACTATAGGCCGGATGCGTTGCTGATTTCTCTCGGTGTGGATACCTTCGAGGGCGACCCGATTTCTAGATTTCGTCTGAAAGGGGATGACTATAGTCGGATGGGGAGGGCGATCGCAAGCGCGAATCTGCCGACGCTGTTTGTGCTGGAAGGCGGATATGCGGTCGAGGAAATTGGCATCAATGCGGTTAATGTGCTGTTGGGCTTTGAGAGCGGCTAATTGCAAAGATTCCTACTAAAGAAGGAATTTCACTCGTCTCAAATGCCTTAGCCTTAAGTGAATCAGCAAATGAATCAACCTGGCGAGAAATCAATACATGATCCAATCTTGGCTGGTTATTGGTGCAGTCACCCTTCTTCTAGCATTTTTGAGCAATAGCTTGGTTAATTCTAGAGGCGCTCGATGGTTTAGACGACTGCGACGTCCTTACTGGCTAACCTTTGAAAAGGCAATTCCGATCATCTGGACAGTGATTTTTATCTGCGGTGCAGGATCGGCTGTTATCGTTTGGGAACAAGACCCCGGAAGCTCAGTGACGTGGGGCTTGATGGGTCTTTATTTGGCTTTAGAACTTATTACTGTATCGTACACTCCGCTGATGCTGTGGTTGCGTAGGCTACAGGTAGGTACTCTGATTGGAGGAATAGGTGCTATTCTAGGAATCTTGCTTGCTATCCTTGTCTGGTCAGTCTCACCTTGGGCAACTCTTTTACTGATTCCGTATGTGATTTGGAGCCCTATTGGCACCTATACCACTTGGGAAATGAGCCGTTTGAATCCCCTTGATGCTTAGCCAAATTTAAGCTCTAAGGCAATCCATACGGTTTTGAGGAGCAATATTTATGCGGTTTGGTACATATTTAGTTCAAAAAATAGTTCAGACAATCCATCCAAAACCTACGGTCGCCGTGGCGATCGCCACCGTGGGCAGCCTGATTGCCGCTTGTGGTGAAAACAGAGCCGTCGAGTGCAATCGGTTAATCGAAGTTGCGAACCGGGCTGTTGACCAAGTTCAACAGGTCACCCAGGCAACTGAGCCTGAAGATACGCGTGCTCATCTGCAAGTTGCTGAAATTGTCGATCAGGCCGCGGGAGATTTGCAGGCAATTCAACTGAACGATCAGCAGCTACAGCGCTACAAGCAGCAGTTCATTACGATGTATACCAGCACCAGTAAAGCTACGCGCGAGCTTATTCAAGCTGTGGATGTTCAAAACAGCGCGCCAGTGCGCGAACAAGCTAATGCTGCCGAAGATGCCTATCGAGAGCTGCGCGATGCGACTAGCCAAGAAGGGGATCTCGTCAGCAGTGTCAACACTTACTGTAGCGCTGATTCGCCATAAATGCTCTGCATTTTGATGTTACAAATGCCCTGCATTTTGATGTTACAAATGCTCTGCATTTTGATGTTACAAATGCTCTGCATTTTGCCATCCAAGACCAATTCTTCTTAAACCCATTACAACTGTTGCACTGGGCGCAGCACGATGTGCCCCTACAGGTTCTCGATCAATTCTTCCCACGGCATTATCAACAACGACCGTCTAATCCCACGAGCTAGCTATGGATATTGTTCGTCGGCACCGTTGGCCCAGCACTCAACATGAGGCGATCGCCCTTCAAAATGACCTCAAACACGAGGTCATTCTTACCGACCAGTTTGATGACGTTCAGCGAGTCGCAGGGGTGGATGTTGGCTTTGAAGATTCGGGCAAAACCACTCGTGCTGCCGTTGCGGTGCTTAGTTTTCCAGAGTTACAGCTTCAGGAACAGGCGATCGCCCGTCGCCCCACAACATTTCCGTATATTCCAGGCTTGCTCTCATTTCGAGAAATTCCTGCTGTTCTTGATGCGCTTGAGCAGTTGGCTCTGGTTCCAGATTTGCTGCTATGTGATGGACAGGGGATTGCTCATCCAAGACGATTAGGCATTGCGTGTCATATTGGTTTGCTAACTAATCTTCCTGCTATCGGCGTTGCCAAATCGCGACTGGTTGGGTTTCATGATGAGATTCCCAACGAAAAAGGAACATGGCAACCCCTGCGGCATCGTGGCGAGACAATCGGTGCCGTGCTACGCAGTCGTACTGGCACCAAACCCCTTTATATTTCACCTGGGCATCGCATCAGCTTATCTACTGCAATCGACTACGTGATGCGCTGTACGCCAAAATACAGGCTACCCGAAACCACTCGGCAGGCGCATAAACTTGCATCAGGATAATAGCTGCGTATCCCACGCGCTTAGCGAATCGTTTTTGAGTTTAAGTCGTTATGAGTTGATCCGTCTCCGTCCCTGTGTTTAATCGCCGGGGGAGCCTTGTGATGTCTTTATTCTGACAACAGAATCTAATCTAATTGCTAGGTAGAGGTATTTTGAGTCAATCCCATTTAGAATAATTCTCTACACCTGTGACAATATTTGTGGCGACTATTTGAGGTCAATTGATTGGCTCTCGTCCATTCAAATCAAGTCAATATAGAGCGGTATGTGCTTGAGTTAAGCACGGTGGTGTAGGGCGCGGCTCACACCTCCATTTTTGTACATAACGCGCAAATTGCGATACATCTCGCAAAATTGCACTTGCGACATTACACAATTTAGACGACTGAAATGAGCGAAATACAGAGCGTACAAGCTGCCAATGAATCATTTTATCGAGCGTTCGAGAAGAGAGACATCTCTGCAATGGGGACGGTTTGGTCACAGGGAATTGGCAGCCTTTGTATCCATCCGGGGCGTGATGCTCTGCGGGGATGGCACGATATTTGTGCATCATGGGAACAAATATTCAAAAATATTCAATACCTCGAAATCGAAACGGATGTCATTTCAACTGAGATTGTCGGCAATCTTGCTTATATCGTTCTCATGGAAAATCTACTTCAGATTATTCGAGGTCGCAGGCTAGAGTCTCAAACCATCGCGACCAATATTTTCGAGCAAATGGGAGGAAAATGGCATCTCGTCCATCATCACGGTAGTCCCTTAGTGAGCTAGACAGAACGTGTCAGGAGCAATGCGGTGAAACTCGGTGATTGGTTAGGGATTCTCTGTCTGTTGATGGCGCTATTCATCCTATGGCAGATTCGCCAGATGTTGTTGCTAGTTTTTACGGCAGTAGTGTTGGCTACGGCTCTCAATAGTTTGGCACGCCAAATTCAACGATTGAGAATTGGGCGAAGTTGGGCCGTCGTGCTGACGTTGATTCTTGTGATTTTCGTTGCGGTTTTATTTACGGCATTGATTGTGCCGAGTTTTATTGAGCAGTTTCGACGCTTGCTCCAGCTTCTTCCGATCGGAATTCAAGAAATTGTGAACCGAGTTGAGCAGATCATTGAGAATCCGCCTGCTTGGTTTCCCGACTTAACGCTTGAAGTGCCTGATCTATCGACTCTGCCTCAACAACTCCAGCCGCTCATTCGCAATCTGCTGCAAAACTTCTTTGCCTTTTTCTCCAACTCTCTGACTGTTCTGCTGAAGATGTTGCTGGTTGTTGCCCTGACGCTAATGCTGCTCGCTAATCCTAAAACCTATCGAGATGCGATGATCAGGCTTTTTCCATCCTTTTACCGACGACGGGCTGATGTCATTTTGACAGAATGCGAGGTTGCGCTGGGGAACTGGTTGGGCGGGATTCTGATTAATTCTATCTTCGTGGCGTTGATGAGCGGCATCGGGCTGTGGATTATGCAAATTGATTTGTTGCTAGTTCACGCATTACTCGCAGGGCTGCTAAATTTTATTCCAAATATTGGCCCAGCGTTGAGTGTGGTCTTTCCTCTATCTGTTGCCTTGCTTGGACCGATTTGGAAGGCGATTCCAATTGTGATTCTCTATATCGTGATTCAAAACTTAGAGAGCTACTGGGTAAGCCCGATGGTAATGGCTCGTCAGGTATCTCTCTTGCCCGCCATTACGCTCAGTGCTCAAGTTTTTTTTGCCAGCTTTTTTGGTTTTCTGGGATTGGTGCTCGCCTTACCGCTCACAGTTGTCGCTAAGGTTTGGATCGAGGAGGCGCTGATCAGAGACGTGTTAGACCGATGGGAGTATGCCGACTTTCATAACGTAAAACCGCGTGGCCACTGATTGATCGGTCTATTGATCAGTCTAATGAATGCTACCTGATGTCTTCGTCTGCTCATTTATTGGGGAGAATAATGCTCTCAACCGCTATATGGCGTCTAGCCAATCAAAGACCTGGTCAAGCTGCTCAATTGTAATTAATCCGTATTGCCACAGCACCACGGGTAACAAGTTGGAGTGCTGATCGGTACGTCGAAGGGCTATGGCGATCGCTTCAGAGGGAATCGCCAACTCATTTTGCAGAAAATTAATCAACTGAGTCTGATAGAGCGAAGACATTATTAAACACCTTAGTGATAATGAAAAATTAACAAAATATATTAAGTTATGCAACGTTCTCTCAGGAACTTTTACGGAGATTATAGGTGCACGACCTCGTGCCCGTTGTCAAAACGACATCAATGTTTATCTACTGCTTTATTTTCTCGATTCTGCTCAGACACTGACTATCTATCAATGGGGCGAGATTATGAAGAGATGTTTAAAATCCCGTGGAAGTCTTTCTCATTTAGCCGTATGTTACGCCATGCTTGCGTCGCGTGAGCATAGATCGTAAAGGCGTATTCGCCTAATACTAATTCCAGATTTTAGATTTTAGATTTTAGATTTTAGATTTTGGATTTTAGCCCTACGGGCTTAGATTTGTGTATGAACTCCCGTGGCGCGAGAACTCTATACACGTTCGATGTTTTAACGTGAGCGCGTGGGCCTATAGCTAGCAGCAATTTCTTAAGTCAGATCAGGTCGTTATTCTTGATCGTCTATCTCAACAGGAAGATTGGCTGACGACGAAGAGGGAGAGGCGTGAGACTCTGAAATAGGCTCAATATATTGGCTGTCTAACAAGAATGTGCCTTTTGAAAATTGGACGCTCCAAAAGTTGCCGGGGCGACGGTCAACAATCACGCCTTCTTCGCCCACATGAATGACGTTGGGGGGGCGCAGCATTGGCATCGGGTCAGCCGTCTTGACATAGGCGGGCACGCTGGACACGCGTACGCGATCGCCCACTGAAAATTCAGGCGTTTCAGAGTTTGCGTCAGACATTATTCCTCAAAGCTTTTCTATTTATTCTTATCCTATAGCAATCGCAGATGGGTTGTGAGCCCGCCCCACCGCTCACAACCACCTCACAAGCGATTTAGGATCGCTCTATCGTCATCGGTTGGGCTTCATAATTAGTTTGTTTAAGGAACTTGCCAAATCCGTTGATGATAGTCTTTGGGGTCAGCACAGGGATCAGCCGCGTCGTGGTGATGGTGATCATGGCCGTGGGCGTGATCGGGGCTGTGTGAATGATGGTGATGATGATCATGCTGTGACGATAACTGCGATGAATCTGACGGGTGAATTGCTGCTAGCCGAAACTTACACATCTCACAGTTCATCTGCACCTGTCCGAGTTGAGTCTCAATTTCTCGGCGACGCAGCGTTTGAAATAGATACGGATGAAGCCCCATCTCAGGTAGGCTGACCGTCAAAATATCAGGATATTGGTCTTGCTGCTCGGCAGCGATGCTGTTGATTTTTTTGATCAGCGTTCCGGTAAACAAAAAATATGGCAAGACGATAATGCGCTTGGGGTGATAAAGGCGGGCTCGCCGGAAACCCTCGTCTAATCGAGGATGAGTAATGCCGATAAAGCAAACTTCAACGGTGTTGTAGCCACTGCCTTCCCACACCATTCGAGCAAGTTTGTAAACATCACCATTGGCATCTGGATCGCTAGACCCACGACCGACGAATAGCAACACTGTATCAGTGCGGCTAATCCCTTGAGGGTTCCAGTCAGGCTGATCGAGTCTTTCAAGGCGCGATCGCCAGAGATCCAAAATTTCTGGTGTAATCCCAAAGTGACGACCATAGTGAAAGGTCACGTTTGGATGACGTTGCCGGGCTCGATCGAGTTCATTAGTGACATCGAACTTGTTGTGGCGTGCTGCAAACAATAAAATCGGCAGGGCAGAGAGTTCGGTGTACCCTTGTTCGACACAGCGGTCGACGCCTTGCTGAATCGTCGGTTCTGTGAGTTCTAAGAAGCACGGAACCACTGGACGAGACGAATCGAGGGCCTGATAGGCACTTGCAAAGTCGAGTAAGCTCTGTCTCCCTTCAGAGTCGCGACTGCCATGACCAATCAGCAACACTGGACGTGTAATTGGAAGCGGTGGCAGGGCATCGGTGGCAGTGACTAATGTGTCAACGTTGTTAGCGTCAAAATCGTTAGTAATGGGTGTAGATAGTGCGGTCATCGACAAACTCCTTTCCCGTGCGTCGCAGGAAATAGAGTGAAAAAGCATCCCATCGGCATTCTGGCTTGTGATGATAGAGACACTAAGGGATTGAGAAAATTCTATAGCCATCACTCACAGTTGCGGCACAGCGCCGGACTTTTTTGAGGGTCTGCGGAGAGATTCCGCAATGGTATCCAACAAAATTACCGGACTTTCCCGATGAAATACTGTTCACTAGTGCCTCGCTATCTTATCCCATAAGCCGTGCTAACGTGGGGTGTGAATATTGGGTGAAATTTGCAGCGGATGACAATACGACACGCCATTCAATCAGGATTAAACGATCTTGATACGTCTGTAGGGCGCGTGGTCAATCTGGCGATCGCTGGCTTAGTGCTCATCTCGTCTGCAATTTTTGTGGTTGAAACCTATCCAATTCAGGCTGATACTCAATTTCAACTCCAGATTGCCAATACGGCAATTTTAATTATTTTTTCGGTTGAATATCTTCTCAGGCTGTGGAGTGCAGACAACCGCCGGAGATTTATCTTAAGCCTATATTCGTGGGTTGATCTGATGGCGATCGTGCCATTTTTTTTAGGGGCGATTGATATTAGCTTTCTCTTAATTCTGAGATGGTTTCGCATTCTCAAGCTGATTCGGTTTTTGCGTGGGAGAACGGCGTTTGGCTATTGGACGGATGAAGACAGCCTGATTTTTGCTCGAATTCTGTTTACCCTATTTGCCATCATTTTTATTTATTCCGGCTTAATTTATCAGGTTGAACATTCCAAAAATCCAGATGAATTTCGGACATTTTTGGATGCGATGTATTTTTCAGTCGCAACGATGACGACCGTAGGATTTGGAGACATTACTCCGATTTCTGAGGCGGGACGATTGCTGACCATCTTGATGATTTGGAGCGGAATCGCACTCATACCCTGGCAGATCGGGGATTTGATTCGACGATTGGTCAAAACTATTAATAAGGTTGAAACGCCGTGCCCTAGCTGTGGTTTAACGTTTCATGATGCGGATGCTCAATTCTGCCGGGCGTGCGGAACCCAACTGGTCGATGACGGCTCAGATGATGAGCAAACGATGCCTGTGGATTCTCAGCAAGAAGTGGTGTCGACATCGCGCGATCGCCGGGGGTAATGTCGTTGTTAATGCAAAAACAGCTCACTGATTCGGGAGTTGGCATTAATAAAAGAGTGTAGATTGTCTATCTCTAGACATATTTATGCAACACCGATCATGCCAGAAGTCTCCTGAACACTAGATAATATAGGGAGTAGATCGTTCTAGGTTGAGCGATGCACACGTTCAGACACGAGGATAATCATGGCTGCACAGCTATTACTGGTTGATGATGAACCTGGACTTCGGGAAGCGGTACAGGCTTACCTGGAGGACAGTGGCTTTGAGGTTCATGTTGCCAGTAACGCTCAAGAAGGTTGGGAACTGCTTCAGCAAATTTCGCCTGACCTTGTCATTTCGGATATTATGATGCCTCAAGTCGATGGGTATCAGTTTCTACAGCAACTCCGGGATGATCCGCGATTTCAGGCGTTGCCCGTTATTTTTCTAACTGCTCGGGGTATGACGGCAGATCGGATTCAAGGCTATCAGGCGGGCTGTGATGCTTATCTATCCAAGCCATTTGACCCCGATGAGTTGGTCGCTATTGTTGAGAATCTGCTTAAGCGACAGGCGGCAAATCGTGACGCAACGAGTGGAAATGGTGAAACGCCTGATATTGCTGAGATGGCCCGACAAATTGCTGAGATTCGAGCAATGCTGGGTCAACGAGGGGCGATCGCCCAATCTCCGCCACCCATCAAACTCGATTTTACGGCTCGTGAACAAAGCGTGTTAGAGCTGGTGGCTAAAGGCTTAATGAATAAAGAAATTGCTCGACAGTTGAATACAAGCGTTCGGAACGTCGAGAAGTATGTCAGCCGATTGTTTAGCAAAACGGGAACCAACAGTCGGACTGAGTTAGTTCGCTATGCTCTAGAGCATGGATTAGCCAACTAAATTTAGCCAACTAAATACTGGTGCTTTCGGACATTAAGCACCCGGAATGTTGAGCAACACAATCATGTCGCTCACTGTCAGATCTAGCGAGTCAAAGTGAGGATTGTCAGATCCGTAAACGGACTCGCCCGTCACTGCCTGATAATCACTGGTATCTTGCTGAGCTGCATCCGTTGGCTGAACTCGTAGCACCAAATATTCGCTGTAGTCAGCTAGGTTGGTTTCGTCTAGAACGACTGTACCGCCATAGTCCCACGCAAACCCATACAGCTCAAACGAACCGAGTTTATCCCGCAGTTCAGAGAAGGATGTCCCGATGCCAATGCCTTGAGGCGTTGTCCATGCAGATCCTAATTCTCGAATCTCTAGGGGCGTCGAGCGGCTATCATCTGCCCAGACGATTTTGAAGGAAAACTCTGGCCCCAGCTCGACATGCGTTCCAGGTTCAGTAAAGCCCTCTCCGATATATACGTCTTCGTCGGTGAGCGTCTCTTCTCCAAAGATTTCTGCTAAGTCTGCACGACTGGTATTTTCGGTTACCGGCCCCACTCGCTCTCCCGGAATCACCAAGGTGTCGGAAAGCTGTTTGGCGATCGCCTGCTCTGTCGTTTCCTCAGCACTTTCGGTAGATTTTGCCTCGGTGGAGGTAGCAGTATCGGCAGAGGAGGCCGAGGTTTCGGTGGGTGTATCGGTTGATTCAGAGTCAGATGAGGAGACGGTACCGCCCCCGCATCCAGCCATTAACACCAGCGCTGTCATCAATACTATTTGAATGGGTTTCAACATTCCGTATCACTCCTTAACGATGGCGATCGCCCGATTCATGAGGGTTGCTAGTAGATTGCTACCATTGACTCGTTAACTGATACGTACTATCAGATAAGCCCTATCAGCGACGATTCCACCTTGATAATCTTTCTTAATTCTAGCGATCCTAGTTTCAGGGCTGCTCGGCTGTTGCAAAGACAGAAACAGAGATTTGTTTTGGAGAATTTGCTGGTAGGGTTGAAAAGGAGACATCCGGTACGGGGTGTATAAACCGCAAATCTACCTCCTACACCTGACGTACGTCTCTTATCCCATGTGCCCAATCTAGAATTAACTCTCACGTAAGATTTGGTCGGCGACTATGACTATTCGGAAGCTCATTGATACCCACATCGAATCCGCTCATCTCCTCCCCTCTCCTCATGACCTGATTGAAAAGCTTCCTATCTCTCCTGCGGCAGTTGAGACTGTCTTAGAGGGCAGAGAGGCGATCGCCAACATCATTAAGGGGCACGATCCACGTAAGTTTGTGGTGGTGGGGCCCTGTTCGATCCACGATGTCAATGCAGCACTTGAGTATGCAGAACGGCTCAAGGTGCTCGCCGATCGGGTCAGCGATAAACTTCTCATTGTCATGCGGGTCTACTTTGAAAAGCCTCGAACCACCGTGGGATGGAAAGGGCTGATCAACGATCCATTCTTAGATGGGTCATTCCATATCGAAAAAGGGCTGTTTACGGCTCGTCAAATTTTGATTCACATTGCCGAAATCGGTTTGCCTGCTGGTACAGAAGCTCTTGACCCGATCACCCCTCAATATATTCCAGACTTGATTTCGTGGTCGGCAATTGGGGCGCGCACCATCGAATCGCAGACCCATCGAGAAATGGCAAGCGGGTTGTCAGTTCCGGTCGGGCTTAAGAATGGAACTGACGGCAACATTAAAGTGGCTCTAGATGCGCTACAGGCGTCGATGACCCCGCACCACTTTTTAGGCATTAACGCTAACGGTCAAGTCAGCATCTTTAGGACGACAGGTAATCCATACGGGCACATCATTCTGCGAGGGGGGGGCGGCAAGTCAAATTATGATGCTGAAACCGTGAAATGGGTTGAGCAACAGTTTGCAGCCCTTGATATTCCGCCTCGTTTGGTGATTGATTGCAGTCACGGCAACTCGAATAAAGACCATACTCGGCAACCTGCCGTGTTTATGGAAGTTATTCAGCAGATTTTGGCAGGCAATCAGTCCATTATCGGGTTAATGGTGGAATCTAATCTGCACGCTGGGAATCAGCCCATTTCTGGCGATCGCAGCCAACTTGCTTACGGCGTTTCAATCACGGACAAATGTATCGGTTGGGACGAAACTGAGCAGTTGATTTCGATGGCCTATGAGAAATTGTCAATGTATTCCTAGATTCATAGGATTTGTAAGATTCATGAAAATTGATCGGAGCGTGCACTTGGTTTGACCATCAATTTTTGGGTGAAAACCAGTGGAACGTGGATTAATGTCATAACCATTCTGATGGGCACTGCAATTGGCTTGGGGCTGCGGGGGCGTTTACCCGTGAGAATGAAGCAGATCATTACTCAAGGCGTTGGGCTGATTACTTTGCTCATTGGGATGCAGATGGCAACACGTCTGACCACGGTTCAGGGAGGGCTGATAGACGGCATCATTTTAGGGTTGCTGGCAATTGTCATAGGTGGGCTGCTCGGAGAATGGGGGCAACTTGAAGCCAAACTCGAAACGATTGGGGATTGGCTGAAGTCACGATTTAAAGGGAAGGGGAGTTTTACTGAGGGGTTTGTTGCTGCCAGTTTATTGTTTTGCGTAGGCCCATTAACGTTGATTGGGAGTATTAATAATGGTCTTACGGGAGATAATACGCTCCTGACTCTTAAAGCGTCGATGGACGGTTTAGCGGCGATCGCCCTCACCAGCAGCTTTGGAGTTGGTGTCGGTTTTTCAACCCTAATCGTGATTGTTTATCAAGGAGGTGTTTCACTCGCTGCCGGGTTACTCGCTCAAGCTCTGCCTGATCCGGCTACCAACCCTCATGTCTTACTGATCACTGGAGTCGGGGGGCTGATGATTTTGGGATTGGGACTCAATTTACTCAATATCGCTCATGTTAGAGTGGCATCATTTTTGCCTGCCCTGGCGATCGCTCCGATTTTTTATAGAGTGGCCGTTTGGCTGAGCCCATAGATTTTGCGGTCTCTGTGATTCGGAGTCCACGTAACCGATTAAAAAACCGTTCGATTCTATAGCGATCCTAAATCGCTTGTGAATTGTGTGAGTGGTGGGGCGATCGCCCCACCACCGTTTCTGTACTTGACGCAATTACAAGTTACTATATTTGGTTTTTCTCTATTCCATTGGCAGTCGGAATTAGAGTAATCTGAACCATATATTGACTTTTATTATGCCAACCTATCTAAAGTTACCGCTCACGAATTCACGTAAAGGTTCCCTATGAATATGTCCTCCGAGTCGTCACCTATCAAAGTTTTGATTGTTGAAGATGATCCAATGATGCAGTTGGGGCTAGAGCAATCGTTGGGATCACGCCCTGATATCACTATTGTCGGTCATGCAGATGATGGATATCTTGCTGTCGAAGAAACGCTCAAGCTGAAACCTGATGTTGTCGTTATGGATATCGGTTTACCTCGCCTAGACGGGATTGCAGCAACCCAAAAGATCAAAGAGGCACTGCCAGATGTGCATATCGTGATGCTCACGTCCCATACGACTGAGAATGAAGTAATTGGTGCGCTCTCTAGCGGGGCTGATGCGTATTGCGTTAAGGGAACTAGCGTCGAAAGCTTACTGACGGCTATTTTAGCAGCTCAAGAAGGAGCCAGCTATCTCGATCCGCAGGTAGCTCGTCGAGTCATGGATCACCTCAGGGTACCGTCGTCAACGGATGATTCTGTAACAATTGGTCAGCTTTCCCAGCGGGAAATGGAAGTCTTAAAGCTAATGGTCGATGGACTGAGCAATCCTGAAATTGCAGCGGCCCTCTATCTTAGCCCGAACACGGTAAAGACTCACGTGCGCGGCATTATGAATAAGCTGGCTGTAGATGATCGAGTGCAGGCGGCTGTTGTAGCTTTGCGGGCAGGTTTGGTTTAAGTGAGCCAGAACGCATATTTTCAGGAGTGGCGATACCTTAGAATGCTTCTGTGCTAGTGGACTTAGAGGATGCTTTAAAGGGGGCCGGCGGTTAAACCGCGCCTATACAAACAAAGTCCGCCGCGGCGGACTCCAGCAAAACCAACGGTTTTTTGTCTGTGTAGCCTGCGACTTTAGTCGCTAAGGCAACAAAAATAGGACCTTTAAAACATCCTCCTAGAATGAATCGCTACACGAATCAAGGACATTGAGTCAGTAATTCTAGAAGTCCATTTTTGTTATTCATGAACTTTTTGGTTGCCATAGTCGTCACATTGACTGGTCTAGGCAAGCGAAACAAGACAGTTCCATCTATTTTTGTTGGCAAGTTTTCTGACCGACAGATTTTTAATGCTGGCGACTCGTTGCGACGTGTTATCGCAGGGTATTTCCCCGCTCTGCCATATGAACGGCAGGCTTAAGCCCATCGTTGTCCCCTAAAGATAGGGTCTACGAATGATTTGGGACTGCTTTGACGCGCTTACCCAGGAAAAACCTACCCGTTTCAGGTTCCCGATAAGCAGACGATTTCGACCTAATTCTTTAAATTCGGGGGTTGTACCGTGTAGTGATTCAATGCGGTCTCACTTCCCTCTTCCTCCATACATTCAACTGTGATATATAGTGCTGAGCAGACTTTGCGAATTGCATAGAAATGATATTAGTAACTCATAAACTCTTCATCATTGAATTTACAATTTGGGTTACATAGACAGATTCTTTTGAAGAAAATCCAGGATGGAACCTGTAAAATCTCTGAGCTTATTTCCGGTTAGATGACCTGGGTTTTGAAAACATTAATATCGAAAACTGTGCATGTCAGCTCTTTTTTGGATCTGGAACAAATATTCTAATTTGCATTACTTAAATAGCTCCTCTAAACCCCTATCGAGACATGACTAATCACACCAATAATTTTGAGGCTGGTATTACAGAAGGTAATACGGATGGTATACACGTTAATGGACACAGACTATTGTCTCAATCAGATATTCTAATAGGGCGTAATCAAAAAAAGATAACGAATTTGGGGAACACAAACCTCAATTTAGCTGACTAGAATTATTAATGGTTGTCTGCCGAAAAATCTCACACCTGTTGTTAATTGCTACAGCATATGTAGATTTAAAAGATCATCAGTCTAAGGGTATAGAGTTGTAATGTTGGGAATCAAGTTAATTCTTAATATCACCCGACAGCAGGATGAACCTCACGCAGATACACATTAAAATATTGACCACCTATTGATTTATTTCAATATGACAATGCAATCAAAATCAATTGGTTCGTTAACGGTTGGGAGGAACCAGATGACATCATTTGAAGATATTTATCAGTTTTTTCGTAATCCCCCACCCTTCTATCTCAATAAAGAACTAGCAGTCTGTTATGTTCTGGCTGTTTTGCTTCGTCGAGATTCGTATGGGACAGAACTGATTCAACTCCTTGAAAACGAATACCCGACATACCGCCTTTCAGATACTGTTCTGTATAGTGCTTTGAAGTTTCTCGAAGACAAGGACGCTATTACAGGCTATTGGAAAAAGGTAGAGGGTCGAGGTCGCCCCCGGCGAATGTATCAAATCAAGCCAGAGTGGCAGGGGCAAGCCCGTGAGTTAGCTAGTCTTTGGGATGAATATGTTGGGAATAATGGCCAACATTTGCCACTTAACCACGCTAAGTCATAGTGTCTTAAGCTTGCTGGTTTGCGGCTTCGACTGCTAGCCACGCTCTTAGGATTTCTGCAACCGTCCAAGCTTGTGCAAATGCGCCGCGCGGAGTCATGGGGGCATCTCCATCAAAGATTTCGCTTAGGTTACCCACGCAATGAGATTGAAGATGATTTGCAAAGGGTGAGAGTATTTGCTGAGCTTGGATTGGGTTTTGGTAAATTTGTAAGTGAGCGATCGCCATGGGGCCAAGAAGCCATCCCCATACAGTGCCTTGATGGTAAGCTCCATCTCGCTGATGTCGGTTGCCGCCATATTGTCCTTGATAGTGTAAGTCGTGGGGGGCAAGGGATCGTAGCCCATGAGACGTTAGCAGGGCTTGGCTACATGCATTAAGAACGCAGCGTTGTCGATCCGCCGACAGTAGGGGGATAAGGGCAGGCGATCGCGAACTTGATAGGGAAATGGCAAAGATCTGGTTGGGGCGAAGGGACTCGTCGTTTCCGGTTGGAGTATCAATCACGTCATAGCAATATCCCATTCGAGAATTCCAGAAGCGAGAAAATCCGTGTGCTGTTTGTTGGGCGAGCTGCTGGTAGGTGTCGTGGGGTTTATCTAAAATGTTGGCGATCGCAGCCATAATCCCTAACGCATTATGCCAGAGCGCATTGACCTCGACTGGCTTGCCCACTCGGGGAGTGACAACCCAATCATCAACTTTGGCATCCATCCACGTGAGTTGAACGCCAGATTCTCCTCCATATAGCAATCCATCGGTAGAGTCCCAGTGAATATTGTGGCGAGTTCCATGCTGATGCCAGTGAATGATATCCGCGAGTGCTGGAAATAGCTCGTCTAACAAGTCGTCGTCGCGGGTTGCGGTGTAATAGGACCAAATGGCTTCAAAATACCAAAGAGTGGCATCGATGGTGTTATAGTCTGGGGTTTCACCTGCATCAGGAAACACATTAGGCAACATTCCCTGATCAATATAGTGAGCAAACGTTCGCAAAATGGGTCGAGCAATCTCGGGTCTGCCCGTGTAGACGGTAAGCCCAGCAAGGCTAATCATCGTATCTCGTCCCCAGTCACCGAACCAGGGATAGCCTGCAATAATCGTTTTGCCATCGGGCTGATTGAGCAGAGGGCGATCGACAATAAATTGATCAGCTGCCAAAACAAGCTGTTTGATCCAGTCGGGAGCATTCTCAGTGATCAGATACGGTGTCGATGACCAACGATTTAGGAGTCCGAGTTCATACTGATGCCGGGAGGCTAGAGCGACGGTTCCGTCGGTATTCGCGTATGGGTCAGTGCTTGCAACCATTGAGATGGCATCTCCCGGACTAAGCACCACTTGAAGTGTGGCAGCATGGAGATGATCGTCGCGATCGCCCAATCCTCTGTATCGTTCGATGGCCAGGTCAAATCCGTAATACCAGTCATGAGCTTCTAACAGGGTGCCTTTATCCGCCCATAGGTAAAACGGCGTTGCTTGGTCAAATGCATGGACTTTGACACCCTGCTCGATAGGAGTAATATTCATCCGCCAACCATTCGCTTGAGTTGTCTGGTGATAGTCTCGATAGTTGACCAATACCTTGAGAGTGAGTGTGAGGGGCTGAGTGGCGCGATGGAGCTGATACCGCACATAGGTTGTATTGGCCCCCTGCTCCATCCAAACTCGTTTTTCAAGCAGTGCATCTCGACACGCAAAATTCCAGACCGGGATCGCGCCATCCAGGTAAAATGCTTCGATGTGAATGTACCCGTGAGGTGCAATGCTTCCGTCAGCCCAGCGATTGGTGCTCAGAGGGATGCGATCGCCCCCGTAGTGAACAGTTTCTTCTAATTTAGAAACCAGCAGCGTCCGTCCCAATGGTGGATTGAGGGCGGCTGTCAGCGACCCGTGATAGCAGCGGGTTAAGAGTCCTGATATTGTTCCGCAGGCATATCCTCCGATGCCGTTGGTGACGAGCCACTCTCGCTGTTCTGAGAGGGTAAGGTCGCTACAAATGTCGCGTCCGAAGGCAATCATACTCATGGTGTAGTCAAGAAGCAAATTACAGATGACTCGATTATCCAACGACTATAGCGGTATGCGCTTGGGTTAAGCACGGTGGTGTAGAGCGCGCCGCACCCCATGCACCATGTCTGCACTTAACCCGAAAATTGCTATATTTATCCAGGCGATCGCTGGATGGTCATTGTTGGACATCGCTATGCCCCGACTTATCTTCACCATAAAAGCTTAATGATTGGTTAGAGCGATGCGCAAACCCGATGATTTACACAGCTTTTTTGCCATTGATTCCTCTGGCGGTATCGCTGAGTGGGCTCTATCGCTCACGAAGAACCGAGTGCGTTTCTGGATTGATCAATCGGATCTAGAGCTTGACGACGAGCTTTTGTGGAGTTGGCAGCCCGACCCGATAAAATGCGATCGCCTCCCTCTGCGATACTCAATGTGTCGCAGCCAGGGGGGGCAGGAAACGCTAGCGCCAACCTAGCCGCCAGGGCAGGAGGCGCTTCAAACAATACGCTAATAAACTGCCCATCTTCATACTTATCGATAAACCGTGCTCGTAGCTCAAAGAGGCGATACGTTACGATCGGATAAATTTGACTGGGAATGCCGAGTAGCGCCCATGCCTTTGCGTTTTTTGCACGCCGAAACCGAACCGTTGACCATGCTCCGCTCATTGAGTCAGGTTGAGGAGGTGCATCTGAAGTTTGGGCTAAGGTAGGCATAGCGCTTCTAAAGATAGCTTGAGCAGATGTTCGTCAGAAATATAAGTCCAATATAGTATCTATGTACTATATTGGTCAATCTAGGCGCATCTGATCGTTTCGGGAGTGACAGTCTGCCCAGTTTTAGGTCGATGAGGATTTAGGCGGGGGGGCGGGTCCCAAGAATGGCGATCGCCACGCCTCCAAGAATTATCCCTGCGCCTCCTAGCACCCATCCGTTTGGAATTTCATCAAAGAGGATAACGCCCAAGATGCCCGCCCCAATAGGCTCTAATAGGATCATTAATGTGACGAGCGTCGGCGATACCCATCGCACTGCCCAGTTGAAGCTGGTATGACCAATCAATTGGGGAAACAACGCCATCAAGGCGATGTAGCCATAGACTGGCACAGAATACCCCAGATAGCTTGTCCCCACGATAAACGGGAGCGGCACCAATATCACGGCTGCGACTGTATATACCAGAGCGACATGGCTACTAATACTTAGCCCCCAACGCTGTGCCTCTCTCCCCAGCAAAAAATAGACACTCACAGACCACGCTCCCACCAGCGCCAGCCCATTTCCCAGGAGGGGATTGTTCCCTAAGCTGGCGTTACCTGTTTCTCCCAGACTAATCATGATTCCACCCGCGACCGCAATAGCTATACCCAATCCCGTTAGCATGGTTGGCTTTTCGTTAAACCAAGCCCACGATAGGAGTGCTATCCAGATGGGGTTAGTGGTCACAAGAGTTGTGGATGCTGCAATTGACGTGTAAGACAGAGACGTAATCCACGTGGCAAAGTGAACTGCTAAAAAAATTCCGGCAGCACCTGAGTAATAAATGGCGCGGCGCTCAAAGGAGGCCCCGCAAAAATTTCTCCAGGCGGGTAGGAGTAATAGGGAGGCGATCGCCAATCGAGACGCAGCCAGTACTAAACTAAATCCGATGCCTCCCGAACTCGATGCTTGAAGGGACAATCGAACAAAAATTGCAGACGTCGAGACCGCGAGAACTCCAATGCCAACAATTAGCGCGATGATCCAGTGAGCAGGCTTAGCAGACACACCTGACGGGGGATCGCTCATGATACTTTATACAAAATGAACATCTACTGTTCAAGTATTTCGCATGGGTGAATTAAATAGAAAATCAATCCTAAGCTAGGATCGAAACTGATAGCCCTTAGAGGGGGCAGAAGATGAGCCAGATTAGAACAATGCACCCATTTTCTCAAATAGGGATTGTGTTTAAGTCAATCCGAATGCCGCAAGATGGGTCGGTGGAATATTGATTCGTGGCGCCAACTGAGCTACTGTCAATCTATTGACTGGCGAAAAATGACTGGCGAAAAATGACTGGCGAAAAACTGATACCGTCGTAAAATCGATACTGCTGACTAATTGGAAGTTATCAGCAACGATTAAGGCGGCTCTGAGAGTCTTTTAGTGCAAGTCTGAGAGACTAGTTTTGTACCAATACGCAGAATGCCTATGGTGGGTGTAACGCTGGAGAAACCCGATTTAGACCTAGATGTAATTAACCAGCAGTTAGGCGATCAACGTGCGACTAAAGATGCAACTCATATTGTAAAGTGGTCAGCCGAAACGTTCGAAGAGGGGCTAGTCATGAGCACTAGCTTCGGAATTCAGTCTGCGGTTATGCTGCACTTGGTAACGCGCATTGTTCCTGACATTCCAGTTATTTGGGTAGATACGGGCTATCTACCTGCCAAGACGTATCGGTTTGCTGAAGACCTGACCGAGCGGTTAGAGCTCAATCTCAAGGTATATCAGTCTCCGATGAGTCCGGCGCGCATGGAAGCCATTCACGGGCGGCTCTGGGCACAAAATGACATGGAGTCTCTCAATCGTTATGATCAGATTCGCAAAGTAGAACCTATGCAGAGAGCGCTGCAAGACCTCAATGCAACCGCATGGCTGGCTGGGCTACGGGCAGATCAAACTGAGCATCGGAAAACGATGAGTCTAGTTGGGCGACAAGCGGGCGTTTACAAGATTTCACCCATTTTGTATTGGCATTCAAAAGATGTGTATGACTATTTGATGGCTCACAATTTGCCTTACCATCCCATGTTTGATGAAGGCTACGTCACTGTGGGAGATTGGCATTCGAGTCGTCCGCTGATGGCTGATGATGCGAATGAGCGCGACACTCGGTTTCAAGGACTCAAGCAAGAATGTGGCCTTCACCTACCCCAAACGCCTGGAGAAGCTGAAAGCCTCGATTCTAGCTCGCTGTAGCCTGAGTTCGCTGGGCTGCGAGGCGATCGCGGATGTGATGGGCCGAATCGATTAGCTCAGACTGGGCGATCGCTTCTTGCTCACCTGTTTTGAGCCATTTTAGCTGCGCCATTTTTTGGTCTGCTTCAGCATCTCCCAAAATTAAACACGCAACCGCCCCACTGCGATCAGCGCGCTTAAACTGTTTGCCAAACGCGCTGCTGCTCAGATCGATTTCGACTGCAAACCCTATTTGTCGTAGACGCTGAGATAGCTCTAACGCTTGAGCCTCAGCGCGATCGCCCCGTGAGACGACATAGAAATCGAGCTCTGGGGATGGCATGGGTTGAAGCGATTGCAGAAGAATGATCAGCCGTTCGATGCCGCTTGCCCAACCCACCGCAGGCGTATCTGGCCCACCGAGTTGGGCGACGAGCCCGTCATAGCGACCCCCTGCACAAACGGTCGCTTGGGCTCCTAGATCGTCGGATTGAATTTCAAACACCGTATGCGTGTAATAGTCTAGACCGCGCACGAGCCGAGCATTGACATTAAAAGGGATGCCTAGACTTGCCAGTAACGTCTGAACTTGGTCTGATCGACGCTGAGAGTCTGGACTTAAATGCTCCGACATAGTGGGAGCATCTCTTAAAATCTCTTGCGTACGCTTGACTTTAGTATCAAGAATGCGGAGAGGATTGCGGGTTAATCGATCCTGAGAATCGGGATCAAGCTCGTCTTTATAAGGTGTCAGATACTCAACGAGTGCGTGCCGATAGCGCTGGCGATCGCCCGCATCTCCGATCGAGTTGATTTCTAGGCGTAGCGTTTTTAGCCCTAAGGATCGCAGCATGTCTGTCGCGACCGCAATCACTTCTGCATCTGCTCGCGGATCAGCGCTGCCGAGCACTTCTACTCCAATCTGATGAAACTGTCGTTGACGACCGGCTTGGGGACGTTCATATCGAAACATAGGACCGCCATACCACAACCGCTGGACTCCGCCCCGGGCATATAAATTGTGTTCGATGAACGACCGCACTACACCCGCCGTATTTTCAGGGCGGAGGGTAATCAGCCGCTCCCCTCGATCTTGAAAGGTATACATTTCCTTTCCAACCACGTCGGTTGCTTCTCCGATGCCGCGTTCAAACAGACTCGTTTGTTCAAAAATAGGCGTCCGAATTTCAGCGTATGCGGCTCGATCAAATGTGGTTTTGGCGATCGCCTCAATAAACTGCCAGTATCGGATTTCATCTGGCAAAATATCTCGCGTTCCCCGAATTGCTTGAATCGCACTCATGAGATTTTTATCAATATCAATCGTTATTAATGGGCAGTCTAGCTAAGTATTCAACTTGACCGAGGATCTGGCTTAGCTGACTCGCAGATATGCTAAGGCTTTACGGTTTCCCATGCACCGTGGCGATCGCCATAATAGGTCAAGATTTGCTCGACCCAATGATGAGAATGGCGATCGGCATCTCCTGAGATTTCGATCCACAGCCCGCCTACCTGACTTTGTTCATAATCAAATTCTTGGAAGGTCTGAGTCAGCAACCCTGCTCGAACACCAGCTACCTGCCGGAGGTGAGCTGCCGCTTCTCGATAGATGGCTAACGGCAATGTCCGACATCGGATTTGATATCGAATAGCTCCTGCCTGAGTGGTCGGATTGGTTGACTCGCCCATCATGACTAATTCACGCGTAAGTCATCACTGTCATTAGCAGATCCATCACCCGCATCGCTAACCACCATACCGCTCTTTTCCACTAAGGGCAGAGTGCAGCAATTCACTTGGTCTAGGCAGACTTTACCCCACTGCAATGCCCAACGCACCAGTGCTACGCGATTACCGGTCGCGGTTTTAGTCAAAATGTTACTGATATGGTTGTCAACGGTGCGCTTACTAATTTCCAACTTTTCTGCAATTTCCTGGTTGGTCAAGCCAGCAGTCACCAGTTCAACAATTTGCAACTCCCGCTCAGACAAAACAGAAGACGCTTCAGTTTCGCTGCTACCTGACATATTGCTCTTAAACCCCTGTATATTTACTTATTCCTATCCTAATTCTAAGGGGCGCGCCGCCAAACATCCGCTTATTATAAAAGATACTAAG
>JBNPEG010000203.1:0-31474 GCA_051117555.1 Elainellaceae cyanobacterium | reverse complement strand
GATAAGAGAGTCTATTGAGGAGGTCGGTATGGACTGGCAGGAGATTTCGGGCAACTGGGTGTTAATTCCGCCACGCCCAACTGCAATTGTGCATTTCTTAGGAGGCGCGTTTGTCGCAACGGCGCCTCAGGTGACCTATCGATGGCTGCTGGAGAATCTTGCCCATCATGGCTATGCCGTCATTGCCACCCCGTTTGTAAACACCCTCGACCATGCCGTCATGGCGCGACAAGCGCTCAATACATTCGAGCAAGCGCTAGAGTATCTGCAAGGAACCGCGTTTAAGAAATATCTGCCGATTTATGGCGTCGGTCACAGCATGGGATGCAAGCTTCACGTGCTCATCTGTGCCGTCTTCGAGCAAGAACGAGCGGGCAATATTTTGATTTCGTTTAACAACTTTCCGGCGAAGCGGTCGATTCCCTTCCTAGAGCAGTTTTCTCAAGCCTCCTCAATGGTTGACACAATGCGTCAGTCCTTCCCGATGGTGGCAGAATTTACCGACCAATTCATCAAAGTGTCACCCACTCGCGATGTCGAATTCGTCCCCTCACCCGATGAAACGAATCGGATTATTGCAAACGAATATAATGTGTCCCGCAATTTGCTCATCAAGTTTAGAAAAGACGACATCGATCAAACCCAATCATTAGCAGACATCATGCAGCAGCGGTTTCCTGAGTTGACGACGCTGCGAATCCTCAACGGCAACCACCTCACGCCCTTGGGTCAAGATATAAACTGGCAAGCTGGCGAAACCTTTTCCCCAGTCGATGCGATCGCCCAAGCCGTCAAACAAAACGTCTATCAAGATTTGAATGACCTCAAACGCAACCTGCTGATGTGGTTAAATCCCCTAGCGTCTGTGTAACCGAGGGCGATCGCTGATTGCTAAGGAGCCGTAAATAAACAACGTCACGGTTTGATTGAGCCGTAGGGTGCTGTATAGCCTTTCAGGCATGGCTATGCTAAAGCGTCAGCGCAACGCACCACCATGAGGTTATTTTTTAACACGCCCACCTACTTACAGGTCAGAAAACAGTTGCCTCCCTGAAATAACGGAATCGCACGTGAAACACCCACATTGACGCAAAAATTAGTACAGAATAGTGTTCGGGAGCGCTTCAAAATCCGATCGCCGCTCACCCGCTCATGAACGCCAATGGAGTCTAAGCCCATGATTCTCAAGAAAAAACCTGCCCTCGCGCTGACGCTGGGTGCTTCCATTGCATTGATTGTGGGTGGGGGACTCGCCTACTGGTTTTTAACCAATCGTCGGTTATCCTCTGGCGATTTGCCCGTCGGGGTGACCGTCGTGCCCCAAAATGCTCTGATGACCCTTTCATTTTCAACCGATGAAGCCAAGTGGGAACAGTTGCAGTCATTAGGGACCTCTGAAACGCAAACAATCCTCACCGAAAATCTCACCAATTTGCGCGATCGCCTGCTGATCGAAAACGGCTATGACTATGAAGAAGACATTCAGCCCTGGGTCGGCGATGAAGTAACCGTTGCGTTTCTTTCCCCGTCTGCGAGTCCATCAGAAGACGCTCCTGATGCAGACACACCAGCCGATCCATCAGGCGAACAGCAAGATGCCATTTGGATTTTGCCAATTGCTGATCCGATTCAGGCACAAGAATCGCTAACCGGCGAGGAAACAGATGCCGATGAAGCAACCACGCGAGATTATAACGGGCTTGAAATTAGAGAATTTTCTGGAGAGTCTGGGCAAGGCTATGCAGCGACCGTCATCGATCGCCAGTTTCTAGTCGTCTCAGATGCACCCACCGCTATCGAGCAAGTCATCGATACGTTCAAAGGGCAAGACTCGGTGGCTCAAGTTCCTGGATATCGGCAGGCACTGCGCCAATTGACAGTCGCTGACCCGTTCCTTCAGACGTACGTGAATGTGCCTGTTGCCAGTCAGATTGCTGCCAATAACAACCAGCCGATTCCGTCTCAGGGCTTGGCTCCCCTCCAAAATAATCAAGGCTTTGCGGCAACGGTGCTTTTAGGTGAGGACGGCGTTGAGATTCAAGGCATCGCGTGGCTGAATCCGGATAGCGCGGCCACCTATGAGGCAAGAAATGCGGCTCGTCGAATGCCAGAGCTTCTTCCCGCAGAGACACTCACGATGGCATCGGGGGGGAATCTACAGCAACTCTGGCAAAATTATAGCGAACGGGGAGACACCACATCCGGGGGGCCGTTTAGCCCTAATAATCTACGAGCGGGGTTGCAGGCCGCAACGGGCTTAAATATGGATGATGACCTGATAGCGTGGATGGATGGAGAGTTTGCGTTGGCGCTAGCCCCCACTGCTGGAGAAGCTGCAGAGGGGGGCGGAGTCGGTGTTTTGTTTATGGTGCAAGCGAGCGATCGCACTGCCGCTGAAGAGACGCTAGCCACGCTTGATGACGTCATGGAAAGCCGATATCGCTTTCAGGTCAATGAGACTGAAATCGGCGGTGCAAATGTTGTTCAATGGACGCAACCCCTAGCAGGACTGACGCTAACCCGGGGATGGCTAGCCAATGACGTGACCTTTTTAGCCTTTGGTCCGATTGCAGACCGCTTCTTACCTGAACCCAACACAGCGCTCGATGAAAATAGCCTATTCCAGCAAGCCACCGCGTCTGAGCTAGAGCCGAACAACGGTCACTTTTTCGTCAATCTCGAAGCAATGAACAATGCGGATACCAATGTACCGCTCCCAAGTCTGCCGCCAAACAATCAGGCATTCGTTGAGGCAATTCGCGCTATTGGCGTCACCTCTGCCATTGAGAACGAATACAGCACCCGATACGACATTTCCGTCATCCTCAAAACCAGCGCTGAATCTGAGCCGTCAGACTCGCCGAATTAATTCGTTTCTATTTCTCATGGGGAGCAAGACTCGATATAGCGATCCTAAATCGCTTGTGAACTGTGTGTGAGCGGTGGGGCAGGCGCCGCCCGCCCCACCGCTCACAACCCATCTGGGATTGCTATAGGATAGAGGAAGATAAGAAACGAATCTGTGAACGGCTTACTATTCAATTTTTGACAGACCTACGGGGAGATATCTGGATGGATCTGGTCACGCTGCAAAACTGGCTCGACAACACATCATTTGCACTGTTATTTGCCACGATGCTGACATATTGGGGAGGCGCAGCATTTCCTCGCGTTCCGTACCTCTCGATTTTGGGGACGACTGGAATGGCGATCGCCAACCTGTGCATTGCGGCGCTATTAGGTGCGCGATGGCTTGAGGCAGGCTATTTCCCGCTCAGCAACCTATACGAATCGCTGTTTTTTGTCGCCTGGGGCATTACAACCCTGCATCTGGTTGCAGAAAATATGAGCCAGAGCCGGTTGGTCGGCGTCGTCACAGCCCCCGTTGCAATGGGAATTACAGCATTCGCAGCTTTGTCGTTGCCCGCTCAAATGCAGGCGTCTGAGCCCCTCGTGCCCGCCCTCAAATCTAACTGGTTGATGATGCACGTCAGCATCATGCTGATCAGCTATGCCGCCCTCATGGTCGGTTCGCTGCTGTCTGTTGCGTTTTTGGTTGCCACGCGCGGGCAATCGATTGAGTTGCGGGGTAGCTCAGTTGGGACGGGGGCATACCGCAATCGTCGATATCGCGTGCTACAGTCGACTGACCCCTCTGCTATTTCCTCTACTGATATCTCCTCTACTGATATCTCCTCTACTGATATCTCCTCTACTGAGTCGTCACGGATAGTCCCCCCCTTGGATGCACCTCGCCCGGTTGCAGCCGCGCAGTCCAACGGAGCAACCGCTGTGTTATCCCCTAATTCGACGGTGACGGTAGCGCCTCCATCTGCTCCTGAACCTACTGAACCTCTGTCTCCGCAGCGCCTAAACCTTGCCGATACGTTGGACAACGTCAGCTACCGAATCATTGGACTCGGGTTTCCGTTGTTAACGATTGGCATCATTGCCGGAGCCGTTTGGGCTAATGAAGCGTGGGGGTCGTATTGGAGTTGGGACCCCAAAGAGACATGGGCACTGATTACGTGGCTGGTGTTTGCCGCTTATTTGCACGCCCGCATCACTCGCGGCTGGCAAGGTCGTCGTCCTGCAATACTTGCCGCCTCTGGCTTTGTGGTCATTTGGGTGTGCTATTTAGGGGTCAATCTCTTGGGCAAAGGGCTGCATAGCTATGGGTGGTTTTTCTAACATTACGCAACACCTGTGTTACGACTGAGCGATCGCCATGCCCCATCTAGCCGAATGGACTGATTTGCACGCGCGGCTGCATCGGGCTATTCGGCACCGTCATCTTCTAGAACCGCATCAGCATCTTTTAATAGCGGTATCGGGAGGGCAAGATTCGCTCTGCTTGATGCAGCTTTTAATAGACCTCCGGCCTAAATGGAACTGGCATCTGGCGATCGCCCACTGCAATCATCGCTGGCATCCCAGCGAGGAGCACGTTGCTGAGTATGTAGCGACTTTGGCTCAACAGCGGCAGATTCCTTTTTACAGCGCAACGGCGGCTCAAATCGATCGGCGTGAAGCCGCAGCCCGGCAGTGGCGCTACCAAGAATTAACGCAAATCGCGCAGAATCACGGCTATACGGCAGTTGTTACGGCTCATACGATGAGCGATCGCGCTGAAACCGTGCTGCATAATCTCATCCGTGGAAGCGGAACGGATGGCTTGCAGTCGCTCGACTGGCAACGAAATTTGGCTCCCGGCATCGTGCTGGTGCGACCGTTGCTAGAAATCACGCGTGACGAAACGGAAAAGTTTTGCCAATCCCGACACCTTACTATTCACATTGATCCATTCAATCGAGACCCACGCTACACCCGAAGTCGAATTCGCCACGATCTGATTCCTCGGTTGAAAGCGTGGTTCAACCCTCAGATTGAATTAACGCTTCACCAAACTGCGGAGGTGTTGCGGGCAGAGGCTGACTATCTCGCAGCTCAAGCGAATGCGGCATTTCGGCAGGCGATCGCGCCGGAGGTGACGCCCCTATTTGAGCCCCAAGACCCACCCAATGAACCGCTCAATCGTGGATTCACTCAGCCCTTGCGGATCAACCGCATCGTGCTGCAAACGGTTCCACTTGCACTTCAACGGCGAGTCATGCGTCGGTGTCTGCAAACGATTCTGCCTAGCGCGCCCAACTTCGACCACATCGAAAAACTGACCGCGCTCATCTCTGCCCCTCATCGCACTCAGACCGATCCGTTCCCAGGAGGGGCGATCGCCCGAGTTGACCACGACTGGATTGTCATCGAGACAGCACCACGGATGGATTAGGCGGCCAGACAATAAGCATTGCTCGCTCTAACGTGCATGCATTATCGTGCGTATAGTCTCACGATGCGGCCAACTCAGGAGACGGATTTTCAGTCAACTTCTGGATTTGCTGCTGCATTTCATGGATCGCCTGAAGCTGGTAATCTCCCGACTCCTGAAACTGAGCAATCAAGTTGGCGATCGCCTCCAGTTTTTCCTTAAGCCCGTTTAGATTATCCTGAACGGGTTGCAAGACATCTCGATACGCATTGACCTTGCCCCATAATTCAGCCAGCGCCGCGCTCTTCGACTTCCATTCCTGCTCAAACTGCTTGAGTTCCACCAACACTGACTCTTGGGCAGTCGTTTTTTGACTGACGCTCTCTTCCGTCTCGACGACCGATCCCTGCATTTGCTGGACTTGCTCTTCAAGCTTTTGCAATTCTTGAGACTGATGCTGCCGAATCGAATCAATTTGGCGCAAAAGGGGCTCTATGTTGACATCACTTTGCTGACCATTGTCTAACGGTAAACCCTGACGACGCGCCAAAATAATCTTGTGCTGTTTAAGAACCGCGTCCCGCTCTTGAAGATTTCGACGCTGCCCTACTAAGGTTTCGTTTAGCATCCGGTAACTCTCTTGCTCGTCTGCAAGCTGAGTTTCCAAACTCAGACGATCATATTCACTAGCCTGCTGGATCTGAGCCCGGAGTTTTTCAATTTCTTCCTGCTGTAGGTTTAGCTCTTCTTCTTGACTACTGACGAAGCGAGAATTTTTCTCAAGCTCTTGCTGCAACTCGGTGACAGTTGTTTGCAGAGTTTCTAGCGACATCTGCTCTAAGGCATTCACATCAACCTTGGCAACGGGACCTGCGCCTGATGTCTCTGCGAGATAGCGAGCTTGTTCATATAAATCAGTTTGTTGCTGAACGTGAGACGATAGGGCCCGAATTGCATCTTGCTTGGCCTCAAGCGCACTTTTTTGTCGACTCAATTCAGCTTGCGTGTTTTCTAATATCTCTTGATCCTGGTGCCATTGATGCCAACGGTTTTGCAGCTCTTGGGCTTGCTCGTCGACCTCACCCTGCATCTGTTGAGCAGACGATTGTTGCTCGTCTAGATTCTGCCAGTGTTGATCAAGCGCCTCTTGCTGCTGAGAGACAATCTCAAAGGATGTATTGAGCTGTTCTCGAAGAGAGTCAGTTGGGGCAACGGTGTTGGAAATTCGGTGGAGCAGTTCTTGAATATGTTGAGCTTGGGTCTCGTCTAGGCCAACGGCATGCTGTATCTGGTCTTGTTGCTCTTCGAAGCGGCGTTTTTCGCCCTCAAGATGTGCCCAAGCGCCCTCAAGTTCTTGAGTTTTACGGGTAAATTCTTCCTGCAAACGATTGACTTGTTCTTGCGCCACGTCAATCTCTTGGCGTTGCTGCTCCAATCGTTCAAAATCTTCTTCCATCTGTTGCAGTTGCTCTTGCCGGGCTTCCATCTCCATTTCCCGACGATTTAATTCTTGGCTTTGATAGGTCAGAGACTGCTTCCACTGTTCAATTTCTTCTTCTTGAGTTTTAAATTTTTCCTGTAATCGGGAGAAATTCTGCAAGATGCTGACGAGTTGACGCCCCGCCTCTGAGTGACGTTGAACCTGTCTATTGGAAGACAGGTCAACCATGACCAACGCGCCAGAGTTATAGTTCACATCATCGGGGGCTGGAACGCTTTCTTCGCCAACAGCACTCCACGTATTCTCAGCTCGCTGACACGCTAGGAGTTTAAATTCGACTTTACTGCTTCCAATAACCCTGCTCTTCTTCTGTACTTCCGCTAAATACAGCACGCTGATGTTCCTCTTTCGTGTCTATGCCTAATATCAAGATAAGCTTTTTGTCATCGAGTTCGTTGTCTGCATCCAGTTTAAGGAGACAATGCTCAACTAGACAATGTTTGTAAGAGAGGGTCTACCTGGGGTTGACCGAAAATCAACTGGCTGTGGTCAATCATGCTTTCACTGAAGGAACCCTCGATACCGATGACCAGACTCATCGGCGAAACTCTGGTTCGCTCTATTCACTCATAGGTCACCATCCTTCAAACTAGGTAAACAGTTAAGCTGAATCGCACACTGCACTTGGAGCCAACAGCCTAGCATCCGTATTCTCTATCCATAATGATTCTGACGAAAACTAACTCAATTGAGTTCATTGATGTTTATAAGTGACGAACCCTCGTCTGAGCGATCTTCAAAATTTGGAGATGGTCTGATGGCGATCGCCCAACACTTCATCTGGGCATTATCTGGGCATTATCTGGGCATCATTATACGAATAAAGCGCTGCTCGGTAGGCAACTATTCGGGATCTGCCCCGCAGGAATCTCTAAGTTTCACACCCCCAGCGTGTAGACCAAGACCTGCACATTCGCCATATGAGGCTAATTGTGCCTCGTATCCCATCTTAGATTTCCAGCATAATTCAACGGCTGAGTAAATCGATGCCTTGATTTCGAAATTATTCGGAATTATAAGGTGAAATCATGAAACCTGTTGCTCCTGATTGATGCAAAATAATTTTTGATTTAATTAAAACTAACTCGATTCATCGATTCAAATTGCGCAAATTGAACTTAGATGAGAATTCTTCGAAAATTTGTAAGAGCTTTCTGCCTTCTATCTTCTGCCTTCTGCCTTCTGCCTCTTGATATTTGATGATGCCGACCTATTACCTTCTCAGGAATACAGCTCAAATCTCGTTCAATTTATTGATAAAGTCGACAAAACTGATAAATAGGCCCATAGCAATCCATTCACAAGCGATTTAGGATTGCTATATCTATTGGAAGAGAAGATATGTTAAGCAATCTGGGATAGAGCCATCGCCAATTCAGATTCACCGTAGATTAGTAATGATAAAAGCTGTTTTACTGAGGCGGCTTCAAGAGAGTTATAGTGTATGACATGTCAGTGAATTCTTGCTAATTGAAGTGTTTGAATTGAACGCTGATATCCGCAACCAGGGGTGCATCCACGTCATAATTTGACTGTAATTTTAGACAATCGGGCAACTGTCTAAGTCATTAGAGAGAGTGATTTAACTTCATGCAGGGCGAGCTGAACGAAATAGACATTCGCAGTATTTTGCAGCTCATTGAGTTAGGACAACGTACCGGTGAGCTATTTGTCGAAGCCTATAGCCCTCCTCGGAGGCTCCTGGGTGGCGATCGCCCCTCTGGTTTGCCTCTGACTCTCTCGTCGTGGTTTGTTTTCTTCCTCAACGGAAAAATTATTTATGCGGGCGAAAACAGCGGTAATCTGGCTCGATTAAACGATTATCTACGTCGCTATCAGATTCAAAATGACTTAAGTGAGATTAACGTCTCATCGATCGCCACGGTTAGCGCCCCCGAATACGGTCATTTATGGGCATTGTTAGAAAATCATGTGCTGACGCCTGCCCAGGGACGAACCATTATCCAAAGTATGGTTCATGAGACTCTCTTTGACTTGCTTAGTTTGCACCAAGGCTCATTTATTTTTGAAATTAGCCCACCTCTTGCACCTCAGCTCACCACCCTAGAAATTAGTTCGTTGGTGGGTACGATTATGATGCAAATCCAGGCATGGAAGCAGCTTCATCCACTCATCAAATCCCCAGACCAATGTCCGGCGATCGCCCATGCAGATCGGCTGCGAGAAAACTTAAAAGAGAGCACCTTCAACGCTCTTGAGCGCTGGGTAGATGGGAAAACGTCGATTCGGCAAATGGCCCGTTATCTCAATCGCGATATTTTGGCGATCGCAAAAGCTCTATACCCTTACGTTCAGAGAGGGTATGTCCAAATCCACTATCCCCTCTCCGAAGCTACAATCCCGTCGCCATCAGCGTTAGAGCACTCAAATTCACCCCAAATGCCCCAGATTGTCTGCGTTGATGATGGAGCAACCATTCGCAAAGGCGTGGAATACATCCTAAATCAGCGAGGCTACCGCGTCACAGCAATTGGCAATCCATTAGATGCCTTCAGCCTCGTCTTCCATCTCAAGCCCGACCTGATTTTTTGCGATATCGCGATGCCCGAGCTTGACGGATACGAAATTTGTGCAATGCTCCGCCAATCCAAGGTATTTCGACAGACTCCGATTATCATGTTGACGGGGAAAGACGGATTTATAGACCGCCTTAAAGCTCGTATTGTCGGCGCAACCGACTATCTTACTAAACCCTTTGGAGAGCAAGAATTGCTTACACTAGTCGAGAAATATGCGGGGCAAAGTAGCCTTAGCAAGTCTCAAATACCGCCCAAAACTGACAAACTACTAGCAGAACCCTTAGAAGATGAGTTAGAAATTGATATTCCTGAATCGATTAAGCCGTCTGAATCTTACAGCAGTGCACCATAAATTCCTTTATTCTAGTCCTACACGATCATATAGAAAATGAATTGTTAAACATCTTTCCCGTTCGCATATGCGGTTAACAGGCAGGCAGTTATGAGTACAGTTCTTGTTGTGGAAGATAGCATGACCCAACGGGAGATGATTACCGACCTTCTCAAGGGAAGTGGTCTTAACGTAACCGTGGCTAGTGACGGCATTGAGGCATTAGAGTACATCAAGGGACACTGTCCCGATTTAGTCGTATTAGATATTGTCATGCCCCGAATGAACGGATATGAAGTGTGTCGTCGCTTGAAGGCTGATCCCAAAACCCAAAACGTACCGGTTGTGATGTGTTCGTCGAAGGGAGAAGAGTTCGATCGCTACTGGGGAATGAAGCAAGGGGCAGATGCCTACATTGCCAAACCCTTTCAACCTACTGAATTGGTGGGCACGGTCAAACAACTTTTAAGAGGATGAGTTTCGTGAAAAAGGTTAGGCATGATGGTCGGTAATCCAGATTTCTTAACAAATAAGGGGCAAGAGCAGGTTCCGGAATTTCAAGAATTAGAAAGTCCGGAAGGTGAATTGCATCTTAGATTTTTTACCTCCTCTGGGGATGAATTTGCTCTGCCTGCAACCGGGATTCGTGAAGTGATTTCGCCATCCCCCGAACGAATCACACCGATCCCGAACATTTCTCCTCTGCTTTTGGGTACCCTCAACGTGCGAGGCCGGGTGATTTGGGTCGCTGACCTCGGTCAGTTTCTCGGAGACGCAACCCCACTGGGAACCGATCGCCCAGAAATTCCGGTTATCGCTGTTGAAGACCAAGATATGATGCTGGGTTTAGCAGTCGATCGCATTATCGGAATGGATTGGCTTGATGTTGACGAAGTACAAATGCCAACAAATGTACCCGATGGCATGGCTCCTTTTCTAAGAGGAGAATGGATATCTGAAGAGCCTTCAGATCACTACCTGCGCCTGCTCGACCAAGTTGCGATTCTTCGGTCGGCACGGTGGGCGGCATAGATGTATAACTCGATAGGACACTCGCACAGGCGGGAGAGATCAAATGGGACCAGGCACTGACTACGCACAAGAATATCAACAGGCTGAACGCGCCTACATGTTGGGCAACTACGAGGAGGCCGCTCAAATCGTTGATCGATTATTAGAGAGTCATTCTGATGATCTAAACGTGCATCTGTTGAGAGGGCATATTTATTGTTACGGGTTGCAGCGATACGATATTGCCCGTGATCAATATCAGTCAGTATTGGATATGACATCAGACCCCGAATATGTAGACTATGCCAACAATGGTTTAGCCTATGCCAGCCAGTTTGTTGTCGATAATGGAGGATTTGAGGAATCCGATGAGTCGGAGGGCGAATGGCAGAATTTAGCCAATGCTGATTTAGGAGAAGACCTCAATTTTTCAGGCTCTGATTTAGAAGCAGCGAGTGAGCCCGAACTTGAGCAGTCCTCAAATCAAATGCGATCTACCCTCGATCAGAATGATTTCTTCATGGATGGCAACGAAGCCTTTGCCGACGATCCGTTTGCCCTCGATGAAGAGGCGTCTGATCAATCAGAATCAATGCCAACAGCCGAAACTTTTGAAGATCCATTTTCATTCGACCAATCATTTGAAGACGAGCAGTCAGAACCAGAAGCTCCTGATAGCGCCTCCCGGTTTAATGCCGATTTAAACTTTGATCAGTCTCCTTTCTCAGAGTCTCTAGATGATCTTGACGAGTCTTCCTATTCGTCTCCATCTGACACGCGAGAGTCGACCTCAGTCGATGAGATATTTGCCTACGATTCTGAAGATGCATCCCCAGATCCGAGTGAGGTTCAGCGTGACGCCGGCGAAGAAACCCTCTTTATGGGGGGTGTCGATGAGTTTGACATGGCCGCCGACGATTTTGATGCCAATGTCAGGTCATCTCCCGAGTATTACGCCTCTGATTATTCTGACGCTGAGTCAAATTATTCTGATTCTTCATCGCGCTATGACGAATCCGCTGGAATGCAGCCTTCTTATGAGGATCAAGATGAGCAGACATTTGTCTCTGAAGGTGGAACAGAGTTTGACTTCAATAGTCTCGATGATATCGACCATGATGGCCTTTCGACGGGTGAAGAACCTGCATTTCGTCAGTCATCAGATGCACCTAGCCATGACCGAAACACCCGTGTCGATTTCTTAGATGAGTTTGATGAGTTTGATGATCTAGGGAGTTTGCCTGATTTTGATTTGTCAGATAACTCGGCTGGCTTTACCAGTCCAACGGTAGGCTCAGGGTTTGGGCCGTCTAGCAATGATTCTATGCCCGATGATGATGTCGGATTTGACACGGATGAATTCGTGGATCAGTCCATTATTCGGGAAGAAGAAATTTTTAGCATTTCAGGGACGGCTGATCAACTGCCAACCTTTGCTCAATCGGGGACGCAGAGTGGTGAACAGCCCGAGGTTATGGTTGAGCAAGGGTGGCTTGCACCTCTTGAAAATGCCTCGATGACGGCCAAGCGAGTAATCATCGCTGGAGTAACAGGCGTTGTCTCTGCGATCGCCGTTGCCGTGGTGAGTTATGGTGCTGCCAATATCTTTGCCGATCAACAGCAAAAGAGTGCCGTTGCTAGAACAGGGGGCATCATGGCGGTTGCTGCTGGGTTAACGAGTTTTGGGACCGCATTGGCCCTCGGGCAAGCCGCCTTTCGCCCCATGCGAAAAACCACAGATGATTTGCACTCGCAATTTGAAGCAGTGTCACGAGGCAATTTAAACGCGCAGGCCACCGTCTATTCAGAAGATGAGTTTGGTAAGCTCGCCAACGAGTTTAATCAAATGGCGCGCATCATTCTAACGACCACCAGCGAAGCTCAACGCAAAGCTGAAGAGCAAGAGCAAGCCAAGGAAGACTTACAGCGTCAAGTGATTCGTCTATTAGACGATGTAGAAGGAGCAGCTCGCGGCGATTTGACCGTGCAGGCAGAAGTTACGGCTGACGTGCTTGGAGCCGTGGCAGACTCATTCAACCTAACGATTCAAAACCTGCGGGAAATCGTTTTGCAAGTTAAACAAGCGGCTCGGCAGGTGAGTAAGGGGTCGGCAGAAAATGAAATCTTCGCGCGATCGCTCTCGTCTGATGCGCTTCGTCAAGCTGAGGAGTTAGCCGTCACACTCAATTCGGTGCAGGTGATGACGAACTCGATTCAACGAGTTGCGGAGAGCGCTCGTGAAGCAGAGGAAGTCGCTCGCTCAGCATCTGCGACTGCACTTAAAGGAGGGGAGGCAGTTGAGCGTACCGTATCTGGCATCTTGGAGATTCGAGAAACGGTGGCAGAAACCACCCGTAAAGTAAAACGCCTAGCCGAATCGTCCCAAGAAATTTCCAAGATTGTGGCATTAATTTCACAGATTGCATCTCGAACCAACTTGCTGGCCTTGAACGCCAGTATCGAGGCTGCGCGAGCAGGCGAAGCGGGGCGTGGTTTTGCTATCGTCGCCGATGAAGTCCGCCAGCTCGCCGATCGAGCGGCAAAAGCATCGAAGGAAATTGAGCAAATCGTGTTGCAGATTCAGAGTGAGACGGGGTCTGTGATGACGGCAATGGAAGAAGGAACCCAGCAGGTCATTGAAGGCACTCGGCTCGCAGAACAGGCGAAGCGATCGCTCGAAGATATCATTCAGGTTTCTAATCGCATTGACGTGCTGGTGCGCTCAATTACCGCTGACACGGTCGAACAAACCGAGACCTCTCGCGCAGTTGCCCAGGTGATGCAATCGGTTGAGTTGACAGCTCAAGAAACCTCTCAAGAAGCTCAGCGAGTATCGGGTTCGCTCCAAAGTTTGGTGGGCGTTGCGCGCGATTTGCTTAACTCTGTAGAACGATTCAAAGTAGAGCCCGATGCTAAATAACTCGTTATGGTTTCTGAATGTCACGATCAATCAGGAGGATTTTGCCAGAATAGATGATGATGATTTCCACGGTTAGCACCTCAGTCGTTTAATGATGACCCTGCTCTACTCGCGATCGCAGGTTCAGTTCTTAAAGGTTTCATGAGCGTTATAGTAGATGGGCGAATCGCCCGCAGTATGCAGAAGGGGTACCGCGATGCAGTCAGAACAACAACAGCGGATAATGGGCTACTTTATTGAGGAGGCTAAAGACCACCTCAATACAATTGAGCAAGGATTGCTGAACCTGCAAAGCACCATTGGTGACTCAGAAATGGCCAGTGAGGTTTTCCGTGCTGCTCATTCTGTCAAGGGCGGGGCTGCAATGCTGGGGCTTGATAGCATTCAGAAGACCTCTCACCGATTAGAAGACTACTTCAAAGTCTTAAAAGAATGTCCAATTCAAGTGGACCAAAAGCTCGAAACGCTTCTACTTCGGGTATTTGATACTCTACAAGATCTTCTAGAGCAGCTACAGGGACCGTTCGGTTTGCCTGCGGACAAAGCGCGCGAGATGGTAGAAGAGGTAGAGCCAGTTTTTGATGAGCTAAACCAACATCTCAGCGGGCTTGTCGAAAAAGCTGGGGTCAGTCCTCCGGCGGATGTTGACCTGAGTACTCGTCATGCCGTCGCGTCTGCTGAGTCTGTAGCCGCAACCGCGTCATCCAGCCGAGAGAATTCATTACAGCATTTCTTCCAAAATGAGGTGCCGATTACGCTCCGCGAAATGTTGCAGGTCTTCAAAAATGCTGAACACCCTGCAGGGCGTCAAACTCTAGATTCAATGTGCCAACGCTTGAAGCAGGCAGGGGACAACTTTGACCTGCCAGAGTGGAGCAGCTTAATCGATACGACACAACGGGCGATCGCCCATCCCGACAATACTTTCCGCACGCTTGCACCCATTGTCATTAAAGATTTAAAGCAAGCCCAAGAACGTGTTCTAGCTGACCGAGCTGACGACATTAGAGCAAGTGATGCGCTAATGGAGCTAGCTCCAGTTGCCGAGCCCATGTTAGATGATGAGATTGACGAGTTTGATATTGATGCACTGATGGCTGATGCAGGCGTTGAGTCAGCGAGCGATGCGTCTGACGTTTCAGACCTTGACTTCGCCTCAATCGATCTATCGGATTCAGACGACTTTAATCTCGCCGCTGAATCGTTACCTGCCTTGGAGGAGGATGACTGGTTCACGGAGGCCAGCGCCCCTCCCGATGATGGTAGCGCTGAGGGCAGTGATTTATTCAACGAACTAAATTCCGACCCTGATGAATCCTCATCGTCTGGGACTGAGGCGACTGAGGCGACTGCGATTTCGTCAACCGACCAGTCAGACTATCTGGATGCATCTCATCCCATTAACCCAAATGGTCCCGAAGTCGGGATGGCTGAGCTCAACAGTCTGGCAGATTTGTTTGAGAATGAAGTTCCTGAACTAGAGATGACCTGGCAGGACGACGAGTCGACCAGTCGATTTTCAGATGGCTTGTCTGATTCTCTCGAGTTTGATGAATCTAATGATTTCTCTGATCTGCTCTTTGATGGGGACGAGGATGAGAGTGATCCATCCAATCCGGCAGACGTTTCTGGCGACGGTGATGTTTCAGATCTGCTCGATCGTTCAGAGCTTGAATCAAGCGACTCCCATGATACGTCTGAAGACCTCATCGATCTGGCCGCACTCGATGAATTAGCAGACTCGCTAGACTCTGTCTTAGAAGGATCAGACTCTGAGCAACTCGATGCATCAAACCCTCCAAGCGGGCAGATGTCTCGCCTCGACCATGAAGGCCAGCCAGAATCGGCAGAGTCAGCAGATGAGTTCAATACCGACTTTGACAATCTAGGTGAATTTTTTGACGAACTCGACGCTGACGAACTCGACGCTGACGAACTCGATGCTAATACTTCATTCAATGATGACTCTACCTCAAGTGCTGAGTTAGATGACCTAGATGCATTATTTAATGAGATCTCTGACGATACTGACGTCTCTCCCTCAGAATCATTCGATTTGCCGTCGAGCGAAGCAGACAGCCTCGATTTATCTGAATTAGATTCGAGTGATTGGGATATTTTAGACACGACCGATGACGCTGTATCTCCAGTCGAAGACCCTAATCCCGAATTAGATGCAGATTTACTTGAGTCTGAGATGGCTCTCGATTTCGAATCACCGCTTTCAGATGATGCTGCCGATATTGAAAATCCGTTTGACGCGATCGCCACTGAAGAGGCGCTTGCTCCTTCAGATTCAGATACTGGGGAGCCAGCCGATGATAGCGACACCGATCTGACATCCGATCTGTGGGGCGATCGCGTCGAGGAAGACCCTAATCCAGACAATAACGAGCCGAGTGAATTTTGGGAATCTGGCACCGACTCCGTTGATACAAGCATGGCGGGACCAGTCGACCCCGCAGATGAACTTGGTAGTGAGCCCGCGGTGTTAGAAACCGAGGCGAGGAGCGTTGAAACGGATGAAGAAGGCAGTGAAGAAAGCAGTGGAGAGGGGTCGGATTCTGCGATCGCATCGGATCGTGATGTCACCCACGAATTTGATTTAGATGGGCTCGACCTCTCAGACGACCGCATATCCTTTGAGTCAGATGACTCCTCCGATGACGAATTTGCCAATCTCTTCGGTGAAACTGAAGCAACGTCAGATACCGAAGTGAGTGCGGATCATCCGTCCGACTCATCCTCTGAAGACATAGACCTAGACGATCTGTTTAGTTCAGATACATCGGACGTGGCTCGCTCAAGTGATTTTGAAGATTTAAATCTGGCTGACAATCTGTTTGATGATCAGGATGCACTTGCCTTAGATTTCGATCCAGATCTCGAAAATATATCAGAGTCTGATGAGGCGATCGCAGAATCAGATTTGGATGCCACAGGCGATACGGTTGATTCATTTAATTTGGACGAGGTATCGTTTGCACCTGAGTCGATTGATGCAGAACAGCCTGAAGACGCTGACTCTCTCGATGCCGCTGCCGATGATCTGGATACCTTACTATCAACGGTTCCTGACGATAGTGATTCCGATCGCGACGTTTCAGATTTAGACGCATTCTTTGATGAACAGGCCGCAGAGTTAGACACTGGTTTAGATACAAGTTCAGGCACCAGTGACTTGACCCAGCAGGACGTCTCGTCTCACGGGGAAGACCTCGATGCCGAAATAGGATTCGGTGACGAAGACGACCGTGTAGACGCTCAGGCACCCACTGACATCAGCTTTTTTGATGTTTATCCCACGGAGGATGAAGCAGACCCAGAGTCTGACGATGACTTTGCAGATCTAGAAGCCCTCTTAGAGGACGAGCTTCCGTTTAGCGGAGGTGACAGTTCAGAAAATTTTGAGAATCCTGCCTCGAATGCCGAGGCTGATTTGATGCCGTCCTTGATGAATTCGATTGACGATTTTGACGATCTCGAAAGGCTTCTGGCAGATGCCGATCAGACATTGGGAGGGCCTCCGACGAGTATTACAGCTCGACGTACATCCCCTGCAACTGCGCGTCGAACCGGGCGACGAGGGATGTTGACCGATCAAACCATGAGAGTTTCGGTCAAACATCTCGACAATCTCAATAACTTAGTTGGTGAACTCGTTGTCAATCGAAACAGTCTTGAGCAAACTCAAGAACGACTCCGGCAGTTTCTAGATAATTTGCTGTATCAGGTGCAACAACTTGGTGATGTCGGTCAACGCATGAGAGACTTATACGAGCGATCGCTCCTCGAAAGCTCTCTCCTCTCCAGCCGCAGAAACTATCAAATTTCTCAAAGTTCTAGTTCTCCGAGCAGCGCTATCCATTCGACAGGGGCAAGTTTTGATGCTCTCGAGATGGATCGATTTACCGGGTTCCATACGCTCTCTCAAGAAATGATCGAGCTGATCGTACGCGTGCGCGAATCAGCATCTGATATCGACTTTGTCGTGGATGAAAGCGATCAGATTACTCGAATGTTTCGCCAAGTCACCACGCAGTTGCAAGAAGGTCTGACGCGATCGCGGATGGTGCCCTTTGCACAGGCGGCTGATCGTCTTCCACGAGCAGTTCGAGATATTTCTATCAAGTGTGGCAAACAAGCTGAATTGATGATCGAAGGGCGTGAAACCCTCATCGATAAGATGATTTTAGAACAGCTCTATGATCCAATGACGCACTTGGTTAATAACGCCATCACGCATGGCATCGAACCCCCCCACGAGCGGATTAGTGCGGGTAAGCCACCCATCGGACGGATTACCGTTCGGACATTTCACCAAGGAAACCAAACGGTGATTTCCGTAACTGACGACGGTGCCGGAATCAATCCAGAAAAGGTCAGTCAAAAGGCAGTCGAACGCGGGTTAATTACGCCTGACGACGTTAAATCCATGTCTCGACTGGATATTTATGATCTGTTATTCCATCACGGATTTAGCACGAAGGATAAAGCCGATGACTTCTCCGGACGCGGCGTTGGCATGGATGTAGTTCGCACGAGCTTAAATGAGATTCGAGGCGTTATTAATATTGATTCCGCAGTTGGCAAAGGGACAACATTTACGATTCGTCTGCCACTCACGCTGAGCATTTCTAAAGCGCTGCTGTGTGTCAGCAATCGTGCCCGGATCGCCTTCCCCATGGATGGGGTAGAGGATATGCTCGATGTTCCTCAAGATCGCATTCAAACGGACGATCAGGGACGTTCTTGTATTCTGTGGCGAGATATTCTGCTCCCCTTTAATCCACTTTCTGATTTGTTGCGATATAACCGGACGTTAGGGCGAGGTAGCGTTTACGGCGGCAATCAAGAAGAAGATATTGTTTCTGTGGTTGTGTTGAGAAGTGCTGGCAATTTCTTGGCATTACAGGTGGATCAAGTTTTAGGGGAGCAAGAGATTGTCATCAAGCAGCTTGAACCCCCGGTGCCTAAGCCGATCGGCATTGCCGGAGCAACCGTGCTCGGTGACGGTCGTATCATGCCGATTGCTGACGTTTTGGAGCTCATCGATCTATCCCTGGGGCGAATTCGTCGTGAAGCCGGTAGTTCTCTATGGGAGCGAGATAGCGCCCAACCACCGGCTGAGATGCCGCCCGCGAAGAGCGAACCGACGGTGCTGATTGTTGACGACTCGATTACGGTGCGTGAACTATTATCGATGACCTTTAGTAAAGTAGGGTATCGCGTCGAACAGGCTCGTGACGGGCAAGAAGCGTGGGAGAAACTCCGGTCTGGGTTGCCCTGTCAGCTCGTATTCTGCGATATTGAGATGCCACGAATGGATGGCCTAGAACTCTTATCGCGGATTCAGAAAGATCCTAATCTTAAACCACTCCCCGTTGCGATGCTGACTTCGCGCGGTGCCGATCGCCACCGTCAAATGGCAGTTCAGCTTGGCGCGAAAGGCTACTTCACCAAGCCCTATCTAGAAGAGGCGCTGCTCGATGCAGCTCAACGCATGTTAAAAGGAGAAGTGCTCGTTACAAGTGTGGACGAAACCGAAGCATAATGTCTCATTCTTGATAGTTCCTAGAATTTCCATCCTGCGGTACATGCGATCGTAGGATCATTTGAGGGAATGTAGAAGTGATCGCAGTAATCTGCGCAACGGCGAATGCATCTTCACTCCATGCCGCTTTAATAGGCGCACATCGTTAATCGACGATGTATTTCACCCATGCCATGTCATTGAAGCGATTCGTCTAGTTTGCTATAAAGCGGGAGCCTTCATGTCTGACCAAACTGTTTCCACCCAACCTTCCCCCTCACAACCTCCATCACCGCCGTCATCACAATTGTCTCAGTCGCCGCCCATGCCAGAGATTCAGCGGGCTGCCTCGGCATTGCGCGTGGCTGGATGGACAAGTTTTTGGGTGCAGTTTGCGATCGCCCTCGTGTCTGGCGTGATTTTGATCGTTGCTCTATTTAGCCGCAATATCGAAGATAATTCTCAAACTCCAACAACTGGCTTTTCGTTGTTTTTGGCCGTATGCGGCATTATCATACTGCTGTTTACATTGGTGACTTCATTCCGTTGCACTCGCTTTGCGCGACAGTTTCGCCGCCAACCTCCAGAAGAGTATCCCGACAAGAGAGCGATTGTCCGCGTCTTAGTAGTTGGGCTGATTGCTAGCCTGATTGGTCTGCTTGTGAGCTTGGTAGGTGCAGAAACAGGGCTAGGCATCTTATTAGCCAAGTCTTTCTCGCAACCTCAAGGCGCTGCTGTCTATACTCCTGACAAAATTATTCGGGTTCTTGATATTTTGGTTCCTCTGATCAACACTAACTTGATTGCGGCGCACTTCGTCAGCAATGTGACCTCGCTATGGATGATTCGCCAAGTGAGAGGGTAGCCCTATTTCTGCAACACGTTTCTATTCGGTGCGCAAATGCCCTGCGGCGATCGCCTCAGTCAAAATCGTTTCGACCAGCGACCACAGTTCGGGCGACACATCTTTCACAGGCTGCATCCGACCGAGCACCTGAGAGCGGGTAATCGCGTGAATTCTCCAAGTGCCGCCATCCGTTTGCCAGTTGTGTAAGAGGGGTTGTAAACAATCGAGCGCACGGGCAAACCGAGCTTCTGGCGTGATCTTCGCTTCAAATTCGTCCCAGAGTTTTCGAAGCTCAGTGCCTTGTTCAACTGGAAGCAGTCCAAACAGGCGATCGGCAGCCGCAATTTCGCGATCCGCTTTGTCTTGGTTGCCGTGAGCGTCGTAGCAGAAGGTGTCGCCCGCATCGATTTCAACCAGATCGTGAATCAGCAGCAGCTTGATAACCCGGAGCGTATCAACGGGGACGGGCGAATATTCACAGAGGGCGATCGCCATCATCGCCAAATGCCACGAATGTTCGGCGCTGTTTTCTCGTCGAGACGAATCGGTCAACAGGGTTTGGCGCAAGACGCCTTTTAGCTTGTCAATTTCAATCACAAATTGGATTTGCCGAGCAAGACGCGCTGATTCAATTTGAACGTTCATATGCAGGACTGCATGCGTGCGTGTGCGGAGTATGTCATTCTCTAAAGTTTCCTGGGTTTATGGTTAGGACGGTAGCCTGAAAACTGTCTGTTGGCGTTTATTGGGTTCAATTATGAACTATCGAAACTTCATCACAATTGAACCCAATAAACGCGGTGGAAAGCCTTGTGTGCGTGGTTTAAGAATTACGGTTTATGAAGTGCTTGAGTACCTAGCTTCGGAGATGACCGAAGCAGAAATTCTTGACGATTTCCCCGATTTGACGCGAGAGGATTTAAAAGCCTGCATTGCTTATGCTGCCGACCGTGAGAAAACCCTGTTTGTGGCATCGCTGTGAAACTGCTATTGAATGATTAGGCTTGATACCAATGACTTAACAAGACGCCAAAGCCCCTTCAATCTAGGGAGACAAACCAACTCATCGCACGTTGAGCACCCCGATATCCGATGAGCGGTTATGTCCCCCGAATCATGCGTCTTTCAAGACCCAATTTACTAACGTACGTACCGCAAACCCAGTACCGCCGGGGCTGTTATAGACATCTTCTTTTTCCGTCCACACCGGACCTGCCACATCGAGATGCGCCCAGGGCGTGTTTTTCACAAACTGCTTTAAGAACAAAGCCGCCGTAATTGCTCCGCCAGGGCGAGGGCCTGTATTTTTCATATCGGCAACCACAGACTTCATGCCCTCAAAATATTTTTCTTCCATGGGCATGCGCCAAAACTTTTCGCCAGCGATCTCAGCCGACTCAAGCAACTGGCTTGCGAGGTGATCGTCTTCGCTCCAGAGCCCCGCTATATCATTGCCTAGAGCCACGACACAGGCTCCGGTTAAGGTCGCCAAATCAACGATTGCCTCTACGCCCAGCTTATCGGCAAATACTAGCGCATCTGCTAAGGTTAACCGCCCCTCGGCGTCGGTATTGTTGACTTCGATGGTCTTCCCATTGGATGCGGTGAGAATGTCGCCGGGGCGCATGGCTCGACCGCTCACCATGTTTTCCGTAACGGCACTGATAAAGTGCACCTCCACATCGGGCTTGAGTTGAGCGATCGCCTTGGCAGCACCAAAGGTTGCAGCGGCACCTCCCATATCGGTTTTCATCATCTCAATTCCGCTACCAGAGGGCTTTAAATTGAGTCCGCCGCTGTCGAAGGTTAGTCCCTTACCAACGATCGCCAGTTTGCGCCTAGGTGTGCCCTGGGGGCGATAGGTCAGATGGACAAACTTGGGCGGCAATTCCGATGCTTGAGCAACCCCTAAGAAAGCTCCCATCCCGAGTTTTTCGCATTCCTCTCGTTCCAGGATTTTGAGATCGAGCCCATACTCGTTGGCGATCGCCTCTGCCGCTTCTGCTAAGACACTGGGCGTCACTACATTCGCAGGCGCAGATACCAATTCACGGGCTAAAATCACCCCTAAACTAATTTTTCGGGCTCGACTGATGGCCTCCTCTTGCCCACCAAACCCAAGAAAATCAACTGTCTGGATGCCATCATTTTTTTCTTCGCTGTCTGACTTGAATCGAGTATCTTGATGCAGAGCTAGTTCAATGCCTTCTGCCATCATCTGCACACTTTTGGCGGCATCCCCATTCCACACCGGCAGACTGATGCCGACCGTTTTGCATCTTTCTCGTTTGGCAAGCCGAGCCACGGAAGCCGACGCTTTTCGCAGGGTTTCTAGCGTGAGGTGATCAGGCTTCCCTAAGCCAACCACCGCAATTTTCCGCACCGGGCTGTTTGCCCCTACCCGGGTGACTGCGCTACTGCCAGTCTGTCCTTTGAAGTCGGTTTCTTCGATCAGTTCAGACAGAGTACCCGACAGTTTTTGATCAAGCTGATCTAAATCACCTGTTAACTGGGTTGCGTCTTCAAATAATCCGATTGCTAGACAGTCTCCCGACCAGTCTAGACGTGGGGTTTCTATGCCTCGAAGATCCATGCCGTACGCTACCTGAATATCTCTAACCACATTTTCCAGTATTGCTCAATTTGTGTGAGCTTAGGCTACCATTCGGGAGACGGTAAGAAATTCTTTGGAATTGATGCGTTGAAATCGTCAGCACTCTTTCAGCAGAACATTTTTGAAACTTCTAGAATCGAAGAGAGTTTAGGCATAGGCAGCCCTACTCACAATGGGCAAGCGCATCACTGTTTTAGTGTATTGATGAAATCTGGATGCTGAAGTCGCGTAAAACAAAACGTCTGGTCGGAATTAGCGCAGGACTACTCGTTGCGATCGCAGGGGGAATTGCTCTCTCAAAGTGTGCTGGCACGATTCCGTTTAACCTTCCATTTACAGCAGGGACGGGTGAAAATACCGCCTCTACTATCCTCGATCCTGACGGCAATGCTGATTCGTATGTCTTACAACTGGTGGGGCATTCTCCAGCCGATCGCGCAGACGAACTAGAGGCGATCGCCAACGGAGAATCGACCGATACCACCGGCAAACCCACTGCCCTTGAGCAGAGTCGTGCTCGATACCTGCTCGCTAATGACCTGATTCAGCAGGGGCAGGCGGGAGCCGCTCTGGAATGGCTAGAGGGCTTAGAAGACGACTATCCAGCCCTGGCTCCTGCGATTCTCTATCAGCGAGCAAAGGCCTATACGGCAACTGGAAGCCCTGAAGCAGCACGATCAACTTGGCAAGACTTGCTATCAACGTTTCCTGACCATCCGATGGCAGCAGAAGCCCTGTTTGCTCTGGGCAAAACCGAACCCCAGTATTGGGATCAAGCGCTCGAAAGCCTCCCGGCCCATCCCCGCTCGATTGAAATTGCCCAAACTCGTCTGAGTGAAACCCCCGATCAGCCTCAACTATTGCTGCTGATTGCCAAACATGGGCTCTATGATCCAGAAATCGTGTCGGTGCTCGATCGCCTCGTCAATGAGTATGCCGCCCAGCTTCAACCCGACGACTGGCAGGCGATCGCCTTTGCCTACTGGGAAAACCAATACTATGGCAGCGCCTCCTATGCCTATGAGAATGCGCCTGCAACGTCGCTCAATCTGTATCGGGCGGGTCGAGGAGCGCAGCTTGATGAACGCCGCAGCGATGCGATCGCAGCCTATCAACGCCTAGTTCAAGAGTTTCCAGAGGCAGAGGAAACCGCAGAGGCGCTATTGCGTTTGTCTCGGATGGTCAGCGCCACGCAGGCGATCGCCTACTTAGACCAAATTATTGAACAATTTCCTGATCACGCCGCAGAAGCGTTAGTTGACCGAGCTGCCGCCTTAGACGAGCTTCAGAGTCCTGAATCAGCCGACCAAGCCCGACAATCGGTTCTAAATCAGTACAGCAATTCTGACGCAGCCGCCGAGATTCGCTGGCAGCAAGCAGAACGACAGGCTGAGCGAGACGACTTAAAATCTGCCTGGGAATGGGCAGGTCAAGTTGTGACGGAAAATCCTGATAGTGAACTTGCTCCGGAAGCGGCATTTTGGGTGGGCAAGTGGGCGGTGCAGTTGGGGCAGCAAAACGAAGCCAAAAACGCGTTTGAGCATGTTTTGACTGAATATCCAGAGTCGTACTACGCGTGGCGATCGGCGACGTTTTTAGGATGGGATGTGGGAGACTTTACCACCGTTCGGTCTAAAATTCCCGATCTAGTGAAACCGTCACGGCGAGGAGTTCCACCAACCGGGTCAGATGTTCTCCAAGAACTGTATTTACTGGGTCAAGATCGAGATGCTTGGTCTATGTGGCAAGTCGAATTTCAAAACCCTGTCCAGCCTACCGTTGCAGAACAATTTACCGATGGTCTGATGCGGATTGGCATCGGAGACAATCTAGACGGCATTTTTATGCTGTCGAGTCTATCATGGCGAGCCAAAGCCGAAGACGCATTAGACTACGCAGAAGCAAAAGAGCAAACTGCCTATTGGCAAGCTCTATACCCGTTTCCCTTTTTAGAATCCATTGAAGCGTGGTCAAAGGAAAGACAGATCAACCCGGTACTTGTGACTGCGCTGATTCGCCAAGAATCCCGCTTCGAGCCGCGAATACAGTCGGTCGTAGGGGCAACTGGGCTGATGCAGGTGATGCCATCAACCGCCGACTGGATTGCTCAACAAACGGATGTGGGAGACTTTACCCTCAACGATCCCGACGACAATTTAAAACTGGGTACTTGGTATCTGGACTATACCCACGAAGAATACAGCGATAATTCATTGTTCGCGGTGGCGAGCTACAATGCCGGACCGGGCAGCGTCGCTGATTGGATTGCTCGATTTGGATTTAGCGATCCAGACTGGTTTGTCGAGCAAATTCCATTTCCGGAAACTAAAGGATATGTTGAATCCGTATTCGAGAATTATTGGAACTACCTCCGTCTCTATAATCCTCAAGTCTCAGAGCGTTTAGCCCAATATTCTCCCAAGCACGCTACTCTTGTAGGCCAAACGCCCTAATTTCTCTGACTAAACGAGCGGTCTTTTCCGATTTTTTACTTTCTCGTCTTAACCTAAGGTCTGTTGACGACTTAGTAACGATTAGAAACGAATCATGGCCATTTTCAAACGACGGATTCGCTCCAAGGCACTTCCCGCAGTGTTAGGCGTAGTGGGAATGAGTGCTCTAGTTTGTGCGCCCGCTTGGGCTCAGCTTGTACTTTCTCAGAAATCGGATGCCGAAGCTCTTAGTCAGGTTGCTCAAACCCCAGACCCCGACATGCCTGCTGGAGACGCATCTGATCTGGAGGCTCCTGACACCGAGCCGACTGCCCCCGACGCGCAACCCGCTCCGGCTGAAACAGAGCCAGTCGAGCAACCCGCCAGTCCATCGGAGTCACCCGCAGAGGCAGACCCCATTTCGTCTGAAGAAATCCAGCAATTTGCGAATGTGGTTCCTGATCTGCAAGCCATTCAGCAAACGGCTGAAGAACAGGTGGTTGCTGTCATTGAAGAATCGGGGCTGAGTCGGGAGAGATTTAGCGAGATTTTTCAGGCGCAAGAGTCACCAGAAATGGCACCCGAAGCCGACGTCTCTCCTGAAGAAGCACAGTCATTTAATGACGCGTATGCTCAGATTCAGTCAATCGAAACCGAAATTACCGCTCAGCGAGAGCAAGTTCTTGAAACAGCAGGATTAGACCCCGAACGATTCAATGAAATTTTGGTCGCAGTGCAGCAAGATCCCTCACTGCGACAGCAAGTGCAGGAACTCTTGCAAAACTAACTAGCACATTTCTCTAGCGTGAATAATCAAACGGGCTGAATCTATTGGGTTCAGCCTTTTCTGCATGCGCTTTTTCTGTAATAGAGTGACACTAAATCAGTCCTTCCCGCTAGAATGCGAACAGAGTTTTTTAAGTCTTCACGACTAGCCCATATACAATAGTCAACGAAGCGATAACCAACGAAGCGACTCGGCCACCAATCAACAGTCGATGACGCAACTAGCCAATAGAGCTAATACAGCCAACACAGGGAATCGAGGATTTAGGCAAACTCATGACCACTCTTTCGGATTCAGCCCAGCAAGAAAAAAATAAGACAGCGATTTCAAAGAATGGGCAACCTGACCCGAATGATGCTAACGAGGCACCCGATGATATCGAAATGTCGCTGTTTGATCATCTGGAAGAACTGCGATTCCGAATTTTTTATTCTCTCATTGCAGCGTTTGTCGGCGTAGTCGTATGCTTCACGTTCGTTAACCGCATCGTCGAAATTTTAGAAATCCCGGCAAAAGGAGCAAAGTTTCTTCAGCTTTCGCCTGGGGAATATTTCTTTGTATCAATCAAAGTGGCGGGCTATAGTGGTTTGCTGCTGGCGAGTCCGTTTATTCTGTATCAGATTATTCGCTTTGTGGTTCCTGGTCTAACCCTTCGAGAACGTCGCTTGTTAGGACCTATTGTCTTGGGGTCGAGCGTCTTGTTTTTTGGAGGGCTGGCGTTTTCCTATTTCCTGTTAATTCCGGCTGCGTTAAACTTTTTTATCAGCTATGGTGCAGACGTCGTCGAGCAACTCTGGTCGATTGATCGATACTTTGAATTTGTGTTGTTGTTGATGTTTAGCACAGGGCTGGCGTTCCAGATTCCTGTTGTGCAGTTTCTGCTAGGAATGTTGGGCATCGTTTCAGCGAAGCAGATGCTCTCAGGCTGGCGCTATGTGTTCTTGGGAGCAGCAATTTTGGGTGCGGTATTGACGCCCTCTACCGATCCGATTACCCAAAGTTTGTTGGGAGGCGCGGTCGTAGGGCTATATTTTGGCGGCGTTGGGCTAGTATTGCTGTTTAAACGCTAGGCGATCGCCCCTTTCGATCGCCCCTTTCGATCGCCCCTTTTCTTCGAGAGTGCTTGCTCTTGATTGCTATCAGCACCCATGGCAGAAATTACCTACAGCGACTTCGAGAAGGTTGAAATCCGAGTTGGCAAAATTATCGATGCCAAGGAGTTTCCTAACGCTCGCAAGCCTGCTTACCAGCTTTGGATTGACTTTGGCGAGTTAGGCATCAAAAAATCAAGCGCCCAGATCACGACATTTTATGCATTAGATGAGTTAGTAGGACGGCTGGTCTTAGCAGTGACAAACTTTCCACCGCGCCAGATTGCCAACTTTATGTCTGAGGTTTTGGTGTTAGGCGTTGTGATGGAAAGCGGCGGCGTTGCCCTGATTCAGCCTGATCGCGACGTGCCACTCGGATCTCGAATCTCGTAGACCCAGATCCAGTTCTAAAGCATCCATTCCGATGATCGGGCACCCAAATCAATAGGAATACTCACTGCCTTGCCTAAACGGGGGCGATCGCGCGTTTGGTCGATAAATGTTTTAACCTGATCGGTGCCACCGAGCGCGTTAAGATAGCTCGCGATGGTGTCTAGATGTGCCTCGTATTCGGGTTCGGTCATTGGGAAAGACGCCTGTTCCAGATATTTCCACATGACTTGGACGAATACTTTATCTTGAATGCGTCGCAGTTGAACGTCAAACGAATATCCCCACTTTTCTAGCAATAGCTGATGCAACTCTTCGCCAGTCATGATCCCCGCCCAGTTTTGAGAGTTTGGAGCCTAAATCGATACCTGTTCCACCTTTCAGGGTAAGACATTCATTCAAATGCCACCACTATTCCTGGTTGTGGGTCTTGCCCTTGTTCCGACCCGGTTCCTCCGGGGCGAGTATAGCGGTATGCACTTGGGTATCGAAGTAGGATTGATAGATCAACGCTAAACGGGTGAAAGTATCCCTCATGAAACCCCAAATAATGCCCATTGAGCCATACATCAGCAGCATAGTCTTACCCCGTCAAACACCAGTTGAATAACTCGTCCTTGACGCTGTTGGCGAACAGAAAACGTGTGTTTGTACCGAGCAACGCCCGCGATATCGTGTCCCTCTAAACACCGACTTTGTTTCGGTCCCATTCATGTCGTCAATTTGTGCCGTTAATGCGAACGCAAATCACTGTGCCTAGCATGAGTTAAGCAATCGTTATAACTGATAAATAGAAATTATATGAATGAGCTATTGAAATCAGCCTAATTTATAAATATAGTAAAGCCATAGAGCATTACATCGGAGATTGAAAGATGGTTCAAGCCCTTCAACGCCCTAATCAAACCATGTCTACTGTTCAGCAAGATAATCGTTCATTCGTAGATTCAACCCAGTTGACATTAGCTGTCCAGATTGCAAATGCCCTCGAAGCTGCTCGCGAAGTGTCTCACGCCTACGGAATCACGTCGCCCGAATCGGCAGTCGCTTGGGACATTGTAGAAGAACTGTTCGTGGCTCAGTCCTGCCAACGCGAGACGCAATCTATGACTCCATTCGAGGAATATTGCTTGCAGCATCCCGATGCACCGGAGAGCCGAATCTACGAGGTATAGTCAATCTGTGGCATCGAGTGTTTCCCCATTCCTTGCCCAATCCCTTAGTCAGGATACTTTCTGATAAAACGGGCAGAAGAGTTCTAACGCAAATCTTTCACCCTAGAATGAACGTAATCGTTAATCCAGGACATTTGTCTTATGGCTGTAGAAACCGTTGGAAATCCACCCCCTGAAGCCGACCAGTTACGAGCTGAGATTGAAAAGCAATTACCCAATATCATTGCCAGTTTTAGCCAGGTTTTACAGGATCAGTTTGGCTTTGAAGGCATCCGCGTGGGAGGATTCACGATTGTTCCGGCCGAAGCCGTTACAGAAAACATTTCGTGCAACGAAGAAAGCTGCTCGGTTGATTAGACCAAGCTCCTTAGCATCCTGATCGAACTCCAGTACCCGGTAATCAGCAAGAATTTCATGATGTCCGGGCTGGAACGATCAGGATTTGCGTGTCGACTTGCTAATCGATTTGCCCAGCAAGCGGTGTTGGAAACGGATGGCGATCGCATAAAACACGGGGATCACATACAAACTCAATAGCGTAGACATGATCATGCCACCGAGCACGACGGTGCCCAGTGAGACGCGGCTCAATGCCCCGGCTCCTGATGAAAGGGCGAGCGGCATCAGACCAAAAATCGTTGAAAATGCCGTCATGAGAATGGGACGAAACCGAATGTCTCCGGCATCTAGCGCCGCTTGAATCGTGGATTCGCCCTGCTCTCGTCGCTGATTGGCAAATTCTACAATCAAAATCGAGTTCTTCGTTACCAGACCAATCAGCATGATCAAGCCAATCTGACCATAAATATTTAGGTTGAGTCCGGCAATCAGCAGCGCGCCAAATGCGCCGAGTAGAGACAGCGGCACTGCCAGCAAAATCACAATGGGGTCAAAATAACTTTCAAACTGAGCCGCAAGCACTAGGAAAATAAATGCTAGCGCCAGCCCAAAGATAAACAAGGTTGATTGCCCGGCCTCTCTGAATTCAAGGGACTGTCCTGACAAGGCAGTCGTGATTTCACTGGGCAACACCTGCTGCGCTAAATTTTCCAACGCTGTGAGTGCCCCCCCTAGCCCTGAATCTGGCCCCGGGCTGCCTTGGATCGTGGCAGACCGTAGACGGTTGAAGTGATTGATTTGTGGCGGCGTTGTCGATCGCTCCACATCCACTACACTCGCTAAAGGCACGAGCTCATCATCGCGCGATCGCACGTAGAAGCTATCAATGCTATCGATTGTGTCTCGGTAACGATCTTGGGATTTAACGATGACCTCGAAGCGCCGATTTTCTAGATTGAAGCTGGTAATATCTTCTCCACCTAGGAGAATCTGAAGCGTGCTAGCAATATCAGACACCGTGACACCCACATCAGCCGCTTGCTTGCGATCGACTAACACCCGCAATTCAGGCTTATTGAGTTGAAAGTTGGAATCGACATTCACGAGTTCGGGGAGCTGACGCGCTTGATTTGCCAGGGTGTTAGACGTTTGCGACAGATTTTGGAGATTGTTTCCTTGCAGCACAAACTGAACCGGCTGGCTAAATCCCGCACCAGGCAATCCTGATGGATTGATGGGAAGCACGACTGCATCGGTAATACTGGAAAATCGCTGTCTCAATCGATTGACGATGGCTTGCTGAGACTCGCTCGGCTCGGTGCGCTGCTCCCACGGCTTGAGGTTGACAAACGCAATTCCCTCATTCACTCCTGAGCCGCCGCCGGGCGAAAATCCACCAATCGTAAAGTAGCTTTCGACCTCTGGCACCTCGCTATAGGCGTCCTCAACCTGCTGCATCACTCGATCGGTGTAGTTGATGCTCACGCCTTCTGGCGCACGCACGATAGTAAAAATCGAGGCTCGGTCTTCCGTTGGCAGAAAGGATAAGGGCAAAAATGTAAACGTCGCGTAGGTGAATCCTAGCAGAGCGATAAATGCAACTACGACAATGATTCGAAACTGCATGGCGTGTCGCAGCGTAGTGTTATAAAACTGACGAAGTTGGTCAAAGGCTCGTTCAAACCAGTCAAAGACGACGTTGCTGGGTGCTCCACCTTGACGTAGCAGTCGCGCTGACAGTGTTGGAGCCAAGGTCAGCGCCACAAAGGATGACACCACAACGGCTCCAGCCAGGGTCAACGAAAATTCGGTGAAGAGTCGTCCTGTGACGCCCGTTGAAAACCCGACAGGGACAAATACTGCAATCAGTACGACAGTCGTCGCAATGACCGCAAACACAACTTCTGCAACGCCAATAAATGCGGCTTGAAAGGGGGGCATATCATCGTCTTGAATGTGGCGAACGATGTTTTCAAGCACCACAATCGTATCATCAACAACCAGCCCAGTAGCGAGGGTGAGCGCAAACAGGGTCAGCGTGTTGATTGAAAAGTCTAAGAGATACATCATGGCGAATGCGCCAATCAATGCTACCGGAATCGTCACGGCGGGAACCAGCGTTGCTCGCCAGTCGCGCAAAAAGACAAAGATGACCAAAATCACCAAGCCAATGGCAAAAAATAGCGACTGCCACACCCGATTGATAGCCACATCGACAAAGCGAGAATCATCAGAGGCGATCGCATACTGTATTCCCTGAGGAAACTCCTCGGCGAGTTGCTGCATCTTGGCTTTCACATCCCTGGCAACTTGGAGCGTATTGGCATCCGAAAGTTTGATAATCCCCAGCCCTACTGCCGACTGCTGATTGAATCGAACAAACGAGCGATAGTCTTCAGCGCCAAGTTCTGCATAGCCGACATCTTGTAGCCGCACTTGAGAGCCATCCGGATTACTTCTCAGCACGATATCTTCATATTCCTCAGGCTCTTGCAATCGACCAATCGTGCGGACTGAAAACTCATTCAATTCTCCCTCGACGATGCCGCTTGGAATCGACACATTTTCGTCTAATACCAATTCTCTTGGTTGAGGCTACAGATTCTGCAATTATGAAGGAGCAGAGTTTGGCATATATCCATGGCAGGGGTCTACCGATTAGAAATTTCGGAAAGTAGCGAGGAGTTAAAACATCTG
>JBNPEG010000108.1:0-31506 GCA_051117555.1 Elainellaceae cyanobacterium | reverse complement strand
TTAAACCCCAGCTACTTGGGGTATTACTTAACTGAATTAGACACCGAATTAAGATTTTTTTACAGTTTCTTCCAGAGTAGTCGGTTTTCTCGACAGCGATTCGATACAATCACAACAACAAATCATTCCTTATCAGCACCGCCTGAATTGGTACTAGTCAATCACTGACCTGATCTATTCTCTAACGTTTCATGAGTTCTCTGCAGGATTCCGATATCAACGCATCGGCACACGAGCCTGACGTTGACATATACCGTCCGATACCGATGCACTCCACCCCCGAGTCAGATGAAAGACTCACCTCTAGAAGCTGGTTTGCATCTCTTTCAGGGGGGGGCAAGCTATTGGTTATCGTGTTAGCAGGCGTAGTGGCACTGGCGATTGTGGGCGTCATTTTGCAAGTCATTGTTTGGTCGATTCAGCTCGCCTTGATTGGAATTCTTCTATTTCTGGCGTATCGATTTTTTCTGCATTCTCACATGTCATCGTAAATTCCTCGCTTGATGTCTATGCCCAACTCCTACCCGGCTCAACCCCTCCCGCCAGATCCAACCCGTGATGTGAATCAAAATCACTATTGGAACTACCACGGACTCGATGACCTGTTGGCCTGTAAGCGCCCGATGACAGTCTCTCAGGATGAAGACCTCTTTATTACGGTGCATCAAATCTGTGAGCTGGCGTTTCATCAAATGATTATTGATTTGGGGAGGGTCTTAGAGGCGATCGCCCGTGCCCTCAAGACCCCCTCAGATTCGATCATCAACGACACGGGGGAATCCTGTTATTTCTTTGAGCGAGTGTTGCGGCTGTATGAGGTGACCCTCACCACGATGCCCATTCTCAGAACGATGCGAGCCTTTGCTGAATTTCGCACCAGCATTGGTCCCACGAGCGGGTTTCAGTCGTTTCAGTTTCGCCACCTCGAAATCATGAGCGGAGTTCAGAAATATTGGCAGGGAGGCACCCATGACGCCAATGGCACGCCTCACATTGCCGAAACAGAGTTTGATCGCCGCTACGGTGCTGAGATTGACACATGGCTTGAGCAGCATCGCAATCATAATCTTGCAGCCTATTATGAAATCCTTTTGAGTCGCGTCGATGGCAGTTCCCGTCGAGAACAAGTGACTCGGTTGATGGCTCATCCCCACGCCGCTCCGCTGCTGCGGCAGATGCATGCCTATGATGACCTTCAAAATCGATTTCATCGGCTGCATCTGGCGCTGGCAGTCCAGCAGTTAAAGAAAGTCGGAGCTGAAATGGGCACGGGGGGCACCTCATTTCGCACCTATCTGGCGAAGTATGAAGCCGAATTATCTCCTCTGTTTGCCGATTTGGCGACCTCGCTTGGGTAAACCATTCTTAGTTGGAACTCAATTACTTGGGAATCCGTCAAACTGCCGTCGAATCTGCCTTTTAGGGGAATCTCAGTGAAATTTTGATGAAGCTTGTGGAAAACACTGGAAATTCATCGCGTGAAAATGTCAGATTCTGATTGAGGCATCAGTATATTCAATCGTAGTGACAGAGTTACTGTTTCTTGACGTTGAGGTTTGATGTCGACGTTGGTAAGACAATTGGATGATTAATGCTCATCCATTTTCGTGCCGACGTCGGCAGATTTTAAGGCTTCAGGTGTGCATCTAATCAGATTAAGATTCCAAACCTCGACAGTGCGATTCGCATTTCAAGATCAGAATTCTTCACTTTTTTTTCTTTGTTGATTCACTGCTGACTATCAATCCGTCTCAACTCTATTTGGGGCATTAGTAGGCATGATAGTTTACCGTGGCGATCGCTCGATTGGCAGCGGGTTAGAGCAATCGATAGCTTGATAGATTGCTAAGTCGTCGGTTTATGCCATCGAAACTGTGAACTATTGCCTTACGCTCTTGCGTTAGGACGCTGAACGTGTGGTGAACCCGCGCGGATTCACCACACAAATCTGAGTCTGTAGGGCTCACGCATTCCATATAGATTGAGGCTGATTATGGGGCTATTCTGGGGTTTTTTCGTCAGAACTAGACCGTCATTGTCAGTAGGAATTTTCCCATTGGGAGGGCGATCGCAACATCCCCTCTCTAATTTGACATTTCCAATTTAGTATTGACTCACGTTTGCAAGACTCAAAAGCAGCAGGACTATGACAGCAACGATAGGCGCAAAAGGCGGGTTGATTGAAGAAGCTCAACGTCTCTTAAAAGAGGCCACCGTTTACTTTAAAGGTCAACCGGTGGGCACGGTGGGGGCTCGCGATCTCGAGGTCGAAGCTCTGAACTATGATCAATGTTTTGTTCGAGACTTCGTTTCTTCAGCACTATATTTCTTGGTGAGCGGCGAACCCGACATTGTTCGCAATTTCTTAGTCGAGACGCTCGCATTCCAAAGCAGTGACAAGCAAATGGATTTGTTCAACGCTGGACAGGGCTTGATGCCAGCCAGCTTCAAGGTTGAATCCTGGGACGATCATCAATACCTGACGGCTGACTTTGGTGAACATGCGATTGGTCGAGTAACTCCTGTTGATTCGTGCCTGTGGTGGCTGATTTTGTTGCGTGCCTACGTGAAAACAACCGGCGACATGGCATTAGCCCATCGCCCCGATTTTCAAGACGGCATTTTGCTCATCCTTAAGCTTTGTCTTGCTGACCGTTTTGATATGTATCCCACGCTGCTAGTGCCGGATGGGTCGTTTATGATCGACCGTCGTATGGGGGTAACAGGGCATCCGCTTGAAATTCAGGCATTGTTTTATGGAGCCTTGCGAGCCGCACGCGAATTGCTAAATCCGGGCTGTAAAAAACGAGAGGTTTATCTTCAGGTGATCAACCATCGCCTGAGCATGCTTAATTTTCATATTCGCGAATATTATTGGCTCGACCTCAAACGACTCAATGACATTTATCGCTATAAAGGCGAAGAATTTGGCATTCAAGCAATTAATAAATTCAATATTTATCCTGATTCCATTCCGTTTTGGCTCACCGAGTGGATGCCCCAGCGAGGGGGGTACTTAGCGGGCAATCTAGGCCCCGCTAAAATTGATTTTCGATTTTATACCCTTGGAAATCTGATGGCGATCATTTGCTCGTTAGCCAGTGAAAAAGAATCACAATTAATCATGGATTTGATCGAGCAACGCTGGCAGGATTTGATCGGCTATATGCCTATGAAGATTCTGTTTCCAGCGATTGAAGGAGAAGAATGGAAAATTCTCACGGGGTGCGATCCGAAAAACGTGCCCTGGTCCTATCACAATGCTGGAAACTGGCCGGTGTTGTTATGGCCTTTAGTGTCCGTTGCGCTAAAAACGGGCCGACGAGAGATTGCAGAACGGGCGATCGCCATTGCAGAACAGCGACTGAGCGAGGACGAGTGGCCCGAATATTACGACGGGCGCAACGGTCGACTCGTCGGTAAGGCATCACGAAAATACCAAACCTGGACAATCGCCGGACTCCTACTCTCTAAAGCCCTTATGGAAAATCCTGAACGTTTGAATATATTTAGCTTCGACGAAGACCCCGATATGATCGCGTGGTATCTTTAGCGGTGCTGACCTTGCACCGTAGACGCAATTGGCTGTACGACCCCAAAGAACACGCCATATCCTGGAATCTCGATAACATGATCGTAATGTCGATTAACAAAATCAGCCTCATCAGCCTCCGCACAATCAGGGAATGCTGAGAGATCTTGGTGGATAGGCATGGGGCTGAGATTGAATAAACAGATGAGATGCTGCTCATCGCAAATGCGCTCAATACCCAATATTGGCTCCTCGGTATTGAGCAAATTGATATCTCCCCACAAGAGCGCAGGCTGTTGTTTACGCCAGGAGATCAAGCGACGATACTTATTCAGAAGCGAATATGGATTGTGCTCTTGCTGATCGACCGCATGGACAACATGCTCGTCTGGAATGGGAAGCCACGGCTCATGGGCAGTCGTAAAGCCAGCATTGGGTGTATCTTTTTCCCAAGGCATGGGGGTGCGTGACCCGTCTCGTCCCAAAATGGACGGATACCCGGCTAGCCCAAATGGGTCTTGCATTTTCTCGTAGGGCACATGGGCTTGTGTCATGCCAATTTCATCACCTTGATAGATGCAGCAGCTGCCCTTCAACGACAGCAAAAATGCCGCAAACATATGATCAAACGCTTCCTGGGTAAAGTAGTCATCGGTCAAGAATTTTCGCCATCGAGTTTTGAGTCGCGGAAAATCGTGAGTTCCTCCCGTCCAGCAGATGACACCATCCTGAACGTGCTTCTTCACCCGCCGAATGATGTCGTAAAGCAACTCGCACGTCAACGGCTGATCGCTCATCAGCGATGAATTGTATGCCATGTGCAACCGCCCTGGCTGCACATACTGGCTCGAGGTTAAAACAGCATCCTCGGCTGAACTGATTTCTGCGAGAGTCGTTCTGCCGGGATATTCGTCCACCAATTGACGAATCCGTTCAATGATGTGTAAGGTTTCAGGTTGACAGAAATTATAGAGATTGATTTGAGAAAAGAATGGGTCGTTGGGGTCGGCACCCGCAGGCCGATCCTGATCGGTAGGACGCGTCGGATTATCTCGCAACTGGCGATCATGCGTGAAAAAATTCACCACATCAAGACGAAACCCGTCAATGCCCATGTCAAGCCAGAATCGGGCCACATCTAAAATTGCTTCGACAACCTGTGGGTTGTACCAGTTGAGATCAGGCTGTTCTGACAAAAAATTATGGAGGTAATATTGTTGACGCTGGTCGTCCCACGTCCATGCGCTGCCACCAAACGTTGCGAGCCAATTAGTTGGAGGAGTGCCGTCTGGTTTTGAATCAGCCCACACATACCAGTCAGCCTTCGGATTATCGTGACTACTACGACTTTCTAAGAACCACGGATGCTGATTTGAAGTATGGTTCCAAACCTGGTCGATTAAAACCTTTAGACCCCGCTGATGAGCCTTGTCTAGCAGTTCCTTAAAGTCCTCTAGGGTGCCAAACATGGGTTCGACGGCTCGATAATCTGAAATATCGTAGCCAAAGTCTTTCATCGGCGACTTGAAAAAGGGCGAAACCCAGACAGCGTCCACTCCCAGGGAGGCAATATAGTCAAGCTTTTGGATAATTCCTCGCAAATCACCAATACCATCGCCGCTGCTATCCATAAAGCTGCGAGGATATACCTGGTAAATGACAGCATGTCGCCACCAATCATTTGCCGTCATGCTTAACCTCCTGACTACGAAAGCTTACTACTATTCACACGTCAGATTAGATCGATTACTGCGCTTGTCGGAACTACGCTGTCGAGTGTTCTTAATCTGGTGCCTCTCGGTCTACTATCCTTTCAAGTCGATGCCCGTCTGACATCGTCCACAAGGGGGACTTCAGCACATAATTCAACATAAATCTTTTATCAGACGGATTTGTCTTGATTCGACTCAGGAAATATTTTCACGCATTAGTCATTCCGAAGCTGCTATAGTTCCTTAGCAACGACTACGCTAGAGCAGCGCCTTAGCACAGGATCACGAATAATTTGCGAAATCAGCAGGCGATCGCACTCATGTATGTATGACACTTAACACGCTCAAACAACCTTTGACGGTATAAGTTATTCGCTGCTCTGCTCACCCTCTTGAGGTGACTCGCCTTCGAAATAGAATCGAGTATCTTTATTGAGATCGCCAATCCGATCTGGGGGCCAAAACCGGACTGCCGCTCGCCCGATGATATTTTCGCGCGGGACAAACCCCCAAAAATGGCTATCGTAGCTGTTGTTGCGGTTATCGCCCAGCACTAGATAAGAGTTTTCAGGAACGGTTTCAGGTCCCCAGCGATATTCGGGTTCATCAAAAATGTAGTTTTCTCGGATGGGCTGCCCGTTGACGTAAACTCGCCCGCCCCGAACTTCTATGGTTTCTCCGGGTAAGCCAACGATACGTTTGATGAAGGCATCCCGTAAGCTGGGGTTTTCTTCTTTGAGGCGATCGGTGGGCCAGAAGACAATGATATCGCCTCGTTGAGGGTCTTCAAACCGATAGGTGATTTTCTCTACAATAAGGCGATCGTTAACTTCAAGCGTCGGTAACATGGACTCAGACGGGATGTAGCGTGCCTCAGCAACAAAATGACGAATCCCGAGCGCGAGAATGGCACTCAAGCCAACAACTTGAAGTCCTTCAATCCAAGGGTTTTCAGCCTGCTTTTCGACTTGTTTTTCAGATTTGTCGGGTTCGGATGGCTCGTCGGTGGATTGGGCTGGAGGCGACACTGATTCTGTGTCAGCAACCCGAGTTTCGGGAGGGCCCTCTGCGTCGGAGTCGTCGACTGTATTTGCTTGAGGCGTGACGAGCGATGTAACCTCAGTATCAGCCTTGTCACTATGATTGGATTCTGCATCGATCGGTTCGGCAGACTCAGCTGATGTCAGTTCAGTTGAATTGGCCTCTGCAGGGGCTTGAGTGTCTTGTTCAAGCTGATCAGACCATGAGTGCTTTGAGCGATCAGCACTAGGATTAGGATGCTCTTCGAAGTTGTTAGACACAGACTGGGGTTCACGACTCATAGAGGTACTATCACATGATAGTAAAGAGATTCGGTACAGGAAGGCAGAATATGCCGTCTAAGATGAGAAACATGAAGTATTTGCTTCTTCAGTCAATTCTAGCTGGAGGCTGTTGATTTGACTGCCCGAGGTTGTAGTCCTATTAATCCCGTTATACATCATTGAGCGTAGCTATTATGTCTGCTCCATCCCATCTTCTTATCCGTCAGGCTCAAATTCTTCTGCCAATTGGTTAATTTTTGCTGATGTTGACTCAGGAAATGGCTGGACGGTGCAGCGTCCGGCAGATGTCTCACTGGATGTCAACGGCTGTCGCAAATGCATACAAGATTCCAAGCAAAGGGGGATCGCAGCCCCGGCATTCCCTGTTGTCGATAACCAGTCAGGCTGGATGTTCTAGGCAATCCTTAAAGTAACGGAGTTCAATCAGGTTATGACTGGCCATTGCCTGCCGTTCTTGCAGGAGATGCACCGCTATCCATCTCAGAATTTGGCCTTTGAGGGTTTCTCTAAACTTACCCCACAAATCATGCCGGAGTGCGATGCCGTGATTACGCTCCTCGATGACGAAGCGCCCGCCTTCATCAACAGTGAACGAGATGCCTAATAGTCGATAATTGGCGATCGCCGTCCAAGAAAACTCCCGCTCTGGAACCACATCGTGCAGAGTTGCAACAAACTCGCCTTGGACGAGACCGACCTTCTCCCGCTGCCACCATCGCAACCCATCCCTTAGCGGACGTTTAGGCTCAGACAAGACTTTTGTTCCTCGGTGAGCCGGGTTTGAGTTTTCCCAAACCCCCTCAAAATCGGATAGCAAATCCCACGCGTCTTCGCGAGTGGCATTGACATCAACAAAGTTAGAGACTTTAAGCATGACCTATTTCTTCAGTTCGTATCTCCATGCAAAAAAGCAAATTGCTTGTAGCGGTACTTGACGCAATTGCACATGGCTATAACTTCTGAAACTCTTTGATCACAGCTTAGTCACATAGGCAATCGCCTGTAATCTCTACAAAGAAATAAACTGGCCGCTAGCCGCTATTCTCCTCGCATATCGCCTTATTTTTCTTTCAATGACCAGACCCCATCCCAATCGTCGGGAGGTGGATTTTGCAGCCAATAGTTACAGCGTTCAAGCTGAACAGCAGCGGCGCGATCGCTATTATTGATTTCTTCTAAGATCGTGCCAAATTCTGCGAGAGCTTTGGTAAACTTCCGCTGGAGATAAAATTCCCGTCCACGTCGATAGAGCTCGATCGTGCGCTTTTGGTTATCAGACAGCGGATTGGAGTAAAGTTCGACCACTTCATAAATGCCAACGGGATTGCTTTTTCCTTTGACTCGAATGCGATCGAGTTCTCGTGCCCAAATTCTGTCGGCGCAGGGTTGGTAGGTCGTTTCGCTAATGACGATATCGCATCCGTACTGCTTGGTTGCCCCTTCTAAACGGGCTCCCAAATTGACGCCATCGCCAATCGCGGTAAAGTCCATGCGCTTGCTTGCGCCAATGTTGCCGCTGATTACCGACCCTGAGTTGATACCAATGCCAATACTGATGGGCGGCTTCTTTTGCAAAAGCTGCTTTGCATTAAAGTCAATCAGCCGATGCCGCATCTCGATTCCAGTTTGCACGGCTTTCCAAGCATGGTCTTGGAGAGCAAGCGGAGCGCCGAAGACGGCCATAATCGCATCGCCGATATATTTGTCTAGAATGCCCTTATGAGACAAGACCGAGTCAACCATCGCCTCAAAATATTCATTGAGCATGCTGACGAGTTCTTCAGCATCCATACTCTCAGCAATGGTGGTAAAGCTGCGAATATCGGAAAATAATACGGATACTTCTTTGCGATCGCCCCCGAGTTTGACATCTCCCGACTGCAACAACTGCTCAGCGACCTCTTGGCTCATGTAGCGATACATCGTGCTCTTAAGTCGCTTTTCGCCACTGATGTCCTCCATAACCACTAGTGCGCCGTAGACATGGCTTGGCTCTTCAACATCGGTAATCGAATTGATAGAGAGATGAACACTGTGCTGGTCTGACTTGCCAGACACCAGCGTGCGATCGGGATAATATTGTTCTCGATCTTTATCGTCAGTCGGCCTCAGAGCCCGATCAAACCAGGCAGAAAAGTCTCCCTCTTGAATCCTAATCAGATCCGTAACCATGAGTCCCTCAAGTGCTTCGTTGTCTTGGAACCCCAGCAGCCGCTTAGCACTCTTGTTGACGGCAATGACCCGCCCCTCATGATCGGTTGAAAATACTGAATTTGAGAGCGATCGCAAGATATCCCGCTGCATTTGCTCTTGCTGCTTAACTTTAGCAAACAGCTTGGCGTTTTGCAGGGCGACCCCGGCTTGAATGTTAAACGCCTGCATAAACTCTTGGTCATTGCGATTAAAGCTCGCCTTCCAGCAGTCTGGCGCACGAGGCCAATGGCGTGGATCATAGAGCGCATAGTCGCCCTTACGCTTTTTATTGATCAGTTGGGTCACACCGATGAGCTCACCGTCTGCATTGAAGACCGGCATACAGAGCATACTGCACGTGCGATATTGGGTCTTCTGATCTGTTTCCTTAGCAGTGTCCGCATTCGGATGCTCGTACAGGTCAAACGGAATGATCAGCGGTTCACCGGTTGTCGCAACGTGTCCTGCAAATCCAGCATGTTTGGAAATGCGAAGCTCTTGCAGAACGCCATTAATTGGAACTTTTGTCCAAAGCTCACCATGCTCATCATCCACTAACCACAAGGTGCTGCGATCTGCTTGCATCAGCTCTTTGGCTTCATCCATCACTCGTTTGAGCGTCTCTTCCAAATCCAAACTGCTTTGGCTGAGCGCTGTGGTAGCCTTCATCAACGCCGATGCTGCCCGCTGCTGCTGAGTCGCTTTATAGAACGAACGAGATGATTCCAAGATCAGCCGAATCGACGGCGCAAACTCTTCAAAGATGTGCTCATCTTGATCCGTGAAGCCATTTAAATCAATCTTGTCGACTAGGTCAGCCTGAGGATTCGAATCGTGTTGGAGCTTGTTAATCAACTGAACGACCGCAACCAAATCACCGGTATCGCTTAGCAACGGCAAAACCAGCATGGTGTAAGTTCGATATCCCGTTTCCTGATCCGTTTGTTTGGCAAACTCTGCACGGGGATCATCATAAAAATCAAATGGAATCTTAACGACCTTCTTGAAGGTTGCTGATTCGCCTGCGATCCCCTGAGTAGCAGGAAATCGGAATTCTAAATTATTACCCTTTTCGTCTTTGGCAACAATTGACCACAGCTCATTTTTGTCTTCGTCGAGTAAATAAATAGTCGTGCGATCGGCGTTCAGCAATTCTCCCGTCTTGAGAGTAATCGATCGCAGCATTTCATTGAGAATGGCATCAAACCCCTGGCTGTCTAGAATCGAATCGAGCATTGAAAGGGTCTGATTAACGACCTTCAGACGTTGCTCGACATCGTTCACCACTTGCTTGAAGGTGTCTTTTTTGAGGGGTGCCAGAAATGCCTCAAAGCTCCCGCGCGTGGTTGTCAAAGCGCTGACTTCGGGAGTAGGTTTCGATAAATGCCATGCTGAAACGCGTGCTGGGCTGTTTTCCTCACCAGAACTATGCTCAACTGTTGAGGATACGTCGACGACGACAGACCCGATGGACACATCGCCTTTAGTGACTTCGACCTTAATTGATTCAGAATCAATAGAAGAAGCGGTATCTTTGGGGGTTGGGTTGGGTAAATTTGGGGGGGAGGCTGACATAGATCGCGTAGGAGCACAATGAAAGCTTAAGATCGAAGCTAAGCATATCGATGTTACAGGCAATACGCTCGGCGACAGCAGGGCTTTTGTCTAAACAAATCTAGTCAAGGGCGAAATAAAAGCTGGACGAGATAAAGCGGGTCAATCTGTCTGACACATCACGGATAGCGCAAAAAAAGTGAAAATCCTAACGACTAGCTATAGCATACCCAAATCTAAACCTGATTGAGGCGACAGATTGTAGACCAATCAATCCCCATGCTCAAACTCAACAGAGTGAACAGCGCGTCACCGTGGCAATGAAGCGTCTCGAAAGAGCAATAGTTGCGAAGGAGATATCGCGTTTAAATGATGTCCTGAAAATTGGGTAAGGTCAACTGTCCGTTTGTCCTTACAGAGTTTTTTTCTAGGGGTTGCTGATTTACGAACGAGTTCCTAAGCAGCGGAGGGAAGCGGCATTGATTTGAGAATAGAGTGATAATACGTTTGCAGTTGGTGAGTCGCGGCAGCCCAGCCCCATCGTTCTGCCTCTAAGCGAGCATTTTGACGCAGCAACTCCCGCTCTGCCTTTTGAGCAAATAATCGTTGGGTTGCAACGATCGCCCCGTTTTCATCAGTGGGATCAAACAGGTAGCCATTGATGCCGTCTTGAACAATGTCGGGAATGCCGCCCGAATTTGCAGCAACAACCGGACATCCGGCTGCCATCGCTTCGAGCAGGACGAGCCCCAGCGTTTCAGTGCGAGAAGGGAAAACAAACGCATCCGCCGACGCAAAGGCTGCTGCTAAGTCTTTGCCTGTTAGATATCCAACAAAGAAGGTTGGCGTATCAGCAAAATGCTGCTCTAGTTCCTGACGGTATGGCCCGTCACCGACGAGCGCTAGTCGAGCACCGGGGATCGCGTTTAGAACGGGCTTGATGCGATCGACCTCCTTCTCAGCTGAGAGTCGCCCTACATAGAGAAGCAGCGGACTGTCAGGGTTGCCTTGGGTAAGATGCGATCGCACGTCTTGACTGACCAACTCAGGGCGAAATAACTCGGTATCAACTCCACGCTGCCAAACTTCCACCCGCTCAATTCCGTGCTCGATGAGAGCATCCTGCATGGCAGTAGACGTGCAGAGATTGAGCTCAGCCTGGTTATGCATCGCCTTCAACAGTTCCCAAAGCATTCCCTCCAACATACCCAAGCCGTAGTGCTCCAGATACTTCGGAAGATGAGTGTGATAGGAGGCGACCAGCGGCACGTCTAATGTTTTGGCATAATACAGCCCTCCCAACCCGAGCACCGCCGGATTCACGATGTGAACCAAGTCAGGCTTGAAGTCTTCGAGGGCTTGCCGAATCGAGGGGCGAGGTAGGGCAAGCTTTAGCTCAGGGTAGAGCGGTAGCGGAAAACCAGGGACTCCATAAATTTTTGCGCCTCGATAGTCTGTAAGCCCACCATCTGGGGATATCACAAGTACCTGATGGCCCAGCCTCTGGAGGTGATCAACAGTATGGCTCAGGCGGGTTACGATGCCATCAACTTTAGGCAGGAACGTTTCTGTGAATAGGGCAATTTTCATAACTAGCAGCGCACGGAAAGCGGAATGGGGAATTAATAAATGATGAACAAAGAAAATACACCAAACAGCCCAAAATAGGGATGAGGAGGTAAATTAGGGGGCTAAGAACCCCTCTCGATCCCTATTTTGCCAATCTCTCGCACTAACCTTTCCACTTCACCTTGGGCAAAATTTGCCCTTCATCCACTCGCTGTTTGTATTTAATTGCGAAGTTGAGCAAGGAGTCGAGCAGCGAGTCTGACAAATAGTGGGGATTTAAGCCTAAATCAAGTAACTTGGTATTTTTCGCATTAAAGTAGTGGTCTTCTAGCTCAATGCGAGGGTTCTCAAGATTCTGGATCTCGACATTTAGCCCCATGCCGGTTGCGGCTTTTTTAACCATCAGAGCCAGATCGCCCACCCCAAACATCTCAGTGAACTGATTGAACACGCGGAATTGCCCAGAATCAGCCGGATTGGCGATCGCCAATTCAACGCATCGTACTGTATCGCGAATATCGAGGAATCCACGGGTCTGTCCACCCTTGCCATAGACCGTCAGCGGATGCCCAATCGCTGCCTGGATACAGAAGCGATTGAGAGCCGTACCAAATACGCCGTCATAGTCGAGCCGATTGATGAGCAGCTCATCCATGCCCGTTTCCTCGGTCAACACCCCGTAGACGACACCCTGATTAAGGTCTGTTGCCCGCAATCCCCAAATTTTGCACGCAAAGTGAATATTGTGAGAATCGTGAACTTTGCTGAGGTGATAAAAAGAACCCGGTTGCTTCGGATAGGGCAACGTGTCTTTGCGACCGTTGTGCTCAATTGTGATGTAGCCTTCTTCAATGTCAATATTGGGCGTACCATATTCGCCCATCGTGCCCAGCTTCACAAGGTGGCAGTCAGGGAAGCTCTCATGCATGATATAGAGCAGGTTCAGCGTACCAATGACATTATTGACTTGAGTCAAGACTGCATGCTCTCGGTCAATCATGGAGAAAGGAGCCGAACGCTGTTCACCAAAGTGGACAACCGCGTCGGGCTCAAACTGATGCATTGCATCGTGTAGAAACGTGTAGTTGTTGATGTCACCCACAAACAGGTCAATCGACTTACCCGTGAGGTCTTTCCAACGCTGAAGGCGGGTTTGAATTGGGGCGATTGGCGTCAACGTCTCCACGCAGAGCGAAAGATCCCAGTGTCGACGGATTAAGCTATCGAGGATTGCAACCTCATACCCCTGGTTGGAGAGATAGAGCGCGGTGGCCCAGCCACAATAGCCATCACCACCAATTACCAGAACTTTTTGAGCTTTCGGGCTTGGGTCTTTTTGGGCTTCCATCTTTCTAAATCATCTTTCCTGATACTCGCTCAAATCTACCAGGTTTGGGGACATTTTTGAGCAATTCGCAAATAGGAATTCGTAAACGAAGCGGGGCTAACATTTGCCTAGAGCTTGAACAGCAGGGATCACAACAGACAGGATTTTTTTGGAAGACTCGGAGAACCCACCCATACCGTTCCGTTCAAATTAGTTTCAATTCGATGATTCTTCGAAGATTTAGAAGATTCCACTGATCTTCTACTCAGGTTCCAGGCACTGCCACTCAACTCTAAAGTCGTAACTGAACCTCGTCTGCAAAACTCTGCCAGCGCACAAAATGAAACGCGCCTGCTAGAGATCCCCAGATATGCTCATCGGTGTCGGGATCTCGACCTCGGTCGAGACTGATAAAAACCTGGTCATCAATTTCAAATTCGCTATCCAGATAGGTGGTTCGTCCTTTTCGGATGACCATGCACCCCTTACCGGGCTCGACTTTGCCCCTAAAGCGAGTTCCTGTCCATTCAACGATCATGTTGCAGCCACCCATTTTGTGGAGATCACTGGCAGATAAAGACTGGAGGCGATCGCGATCGCGTGATGCTCCATGAAATTTGACATCATCATCGAGTCGATAGTTTTCAATCTCAATGTGACCATTCTGCTCAATTAGCTTGATGACCCGCGCTCGATAGGGATTATTCACCATGTAGTCGTAGGCTTGCTCCACATAAAAGCCGATGCCCGAGAGTAAATCAATGGGCAGCGGACGCATACACACGCGGATATGGGCAAATAATGGGGGATTCTCAAATGCCTGGGCTTGATTGCTAAAGTCGGCTGCCATCCAGCGGGCGAGTGTCAGAATGTCGGTGGAGTGAGTCATGAGTCAGCCTATCCCTGAGTTTGTCATGATCCCCTATTTTAGGACGTCTATGATGTGGTATTGCCAATATCCGTGGAAAAATTGCCCACATCAGACTCAGAACCCTGTTTAGCCCGCTCAACAGGGTTCATCCACCACTCCAGCAAGCTAAATCCCTGCGACGATGCCAGTGTCAACACCAAGTAGATCACGGCGACTGCTGCGTAGATTTCAAAGGCTCGATAGTTTTGAGCGACGATGAGCTGTCCCCGGCGAAACAGTTCTTCAAACCCGATAATGGCAACCAAACTCGTGTCTTTGAGCAACGTAATAAACTCGTTGCCCAAGGGCGGAATCATGCGGCGAAATGCCTGCGGAAAGATAATGTAGCGCATAGTTTGAACCGGGCCTAAGCCTAATGATTCGGCGGCTTCTCTTTGTCCAATTTCAATGGATTGAATCCCGGCGCGAACGATTTCGGCAATGTAGGCGGCGCTGTTGAGACTCAAGGCCAAGACCGCCGCGGCCAAGCGACTAAAGGTAAATTGGAACCCAAGACTGGTTGCGAGTGCAGGCAGCCCAAAATAAATCATGAAGATCTGCACAAGTAGGGGGGTGCCTCTGAAGAAGTCGATGTAAGCTCTAACGGCGAGTCTGATGGGCAGAAGGGGAGATAATCGAGCCACTCCGAATAGAGATCCCGCGATCAGCCCAAAGAACACGGCAAAGGCGGTTAGTTGCAAGGTGACTAATGCGCCTTGCAGTAAGTTAGGGATTGCCTCCACAATAATTTGGACAGATTGAGATACTGGCTCTGACGCGTCTTCAGCAGAGGTTTGAAGCAGAAGCATTAGAAAGTCAAACACGGCGAATCCTTGACTTATTTCTTGTTTTATTTGGAAACAGTATGAATAGAAGGGCGATCGAATAAGCGCCCCTCAGCAGCTATGCGGGAGATAAATTCATGTAGCAATCCCAAATGATTTGTAAAAAATTCCAGTGCGTTTTGCCGATGGCAAGGCTACGCCGACGCTCTAGCAATGCATAGTATCAGCGTTCCGTTTCTCCTGATGGAGAGGCGTTGCCAACGCGGGCAAGATGCCCGCACTCCCATTTCATGAATGATTTAGGATTGCTATGAAACTGAGTTTTCGCATCAAAGAGGCGAATGGAAACGGAGGCGAGATTACTCTAACGGTGCTTCTTCGGGAAGCTCTGGAGGGTTTGCTCCAAACCATTTTTGATAAATCTCGTCATAGGTTCCGTTTTCGATGATGGTGTCAAGACCGCTGTTAATCATTGCCAAGTTTTCAGAGTCCATTGGCGTGGCAATGCCGTAATATTCTTCGGTGACGAGTTCTCCGACGACCTGAATGCCGCTGACGTTACCGCTGGCGATCGCATCGAGGGTGACAGGTGCATCATTGATGACCGCATCCACATTGCCATTTGCAAGCTCCTGTAATGCGAGAGGAGCCGAGTCAAACGTACTGATTTCTGCTCCTTCGATTGAGTTGGCTAATTCTGCTCCTGTGGTGCCGATTTGAACCGCAATCTTGCGACCTTTGAGGTCATCGAGAGACTTGATCTCTTCATTAGATTCTTGAACGGCGATCGCCAGTCCTGCTTTGAAATAGGGTTGAGAGAAAGATACCGTTTGTGCTCGCTCCGCAGTAATCGTCATCGCGCTAATTGCAGCATCCACCGATCCGGACTGCAAGGCAGGGATGATGCCATCAAAGGGGAGGCTTTCATATTCCACACCAAAGCCTGCTGCATCACCAATGGCATTCATCAGTTCGATATCAAATCCATCTAAGCCCCCTCCCTCTGCCTGAAACTCAAACGGAGGAAATGCGGGCTCAGTCGCAACCGTGAGGGTTTCATCGGCTGCTGGAGATTCTGCTGTTTCAGTCTCTGCTGGGTCGGAGGTCTCCGCCGTATCGGTGCCGGGACCACAAGCTGCAAAGACAAATACAGAACACAAACTGAGTGCAAATCCGCTTAAAAAGCGTCGTCGTGTAGACCAAGACATAGAGTATTTTTTCTCCTCAATTGTTTTGTAATGAACTAATGCGTGATGAATGGTTTGACCATAGAACTCTTGCAGGAGAGACGCTCCAATTGCTGGAGGGCGATCGAGTCAGATTGGATTAACCGTCACTTAACGTTTAAACCTTTGAGAGATCTTACAGGGAAGAGAAGGGGTCATTGATAGCTATACGCTCTATTTAAGAACGCAAGTTGTGTTAGCAACTACATTTATAGGTGGCGTCTCTATGCCAAGTTGATAAAAATTTCTGACATCTCTATTTTGCTGAGTAATCGATATGGCAGATTCAGACCGTCCCGTCATTACATTTAATAACGTCCAGAAAAACTTTGGTCCGTTGCAGGTCTTAAACGGCATTAGTGGTTCTGTGAATCAAGGCGAAGTGGTCGCTGTCATTGGGCCGTCGGGATGTGGCAAGAGCACGTTACTTCGCTGTTTCAACTGTCTTGAGGCGATTAACGGCGGGCAATTGATTGTCAATGGTATGGATTTGTCGAATCCGAATCTGACAATTAAGCAACTGCGGCGGTTGCGGGCCGATGTGGGAATGGTATTTCAGCAGTTCAATTTGTTTCCACACAAAACGGTCCTCGGAAATCTGACCCTCGCCCCCCAAAAAGTATTGAACCTGACGGCTAAGGAAAGCGGGCGGCTTGCGAGAACGTTCTTAGACAAAGTGGGGCTGTTGCATAAAGCCGACGCCTATCCAGAACAATTATCAGGCGGGCAAAAGCAGCGGGTGGCGATCGCCCGTTCTCTATGCATGAAGCCGAGTGTCATGCTGTTTGATGAACCAACGAGTGCCCTAGATCCTGAACTGGTTGGTGAAGTGCTGACGGTGATGAAGCAACTGGCGGAGGAGGGGATGACCATGGTGGTTGTTACTCATGAGATGCACTTTGCGCGAGACGTAGCAAGTCGGGTGCTGTTTATGAATCAAGGCGTTGTAGAAGAGGAAGGTCTAGCTCGTCAGGTCTTGACGCATCCCCAGAGCGATCGCCTCAAAGCATTTCTCAGCCGGATGGCGTTTGCGGCAGCGTGAGGCAGGATAAACTTTACAAAAATTAATCTCGCGCTAAGCTTTTAATAAGCGATCGTCCGGCTGGTTATAAGGATGGCTTGCCGAGTGGCAGGCGAGCATGGACGACGTATGCTGCACTATTCGTCTTTCAAGTCTCAATCATGATTAAGAACCTGATTGCTCCAATTGTGGCGATCGCCATTGGTATTGTGCTGATCACGACCGCAAGCTTCAGTTTGCGAGCGGATAGCGCATCTAGCGAGGCAAGCCAAGATTATTTTATTAAATCAGTTCGAGAAGACAGCGTCTTGATTGTGGAACCCAACTTGCTGGAATACGTGTTGCCTAGCGAAATGGGCGATCGAACGGTTGATAACCTGCTAGATTCTATCGAAGAAATCCGCCAAGACTATACAATTCGGGGCACAAAACGAGTCAAGACAGAGCGTAAAGGCAGCCTCATTCCTAACTTGATTGTGTACGTTCAGCCCAAAGTCGCTAAGCCTGATATTTCAACGTCCGACTGACTGACTGACAAAACTTAGACTCCCTGGCGTAAGACGCACCTACACGGCTATACTCGGCACCACCGAAGCTCGCAGAGTCGGGGTTTGTTCAGGTAGCATTGATTTACGCTGTGGGGGGGGGTGTCGTGCGGCTACTCCCTGACGTGGGGCACCAGGTAAGCCTATTGGCACAGCGGGTAAAACGCAGTTTGTATTCTAAGCTACAGTCAGAACCCCGGGTCAACATCTATTTAGTGCATATGCGTTTAGCGCATATGTAGTCAGTGATATCAGGCAGAATGTCGTGCTATTCGATCATTATGACCCAGGGGATTTTTATGACGAACTCTTTCTTAAGAAGGGGGAGCCTCGTCCGACAGCCACGTTGCTAGTTGAGCGGCTAAACAGCTTGCCAATGCAGGAGCTTCAGCGGCGATCGCAGTCTGCTCAAAATGCATTATTCAAGCTAGGCGTGACGTTCAACGTCTACAGCGACAATCAAGGCACAGAGAGGATTTTCCCATTTGATATTGTGCCTCGAATTGTCTCGTCCACTGAGTGGGATTGGATAGAAAAGGGATTAAAGCAGCGAATTCATGCCCTTAACCTGTTTTTATCTGATATCTACGGCGAGCAGAAGATCTTAAAGGATAAGGTTATTCCTGAAGAGCTGATCCATTCGGCGACCGGGTTTTCGAAGCAGTGCATTGGCTTGAATCCTCCTGAAGGCATTTGGTGTCATATCACTGGGACAGACCTGGTGCGCGATCGCGACGGTCAATGGTACGTCTTAGAAGATAATTTGCGCTGCCCATCGGGCGTATCCTACGTGCTCGAAAATCGTCGAGTGATGAAGAGTACGTTCCCTCAACTCTTTAACCGGGTTCCGATCAAGCCCGTTGACGACTATGCCAGCCAACTCCTCGAAACGTTGCTGAATCTAGCACCAGGGGGGTTACCCGACCCGACGGTTGTGGTGTTGACGCCCGGAATTTTTAATTCTGCCTATTTTGAGCATTCGTTTTTGGCCCAGCAGATGGGCGTTGAGCTAGTTGAAGGACGAGATTTGGTCGTCTCGGATGGCTATCTACAGATGCGAACCACAAAGGGATTGCAGCGAGTGGATGTAGTCTATCGCCGCATTGACGACGATTTTATCGACCCGCTAGCATTCCGCTCAGATTCGATGCTGGGCGTGCCTGGTCTGATGGAGGTCTATCGCGCAGGACGAGTGGCGATCGCCAACGCTCTAGGAACCGGAGTTGCCGATGACAAGGTAATTTATGCCTATGTTCCGCAGATGATTCAGTATTATCTAGGCGAAGACCAGATGTTGCCCAATGTCCCGACGTATCTCTGTTGGGAGCCTGACCAGCAGAACCATGTGCTCAATAATCTCGACCAGCTTGTCGTAAAGTCAGCCAATGAATCAGGCGGCTATGGCATGTTGGTGGGGCCTCATGCGTCACCTGAACAGCGGGAAGAATTTGCCGAAAAAATCAAGGCAACCCCTCGCAACTATATCGCCCAGCCAACGCTCTGCCTATCGCGCGTCCCAACGCTCGTTGGCGACACATTAGAAGGCTGCCACGTCGATTTGCGCCCGTATATCCTCAACGGCAAAGACATTTATGTGAATCCAGGGGGGTTAACGCGCGTCGCCCTCAAGCGAGGGTCATTGGTTGTCAATTCCTCTCAGGGAGGTGGCAGCAAAGATACGTGGGTCGTTTTGGAGTAAGGAGAAATTACCATGCTTAGCCGTGCAGCAGATTCAATCTACTGGCTCAATCGGTATGTGGAACGGGCGGAAAACGTTGCTCGCTTCGTGGATGTCAATCTCAACTTGCTGCTCGATTCGCCCATCGGTACTGAGCAGCAATGGCAGCCCCTTGTTGTGATTACGGGCGATCTCCCGCTGTTTAAAGAGCGCTATGGAGAAGCCACTGCAGAAAATGTAATTCATTTTCTGACGTTTGATAAAGACTACCCCAACTCAATTTTGTCGTGTTTGCAAACGGCACGAGAAAACGCGCGATCGGTGCGAGAGATTATCTCCTCGGAGATGTGGGAGCAGGTCAATGCCTTTTATCTGATGGTGAAAGATGCATCGCAAAATCAGCAACAGGGTCTGGGTGAGCTATCTAGCTTCTATGCCGAGGTTAAGATGGCAAGCCATCTGTTTGCTGGCGTAATGGGTGCCACCATGTCTCACAACGAAGGCTGGAATTTTGGTCAGATTGGGCGGCTGCTAGAGCGGGCAGACAAAACCGCGCGCATCCTCGACGTGAAATACTTTATCCTGCTGCCGTCGGTCAAAGATGTGGGCACCACGTTAGATGAACTTCAGTGGATTGCGTTGCTGAAATCAGCAAGTGCCTATGAGATGTATCGCAAATGTCAGCATCGGATCACGCCGCATAGTGTCACTGAGTTTCTCATCTTAGATCGAGATTTTCCTCGGTCAATCCAGTTTTGCCTACTCGAAGCCGAGCGATCGCTCCGTCATATTACCGGCATTCTTGCTCCTGGAACCTGGCGAAACCCAGTTGAGCGCGACCTTGGCAAGCTGCGATCTGAGCTGGATTACATTACCATCGAAGAAATTGTTCAAATGGGTCTCCATGAATTTCTAGATAATTTACAGATGCGACTCAATACCATTGGGGATAGCATCTTTGAAACCTTTTTTGCGCTGCAACCTATTCAATAGGGGAAGGCAGAAGGCGGAGGAGGGCGGAAGGCGGAAGGCGGAAGACAGAGGACGGAAGGCGGAGGGAAGGGGGCGGAAGTAGGGTGCTGTATAGCCTTTCAGGCATGGCTACGCTAAAGCGCCAGCGTAACGCACCGGGTTCAAGAGTTTCAGCCTTTTACGAATTTGCACTATTTTAGGCGTGTCACAACAGTAACGCACCATTAAGGCGGAATGCTAAGAATCAGGATTTGGTTTTATTGCTGATAAGATCACTAAGCGACTTGCATCACAGCCACCGAGCACGTTCTGCCGTACTATATTTGCGTATATGGTTTATTTGTATTCCTGCCTAAATTTTTTCTATAGTCTTTTCCAACGTGCGCTATAAAATCAATCACACGACGGTGTATACCTATGACCGTCCGGTCATGCTAGATTCTCATGTGTTGCGGCTTCGTCCTCGGTCTGATGTGACTCAAAAGCTGGACACCTTTTCGCTAGAGATTGATCCGAAGCCTGAAAAAATCGTCGAAAACGTTGATTTAGATGGCAATGATGTTATCCAAATCTGGTTTCCATCTCAAAAGGCGACCGCATCTTTAAATGTTCAAGTATCGTCGGAAGTTGAAACGTTTCGCACCAACCCGTTTGACTTCTTATTAGAAAAATGGGCGACGACATTGCCCATGGACTACCCTAATTCTTTACTGCAACAGCTCCGCCCGTATTTGTCGCATAGCCAAGAGTTTCCTTTTTCCACTGACCCCGTTGCCAATGAGCTAGCTCAAGATATTTGCCTTGCAACAGATGGGAATACGGTGTCGTTTCTTAGTGAGCTTAATCAGCGCATTCATCACCATTGTCAGTATGGGATTCGAGAAACGGGTGCCCCACAGCCTCCTAGCATCACATGGAAACAGCAAGCTGGGTCATGCCGAGATTTTGCGGTGCTCTTTATGGCAGTCTGTCAGGCAGTTGGGCTTGCCGCCCGATTTGTGAGTGGCTATCAGGAGGGCGATCCTGATATAGAAGACTGTCAACTGCATGCATGGGCAGAGGTCTATTTGCCGGGTGCAGGCTGGCACGGATATGACCCGACGAATGAGGTTGCTGTGAGCGATCGCCATATCGCGTTAGTCGCAAGCCCCTTTTCTCAGAAAACGATTCCGGTCAAGGGCTCATTGAAAGCAGAAGGATACCGGGCTAGATCTGAGATGAACTATCATCTGACGGTGCAGCGATTGGAGAACGAATCTCCGCACCCCTGATTGGTCGCGAGAGACTTAATTGTGAGCCACGGGGGATGGACTGAGGCGATCGCGCCCATGAGCATCCATCAAATTGGTAATATCAGGCCCGGATGGAATGATGCCTCCCGGATTTAGCGGAAACAAGTTGCCGTAATAATCTCGCTTGACTGCATTGAGATTGCAGGTATCGGCAACACTGGGCAACTGATACAAATCGCGTAGATAGGGGCCTAGATGCTGATACTCTTGAATCCTGCGGCGATTGCACTTGAATAGCCCATAGTAGACAATATCGAATCGAAACAAGGTCGTAAATAACCGCACATCTGCCAATGTTGGGCGATCGCCACACAAATATCGACTCGTTTCTAAGGCAGCATCAATCTCATCTAGCATTTCAAATAACTCATTGCAGGCTGTCTCATAGGCTGCTTGAGTTTGAGCAAATCCACACCGATAGACGCCATTGTTAACGGCGGGATAAATCTTGTCATTCCAGGTATCAATGCTCGATTTGAGGTCATCTGGATATAGGTCAAGCTCAGGATGGCTCGCAAACGAATTAAATTCTGAATTGAGCATGACGATAATGTCGGCACTCTCATTATTCACAATTGTGTTAGTTTCCGAATCCCACAGTACAGGAACAGTGGCGCGTCCTTGATATCCGGGCTGTGCCTGTTCATAGCGCTCTCGCAGCGTTGAGCACCCCTCTTCGGGTTCGTCAAATACCCATCCCCCTTCTATTGGTGAGGGTGACACAATCGTGACCGGAATCACATCGTCTAATCCCTTTAGTGTCCGTACGACTAGCGTTCGATGTGCCCACGGGCAGCCCAAACCCACATAGAGACGATATCGGTTGGCAGCCGCCGGATACGGACTATCCTCCGTTGAAGTGACAGCATGTCTAAACTCACTTTCAGGGCGAATGTAGGCGCCTGACGGGTCGCGAGGAGCTAGTTTTGACATCATCAGATGCCACATCGTCGTCCAAGCAAATTTGCCCAGCCGAATGATAAACTTCGACGGCAGCGATCCACGTTTTCTCGATGGTTGCGGAGACTTGGCGTGATTGATCATCGATACTCACCTATTGGCGATTTTCTAATGAGCCCTTTGTTTCACTCTAGCGATTTAGCAAGTAGATTAGCAGATACCAAGTCTCGATTTTGGATTTGCGATTTTGGATTGACGGCCAGCAGCCTTGCAAGGGGTCTGGCCTGTTCATTCAACGTCCTAACGCGAGAGCGTACGGCTTTAATACGGCATTGTGATCAGACTGGCAGGGTCTAGATGGACGTGCCAAGGGAATGGACGGCGTTTCAAGCGATTCCACTTTTCTCGATAGATTTCAGCCTGGAGGTGATAGTCGTGGTTAAATTGGGGTTCACTGTGAAGTTTGATGTAAAGGGTAACCCGGTGTTGTGTTTCCGTTGTCATGGCTAACCAGCCAGGAAACGTGTTGCTGCTAGGATGTTGCGGAAACGTGATGTGATGGGCGCGCAACCCCACATAGCCAAAATCTGAGGGTAAAGGGTGGCTGACTTCGAGGCGACACTCCCAGTCCAGCGCTTCGATATAGTGGTTATCCAGCAGGCGGGCGCGGGAAAAGTTTTTGCACTCCGTGACCTTAGCTACTTCAAACGTTGGCGGCTGTTCAAAGATTTCCTCTTTAGTGCCTTCTGCTTGAATCCGACCGCCAGAGAGGACTAGCAAATGGGTGCAGACTCGGTAGGCTTCTTCCAATTTGTGGGTAATAAAGAGCGTAATCCCTTGGTATTGAGATAGCACCTCAATGAGAAGCTTTTCGATATGGCTCCGTAGGTAAGTGTCGAGGGCTGACAACGGTTCATCGAGCAGAAGAATGTCGGGTCGGATGGCGATCGCCCGTGCTAGAGCCACCCGTTGCTGCTGACCGCCTGAGAGCTGGTGAGGATAGCGATCGCCCAACCCTGTCAACCCAATCCTATCCAGATATTTCATCACCTCCGCAGCTCGTCGGCGCTTGGGAATATCCCGCATCCCAAAGGCAAGATTTTGAGCGACGGTGAGGTGAGGAAACAAAGCGTAGTTTTGAAAGACCAGACCAATTTTGCGATCGCGACTCGGCACATTAATCTTTTTTTGGGAATCGAACAAAATCCGTCCGTTCAGGATAATTCGCCCTTGAGACGGCGTTTCTAATCCGGCAATGCACCGCAGCGTCATGCTCTTGCCAGATCCCGACTCGCCCAAGAGCCCCAGCGGTTCGCTGTTCGTCTGGAATTTTACCTTCAAATGAAATCCCGGCACCTGTTTTTCGATTTGGACTACCAGGTCGGTGTCAATGGATCGTGAGATGGCTGTCGATTCTGGGCAAGAACGAGGAGCGATTTTTGTAGAACGCTTCGCTAACGGAGCCGTTGAGCGAACAGTGGGCATCCACTCTGCCAACCCAGGAGAAAATGGTTTCCAAGATTCCCCGTCCAGTGCAGGCAAGTTTCTATGGTCAATCTCGGACGAAAACCCGTACCCGGCTGGATTGAACGAGGACAGAGTTGGGGAACCGCTTTGTCGAGATAGCCCGCTTAGAGACAAGCCAAATTGAGTCTCTCTGAGTGTTCCAAAGAAAATCCAGTTAAATCCTCGCGTCACCAACCCGTTGACAGTCGAGGGGGTGGATTGACGGCGGTTGCCATAGTGTATGCCAGCAATCACCACCAGTGACACTCCGATCATCAGCAAAACCCAGACTAGAGCGACCCCCATCCGTCCGGCTTCTGCGGCAAAAAAGATAGTGATGGGAATGGTCTGCGTCACGCCGGGAATGCTGCCTCCGACCATCAGCGTCGCCCCAAATTCTCCTAGAGCACGGGCAAAGGCTAAGACAGTCCCAGCCAGCACGCCTGGCCAAGCTAGAGGTAATAAAATCTGCCAGAAAATTCGCCATTCTGAGGCTCCCAAAGTGCGGGCAGAACTGATGAGCGCCAGGTCTACCTGTTCGAAGGCGCCTAGCACGGTTTTGTACATTAACGGAAATGCTACGACCGTGGCTGCAATCACCGCTGCCGTCCAGGTAAAGATGATGGAGATCCCAAGCTGATCGAGAACTTGCCCCACTGGGCTGTTTTTTCCCAACAATAGCAGGAGCAAAAAACCGACCACCGTCGGTGGCAGCACCAGAGGTAAGGTGAGCACTCCATCAATTAGCCCTCGTGCCTTGCCCCGATAGCCCACCATCCAGCGAGCTATAAGGATACCAAACACGGAGGCTAGGAGAGTGGCGACAAACGCCGTCCTTAGCGAAATCCAAAGAGGGGTAAGGTTTTCAGGCATGATAGTCCCAGCCAACGATGACGACGAATGAGTCGGGGCGAATCACTCAGCCATCATGAACCCGTAGTCTTCGAAGATGGCGATCGCCACATCCATAGACAGAAAATCGATAAATGCTTGGGCCGCTTCAGCATTCTCACTATCAGCCACAACTCCAACGGGGTAAATGATGGGAGAGTGAGTATCGGCGGGAACCGTGGTCACCACCCGTACCTGGTCAGAAATTTTAGCATCGGTGGCATAGACGAGACCCGCATCGACATTACCCGTTTCCACATAAGACAAAACCTGCCGCACATCTTTGCCAAACACCAGTTTGGACTGCAAGGTATCAAACAAATTCAGCGATGTCAGGGCTTCTTTGGCATACCGACCCGCAGGAACACTGTCTGGTTCAGCGATCGCCATTTTGCTGACCTTATCGGTTGCGAAATCGCTAACGTCTGCAATGTCAGTCTTATCTTGGGGCACGATCACAACCAAGGCGTTCAACAGCAGATCTTGGCGCGAGCCCAAAATCTGACCCTGCTCCTCCAAATCATCCATCCATTTTTTAGACGCAGATAAAAATATATCCGTCGGCGCACCCTGAGCAATCTGCTGAGCTAGTGAGCCTGACGGCCCGAAGTTGTAGGTAATGGCAACATTAGGAAACTCCGCCTGATAAGCAGTCTGCATGTCTCTCATGGCATCCTGCACGCTGGCAGCTACAGAGACGGTGAGTTCAACAGGTTCCTCTGGGAGGGCTGTCCCAGTCGTTTCAGTAGTGGGAGAAACTGCGGTTCGGGTGCAACTCATTGCCGCCAAGCAGGTGACCACCGTTGACACCCAAAACGTTGTAACATGTCGTCTCTTCATGGCGATCGCCTCCCTAATTGAGAGCCAATATTTTTGTCATATGTCAACTTTACTGGCAATTTTTAATGAAACTGTGTCAGCCACAACAAAAAGCCGCGTTTCTCGTCGAACATGTGGAGCACTCTGAACGGTATTTGTAGGATATTGACTTGATAAGAGACGTCTATACTTACTTGCAGCAAACTCTTGGTGCCACCGTGAAAGACGAGCTATGTAACAACTTGAAACAGACTCGGATGCGGTTGGGGCTGAGCCAACAAGACTTAGCGACGATGGCGGGTGTCAGTCGACAAACCATTGGGGGAGTAGAATCAGGGCAAACCGCTCTCTCTGTTACGGTTGCCCTACGATTGGCGAACGTGTTGGGGTGTCGGGTCGAGGATCTGTTCTGGCTGGATCAAGACGCTAGCACCGTAATCGCGGTACCGGTTCAATGCATGGCAACAGGGGAATCGTTGCGGGTTAGTCTAGCCAACATTGGTGGCCAGTGGATTGCTCACCCCCTCATCGGATCTGATGCATTTCGAATGGAGCTGATACCCGCCGATGGGGAAACCATTCGTCACCCACAGCAAGACATAGTGACTGTGAATCTGCTAGATGATCCGGCAAATCTGCTTAACACGGTCGTGGTGGCGGGTTGTGCCCCTGCGCTCTCTCTGTGGGCAAAGGCAGCAGAACGATGGCACCCAGACTTGCGAGTGCATCTAACCTTTGCAAACAGTGCCATTGCCCTAGAACGTTTAATGCGGGGAGAAGTACACATTGCCGGCGTGCATCTTTACTGCCCGCAAACCCAAACCTTTAACGTGCCGTTTGTGCGCCGAGCCTTTCAAGGTCAGACAGCGGTGCTGATCAATCTAGGCATCTGGGAAGAAGGGTTACTCGTGGCTCCGGGCAATCCTAAAAATATTCATACCGTCGCCGATCTCATTCGCCCTGATGTCACCCTCATCAATCGAGAGCTGGGTGCCGGTAGCCGCAATTTATTAGCACAAGTCTTAGCGGAAGCAGGGCTTTCGCCTCAGTCAGTATCGGGATTCGATCGCATTGCCCTGTCTCATCACGCGGTCGCTCAGGCCATCCTTGACGGGGAGGCAGATGCGGGGATTAGTGCAGCCTCCGTAGCGGATATGTTTAAGTTGGGGTTTGTCCCACTACAGCACGCTCACTATGATTTGGTTACCTTTAAGTCGTATTTGGAAGAATCTCCCGTACAACAACTGTTGGGAACCCTGGGCCATCGTCGAGTAATCTCCCAGCTTGAAATTTTGGGAGGCTACGACACCCGTTTGACTGGAGAAGTGGTGGCAACGGTAGACGCATAATTTAGCTTCTTGCGAGGATTCGGTGTGGGATTGTGATTGTATCCTGTTACGAATTACACTATGCACTGCTCATGATTCAGATCTGCGTGGGTGCGAATGGCGGAATTTTGGGAAAACGTTCAATCAATTCTGGATGCGTCGTTGCTTCGTATCGGGGGAGCCAGCATCTCGCTCAGCGCGATCGCCCAGTTTCTCTTGGCGCTGTTGATTGTGCTGGTTATTTCAATCAGTTTGAAGCGCATTCTCGCCAACCAGCTTCTGGCTCGTATTGGCATTAGTCAGGGCAATCGAGAGGCGATCGCCACGATCGTCAGCTACAGCGTGGGCACTCTATGCTTTATTGGATTGCTTCAAGCGGTTGGCGTTAACTTTGCATCCCTGGCGGTACTTGCCGGGGGGTTGGGCATTGGCGTTGGCTTTGGTTTACAAGAAATCACCAAAAACTTCATCAGCGGTCTAACCCTGTTGATCGAACGTCAGCTCAAAGTTGGGGATTTCATTGAGCTAGACGGCTTGTCTGGATATATTGCCGAAATTTCGCTGCGGTCTACCGTCATTCGCACCATCACGCGCAAATATGTCGTAGTGCCGAATAGTGATTTGATGACGAGTCGAGTCATCAACTGGACGTTTTATAACTCCAAAGGCTGGGTTTCGATTCCGGTCAAAGTGGCGCATGGGAGCGATCCGGTCTTAGTGATTGAGGTGCTACTAGATTCTGCCTACCTGGAAGAAACGGTTTCGTATGAGTATCCGGCTGAGGTTTATTTCAAAGGGTTTTCAGACTATTCGCTCAATTTTGAGCTGTGGGTATGGGTGCATCAAATCGATCGCAAATTTATTACCGAGAGTTCGCTATATTTCATCATCGAGCACAATCTGCGACAGCATGGCATCAAGCTCGCCTCACCCAAACTAGACCTCTGGCAGCAAAATCCAAGCATCGTCGTCCACTCGCCACTCGATGCCTACGATCGCCACAATGGGCATCGAATTTTGCATAATGAGCCGCTTCAGATCACCGACCAGCCATCGCGTCCGTTTGCAGTCCGGGATTTGCTACGCCAAGTTCCTTACTTTGAAAAATGCACCGAGTTAGAACTTCGCAAACTGATTGAAATTGGTCATCGCAAGCGACTAGATGCTGGGGAAATCTTGTTTCGAGAAGGTGACCCCAGTGACGCATTCTATATTATTTTGTCGGGGCGGGTTGAATATGCGATTGAGCGACTCAAGCAAGTCCCTAGTCCGCTGGGTGCGGGTGACTTTGTGGGAGACTTATCGTTGATGTTAAGCATTAACCGCACGTTTACCGTCTGGGCAACCGAGGAAACAACGCTGTTTGAGATTAGCCCAGACGGATTTAAGAAGTTGCTGAAAGACCAACCCAAGCTCTATGACACATTGGTACAAGAGCTTGGCAAATATCAGGAAGACCTTTCTCATCAACAAAAGCAATTGCGTTCCCTTGGCATCCTCAATGCCGAAGAATATGATCTCAACCCGGTTGCGTGGGTTCGCAAGCAGCTAGAAAAACTATTTACCGTCAACTAAACAGGAAACGCAACCCCAATCTACCAAAGGGCCGGTATGGGTTCATCGGCTGGAGTAGTGGTCATGGGTTCTTCCATCTCATCGTCCTGAGTCATCATGTCAGAGTCAGATTCAGGGTCTTGGCTATCTTGAGTAATCGTCGTCTCAGAGTCGGCAGGTTCATCCGCCATCGGAGTGGATGGTTCTACTTCAGGCTCTGAGGCATTCAATGTGACGACTTCCTCATCACGAATCAGGGCGATCGCCTCATCGCCTTCATAGACAACCGTTACCTCTTCATTGGTATCAAGACCGAGCCTGGTGAGTTCGCTGGTGCCCAAAAATAAAATGTCATCTGTGCCATCTTCAAACTCAACTTGAATAAATCCCTGATCGGGCTGGATCGACCTGACTGTGGCAGGCATTTGAATTTGCTCCTCTGTCATATCGATATCTTGAGCAATACGCTGAGGGTGTTGTTCAAACTCATCTGCTGGCATGGCGATCGCCTGAGTGACGCCAAATACTGCTGCGATCGTAACGATCGAACCCGTTAAAACATGATTAAGAGACATAATGGAATCGACTCCTCTAAAAACAGAGCGTATATGTAAAATTTGAAGAAATTTGAAGGAATTTAATGCACTTTCTGGTTGAAACCATCCTAGGCGCAAATCTGTAACAGCACCTATACCGTTAGGAATAAGCAGGTAGGAATAAGCAGGGCGTATATCGCTGGTCAGAGGCCCATCGAGCGAGCTGTGTAGTTTTATCAACCAAACGCGCTCCGTTTCCGGGATCGTCTATTCTGTACTGATGGCTCGGTTCTGCTGGGGAACAGTCAGCAGAGATCACGGGGAAAGTTTGGTGAAAGTCCAACGCTGTCCCGCAACTGTAATGAGATTGCACTCTCTAAGTCAGAATGCCCGCCGATGCCCTACTCTAGACGACTATCTGCGAGGTTACAGGTATGTTTGCTTTTATCCATCAGATTTGGCGCTTGAATACGTTTCAGCCCAGTCTGTTTCAGTCCAATACGCCCCAGCCAGATTTGCCCAAGATGGTGTCTCGTCCCAGAAGATGCCTCTATCAAAGGATTTCGGTGTTTGTTGGGCTAATGGTTGTGATTGGCAGTGTTGGCTTGATATATCCCAGCGCAGCTCTTGCTCACCATCCACTCGGCGGCGAAACACCAGCTAGCGCATTTGAAGGATTTATCTCTGGGCTCGCTCATCCAATCTTAGGCCCTGACCATTTCGCGTTCATTGTTGCAGCGGGGTTGCTCGCTGCCGCGATACGCCAAGGGTTAATCATTCCTATGGCGTTTGTTTTAGCAGGTCTCGCCGGAACAGGCATCCATCTGCTCAATGTCGATATGCCTGTCCCCGAAATTTTTATCTCTGCATCGGTGGTGCTGTTTGGCATCATGCTGACTCTAAAAAACACACCCAGTTTATTGCTCATCACGGGGATGGGGGCGATCGCTGGATTATTTCACGGCTATGCATATGGAGAAGCCATCATTGGTGCTGAGATGACTCCCCTGATTGCATATCTCGCCGGGTTTACGAGCATTCAACTGGCAATTTCGCTTGCTGCCCATACGGTTGGCAAAGCAGCCATGAAGCGCGTCCCTGATCAGCCTGGGCGATCGCTCCGGTCTGCCGGGTTTGTGATTTGTGGGGCAGGTGCAGCTTTCTTAAGCGCCGTGGTTTTGGGATAGCAATCTATAGCGCGTTTAAGAAGCACCCATAAGACAAGCGGGGAAAGCATTCGGATGCTTTCCCCGCTCGCACTTTACACATTAAGCTGTGCAGCGATTAGCAGATCATGCAATCACTACAAAACGTGAGGCTAGATAACCTGTTCAACTTCGGCAATCTCAGGAATTGATTCCCGCAGCTTGCGCTCGATACCCATCTTGAGAGTCATCGTCGAACTTGGGCAAGAACCGCACGCCCCCTGTAGGCGGAGCCGAACGATTGGTCCATCTAACTCGACCAACTCAACGTTGCCACCATCTGACATGAGGTAGGGGCGCAGTTCATCCAGTACGCTCTCTACATTCTCATTCGTGAGTTCCATTGTCTGAGGCATAATCCACCTTCACGAAAAACCCGCTCTTTCTATTGTAAGGGAAGCAGTTTCGTTTGTGGAGAATGACGCGATAAGGTTCTCTGAAAGATTCTCTAAGGGAAACGATTGAAATGTTTCTGGGTTACGCCCTTATTGCAATGTGTCTAATAGGCTAATAGTTTCATAGACATCAATTCGCAGGCGGACGCGGTTGGCACTTGAATTCTGAGCCCAGATATATGAAATGGGATCGTCTGCATCGTGCTGAATTTTCAAAGAGCTTCCCGGTACGCAGCTATAGGTTTTGCCTCCGTCTCCACACTGAACGGCAGTATCTCCCGACTCCGAGGTGATCGACAGTCGCGTTGCCGGTGGGTCGAGATTAACTCGACGACGGGCATTCTCGGATGCCAGTGATAGAAAGTAGGTTTTTGACGGTTCAGTCGGCTGCTCAGGCTTGGCAGAATCGAGGGCTGCGTCAACAGCGGGCGAATTTGGGGATTGCTCATCCGCTGGAGGGGTGCCTACAAGTGCCGAAAGTGTTGAGTCTGATGGTGGCAGAGGGTCGGCGATCGCCACTGGGGGTATCCCGGTCAGCGTGACTAACAGCACCAATAATCCAGTCAAGACGTGTCGAATGAGAGGGTAAATGGTCATGCATTTAGGGTAAACGAATTAACAACTTTGGAGTAGTGAAAATAGCCATTTTCTCTATGTAGCAGGGCTCGCAGGTGTCCCCTGTTCCGGTCGTGATTGTCAACTCAGGTCAAAATGATCATCATCGGCTGAGT
>JBNPEG010000107.1:0-31793 GCA_051117555.1 Elainellaceae cyanobacterium | reverse complement strand
CTTCAATGAGGGCATCCTTTTCGGCGGGGCTTAGTCTATCTAGAGGGGGCAGTTCCTTCATGGCAAAAGCTTACCATTTTCTGCTGGAGGCTTGCTTTGGTCAACCTAGTTGAGCAATTACCATTTCATTTGTTGGCCTGTTTGGCAGGGTCATATACCAATTCTCGATTTTGGATTTGCGATTTTGGATTGACGGCCACCAGCCTTGCAAGGGTTCTAGCCTGTTCATTTGTAGCCTTACTTTGAAGAATTGGTCATACTGCCCTTTTCAACTAAGCGATCGCTCCAAAAAACAAATGGAATTAGCGTTTGCAGGAAATGTACGGCGTATCGTTCGAGTGAATGAGCGCAGCGAACTAAAGGAAATGAGTCCCGAACTAAAGGAAATGAGTCCCAAACTAAAGGAAATGAGTCTCAAACTAAAGGAAATGAGTCTCAAACTAAAGGAAATGAGTCTCGAAATAAAGGAAAGAAGGCTCGAACTAAAGGAAATGAGTCCCGAACTAAAGGAAAGAAGGCTCAAACTAAAGGAAATGAGTCCCGAACTAAAGGAAATGAGTCCCGAACTAAAGGAAATGAGTCCCAAACTAAAGGAAAGAAGGCTCGAAATAACACTTTGCAGGTTGAGTAGACCACCCTGGAGAGACTGATCAGCCCCCAGAAAGACAGGCATGAGAGCATTCAAGATTTTGTGTAATTAAGGAATACGCGACCGTCCTCGGTCGCACTGACACGAAAATCTAAACGCTCTCACCTATCCAACATCGGCTGTGCAGAGTCTTGCCAGTCAACCAGCCTAGGTATTCAACCCCCGAATGCGTTTGGTCAAAATCCGCATCACCTCATTGGGATTCACCGTGGGCAATGGCTTTGACCAGTCACCCGGTTCGGCATAGTCGAGTTGATACATCTGCATGATGTGATGGTTCACAACAGTAAGCGACCCTACTGCAATGATGCGCAGGGTATGGCGATCATCATCTGGACGCGATGAACTGTCCGCCCCACCGGGCGGATTGGGAGGATAAACCATGAAGTACGCTCCTTTTTTCTGATAAAGAGCGCTCAAACAAACACGCCACCCTGATACTTGACATGGCAAAGAAGGATGGCGATAGGAGCTAAAATGCCTAAAGCCACTGATTCTGCCTAGAACAGGGTCAGGGGTTAGCTTCCTAGTTGTGTCCCACCACTTCTAGGGAGCGCTGCGCTGTTTGAGCGCTTAATGGCAAAGAATAGTGTATTCGTGAAAGAAATACAACCGTACTTTGGCTTATTAGAAAGATTTAATGGGGTTGTGGGGTGATGATCCTTTAGGAACGGTCTTTGGCGATCGCCTTCACCCATCCAACGGACTTCGAACTCCCCTGCCACCCCGATTGAGTACATGGGTATAAATCATCGTCGTCTAGGAATGCCTCAATCTCAACACATCCCATATCTCTAGGATGTCGTTTGTGATGGAACAGAATGTATCGCTTTATCCAATGGATTAAGTTTCTTCGGTGCGATAAGCATAATGCTTTAAGCGCATCACCTCGCGAACCTGGTCTAAAAGCTTCTTGGGCTTTGGCCCCGTAGAATGTTCAGGTAAAACTGGCATGACATGTAGCAAATGCAACTCAGTAGACTACATGTACTATACCTGAAAATATGTGGAAAGTTTCTTGCGATCTACCTGGATCGGGATAATATGTGGAAAGTTTCTTGCGATCTAGCCAATCGAGGTAGATGTGCAGAAAGTTTCCGCATATCTACCCCCCTGAGGACAATATACGGAAACTTTCTGTCTAATAACATTGTTAGACCGCTAGACATTATCGGTAATAAGGGGGGGAAAGATGGCGTCAAACGCTTACGTGACAAGGATTCCAGTTGGTTTATGGCCGATCTCTGAAAGCCTTGCGTATCAAGGGCTCCACTATTTCCGATTAAGTCTATTGAGTTTCTTAGTAAATTGCAGTAATTTGAAATCATTTGTTAACTATCATTCGTCAAAGTGGAGCATGTTCATGGATTCTCTGACGACAAAAAGGAACAAAGCTATTCTTGCAATCATAGCGACCACAACAGCAAATGCCGGTGGAGCCGCAGTTCCCACTCCTGGAGTTGAAACTGGAAAGCACGCTGTGTTCTCAGCAGCAGAAATTGCTATGTGTGTGACAATTTATAATCTCTATTTTTCTGAAGATATCTCGAAAGACGGAATTAAAGATTTTTTGATAAAGAATGGCATAGCTGTAGCGGGTGGTGGTGGATTAGCGTTTGTGGGAACTAAATTGGGACATGCTGCAGTTGCCGAAATGCTGAATTTTATTCCGGTTATAGGGTGGGGAATTAAAGCTGTTCTTGCAGGTTCTATCACGGCAAGTATTGGGTTCTCTTGCCTAAGCGCTTGTCATGCTCTTGCAGAGAAGTAGTGCAATCGCTCATTCGTAGGTTGGGTTGAGGTGCGAAAAACAACACCCGTATCCCTTTTAGCACAGTGCAAGTGCCCAGCATCTTTAGGGCTTGTGTTGAGAGAGTTCAGGTTTGGTTAAGTTCTTCTTTAGAACTCCTATGTCACCCTTTGCCGATTTCTAAAAAAGGGTGATGTTATGCTTTCTGAAAGAAGGTTTGAGGATAAACGTGATGAAGAGTCGTAGCTTTACTGTCATTCTCTATAAAGAAGAGGAGATGTACATCGCTGAATGTCCAGAGGTTGGCACAGTTGATCAAGGGGAAACGATCGAGCAGGCAATCGCAGGTTTGAGAGAGGCAACGCGACTCTACTTAGAGGAATTTCCTTTACCTGAAACCTCTCCTAGATTTGTGACCAGCATTGAGGTCAGCTATGCCTAAGCTGCCACGCATCTCAAGTAGAGAGGCAATTCGAGCACTTGAGCGGTTAGGATTCGAGCAAGTTCGCCAAACGGGTAGTCATATTGTAATGAAGAAGGAAACCGAAGAGGGCGCAATTGGTTGTGTTGTCCCTGTGCATCGGGAATTGAAGATTGGTACGTTGAGCGGAATTCTCAAGCAAGCACAAGTTACAGTTGAAGAGTTCATCGATAGTCTATGAGGTCTAACAATTCAAATGCAGCGGACGGTCGAGAGCCACTGGTGATGAGTTCAAGGTTATCTGCCGCCGCTGATTTGAGTCGTTGGGCCGCATTGTGAAAATCGTGCTTATGGGAAACGCCGGGGCAGGTAAAACAACCCTTTCGCGTGCATTGATGGGCGATGTTCACGTACCGCGCCTGTCACTTGACGAAGTGGCTTTCTCAAAAGGAGCCGAGCGGCGCCCACTCACTGAAAGCATTCGCGATGTTCTCGAGTTCATTGGAGCCAATGAGAATTGGATTGTAGAAGGTTGTTACGCCGACATCATTGAACCTGCTCTTGAGCACTGCGAGACGCTTGTGTTCTTGAATCCTGGGGTGGCCACTTGCATCGAGCACTGCCGGCGCCGCCCTTGGGAGCCGGAGAAGTTCGCGTCCGAATCAGAGCAAGAGCAGAATCTAGATAACCTGATCAAGTGGGTATCAGAGTACGAAACGCGAAGAGATGAATATGGGTTGGAACAGCATCGGCGGCTATTTGATTCGTTCTCGGGTCGCAAGTTCGAGTTCACGAGCGTTGTGCCTGATGCGGCCCAACAGGTCGTTGCAGCGGACATTTGACCCGCTGGTGAGAACATTGCCTGAAGTTAATCTTGATTATGATGCTGATGAAGGTAGATGACTGTTTATTAATTAGATCCGGATAAAGCAAAACAAGAACTATCATGTACCCTGTTGGGGAGATTGAAAAAATGAGAAGCAGTGGAGCAATAATCGGCTATTTGCTAGGGTTAATAGCTATTGGCTTTTTGTTCTGGTCGTGTTTCTCGATTGGTAACTCGCCTCAACTCAACGTTCTCTTCCTTTTTTGTGGTGGTCTAATTGGCTGGATACTAGGGATACTCATAACGCCAATCTCAGACATTGAAAGATCAAGATTCTCAGAGTTCGGAAAGGCAATTGCAACATTCTTAACTGGTTTTTTACTTGCCAAATTAGAAAGGATCTTTGAGCTTGCTGTTCAAGACAAAAGTGATATATCTGACGTTTTTATAGGGCGTTCTCTACTTCTCGTTGTTTCTTTCGCTTTAGGGGTGCTGTTTACCTTTATTTGGCGTTCTTATGTTGCATCTCAAAAATAGTGCGATCGCCATCTTGTAGGGTGCGTCCGATGACGCACCTTTAGACATATCCAAGCATAATCAAAATGGTTGTCGAACAATCAAACATAATGAAATGGCGCGTTCCCTACTGCAACTCTTACTACCCCACCGATAGATTCTTAGGAACGTATCATGCTCATGAATTCCTTGAAGCAAGCGATTGTAGTCTAACAACGCCATACCCACCGACCATCGAAAAGGGCGATCGCCGTTGTACTACTTCAATGTCGGCTTTGGCAGCTCTTGAAGGTAGATGGGAGCAAACCGATCATCGTAGTGTTTCAGTATTTCAGATCGTGGAGGAGTCAGCGCTCAGCACCTCTTACAAAGGTTAGCAAGCGCCCGTTCCGGTGAAGTAGCAGATAGCGAACTACTGCGCAATTCCGGTTCTTGAGTTTGATGAACAAGCTGCCAAAGAGTTTCAACGTCTCCGGAAAGAGCATCCCAGACTTGGCACAATGGACTTGAAAGCTGAATCATTCTGCCTATCCACGTCAGATGTCAATTGACGTTCACCATGTTACAACCAATGCATGTAGTCTGTGTTGATCGTCGGACTCGCAACGTATATGTCCTGGCTGGATATGGTGAAGACCTTGAGTTTGAAATTGTACCGAACGGAGAGGTGTTCTGATGAGTCAAGTGAATTTTGATGCTATGAGTGATGCCGAATTAAAACGGCACTTTCTATCAAACCGCCGAGATCAAGCCGTTTTTCAGGCGTATTTGGACAGGTTCAGTCAGCGTCTAAAATCCCTCATTGCGAGCCCGAGCGATCCTGATTTTGACGCAAAGATTCAGGCAGCAATTCGGCAGAAATTAGAAGCATCGCGTAATAGCCAGCCAGCTAACAACGCAGTGGAGAGGACGGAATAGAGACTTTGCGCTTCATTTCGGTCTTATCTGCCACCGCACAATTTCACTGTTAAGCAGCGCAATCAGCACTGATCAAGTAAACTGACAACCAGTACAGAGTTGTTTGTCAGAAAGATCTGCTGTTCAGTCCTCGATTGGTGCAGATGGTTAGGGACTTGCATAGCAGTATGGAACTCACTACCTCTAACTTTCTGATTTTCATCATGCAATAAGGAGATCAAATAGTGGGTGTGAGTAAGGTTTACGTGGTTCTGGCAGCTCTCTGCTGGGGGTTATCAGGAGGAATTGGCGGTATTCTTATGGCCGGCGGCTGGGACGCGTTCGTGGTTTCGTTCTATCGAGGCGTGATCGGGCTGCTGTTTGTCCTCGTCTGGCTAGCGTTGCGCCCGAGTGGTAGCGGATTGGCCAATCGCCAGTTATGGTTCTGGTCAGCGATCGCCGGTCTCGGTGTAGCGGGCAACTTCGCGTTCTATTTCGTGAGCATCGGGCAGGGCAGCATAGCGGTTGCGGCTACATTAATGTACTGCGCACCCGTGTTCGTGTATCTTGTGTCATTCGCACTCAAGATCGAAAGGCCCACCGTGCCGAAGTTGGCTGCGTTTGCGGTGGTGATGTTTGGCATCGTGTTGCTCACCCAGATTTACGATATCGGAGCGGGCAGTGTCACGCCGATTGGCGTGGTCGCTGGGCTGCTTGCCGGGCTGTCCTATGCGGTATTCATTTTCGGCTTCAAGTATGCGGCACCCCACGGTAGCCCGCAGGCGATTCTCACGATAGCGTTCGCGGTACTGGCTACCATCCTGATTTGGCCGGGCGATGTCAATCAGACCGTTGCCGTCCTGAGCACGCCGGATTGGCCGCTGTTCGCAGCACTGGGTGTGTTTGGCGCGGGATTGTCGTTCGTTCTTTATATCGTTGGTCTGAACAGTATCGCGCCGGCTTTGGCCTCAATTGTGGCAATGATCGAGCCCGTCATCGCGTCGCTATTCGGCGTAGTGGTTTTAAATGAAAGCCTGGTGGGCCCACAAATCTTCGGTATGGGACTGATTTTGGTCACAGTGACTGCATTGAGCGTTTATTCGAGAGTTTGACGGACATCTTCTTAACCACTAGCTGAGTAGCGTTTCGATGAGTTGCAAAAGATTATCTGTGTCCCCAGAGGCTCGCCCCAGTCTCATTTACCGCCATTCACCTGGACCGCTCAAGTTCAACGGTTGCTACAAAAAGAAGGTAGAGCCTATGTGTTTAATGATCTTGCAACCTTGGAACGAGTGACAAGAGCCATCATTTTCTGATTATCTTATCGAAGAAAATCGCTACGTTATCAGCGGCTATCTAAATTTGAACACCTCTTATCAGCCCCATCTACTTAAAGAATATATTGATCAATAGGGCATTTGTACTATGATCGCTGTGGATGCTCCGTTCAGGATAACGTCAGTTCAGGATAACGTCATATGAATCCAAAGAATAAAGTGCTCAGTAACCCTCCAAGTCAGACAACCAGTCAGACGCCCCGCGATACTAACGGCACCGCGGATGGCGCTGCCAACTCTCCCGCCAAGCATAATTCCAGTAATGGTATTAGCAATACCTCCAGCAGCAATTCTAATACGAGTGCTGGAGAACAATATACGTCTGAGTCAATCAATGATGCGATTCGTAAACTCCAAGGACTTGCGGATGTCCAGCTAAAACTATGCAAAGAAAGGAAATCAATTGAAAGCTTGGAACTGTTTCAGAAAATGCTGGATGGCGAACTGCTCTCCGAGGATGAACTAGAAACCATCAAGGCATCACTGAAAGGGTTGAGTAAATATGCATCACTCCATAGTTCTTACAGAAGTCGATTAGAGGAAGCCCAACATGCACGCGACTTGATCGACCACATTATTGGGGTACAAGTAGCTCAATCAGAAAATCTTGACTCTCCACCCGAAACCTAGGGATAGCCCGCTAGAGATAGGGAAAAAGCGCTGTCAGATCATATAGACGCATTGAGGCTTTTCGCGGAATAACCCGCGACCACAGAAACAAAGGGCGCCCGCAAGGGCGCTTTCACAGACTCCCGTAAGCCAGTGCGGTTGAGGCGGTTTTTTGAGATATTTGGGGCATTTCCAAAAACTTGAAAGAAGCCAGTGATAGCGGTAATGAGTACGTTCGGCTGGTGTTATGTGGTCGAGTAGGTATAGCCCCCCTCCCGCACCACCCTGCAAGCGGGTCCGAAGTTCAAGCCCAAGCCCAAGCTGATGCTGCTGTTCGCAACCAGGTGGAAGGCAAGTTTGGCGTGGGCAAGTGTCGCTTTGGTTTAGCTCATGTCATGGCAAAGCTTGCCCCAACCGCTTCAGCAAGCCCTAATTCAAATCAATACTCGCTTATCCAACTAGCGATCGGGAACCGTCCCTCGAATCAGATTGCCGGGGAGCACCTCATCATCTTCGTCAAAATTGCCCCCGATCCCGAAGACTTCAATCCGAATGGCCTCACCGTTGTCTAAGACAATGGTGCCTCTGGCGCTGTCGCCACTCAGCCCAAACGATGAGACTCGAATATTCTGAATCGCTTGTCCGTCAATGCTTAAGAGTTCGCCGTCCTGAAACTCAAACTCGACGCTGCCAACATCATCAAATGGCTCAAACGTTATAAATCCAGTAATGTCGTCTCGATCAAAATCATCATCTAGCTCATACCGTCCAGACAACTCCTCTGTCACGTCTTCAATGTCGTCCCGCAGTCGCACGTCTAGGTCTAAATCCATATCCGCTCCCGTCAGCGCAGTGCGGAGAAACGTTCTGCGAAATCCGGCAGTTTGAGCGTCGACTGCCGCTAAGGTTTCTACCCGGACCGAATTCAGCGTTTGCTGAACAGAGGCTGGCTTTTGCGATACGACGGTTTCTTGATTGGGGCCTAGTCCGGCAACGATCGGATTGGTTGAATAAAACAGTTCTAAATCAAACTCTTCGACGGCGCTGAGTCCGGTTTCGTCGGCGGTGACGGTTTCTCCAGCTTCCAACTCGACCGATTCGTCTCCCTCAACTGAGCTGGATACCGTCAGCAACCCGTCTGGATTTTCTGTCAACGCAAAGACATCGGTGGTTTCAGTGGCTTCGTTCCGCTGAACTACATAGGCAGACCCCCGAGGAATGATGTTTGCTTCTGCCGTACTCACCCGAATCGGTGGTGCTCCTCGCTCGGTGACAACTAATATGGCACCGTTACCCAGTTGAATGATGCGCTGCCGAGGAGCAAATTCAAATACGGTTCCGGCTCGGGTCCAGGCGAGAGAGCCATCGTTGAACTGAAGCTCGGCTCTAGAACCTGACAAGGTTTGAAGGCGTTCCTCTGGAAGTATGACGGTCTGATCCGCAGGGGTGAGGCGTAATGTTCTGCCGCCCCGAGTGAATAGTCGCACGGTTTGGACGATGCGGTAAATTCTGGCGCAGGTGAGGGTGCTGGCTCGCCCCCGGTTAATAGTGCAATTGGTCTGAGCATTAACGGTGGATGAAACCCCGCTTCCTAGTCCGGCTGTAGTGGCTAGCAGGATGCTGGTGATGACCAAACCGCGCTTTATTTTCATCGTTGTTGACCAATCAATAGAGGGTCATTTTAATCTTAATACGCAGTTAAAGAATAACGGGCGATCGCACCAACCTAATCCACAACTTTGGATCGAATCAGTCAAGTTAAAATAGGCAAAACTCATCAGCAGGTGGGGGGTGCCCTTCTTACTTTGCTGTGTTGACCTTAGCAAGGGAAAAAGTTTTATGGTGCAAGTCCCTGAAAGAACAATTACGCTGGAGGAGTTTCTGACGCTACCCGAAACAAAGCCCGCCAGTGAATATATCCACGGGAAGGTGGTTCAGAAGCCGATGCCGCAAGGGAAGCACAGCAAATTACAGGGGAAACTGGTCACAGCCATTAATCAAGTCGTGGAGGATCGAAAAATTGCGCTAGCGTTCCCAGAATTAAGGTGTACGTTTGGTGGGCGATCGCTCGTTCCTGATGTTTCCATATTTGCTTGGGATCGAATTCCAGTTGACGATCGTGGAGACATTGCCAATAGCTTTCCAATGTGCCCTGACTGGACAATTGAAATCCTATCTCCAGAACAAAGCCCCACCAAAGTAACTGGAAATATTCTGCATTGTTTGAACCAAGGATGTCAGATGGGGTGGTTGATTGATCCAAAGGAGCGATCGCTTCTCATCTACCCCACCGGACAACAACCTGAATTGCTGCAAGATGCACAAGAGGTTTTACCAGTTCCTAGTTTAGTTTCTGAGTTGCAACTGACTGTCGGTGATGTGTTTAGTTGGCTAAAGTTATAGACCTCTTGACACATACTTTGCATCTGAATCGGTCTCGACGGATTTTAGTTGAGGTTTTCTGAACGGGGCGATACCACGGGGCGATCGCTCTATAGTATCGCTCTGTAGTATTGATATCTTCAATTGATCCTGATGTTATGGTGATACTCGGCTGGCATGTTGAGCAGCCATGGCGTTGATGTGAGTAAAAATGCGGTCTAGCTCCCCGATCGCATCGAGTTCAGAGAGTTCGTCGGGAGTTAGCTGATCAGCTTTCTTTTTCTCTAGAAGGCTCTCCATTCGAAGTTGGAGAGATTCACTAAATTTAAATAAACTCCAGTCACCGACTTTTTCGAGCTGAATTTCGTGAATCAGTGAGGACGGTTTGTTGAATGTTGTAACCATTTTTCACCTATTACTCGGAATTAGAGGGAACTAAAGAATATGTGACTTCATCTACCCAAATTTCTATCGAAAAAATTAGATTCAATAAACCTGAGTATCTAAGCCCGAACACGAGCCGATTTCATACGCACTCTATCCCTCACTCGTAACTCCTGGTATAGCTCTATCTGTTCTGATTCGTGCCAAAAAAGAACAACTAAGCCATACCTCTGTTTGTAGTCAAAACCCGTAGGAAATCTGTGCTGACAGCCAACCACAAAATGAACTACTGCCTCTGTTTCACCAGCAGGTATTTTCAATTTAGACTGTTTTTTTAATCTTCTAACCTGTAATGTTGACCATCGAACATCCGTTTTTGTAGGACGCAACTCTAATTGATATTTAGACGGAAGAGTATCTACATCAGAAGCAGTATTCTTTGCTCGATAGATTTCAACTTCTTCTGTGGTTAAACCATGTAATGCTTCAACCCACATTGTATTTGCAAGATACTCTTTGCGACTGGCACGAATAGGCGGATCGTAAGCAAGTGCAACTGTAATACCCCTTTTTCCCTTTGTTGTAAGAAAGATTTCAGGAACTGCAACTCGATAGATATGAAGCTTATCCAACTCGACTTCATCCATGGCAATCAAACGAACCCGGTTTTTCTTGGATGCTGTTAAATCATCGACAGAACACATTCCATAGCCGATGAGACGCAGCGTGTCTTTCTCGTTGCCTAACCAACCTGGAGGACACGGCGGTGGATAGGTCGCGCTACCTACTAAAGCACGAATCAAATTAGCAGATGGTCTTCGTCCAAGGGTTGTTTTTAGACTGGATGCAGCGATCGCAGCAGCATGAGCAACGTGAGGACAAGCAAAAGAAGTGCCATCTCTTGCCGTGATAAACCGACTACTGTCTTCTATTTGGATGGTTGGTTCCCCTAGAAAGATAAAAGGCTTCCACTTGGGGCTTCCACCTGCAATAGTTTGAATTGCCCAGTTTCCTCCATAAGCAACAACATCGGGTTTAACTGCTGTGTTATTACCACCATAAGCAAGCCCCCACCCCACTCTGGTAAAAGGTGCAGGAGCATGAGCTGGCGCACCTGGAAACGCATCTTTCAAGCGAACACCTGTAGTTTTTACGTGATCTCCAAGAGCATCTGATCTAGCCAAGGCACCAACTGTGATGGTAAGAGCAGCTGTACCAGGATTACAAATTCTGAGATTTTCATCTTTCAGTAAGCTGTCTCGAACAGCCTTCTGAAATTCCTCTCTCGTAGTCACATCCTCTGATATCAGGGGTTCGCAATTACCAGCAATCTGAACAATCACAACATCCCATTCTCTGGCTAGCTCGTCGAGTTTTTCTGCCCACGGGAACTGTCGTCCACCCCGATAAACTTCTTGTGGGTTGGCAATAGAAAGATTAAAGACTTGGCATTGTCGTTCTTTGACGAAGTCTCGGATAGCTTGCTCGATTAACCCTTCAGCACGGTGGTGTTCTGGAATAACAGGTCCCCACGCAGGATCATGGCAAAGCACTTTAGCACTACAAATCCGAACTCTGGGTTGCCACTGATTGCTTTCTAAACAACTAGCAATGTCACCGTAGACGACCAAACCAGCAACAGACGTTCCATGTCCGTTTAGATCAGTTGAAGTATCTTCTCCTGTGTCGAAATCTCGTTCTTCAACAACCCAATTGGTTAGAAAAGGATGTCCTGAAACTACTCCACTGTCTATGACACATACTATCGGATCTTCGTTTGAAGGAACTGGCATTGGATCAGGTGGTTTCACATCTCCAAATATCTCGGAATAAGCGCGTGATAATTTAGGAGGAAGATCAACACGAGCAACCCAGTCTAACTCCAGCAAAGCCTCTGCTAACTGCCGCGAACCGCGAACTTTGACCAGTAGCAAACTAGAAGTTCGCACCTCTTCAGTTAGCTGTCCATCATAACTGGCACACATTGAGCGAATATCACCCAACACCTTGCGAACAGAATCTTGATCTCCGGGATGCCAAAGATCTACATCAAGATAAAAAGACTCCGCATCAGGGAAACCTTCCTCCCGTAGACGAACTCCAATCCTTTCCTCACGTGATACTGAGCTTACTGATTCTAATGCGGCAAAGAAGTTCTGTCTCATTACAGGAGCCAAAACTGTATTCTCAGTTGCCCCTATGTCGTAAAGACGATTCTCATCCGATAAAAGCTGACGCGAAGTTTCGGTTGGAAATTGAACAAGCAAACGATAGTGATCTTGATCAGCTACTTTATCCTTAAACTCACTAACAACCCACGCACCAAAACGCTCGAAGGTTTCTCGCAGGTTGATATTGGTGCTATTGAATTCCAAAACAAGAAGCTGTTCAGGATCTATGCCATAGCCTTTTCGGGCTTGTGATATTTGCTGTGTTGCCTGCGTAATACCTTGTGAAATTTCTTGAGCATGTTGATGACGATCTTCTCGGATAGGAGCTTTTGGCGCACCAAGATTTGGTCGAGTTTTCCGGTCATCAAATCGCTTCTTCGGTTCACGAGTGAAAGTGATGTGTATATATCGATCAGATTCAGGCTGAGATGGAGGCATAATGATTAATCTTGATCAATCTTCGGCATAGGATTGCCGCAAGCTCTTTCCAAGATAGCCTGACGATAAGCGTGTCGTGAAAGGGCTTCTTCAACATCTTCTTTTTTGACTTGTCGAGTACCCTGAATAGCGCATGATTTACGGATATCTAAACACACTCGTTCCGCATCTGCATATGTAGACTCTGATAGCTTCTTTACTATCTCAGCCACCTGAGTGTTATTAAATCTCAATGGGACTAATCGTTTGCCAACGAGCCTCCGAATCTGCTCATTTGTAGGCTTTTCAAAACGAATGACATCATCAAATCTTCTCCAAGCTGCCGGATCAAGTGCTTGCTCAAAATTCGTTGCTGCAATGATAAGAGATCGACCGCTAAAATTATCAACAATTTGCAAGTATGAATTGACAACTCGCTTGATCTCACTATGCTCTGTAGGATCGTCACGCGATCGGCCGATTGCGTCAAACTCATCAAAAAACATCACCCACTGCCCACGTTGAGCATAATCAAACACTCTGCGAAGATTGGCAGCAGTTTCACCCAGTAGTGAAGAAACGACTGCATCAAAGCGAACATAAAGTAGCGGCAATCCTAATTCTGCTGCTATGGCTTCGGCTGCTGCTGTCTTCCCACAGCCAGAAGGACCACAGAACAGAACACGACGAGTAGGTAGCAGCCCATTAGCTTCCAAAACTTCCCATTCTCGAAACTCACGCATCATCCTTTCAAGTGCGTTCCGAATTTCTTGACTTAAGATCAGATCCTCTAGAAAACGGTTTGTCCATTTGGTTTCAAGCAGCGCCACTCCCTTTTCAATATCTTTAGGGACGGAGTCTAGTTGTGTGAGACTTTGTATCTGTCCATAATTCAAGTGACCATTACCATTTTTCAAAATCCGCTCCAACTCATTTGCCAGGATAATATGATGCTTTTTCCTTTCCTCGGCAATGATTTCCTCGGCAGCCTCACGAAAAGCCCAATCATCATGTTTTTGATGACTTTTCAGAAGTTTTTTTAATAGATCTGCCCGTGCCATTGCTTATTTACTCAAGGAAAAAGCGATGTTGATGTGCGTGAAAGATTAATTTTATTACGAACGATTTTAATGTGCTTCTGCATAATCAGTATAAAGTTTCCACACAGCAATCTCGCTAGAATTGCAGCATTCCAAGAGATATATAACGAATCAACTCTCCCTCAGCCTTTTGTCTAAGCCCCGTAGGGTGGGCATCGCCCACCCCAAACACCACCTCAACCGAGGGTGGGCATCGCCCACCCCAAACACTTCTTACCCCAACTGCCGATAGCGCAGCAGATAACTCAACACCGCACCTTGGTCGGGCGTAATCACAACACCCCCCTCCGGAATCTTAATCAACCGACTCCAGGTTGACTGCTCTGCATACTGGAGCACATGCAATCGATTAATCACCGATACTCCCAAAGGGAGCGGCTTCACCAACGCACGCCGTCGGGTGAGCCGATGATCATGGCGTAGGCGCTCCCGCTCGGGTTCAGGGGGATTTGCAACCGGCACGAGATTGAGATCCTCAGCGTTTTCAAATAGCTGAGGATCTGGATTGGTGAAACACATGATGAGGGATTCCTCCAATGAAACGATAGGAAAGGAATCCCAAAATTTAGCCGCCCTAAACATGTGCAGTTCGGGACGGCCACGAGTAAAATCTTACTCAGCCTCCGAGACAGGCGTGATCTGTTGAGGGGGTCAGCCGCTGGTTGGTGTTGGCTCACCTTCCAGTGGCGTTCGACCAAATTTTGGGACAAACAAGCTGCACACACACAGCCTTAGCTCAAAAATTTACTCGATTTAGCGCATCCAGGCAAGTCAAATTTGTTACAAGGTTTGGTTATGGGGGGCGATCGCCCCTGTTTAAAGCGACTTCGTTAACACGGCTTCGGTTTCTATAGTCGAGGCTCCGTTTTCTATAGTCGGCGCTTCGTTTTCTATATTCGAGGGCTCATTTGCTATAGTCGGCGCTTCGTTTTCTATAGTCGAGGGCTCATTTGCTATAGTCGAGGCTTCAGTTTCTATAGTCGAGGCTTCGTTTTCTATAGTCGAGGGCTCATTTTCTATATTCGAGGGCTCGTTTTCTAGATCGATGCTCTCATTTGCTGCATTCGACGGCTCGTTTTCTAGATCGACAACCTCCTCAATCATTGCCAAACTCAAGTCTGGCGGTTGAAACCGCGACTATACGAACAATGTGCGCCTACGCGGACTCTCGAACAATCCGCGATCGCGCGATACCAATTCTCTAGATTTAATGTCTAGATCTAATTTACAGATCTTATCGTTATTTTGAAGTTAATCATGGGAGTGTTCTGAATTTCCAAACGTTTATAGTATTTAACCTGTAACAATATGCTCGAGCGATCGCGGATCTTTCACTCGTACAGATGCGTTGAGAACTTCTAGCCCTACTACATTTCCAGCCTCATCATAGTCCAAGATAATTCCTGACGAATCCTCATTGCTTTCTTCAATCAAAGCGTCAGTCAATACAATACGCAGTATGTCCGTCTCAGCATCATAAATGACTTTCATCTTCCCCTCCAATATCGAGCAATTTAACTCGTCCGATAAACTGTAATAACGATTGCTGGCTTCGTATTATCAGCTATGACCGCTCGTACTAAATACGTCTTGTCGTTCTTAAACATAAATTGCGACTGATATACCTTCTTCCCGTCCCGATCTTCTACAATTTGTTGCGGATTACGTAAGTAGGTAAACACAATCAAATGTGAGCATACGTAGGTTGCGGTTGAGGAACGAAACCCAACGCCCGCATGGGTTACGCTGACGCTAACCCATCCTACAAATAATTCAGCCCTCCTACTTAAAACGGAATCCAAAAAATCTCTCGGAATTGCTCGACGATCTAATTCTTCCTCCGCATGGCGTGAAATGTAAAATCTCATGGTGCTCAGATGGCTTTTCTAGACTCTAGTTTATCTGGAGCCATCTACTCGCAGTTAGCATCGATGGGTGTACCAGGGCATTGGATTACAGATTATCTGGGGCTTGGTGGTAGAGAATACATCGGCAAACCTAAACAACCGATGATGTTTCCAAACTTGCAGCTCCGAGTAGACGCAATTTTTTCTGCTGGACGAATGGACATTGCTGATTAGAGTTATGAGTTGGGTAGTCTGAATTTGAAGAATTGGTATTACTTCGGTGCGATCGCATAGGGCGTATTGAATGATTGATCCATCAATTTTATTAATGGGAGTTGTCTATTTAAGTCATTGATGAGTCAATGTAAAAGCCTTTAGGCTACACGTTTAGAAAAATAAACAGCCTACTCAACGACTCAGTAGTCTTATGCATCCTCCCTAAATCACAGACCCAATCCCCGATGGATGTCATCATTGCATTATCCGCGTCATTTGTTCTCCTATTCATCAGCGTTCAGCAGGGATATTTCATTGGCTATCCGCTGTTTGCGTCACTTGCCCTGCTGCTCATCGTGCTGCGTCGTCAGGGGATGCCGTTTTCGGTACTTCTTAAAATGGCAGTTCTGGGAAGCCAAAAAGCAGGGTCAGTGCTGCAAATCTTGCTGCTGATCGGCATGGTCATTTCAGTCTGGATGGCATCGGGAACGGTTCCGGCGCTGGTGTTTTATGGCGTCCAAGCCATTCATCCTCAGTTCTTTATTCTATCTGCGTTTGCGCTGACGAGTCTCGTTTCGATCGTGCTAGGCACCTCGTTTGGAACGGTAGGCACGATCGGGATTGCGCTGATGATCTTGGCGAATGCGGGGGGAGTGCATCCCCACTGGGCGGCGGGCGCGATTATTGCGGGAGCCTATGTGGGCGATCGCTGTTCTCCGATGTCGTCTAGTGCAAACCTGATTGCCAGCCTTACTCAAACCGATGTGTATGCCAATCTCAAAAATATGGCTAAAACGTCTGTTCTGCCGCTGGCATTATCGGGTATGATTTATTTTTTATTGTCACTGATTAATCCGGCTCACGCGATTCAATCGACGCTGACGGACGATATTCAACAGAGTTTTGACATACAAGGTTGGGTGGTAGTGCCCGCAGGAGTAATTTTGGGATTGGCGCTGGTTCGGGTTGAGGTGAAAAGGTCGATGATGGCGAGCCTGCTGGTCGGCGGGGCGATCGCCCTGGTGATTCAAGATTACTCGATCGCGGAGGTAATCCGGTTTGCGGTGTTTGGGTTTGAGCTGCCTGACTCATCGCCACTCCAGTCGATTTTTGTGGGCGGCGGTGTGCGGTCGATGGTGCCGGTTTGCATCGTGGTCATCCTCTCAACGGCGATCGCTGGGGTGCTATCAGGCACACGAATATTAGCTCAGCTTGAGACCTATTTGAGCCGCTGTTCGTCACCGAGCCGGCGGTTTTTGAACACCACCCTCGTGGGAACGTTGTCTGCAATCGTCGGCTGTAGTCAAACCATTGCCATTTTGTTGACCCAACAATTGGCTGAGCCGACCTATCACAAAACCGAGCGGGGTCACGATCAGCTTGCATTAGATCTTGAAAATACTGTTGTTGTTATCGCCCCCCTGATACCCTGGAATATTGCCGGATTTGTTCCGGCGACTGTTCTCATGACCGATGCTAGGTTTATCCCCTTTGCAATCTATCTATATCTTCTTCCGCTGTTGACGTTGATGTCTCTAATTTGGAGTGACCCTTCTCGAACACGCCTATGCAACTCTCTCCCCAAGAAAAAGATAAACTCATGATTTTTACCGCTGCGTTGCTTGCCGAGCGCCGCAAAGATAAAGGATTAAAGCTCAACTACCCGGAGGCGATCGCCTATATTTCTGCTGCCATTTTAGAAGGAGCGAGAGAGGGGCGCACGGTGGCAGACTTGATGAGTTTTGGTGCCACCTTGCTGTCGCGAGATGATGTGATGGACGGCATTGCTGAAATGCTGGACGAAGTGCAGGTTGAAGCCACGTTCCCAGATGGAACCAAGCTCGTGACGGTTCACGATCCCATTCGCTAGCTATCCATGATCGATCGACAAATCTTTTGGAAGCCCTGGAACGGGCTAGGCTTGGAGTCATTGCATCTGATTCAGCGAGGCGATCAGATTCGGGCTCAGAGCGTAGTCATTGGAGCCAAAGATGGCGTGCCGTTTCAGCTTGCCTATGAGATTCGGTGCGATCGCGCCTGGAAAATGCATTTTGCAAAGCTAGAGCTATTGCATAGCGATACGCACCTGATTCAGCTTGAAACGGATGGTGCAGGGAATTGGATCAATCGGGTCGGGCAATCGATTTATGGGTTGCAGGGCTGTTTTGAGGTCGATATTTCAGCGACGCCCTTCACCAATTCGCTCGCCATTCGCCGCCTCGCGCTTCAGCCGGGGGAGTCTAAAAACATCAGGGCAGTGTACATTGCCATCCCTGCGATGCAAATTAGACCAGTTCCGCAGCGATATACCTGCTTAAAGCACGATGAAACAGGAGGGCTACATCGCTACGACGGCATATTTCGGGAGTTTACAGCCGAGTTGCCCGTTGATGAAGATGGGGTGGTGATTGATTATCCTGATACGTTTAGGCGAATTTATCCCGAACTGACGGATCAGTTTATCTAGGTTTAGGTCGTTGATTTGATTGATGAGTTGATGAGATGAGTTGATGAAAGGAGAGACTCGATGATTCCAGGTGAAATGATTCCAGAAGCCGGTGAGATCGAACTCAATGCCGGACGCACGACGGTAACGATGGTCGTTGCTAATACGGGCGATCGCCCCATTCAGGTCGGCTCTCATTTTCACTTTTATGAAGTGAATGAAGCCCTATCATTCGATCGAGAACAGGCAAGGGGAATGCGGTTGGATATTCCGGCGGGCAATGCGCTGCGCTTTGAACCGGGCGACGAGCGAGAGGTGACGCTGGTGCCGTTGGCGGGGAGTCGTCAGGTCTATGGGCTTAATGCCAAAATCAATGGCTCTTTAGATGGATAACGTCGATTCTGCCCACACCGTACCGAGCGATCGCCCCATATTTCCGCTGCCGATAATGCCGATGTTCATCAAAGTGTCCCTACTTCTGTATTTGTTCTAATTGGGTCGTTTAATCACTGTCACAGCAAATTCTTGTCCCAGACCTCTCAAGAATGCAAGATGAATCCACGTCATTCCTAACGGTTCAAGTAAGCGTGCTTGACTCAGATTTCCGACATCTAAGACATCAAAGCCAACCTCTTCGACCAAACTTGCAACGACCTGCTTTGCATCTAAATCATCTCCGCAGATGAATCCGGTTGCCCGAATTGTGCCGAAGAGTGGTGTCTCAAACTGGCTTGCACCAATCGTATTAAAAGCTTTTATAACAACTGCACCTGGAGCTAGTTGAGCAAGCTCTTCAGCAGCAGACGTGGTATGTCCGGTGAGCAAGCCCTTTGCCAATCCTTCAGGGGTCATCTCGATCGGGTTTGTCGCATCGATGAGAATTTTTCCGCTGAGATCGCCTGCTGAGGCGATCGCCTCTTGAGTTGCATTCCAGGGAATCGCCAAAATAACAACCTCGCTGGAAGCTACAGCTGTAGCGATGTCCGTCGCGTCAGCAGTTCCATTAATCGTAGCAAGCAAGGATTGAACTTTCTCATTTTGGGGATCTCGAGTGCCAAATGTCACTGAATGTCCACAACGTGCGAGAATTCGTCCTAAGGTACCGCCAACGCTTCCAGTGCCGATAATGCCGATATTCATGTCTATTCTCCTAATGACAGATTAACTACCAAAGCAATTGAACTAGTCCTCCGAACTTTCGCATTTCTCCAAAAAACTGCCCTTGAGGTCCACCGTCGGGAAGCGTCGCCAAATAGACAGCTGTTTCGGCTCCTTCTTCAGCAGTAAATGGTGCGTTCTCACCGCCCATATCAGTCTTCATCCATCCTGGCGAATAAGCATTAATGAGAATATTAGTGTCCTGCAATTCTTTTGCCAAAAGGACGGTGAGCGCATTCACACCGACCTTTGAAAGTCGATAGGATGGCGCGAGCGGATAGAAATCTCTAGGAATAGATGAAAGAGAGGCCATCTCGGTAGACACGTTGACGATACGCCCATAATTTTGAGGTTTCATTAGGGGAATCATGGATTGAACCATGCGGGCGATCGCCACTACATTCATCTCAAAGGTTGATGACAGGATTGCTAGTTGAGCCGTCAATAGGCTTGCTTCGTCAGGCTGGCGCGTCGGATTAACTCCCGCATTATTCACCAAGATATCTACCTTGCCATAAGTGCTGCGGAGCCAGTCAGCTAATTGCTGAACGCTGTCATCACTTGAGACATCCAGGATGTGATAGTCAACGTCGAGCCCGTCATTCGCGAGTTGCTGCTGGGTTGCATGCCCCTCTGCTGGATTACGGCTCGTCAAAACAACGCGAATATCATCCTGCTGAGCCAGTTTTTGTGAAATTGCGTAACCTAGCCCGCGATTACTTCCCGAAACAACCGCAATCTTTTTCTGGAGTGCCATGTTAGTGAATTCCAAGACTCTATGACTCTAGCCTATTGGGATGACATAAATTAATCAAATCGATTATAGAGATAGCAGAAATCAATTTGATTGATATTATGGTTCCTATGACCCAATGGATTGGTTCAGACCAATTCTCAATTCTCGATTGGTATGGCAAGTGATGGGGCGTTGGGATGCCCCGAATGGCTGAAACAATTCAGTAGTAGGTATATATCTTCCGCCCTCTGCCTTCTGCCCTCTGCCTTCTGCCCTCGCCTATGGATTTATCGTCAATTGATCTCAATCTTCTCGTGGCGTTTGAGGCGCTCATGGAAGAACGTAGCGTAACCGGGGCAGCCCAGCGACTTTATGTAGGGCAGCCCGCTATGAGTGCGGCATTGGGGCGATTGAGGACGTTGTTTGACGATGAGCTTTTTATCCGCATTGGGCGCGAAATGCAGCCGACTGCCAAAGCCCTACAGATTGCTCTTGGAATTTCGCAGGCACTCCAGCAAATTCGTCACACGATTGCGTCGAGCCAAACGTTTGACCCCGCGACCACCCCGCGACGGATTGCAATTGGCAGTTCCGACTACGCAAGTTGTGTTGTGATCCCCAAGCTGCTAGCGTTTTGCCAAAGAGCCGCCCCAGCTATTGACATAAGGCTAATTGGGTTTGAGAAGGATAGTGTTGGAGACTTGCTTGAACAGGGTGACATTGACCTGGCGTTGGGTGTGTTTCAAACTCCACCCCGGCAGACTTTGCAAGAGTCGCTGTTTCAAGAAAGATTTGTTGGCATTGCCAGAACCGAACATCCGGCGATCGCCAATGGAACACTGTCGCTGGGAACGTTTGCCAGTCTTTCTCACGCTCTAGTGACGATCCGACGTGATGAAACCGGATATATCGATCACATTCTGGCGAACTACGGCTTGCAGCGGCGTATTGCGGTGACAACGCCCTATATGTTGGTGCTGCCATCTTTGGTGGCAGCGACCGATTTAATTACTGCCATTCCCTCTCGAATCGCGGCGCACCTTGCACCCCGGCAGGATATCCAAGTCTTTGAGCTGCCAATTCAAACTGAACCGTGGTCGATATCGATGATGTGGAGTAAGCTGACAGACTCAGATCAAGCAAACCAATGGCTCCGGCAAACCTTGAAAACTGTGTGTGACGTCCTTTAGTGTGTCTTCCATGGTGAGCTATGAGTTTAGTCAATTTTCTTAAAAAACCCCTGCGAAAAAGGGCGATCGCAGAGTGCTAAGCTAACAAATGGGCTTAAAAAGACATTTAACAGGAAGTTTACACAATGGCCGAATCATCCCAGATTCCCTACTTACTCAGAGCGGCTCGTGGCGAAGCGTTGGATCGTCCTCCTGTTTGGATGATGCGACAAGCGGGGCGCTACATGAAAGCATATCGGGATCTGCGGGAAAAGTATCCGTCGTTTCGTGAACGCTCTGAAATTCCAGACGTCGCCATTGAGGTATCGCTACAGCCCTGGCGGGCGTTTCGTCCTGACGGTGTGATTTTGTTTTCGGATATCGTGACGCCCCTTCCTGGGATGGGCATCGACATGGACATCGCTGAGGGTAAGGGGCCGATCATTCATGACCCGATTCGCAGCCGCGCGCAAATTGACGCGCTGCATCCCCTCAATCCAGTCGAATCGTTACCCTTTATTCAAGAGATTTTGCAGGCACTCAGACAAGAAGTAGGCAATGAATCGACCGTGTTGGGGTTTGTGGGTGCGCCTTGGACGCTGGCAGCCTATGCGGTTGAAGGGAAAGGGTCTAAAACATACTCCGTCATCAAAAATATGGCGTTCACAGAGCCGTCTCTACTTCATCGGCTCTTAGAGCAGTTAGCCAACTCAATCGCCACCTATGTTCGCTACCAAATTGATTCAGGGGCTCAAGTGGTGCAACTGTTTGATTCGTGGGCAGGGCAGCTCAGCCCTCAAGATTATGAAATCTTTGCCCTTCCGTATCAGCAGCAAGTCGTGCAGCAGGTGAAAGCGACCCATCCTGATACGCCTCTCATCCTGTTGGTGAGTGGCAGTGCGGGTTTGCTAGAGCGCATGGTCAAGTCGGGGGTCGATATCATCAGCGTCGACTGGACAGTTGATATGGCAGATGCCCGGCAGCGCTTGGGCTATGACATGAAGGTGCAAGGAAATCTTGATCCGGGTGTTTTATATGGTTCGCGAGAATTTATTCGCGATCGCATCCTGGATACGATTCAAAAGGCGGGCAACCGAGGACACATTCTCAATTTGGGGCATGGGGTGTTAAAAGATACGCCTGAAGATAACGTCAGGTACTTCTTCGAGACGGCGAAGCAAGCCGATCAGCTATTAACGCCAACCCGTTAAGAACCTATCCAAACACTCTAGCGAGTTTTCGGATGGGCGCTACAGATACCGTTTACACTGCTACGCATGACTTCTCAGCAAATTTTCATCACCGGTGCAAGTGGCTGCATTGGCCATTACATCGTCTCTCAGTTGATTGAGCAGACCGACCATGAACTGTTTCTACTAGTCCGCAATCCAGAAAAGCTCAAGGTCGATTGTGATGCACGTCCGGGGATTCATGTGTTGCAGGGCAACCTGAAGCAGATTCATAAATACACAGACTTGCTCAAGACCATTAACACGGCGATCTTGACGGCGGCGGCATGGGGCGACCCGATTGAAACCTATGATGTCAACGTGGTTAAAACCCTAGAACTTCTGAATCTACTCGATTTAGAAACCTGTCAGCAGGTGATTTATTTCTCAACGGCTAGCATTTTAGGCCATGACAACCAGCCCCTCAAAGCAGCCGGTGAATTAGGGACTGACTATATTCGCACCAAGTTTATCTGCCATCAAAATTTGTCGAAGGTGGCGATCGCCCCTCGCATCACGACCGTTTTTCCGACATTGGTGTTTGGTGGAGATGGGAAAAAGCCCTACTCGTTTCTCTCAGCGGGGTTTGCTGATCTGATCAAACACATGAATCTGATTCGCTTCTTCAGAACCGATGGGAGCTTTCATTTCATTCATGCCTATGACATTGCTCAGGTGATTGGCTATTTGGTGGAGCATCCGCCTGCTGCCGATCAGCCCCGCAAGCTAGTGTTAGGCAATCCAGCGTTGACCGTTAATCAGGCAATTCGAGAGATTTCTTTGTATCTCAACAAATCGACCTTTCTTCGCATTCCTCTATTTCCTCAGCTTGCAGACCTATTCATCATCCTGTTTCGCATTCAGATGGCACCCTGGGATCGATTCTCATTGAGCTATCGCCATTTCACCTATGAAAGTCCAGTGAACCCATCTCGGTTGGGGTTATCCCCCTATTGTGAAACGGTTGCAGATTTGATGAGAATACACGGCGTTGGCGATCGCCGCCGAACATCCCATTAAAGGTATTACGTCCGTGAGCTAGGGCTGTGGTCGCCTTTGGACTCACACGAAGCTGCTCACAAACTTGCTCAACGTCTAGAATCGGATCAGTCGACGCAAAATGCTTGACGCTCAGCGATTCAATTTTACAGAAGGATTTGATGCCTTCGGTGTTCCAGATGCTCTCCCTCAGTTAAATCTAGCGCTTACATGTCAAGGTATGTCGGCAGAAGTTTCAGCATTACTGGAAAGGGTGACTGTCTGCCGCTCAACCGGAACACTATCTATCCCTGCGGTGCCCAGGTGCCATGAAAGCTGAGCGGAATAATACTTGGCAACCCCAATCGACAGATAGGATCGCGATCGAGCCCGTCTGCGTCATAAATCCAGACTTCGCTAGATTCGGTAGTGCCATCAAAGACGACGGTCAAAATCCATCCCTGGTCAGGATTGTCGGGATGAGCCGCATAAATCGGCTCCGACGGATAGCGATTTTCGCCCGGATCGGCTTCCGTAAGGTCTCCTGTGGATAGATCGACGTGGGCGATCGCTCCCAAAACGTCTTTGGCAATATCTGCACCAGCACTGTGAACGGATAGATAAAGCGAATCGCTTGCCTGCCCTAGCTGATGGGGCTTGATTTCTGGAAATTCGCAGCTCCGATTAATGACCTCATCGTGAGCGTTAATGTGCCCAGATTGAGGGTCGATTCGCAGTCTCCACAACGTTGCCTTTGCAGGCGTGTGGGTTTCGCCCGTGGCAACTTCTTTGAGATATTGGTTGGTCTTGAAATCGGCATAGCGAACCACATCTACTATGATTGAACCGTCGCGATCGACAAAGCCATTGGCAAAATGCCACTGATACCACGGATCGACTGTTTCACGGCTGACAACTCCAAGGGTTTCTCGATCCACCACAAGGATCTCAGTGCCTCGGTCAGGCTCCCACTGCATAGAGTCACTAAAGCTTTGAATGCCAATGGCGACGGGTAGCAAATTAATTTGCACCGGAGGCACACAAAACACCAGATAGCGACCCGCCATCACAAAATCGTGGACGAGGGGCAATCCATCAAGCTGAATGGTGGATGTCTGAAAAATAGTGCCCGTGGCGTCCCCCCGATATAGATTAAGCGTGGCGTTGAGCCCCGGAGTGAGGCCAAAGTTATAAAATTCTCCAGTCATGGGATCACGTTTGGGATGAGCAGAAAACGCGCGATCGCCCTCAAGTGCGCCCTCCAAATCATCACGCCCCAGCGTTTGCAGCGAATGGCGATCGAGCGCGTGGGGATTCCCACCTTCCCACAGTGCCAATAGTTTATCGGGCAGCGCCATGACAGACGTATTGGCAGTATTTTTGGCAGATTTGCCCCACCGTTCCCAAATGAGCCCCGGCGGAGTCATTCCATAGCCTGCATACAAGAATTTGTTTTCAGCCTCTTCTGCTATGAAACCATCCGTTCTCACATAGCGATAGGTTCCGGTTGCCCCGTCATCGGTGATATGAATCGCCAGAATTGCGCCGTCCCCATCAAACCAATGTCCTACCTTTTCTCCGCCTCGTTCCAATCGCGCCGGCCCGTTGCGATAAAGGGTTCCTCGTAATGCATCGGGAATGCTGCCAGAGAGAATGGGCAGTTGGGTCAAGGGAAACTCTTGAGCAGGCTGGGCGATCGCCTTTGCCCAAGCTGGTTTGGTTGGAGTGAACTGGGGATTTTGAGAAGTTGCCGTCATAGAAAGTCCTAGCGTAGTCGCATACAAGCGATTGGATTCAGCCGTGATGGAATCTTCGAATATCCATCTTCGAATATCCATCTTCGAATATCCATCCACAACCGCCATGTCGTCATTATAAAGTCGTGATTATAAAAGGGTAGTTGAAAAAGTCGGACTGCACTGATATTCGACTCTGATATTCGACTCTGAGTTTAACGACATCTCGCCCACGATTGAGGAACGATGTTCGTCTAATTTCATCGAAGCCTAGCTGCTAAAAATAGGCAAGTTCTGTCTCAGAAAATCGAATGCGGTCACTATGAATCACAGGGACGGTTTCGCTATCAGAGATGCAGTGCGTTACAGGTCGCTCTCCAGTTTCTTTCAAACGGAAGATGCTGAACGGGAGATAACAGCCTTTAATCATAGATAGGTTAATGAGTGAAATCGTGTCTATTTCAAAACCTGGAGCATTCCTTAATACATAATGGGTCTGGAATAGCGCGGAGCGGGCATCATTCCTTAGCTGATTCTTTAGCAACGAGACGGAATGCAAAGGACACAGAATCGACCTCAAACCAGTCGGCAATCTGAAAACCAGGGTCGCGTGGTTTCGATCCGAAGCAGTGTGGTAGATGTTGAATTTTCCGATCGCCTGCCAGAGCTTTATACCCGTCTCCGGGCGGGTGAACAGGGTGACATCATCATCGAAGTCGTTCAGCAGGTCGACGAACAGACCGTCCGAGGAATTGCCCTCACGTCGACATCTGGATTGGCGCGCGGCTCAGCCGTGATCGATACCCGTGAGCCGTTGCAAGTACCTGTGGGCGATCGCCTGTTAGGGCGAGTTTTTAATGTGTTTGGCGACACCATTGATCATAAAGAGGAAATTACGGGCGGCGAGTGGCGCTCCATCCATCAGTCTCCGCCAACTTTGTCGCAACAAGCGACCACCTCTGAAATCTTAGAGACGGGGATCAAAGCCATCGACATACTCGTTCCTCTCGAACGAGGCGGCAAGGCGGGGCTCTTTGGGGGGGCAGGCGTCGGCAAAACAGTATTGCTCACCGAAATGATTCACAACATGGTGAGCCAGTACGAAGGCGTCAGCTTCTTTTGCGGCATTGGTGAGCGGAATCGAGAAGCCGAGGAGCTGTATCGTGACATGCAAGACGCAGGGGTCTTACAAGACACCGTTATGCTCTTTGGGCAGATGAATGAGCCACCTGGGGCACGATTCCGAGTCGGGCATGCAGCGCTGACGATGGCCGAATATTTTCGAGACACGGCGAAGCGAGATGTGCTGCTGCTGATCGACAATGTGTTTCGCTTTGTGCAGGCCGGGCAAGAAGTATCAGGGCTGATGGGGCGGTTGCCCTCACGCGTTGGCTATCAGCCGACGCTGGGCACTGAGCTATCCGAATTTCAAGAGCGCATCACTAATACTAAAACGGGCGCAATCACCTCCGTACAAGCGGTCTATGTCCCTGCGGATGATTTTACCGACCCGGCAGCCGTGCATACGTTCGGACATTTGTCTGCGTCGATCGTTTTATCCCGAAAACGCGCGAGTGAGGCGCTGTATCCAGCCGTCGATCCGTTGCAGTCTGGTTCAAAAATGCTGAGCCCGACGATTGTGGGCAAACGACACTATCAGCTTGCTCAAGCTGTTAAAAGCACGCTGGCTGGGTATGACGAGCTTAAAGATATCATCGCCATGCTAGGGCTAGAAGAACTCTCGCAGAGCGATCGCCAGACGGTCAATCGAGCAAGACGGCTGGAGCGATTTTTGACTCAGCCCTTTTTCAGCACCGAGCAGTTTACGGGCAAGGCTGGAAAGCTAGTGGCTCTCTCCGATGCGCTCGATGGGTGTGAACGCATTCTTAATGATGAGTTTTCTGATTATACGGAGCGATCGCTCTACATGATTGGCACGGTGGATGACGCCCAGTCACCTCACCAAAACCAGCCGCAGTCTAAGCAGTCTAAGCAGTCTAAACAGCCTGAACAAGAAGAATCTCAGCACCCTGATCGGGCAAATCGAGAGGACTCAGCAACCGATGAATCGCCCGATGAAGCTGCTGCGTAACCCACGTCTTAAAGGAGCCGTCGATGAAACTCAAAATTCTCCTACCGACCGAAGTTCTCCTCGAAGAAGACGTGAGCAACATCACGGCTGAAGCTGAAAATGGCGCATTCGGAATCTATCCCAACCACATCGACTTTGTCACAGCATTAGCGCCAGGTATTTTGTCCTTTGAAGCCGATGATGTCGAAGAAACCTTTGTCGCAGTTGATGAAGGAATTTTAGTGAAATGTGGGTCAGAGGTTTTAGTCTCGACGCGGCAAGCCGTGCGGGGGGCAAGCCTAGAAACCCTTGAGCAAACGGTCAGTGAAGAATTTCGCAAACTTGATGAACGCCAGCGGCAAACGCGCTCTGCTCTCGCGAAGCTCGAATCTGGATTTGTGCGTCGCTTTATTGAAATGGGAGGATAAGGTCGTGAAACGTCGAGATCGGAAGCCTCGTGAAGATACGGAGGTTCGAGACTATCAAAATCAGGAACACAACCCGATTAACAACTTCTACCATGCCGTCAAGGAAAAGACGACTCGTAAGCTCAAAGCCAAAGATAGCACAGAGCGCAGCGCTTTATCTGAAGTTGGTGTATTTGGTATTGTTGGCTGGTCAATTGCGATTCCGATGCTGATTGGCATCGCAATTGGAATCTGGATTGATACAACCTGGGTCACGCCAATCTCATGGACGCTCATTCTCCTGTTCGTTGGGGTAGTGGTGGGGTGTTTCAATGCCTGGTATTGGATTCAGAAAGAAAGTCGAGAGGACTAACATCCATTGAGTTGACACATATTATATGACCTGACAGTGGAAAAACTATCATGATGACTGACGTATTACCTGCGATCGCCGCCCTCCCTGCCGGTTTCTTGCTTGGCCTTTTCTACTTTTGTAGCCTCTGGATCACCGTCCGCCAACTGCCTAGCACCCAGCTTCCCATTCGCCTATTTGTTGGCAGCTTTTTGGGGCGCACTGTGATTACAATCCTGGGATTTTACATCATTATGTCGGGACACTGGGAACGAGCCCTGGTGGGCTTACTGGGATTTTTATTGGCGCGGATGATCCTAATTGATCGCTGGGGGCCTCGTCCTTTATTGAATGTAGCGAGGGAGGACTAGCGTGGAAATTAGCCCAGATAATATCATTTTCTGGCAATCTGGCATCTGGACGCTAAACGCCACGATTCTCTATACGTGGCTGATTATGGCAATTCTGGTCGTCGGCTCCTGGTGGGTCACTCGCAATTTATCGATTCGCCATCGCATGTCAAACTGGCAAAACATGCTAGAAGCGATCGTTGAAGTCATTAATCAGCAAATTCGAGAAGCCAGTCGGCAAGATCCCAAACCCTATCTTCCCTTTGTCGGCACGTTATTTCTGTTTATTGCGCTTGCAAACATGCTGACGATTTTTCCGGTCTACGAATCGCCAGCCGGATCGCTGTCTACAACCACCGCCTTAGCGCTGTGCGTCTTTGTTGCAGTGCCAATTTACAGCATTTGGAAGCGGGGAATCATCGGCTATTTAAAACACTTTATCGAGCCGACTCCCATTATGTTGCCCTTCCAAATTATTAGTGAAGTTTCACGCACGATATCATTGGCGATTCGTCTATTTGGCAACATCATGAGCACCAGCTTGCTCGTTGCTATTCTGATTACCATTGCCCCCATCCTTTTTCCCGCATTGATGCGGTTGTTTGGCGTGCTCATTGGGATCATTCAAGCCTATGTGTTTGCCATTTTGACGATGGTTTATATTGCCTCAGGAACTCGCGCCCAACAACTACAGCAATCTGACCCGGAGGCAGATGCAGATGTCGCATAGAAAAGTCATGATGGACTGTTGCAGGAGTATCGTTAATGGATAATTTAGGTTTGGTGGGTATCGTTTCAATTATCACAGCAGGGCTGACGATCGCCATTGGAGCAGTCGGGCCTGCCATCGGGGAAGGATTAGCCCTAGCTCGTGCTATGGCGGCGATCGCCCAACAGCCCGACAAAGCCAACACCATTACCCGCACCTTGTTTGTTGGTTTGGCGATCGTTGAATCGACCGCGATTTACTGTTTTGTGGTGTCTATGATTTTGATCTTCGCAAATCCATTTTGGGGTCACTTCCTAGATGCCAGTGGGGGAGGATGATTTGTGCTAATTGATTGGTTTACAGTTGCCGTTCAAGTTTTTAACTTTTTACTTTTAATTTTTCTGCTGCGACTGGTCTTGTATAAGCCCATCACGCGGATCATGCGCGAGCGTCAAACCCGGATTGAGAATCAGCTAGAGGATGCTCAGAAACAGCGCGAACAAGCACAGGAGGAAGCCAACCACTATCGTCAGAAGCAGCGCGAACTTGAGGAGCAACGGTCATCACTGATTGCAGAGGCAAAGGAAAAGGCAAACCAACACTATCAAGAGATGATGCATGATGCTCGGCGCGATATTGAGCAACGCCAGGCTCGCTGGAAAGAAGCCATTGAGCAAGAGCAGCAAGAGTTTTTAGACCAGTTGCAGCGGCGAGTGATTCGCGAAACCTATGCGATCGCACGCCAAGCCTTTCGAGATCTCGCTGATGCGAGCCTTGAGCAGCAGACCATCACCGTGTTTATGCAGCGGCTCAAAGAGTTGGATGATCCTGAATGGCGGCGTTTGGTAGAGGTCGCTCAGAGTGACCATCAAGACATCACGATTCGCAGTAGCTTTGAGCTATCTGATGATACCCGCCAGTCCCTGATTGCGCTTCTGCAAGATGCAAACGTCGCCAATGGGCAAGCCGTAAAATTTAGCACCTCACCGGATCTGATTTGTGGCATTGAAATGCAGGTGAGCGATCGCGAAATTGCCTGGAGCTTTAACGACTACTTGCAAGCCCTTGAAGATGAAGTCTCAGCCGAGCTTGAACAAGAAAAGCGAAAAGCAACGGCGGGAATGACATCCTCGTCGTCTTAACTCATCACTCAGTACGTGTTCCTGCATAGTCCAACACCCGTTGATGCACATATTGATTCACCCGTTAATGCAAGTATTAATTCACCCTAGCTTCAACTATGACTTCACAGGTTCCATCCCTTAAAAACTTGCTCGATCAAACGTTTACCCCGCTCGACCGAGCATTGGATTCCTATCAGCCTCAAATTCAACCCCACGAAATCGGGATGGTCAGCTCAGTGGGGGGGGCGATCGCCAGCGTTATTGGATTGCCTAGCGTTAAAGCCGATGAAATCTTGCGCTTCCCAGGGGGAGTTAACGGCATCGCGTTTAACCTTGATCCTGACGAAATCGGCGTCATTTTGTTGGATAGTAGCGAGCATATTAAAGTCGGGCAGCGAGTTCTGCGAACTCAACAAGTCATGAATGCTCCCGTCGGAGATGGGCTACTCGGACGAGTGCTAGACGCGACAGGTCGTCCGCTCGATCAGCAGGGGGAGATTCGCGGCGTTGATTATCGTCCTATCGAACGAGACGCGCCCCCCTTTGTCGATCGGGCTCCGGTGAAAGTACCGCTTCAGACGGGGATTAAAGCGATTGATGCGCTGATTCCCATTGGACGGGGACAACGCGAACTAATCGTGGGCGATCGCCAAACCGGGAAAACAACTATTGCGGTGGATACCATCCTCAATCAGGCAGATAAAGATGTCATTTGCATCTACTGCGCGATCGGCAAACGCACGTCAGCCGTCGCCAAGGTGATTTCGACCCTGCGCGATCGCAACGCAATGGACTACAGCATCGTCATTGTTTCCACGGGAGACGATCCACCGGGATTGCAGTATGTGACTCCCTACGCCGCCACGACCATGGGTGAGTACTTCATGGAGCAGGGTCGCGATGTGCTGATTATCTTTGATGACCTCACCCGTCATGCCTGGGCCTATCGGGAACTGTCCTTACTACTGCGTCGCCCACCGGGTCGAGAGGCCTATCCAGGCGATATTTTCTACATCCATTCTCGAATGCTTGAGCGATCGACTCATCTGCGCGACGAACTCGGGGGCGGTTCACTCACTACTCTGCCCATTGTCGAAACCCAAGCCCAAAATATTTCAGCCTACATCCCGACCAATCTCATTTCAATCACAGATGGTCAGATTTACCTATCCCCCGACCTGTTCCAGCAAGGCATTTTGCCGCCTGTTGATATCGGCAAGTCAGTCTCCCGAGTCGGCGGCAAAACCCAGCTTCCTGCCTACAAAGCCGTCGCAGGCGAGTTGCGCCTATCCTATTCTCAGTTCCAAGAAGTCGAAGTCTTTGCTCGCTTTGGCACACAGCTCGACGAAGATACCCGACAAACCCTGCGGCGCGGACGGCGCGTGCGCGAGATTCTGAAACAGCCCCAGTCTGATCCCATCCCCGTAGCAGAACAGATTGCAGTCCTGCTGGCTGTGGGTGAAGGCATATTTGATGCCGTTCCTTTAGACGACGTTGAAGAGGCTGCATTTGCGATTCGGCATGCCGTGACCGACCAGTGCGCAGACCTATGCGATCGCATTCAGTCGGGTGAATCGCTCAGTGACGATGACCAAGACACCCTGCTAGATACTGCTCGCCAGGCCGTTGAATCCTATGCGCACGACGATACCTTACAAAATAGTTGACCCTCTAGCTCTATCATGGAAACCCTAGAAGCCCTTCAATCCCAAATTGATAGTACCCAAGACCTCCAGTCTGTCGTCAAGACGATGAAAGCCTTGGCAGCCGTCAGCATCCGTCAATACGAAAAGGCAGTTGCGTCGC
>JBNPEG010000131.1:0-32123 GCA_051117555.1 Elainellaceae cyanobacterium | reverse complement strand
ATGGCGCAACTACGACATTAGAAACTCTCTGGCTTGGTATTCCGCTAGTGACTCGCGTAGGGCAGCAATTTGCTGCTCGTAATAGTTATACGATGATGATGAATGCTGGCATTACAGAGGGCATTGCCTGGACGGGAGACGAATATGTCGAGTGGGGCATTCGGTTAGGTAAAGACGCACCTCTCCGGCAGCAAATTCGACAAAAACTTTGGATGTCTCGGCAAACGTCTCCTCTGTGGAATGCTAAGCAGTTTACTCAAGAGATGGAGCGTGCTTACTGGGGCATGTGGAACAGATTTTCAGACGGTTAAATTATGGTTTTTGATACATTCTTTGCTGATAAAGTCTTTAATACTTTGCACAATTGGCAGCGAGGAAAGTCCAGTCTGTCTGAGTTCTGGCAACGCTGTCAGACTTTCAATTAGACTATCTGAGACGTTAAAGCGTGAGTCTTCACCATAATTAAGAGTCAAATATTCTAAGATTTCTAGAGCATAGTCTGGAAATCCCAAAGTATCTGCGATACAGGCTAGCTTTAACAAAGCTTGAGGGGGTCTTAATGATGGTTCAACCTCATCTGCTAGCAAGTCCTTCAAGTAAATTGCGTCAGCCCAGAGCAATTGTCCGGGGCGGTTACTTGGGCGAACAGGCGATCGCCTGCGGATGTTCATAGAATTTGGAAACAAAAAACCGAAAAGCGCAAACCCTTTTGCTCGCAAGTAGGTGTCTACGTCTGAGAACAATGGCTGATCTAGATATAAAGGAGAAAATGAAACTTCAGTTTGGATGGCAAGAACATTTTTCAAACTTCTCTCACCTCCTTTGAAAACAAGAAGTTCGGCACCTTGAACATCAACCTTTAGAAAATCAATTATCTCAATGCCTTCTTCTTGAGAAAATATATCTAAAGTTGTCGTTTCTAGGTCGATCGTAAAATCCAAGGTAACAAGTTCTGGTAGACCCACAAATCGGTTTAGAAATGGTTCATTCGGGGGGTACAGAGAACTACACATTGGGTTATTAGTGACATATAACGTAGATTCTCCAATGTCGTCGGCAAGGGCGATGGGGATATGTTTTTCGGTCCAAGCGATTTGCCTGGTTTCCAAATCTTCGTTGGCAGCATCGCAAGCATCCGCATCTGCATCAAATCCATAGATTGTCAGATGGGGTGCGAAGATATTCCAATTGCCGTTACCAAAGTCATCGCTTGAGCTCAACTTTCGAGAACCCACGCTAAAGATTGTCATGTGAACTTGTTCAAGATGTCCGTTTTCTTTCAACTTGTTGAGGAAGAAGGCCATATGCGTTGCCTCGAACTTTCAAATTTATGATTTCTATATGTGAACGATTTCAACATCAAACTTTCTCAGCAGGTAATGCAATGATATTAAGATTGCCTGTCAACTCTTTGTCAGTTGAAATTGGCATCAGTTGTCGAACAAATGGCTGATAGCAAAATAGTTGATATCCTTTTGATTGAAGGTATGCTGCGACCTCTGTATTACTACCTTTAGCAGCCGCAATATTCTCATACAGAATGCCGGGTTTATGATGATTCAATAGGCGATCGCTTCCCTTCAGCACTTGCATCTCATGCCCTTCCGCATCAATTTTGAGCCAATCAACCTGATCAAGCTTTTCTTGCTCGACCAGGGTATCTAGTGTGTAGCAAGGGACTTCCTCTACATTGCCTGACGCTGGTGCTGAGTCATCGGTAATAACCTCATTTAATTCGCTGGCTCTATGAAGAGAAATACGGATTGTGCTATCACAATCGCTTGCAGCTCCCGCGCAAATTGTCACCTGAGACAAATCATTTACACGACGAGTTTCTTCCATGCATTGCACACATCCTGAAAATGGCTCTACCGCTAAGACCCGCCCTGTCTTGCCCACTTGCTGAGCAGCACTAAATGTATAGACGCCGACGTTAGCTCCCACATCGATTACCGTCATCCCTGGCTGAAGCTGCTCGCGCCAAAATTCCATTTCTGCCTCAAACCAATCTCCCTCTACTAGCATGACGCTTGTCACGATGCTACGGAAGTTTGCTTCTACTGCAAGTAGCACATTGTGATCAAACGGTACATATGTAAATAGCTGGTCAGATAGCAGGTTTGCCCACTGCCATTCCAGGGATTCTGGCTGCTCTCGATAATAAGCTTGGGCTGCTTTCAGCCAGCCGTCAGCTAAGTTCTGCTGATTCAAAGCTCGATAGGTTAAATACAGGGCTTGTACTGCTGGTGCATAGTTAGGTGCGATCGCATGGGCTCTATAAAGATAGGCGAGTCCTTCCCATTGGTTGCTAAAGAGACTGGCTAGACCCAGGCTTAAGTTTAGCCATGCCGAGTTAGGTATCAGATGATTTGTTAGTTGCAGGAATCTCAATCCGCCTGCATTGTAAAAGACGAGCTGCGATCGCCTAAGAACATCCCCCAACAGTAGAATTGCTTGGGTATATCCCGTGTCGGCCTGCAACATGATTTGAAGCAATTCTCGACGGGCGATCGCTCTGTTGTGTTTGTCCATCGGCAGATACACCAACCCGATTGTGTCTGACTTAGCCGTAAAGGCAACCTGACTAGTCTCGACAAATTTTGAAAACGCAAGCCGCATTGCTTCCTGAGACTGTCCTATCATGCAATGAACGAGCGCTAAATGAGCCGCACAAAGTGGATGAGCCGCTGCCCCCTCATTCAATGCTTCTAGCGCCATTTCGAGATATAGCGTTCGCATCTGAGATTCATCAGACTGCTCCGCCATGACAAGAGCAATGACTGCCAAATTGTTGCAATCTAGCCATGACTGAGGTTCATCCCAGTTGGTTGCCTCTAAAACATCTTGAATCGATTCGTTAACGCCAGATGCAGCCTGATTCAGAATGGTTTGGATATAGTTTTGATAGTTCTGGGAATATGAATTATCAGATTCCATGGTTTGTGTCGATGTGTTTCAATGGCTCATTCTCTATCCAGAAAAGCGATCAGTAAAGCTAAATCTATAATTCCCCGAAATTTTACGGAATTTACCAGATCTTCACAAAAGTCGGGTTTAGTATAAATACGCTCTACAGTTTGATCAGACCTATAAATTCCGTCTAACTCCCATATCCAGATTCAGTGACCTGATTGATTCGGTGACTGTCGCGGAAATACGCGGTCTAATTCCAGCCACAGATCTGAACGATGAGGAAGCATCACCGTTTCGGGGGGGAGCAAAATCTGCATGGTTCGATAGCCAAAATTGCCCTGCTGATCAGCATAAGGATGGCTGTAGTGCTCCAACCGATAGCTCACTAAATTAACAATCCAGTAATCTTGAATCTGGCATTCAGCGTACAACGCTAGCTTGGTCGTCTGGTCGTAGTCTAGGGTCGAGTCTGAAACCACGATGACTAATACAATGTCTGATGGATAGGGATGATGATCGAGATAATCATCGGGTTGCCCATTAGCAATAATCACATCGGGTTCAGGTTCACTGTCTGAAGAGAGACTGATCGGTTCTTGACCCCGAACCACGGTGCGATCGCCCACTAGTCGGTCGAGTTCTCGCGTGAGTGTTGTGTTACACACTGAATGAGGCGTTCCTTTAGCCGCCATCTGCACCAGTTCTCCTCGAATTAACTCAATCCGATCGGTTGGCGAGAGAAATCCCAACTCGGTCAGACGATGGTAGTCATCGACCGTGAAGCGTTTTGTTGTGACTTGGAGCATCGTCTTGCTCTCCCCACGTCTTTCAACGTCGATTCATTTGCAGTGTGAACGGGACTCACTCTTCCTGGGCATATTGATTATTCGGGTGCTCGATGGGGCCCCATGAAAAATCCGTTTCCTTATTATTATGAACGCTAAGATCAGGATGCCTGTCTAGTGGATAATGAAATCTACTCCAATAGTTGAGCTGAAGGAGTTGAATTTGGCGGTGTGTTTATGCTGATGCAGTCTCGCAAGCAATTCCTTGAATCTGTCGTTATCGGGGCGATCGCCATTGCCTGCATGGTCGGTATTGGAGCGTTACAACGTCCTCGGCTTGCCCGGCTTCAAAACGCGAGTCAAACCATGACGCAGGACGCTGCTGAGCGGGCAGAACAAGCCAAAGAAATCCAGTTGCGCTTTCTAGACTATGCCCCAGATTTCGGCTTTGATAATTTGCTGGCTGATTGGGTGTTTCTAAACTTTGTCCAGTATTTTGGTGACACACCTGCCCGTGAGCATACAGGGTATCGCCTCAGCCCTGAATACTTTGACGTGATTTTGGCTCGCGATCCCTATTTCCGATTGGGTTATTTTTTTCTGTCGGCTAGTACGTCGCTGTATGCAGGGATGCCTCAACGCACGGTCGACATTATCGAACGAGAGTTGCCTAATCTTTCGCCTACCCTACCTGACAAGGCGTATTATGTGTGGCGATATAAGGGCATCGATGAGCTGTTATTTCTCGGTGATACGGCAGCGGCTCGCGAATCTTTTAACAAGGTCACTGAGTGGGCTAGTGTCTACTCGGACAAGGAGAGTCAGCAAATAGCGCAATCATCGGCTCAGACCGTTCAATTTCTAAAGAGCAACCCGGATAGCCGGTCGGCTCAAATTTCAGTTTGGACGATGGTGTTTAATAACGCATTCGATGAGGCTACTCAGCAGCTTGCGATCACTCAAATGCGAAATCTGGGCGCTACTGTCTCGACAGACCAGAACGGTAACTTGCAGGTGAGCCTGCCGAAAGAACAATAGCTCAGTTTGATTGAGATACGTCGACATCCCCTTGCAAGATGACGCGATCGCCCACGAACTCAATCGTTTGAATCTGAATGCCGCGCGATTGCAGTTGACGGTTAATTTCTTGCTCAATTGAGTCGACTGGCACTCCCAATCGGCTAGAAATTTGGGAAAAGGGCAGATTTAGTCGACCGAGCTTTAGCGTTAAATCATCTCCAAGCTTGATCTCGCCATTTTCGACTCTGGGTCGTCCGACCACGCCCACGTAAATGTCTCGATTCCCTAAACCAGGGATCAAGCTGGTTGCACTTTCTAAGGCAGTGCGCTCTCGCTCCCCCAGTTGGTCTGTTGGAATATCAGCAAGGCTAACGCGCGTTCCTCCTTCGACGGTGCCATTGCGGATAGTGAGGCTAAAGTCGTCAGCACCGGCAAGCAACGAGCTGCGATCTGAGTGACTGGCGATCGCATCTTTCACCAATTGATTAATGTCTGCTTCGCTAACCTCGACCTGGAGACGAATCCCCTCTGTGGGTTCGGGCTGCTCCTGTGGCTGGAGTTGGGGAGCCCGTGGAGAGGAAGACGGGGCAGCAGATTGTGATGACTGGGGATCAGCACCGCTTGACTGCGTTTGACCGCGATCGTCCGACGGTTGAACGGATTGAGATGTAGACTGAGACGACGAGATTGATGCATCAACTGGCTCTGCCAATGCTGTCCTTTCTTGCGTAACTTGAGAAAGAGGGACAAACGGTTGATTGCGTGCGTGATAGACACCCGCCAAAACTCCAATGAGGGTGCCACCCATAATTGCGACAGTAATAACAGCAGGTTTATTCACAGGACATCGTAAATCTACTACAGGTAGTATGGCGCATTCTAAATCTACAGAGTCCTGCTGTTGGGCAACTTTATAAATTGGCTTAGATAAACGGTGTCAATTGTAGACAGTCAATCGTGCCAATCTTCGAGGCAAAATCGGCGACACGTAAGCACAGGAGAGTCCCTGCGCCCGTTCATTGGGCAATCTCGATTGACACATAGCCCACAGTCCGATTGAGTCGGCAGCATCACATCTTCAACTGAATAGATGCTGACCCCTTGACTGATAAATCCTTGAGCTTCTAAGTCTGACAGGCGATCGCAAATGAGAATGGCTTTGTCAACATTGAGATGTTGTCGAAGATAATTAATTTTCCTGAGTCGGTAACTAAAACTCAGATCTCCTAATGCAACGTCAATCAATACATTTTGCGTGTTGCTTTTGAAACACGGTGGCTTGTCTTGAGCAAAATAGTCTTTGTATCGGATAGTAAATGTGCCATCGGCAAATCGACGAGTTCGAATTAGTCGCCGAAATGGCACCGTAAAATCACCAAATTCGTCGAGGGCATACCACCAGGTTTTATGCCAAGCTTCATTGGGTAAGTAAAGAATTTCTTGGACTTGATGGGGCATAAACCCGGCATGAGAGAGTATCCCAAGCGCCTGAGCTAATGAGATATTCTGCCCTAGCACTTGCGTCTCAGATTCACACTGAGTTAATTTTGCATATTCATTCCGTCGAGTGCATGCTCCAGTTACGTATGAATTTGCTGCGATCGCTTGTTCTACCTCACTTTGAGAACTAGCTAACAGACAGCTAATCGACTCAAATTGAAGGACGCCATCTGCGACTTCGTGCGTTTCGATAGGCACACCCACAGACGAATGCACAGTCCCAATTCGGTGAGGTGCAGAAATCGAAGGGACGGAATCGACGAGCAGCGACTTGAGAATGGTCTCATCTGCGATTGCTAATGCGACCTGAATCTGGTCAGAAACAGAATTGGCTTTGGGGCGATCGCTAACCGAATACGTCAGAGTTTGATTAAACATTTGCCACAGATCACAAGCGCCGTTATTGGATTCTATTGTGAAGGGTGTGCTGAAATCCGGGTGACATCATTGACTTCTTTTAATAGAGTTGTTACACAGCGTGCTATTTATTCATCAATTGTTACTGTTATTTGAAAAACTCTGTAAAGAAGGCGTAAGTCTTAAATATTGGGTTTACAAATAAATTTGATCCAAAATGATTCGCAGGCGATCATAATCATCTTTTAAGAGTAGGCTTAATGTTCGTCCAGCTTGTACGAGCCAGGTGCGATCGCCTTTTCTGAGCTGATAAATTTCTCGGATCGCAGCCGCGGTGAGGCTGTCGACTGGGGCTCCTGTAATCTGAAGCAGCGTCCGCAGGAAATCAAGAGTATCGCTAAACGCGATCACCTCAGTCGAATCGCAGCGATACACCGCTTGATGAACCTGGGGTGGACGAGGAGGTAGATGCTGATAAATGCGATCGCTATGCGTTGACCCATTACGCGATTTCTCGGAAGGCTTAAACCCGGCGATCGCTGCCCGAAACTCGGTTTTTAGCATGGCAAAAATCTGGGGCTGTTGCTCTCGCAAGTCTTGTAGCGAAAGCCCCAATGCCCGCGCCCGATGCACAGAATCGATGGGGCTAGTTGTCGCATGATAAACCACTGCATAAATTTGATTGCCCGATTCTTCGTCATGCGCTTTGACCCAACTACCAAAGGGTGGCATCACAGCATAGCTAAGATCGTCAGGTTCTAAACACTGAGCCAAGAATTCAGTAGTAGATGTTTCGATTACTTCTGCAATGTGGTGGGGATGCCGATTTTGGCTGGTGAATTGAGGCAAAGGTAAGCGCATGACTTAGCCAACGGTTAAAAACTAAAAGACAAAGCAGTAGAGAAATCATTGAAAGTATCTCTAATAGGGCATGATAATCCCTATCGTGCTTGCCATTCATCATATCTCACCGATCAACCCATGACTCATCCTTCACGACCATCCTCGGTGTAAGATGCAGAATGAAGCCCAACCTCATGCACTGTTATGTGGGATCAAATTGCTACAGCGATTAGTCAAGCCACCGGAGAAAATTTCAAGGCGAGTCATCGTCGTCCGGTCGGCGGGGGTAGCGTCAATCAGGCTTATGCCTTATCTGATGGCGATCGCGCTTATTTTATCAAGATCAATCAGGCGAGTCGGATATCGATGTTCGAGCTTGAAGCGCTGGGGCTACAGCAGATTGCTGAGACAAAGACGATTCGAGTTCCGCGTCCTATTTGTTGGGGAGTCGAATCAGATTCTGCCTATATCGTGTTGGAATGGCTGGATTTTGGATATGGCACCCATCAGGCCTGGGAGGAAATGGGGCACAACCTAGCGGCCATGCATCGCGTTATAAGCAGCAAAGGATTTGGATGGGATCAAAGCAACACCATCGGCTTTATGCCCCAGATAAATCCGTGGACTGAAACCTGGACTGAGTTTTTTAGAGATCACCGCATTGGCTATCAGCTTCAGCTTGCGCGAAAACGGGGCGGACATTTTCCAAATGAGCACAAGCTGATGCAGACCATTCCCGATATTTTGGCCGATTATTATCCTGAACCCTCGCTGGTGCATGGAGATTTGTGGTCAGGCAATGCAGCCGTGACGAAGCTCGGCGAACCCGTGATTCTTGATCCGGCGACTTATTTTGGCGATCGCGAAGTTGATTTGGCCATGAGTGAGCTATTTGGCAGTTTCCCCGCCGAGTTCTATCAGGCTTACAACCATGCCTATCCGCTCGAACCTGGATATGAGCAACGAAAGACCCTGTATAACCTGTATCACATCATCAATCACTTCAATCAGTTTGGGGGCGGATATGAGTCTCAAGCCAATCGCATGATCAATCAACTGATCTGATGACGATCTAGTGTCTTGAGAAATAGTTTGCTCGAAGTCAGTGGCAATCGCTACTGGTTTTTGAATCGCCGTAACTCGCTATACTCTCGCGTCAATTAGAGCTTCTACGATTCGAGTGAGTCGATTGACTGCTTCGATTTGTTGGCGAGAGGTTTCTGCATTCTGCCATGCGATCTCTGCATTCTGCCGTGCGACTTCTGCTTGTTGCTGAGTCGTTAGCTTGATATCGGTTAAGCCTTCTGTCAGACGCCCCACCTGGTCAATCAGTATTTCTAGCTTTTCATCGAGAGTGCTCATGATTGCTGCATATTAGCTTGAATGGGCTAATTTTGTAGAACCTGATCGCCACCCACGGTTGCTTGGTCTTGTTCCTTCCGTTCTTTGTCTAAACGACGCTTCCTGGCATATAGCTGAATCGTCGCAGCCATAAGCACCACAAGACCTGCGATTAAATAGGATGATGCATTGGTAGGGAAGTTGTTCTTAAATACCGCTAGCATGACGATCGCCACGAGTAGCAATGTCGGAAATTCATTGAGTGCCCGAAGCTGTTTACTTGTCCATCGGCATTCATCAGCCGCTAGTTTTTTCATGAGTCGACCGCAATAGTGATGATAGCCGACTAACACCAAAACTAACGCGAGCTTGGCATGAAGCCATCCATCTCTCAGAACCGCAGGTTCTTGCCACAGGATCCCGATTGCCATTGCAACGGTCACCACCATGCCCGGGGTGGTGATAATTCTGTAGAGCCGTTTCTCCATCAATTCGTACTGAGTTTTGAGAATGCCCTGGGCAGGTTCTGGTTGCTCATTGGCTTCAACGTGATAGATGAAGAGGCGAACCAGATAAAACAAACCCGCAAACCAGACGACTACGCCGATGAGATGAAATGCCTTAAACCAGAGATATGCCATGAGAGTTTAAAGTTAAGGTCTAATAGGGCAATGATGAATGTCAGAATGTGACTGAGTCATCCCTCTACTATTCTGGCATCCAGAGTTGGGACATCTACAATCTGTACTGCCCCAAATGACAAAATTATTGTGTTAGCCAGCGAGCAATGTCTTTCGCGTGATATGTCAGGATTAAATCTGCCCCTGCTCTCTTAAAACTGGTCATCGTTTCCATGACGACTTTTTGCTCGTCAACCCAGCCGTTGAGAGCGGCTGCCTTAATCATTGAATATTCGCCAGACACATTATAGGCAGCGACGGGCAGATGGCTTGCTTGCTTGACTTGCCAGATGATGTCCATATATGCAAGGGCAGGCTTGACCATCAGCATATCTGCACCTTCTGCGATATCGAGCTCAATTTCTTTAAGCGCTTCGCGAGAGTTGGCAGGGTCCATCTGATAGGTGCGGCGATCGCCAAACTGCGGCGCAGAATCTGCCGCATCCCGAAACGGACCGTAGTATGACGATGAATATTTCGCTGCGTAAGACAAAATTGGGATATGGGTGAAGCCTGCGTCATCCAACCCTTGGCGAATGGCTTGCACAAACCCATCCATCATGCCGGAGGGGGCAATAATATCTGCTCCTGCCTGCGCTTGAGAAACGGCGGTTTTTTTCAGTAGTTCTAGCGTTGGATCATTGAGAACTCGTCCTGCTAAGTCGCCAACTTCTAAATAGCCACAGTGCCCATGCGACGTATATTCACATAGGCAGGTATCGACGATGACAATCAGGTCGGGTACAGCTTCCTTGATGGCTCTCGATGCAACCTGCACGATGCCATGATCATGCCATGCTCCGGTTGCATCCTCGTCTTTTTCGTTAGGAATTCCAAACAGGATAGTGGCAGGAATGCCTAGATCGTAGATTTGCTTAGCTTCCTCGACAATTTTGTCGACTGAAAGCTGATAGACCCCTGGCATAGACTTGACTTCTTGGGCGATGCCTTCACCCGAGACAGCAAAGAGCGGATAAATGAGGTCGCTGGTTGTAATGACAGTCTCCTGCACCATTCGGCGAAGTTGAGGATGGCTGCGGAGGCGGCGAGGACGATGAGTTGGAAACATAGCGTGCTAACGACAAACTTGATAAAACAACCGTTCACATCATCATGCGGTTCTTATCAAGTCTAAAGCGTTCGCACCCCCAAAACTCATTTACTGCGTAACGTTCTGTAAAAATCTTCTGTAGAAATCTATAGCCTTACGGTGTTCATACCCGTGTGCATAGATTCTCAATATATGCCCCCAAAAGTAAAAAGCCCGGTATAATACCGAGGCTTCGAGAGACAAGCTGTGCAACGCTATTCACCATTTTGGAACGACTCTGGGAAAATTCGGTAAAGAGTCGGTGAATCTATGGAGTTCCCAGATAAAGCTTATGCAAATATCTGCATGTTCGGGGATGGAGCGGGTATTTAGCGATCGCTGCTGGGGAGCTGAGCTGTCTGAACTGAGAGCTGTTGAGTGCGATCGCCGCGCCGCACAGTGACTCTCAGACTTTGCCCCACTTCGGAATTTTCAACAAAATTTTGGAGCGCTTGAGCACTTGTCAGCGATTGTCCATTGATTTGAGTAATCACATCGCCTCGTCGCAATCCCGATGCAGCCGCTGGCGAATCTGGAACAATTCCTGTAATCAACACCCCATCGATTTCGGGAAGTATGATGCTGGCGTTAGGATTACGATTATTTTCGTTGGCGAGGTCAGGGGTCAGGGTCGTAATCTGCACTCCTAAATACGGATGAGAGACGCGCTCACCTCGAACCAGTTGAGCAGAAATGTCTTTGGCCTTATTGATAGGAATGGCAAACCCAATCCCGTTTGCATTGGCGCGAATGGCAGTATTGATACCGATGACCTCGCCACGCTCGTTAAGGAGAGGCCCTCCAGAGTTGCCGGGATTAATGGCGGCATCGGTTTGAATGAAATCAATCCGTTTGTCTGGAATTCCTACAATGGCGCTGGAGCGATTGAGCGTGCTCACAATGCCGAGAGTGACCGTATTGTCTAAGCCCAACGGATTACCGACCGCGATCGCCCAGTCTCCTACTTGAATATCATCGGAATCACCCAATGGCGCAACGGGCAAATCACCTTGATTGGTATCAATTTGGACGACGGCTAAATCTGTAACCTCATCAACGCCCCGAACCTCTCCGTCAAACGTCCGTCCATCTTTTAAGAGTATCGTCACCCGATCCGCCCGATCGACCACATGAGCATTGGTTAGAATAATGCCCTCGCTATCAATAATGAAGCCTGAACCTTGCCCCTGGAGGCGTTGCTCGAACGATGGCGATGGCTCCATTTCATTTCCGCCAAAAAATTGCCGAAAGAACGGATCATTGAGGGGGCCTGGGAGTTGGCGCGTGATCGTTCGCTCAGTATCGATACGGACAACGGACGATCCGACCCGCTCAACGGCTAAGGCAACAAAGCTTCTAGACTGGCTAGGAACCTGGGCTACTAAGGTGCTAGCTGATACCTCAGACCTATTTAGGACTGAGTGGGCGTTTCCTTCTTCGTTCAGCGAGAGCAAGACGTGATTATTCTCACGATTGAGGGGCATGGCATCCGCAGAGTTTTTCAGTCCGCGCATCGGGCTGAGTATCAGAATTACGCTAAGGGCGATCGCAATCAAACGCATTATCATCTGTCGTAGTTCATTCATTAACGTGATATGGGAACCCAATCAGTCCATCTCAAACCCCTCAGAGCTTTTCTATGAAAGATTTGCTGTTCTGACGATGGACTCGACTTATATTCATCATGCGATATGATCCCGAGGTTCACCAACTTTGACTCGCTCAAACTGAGTGGTGCTGAATTAGGTCGATAATGAGAGTTGTGACAATCATAGTCGGTTCGATATCGTATGAGTCTAGGCTAAGATCATGAGGAAATCACTGCTCGTAAACCATCTAAAATTACCTATAGACGGTAATTGGGGCGATCGCATTGGTTTTACTCAATTAATTGATGATCGTCATCGTTTAAGTTAAGGCGCTGCATGCGATCGCACCGTTTGCAAGTCTACTCTCTTTCGTCAAGCGCATTTCCGCTGTCCAGCCTCACCCAGATATCAATACTCATGGCAGCTTCAGACCTATCTCATTCCCACGCTATCCATCCTCCCCATGCTGATCAGGCTCATGACGATGACTTGTCGACCCATCCTCATGTTCACAGCGAAGAATCACTCAGACGAATCATCAATCGCCTCTCACGGGTTGAGGGACATATTCGCGGCATTAAGACGATGGTTCAGGAGAGCCGTCCTTGTCCTGATGTATTGGTTCAAATTGCCGCAGTTCGGGGGGCGCTCGACCGAGTTGCTCGCATTATCCTAGATGAGCATTTGTCTGAATGTGTGGGGCGTGCTGCTAAAGAAGGCAACATCAATGATGAAATCGAAGCCCTGAAATCTGCGTTAGATCGATTTCTTCCTTAAGATTGTGAATTTAAGGACTATGGAGGTCAGCGTCTGACGCATCGTCAAGTTCTTCCTGCAGGACGGTTTCGTAGATCTCTGGCAGCGAGTCTGTGATGAAATTGGTTTCAATTCCATAGCCTAGGCTTGTCCACGTATCAGACAGTAGCCATAAAACATATTCAATTTCGCCCTCTTTGAGCAATCCTGACAAATCAGCATTCCATGCTTGGGGATCGCTCAGCCATCGGTATATGACGGCATCTTGATATTGAGGTTCGAAGCTGTATGTTTCCCAGAACAACCATTTGGATGGAACTGGGTGATATATTTGAGCTTTTTCGAGCCAGGTTGTGGTGATGAACTGATACCGCCCCGCTGCTGTCGTGCAGTCGCCTATATTGGGCCCGGCTTGAATTGGAACACACTGGTCGGGATGATTGCTTAAATCCTGGAATCGTCTTCCACCGTAGATGACCGAGTAGGGTTTGGAATAGTTTGCCTCGCTAGCCGAAATTGTGCGCATGAGCGCCCGAATATGGGGATCGCCTCCCTCTAAAGCTAGGGGAGGAGAATCAGCCGTCCAATGGGGTATTACAAGCGATCGCCAATTTCGATATCCAAACCCTAGCCCAGCAAACAAAATTAGACTGAGCGCAGCAGCACTGCCCAGCGGAAACACCGTCATTAGAGGGTTTTTTCGTCGACTCCGACGGTGACGCAACTTAGATGGATTAGATTCGATCAATGTCAAGGGACAACTCTGACGATTTGTACAGGAGAATATTCAAATCATGACTCAATATAGTGCCTTTCTTTCGGAATATTACAAATTTCAAAGGGCTCGACTCCAAATGGCTAGCTAACCTCTGCAAACATCCGATCAAGCGGTTGAGAGTCAGCTTCGGCTTTTGCAATAATTTCCACTACCTTGTTCTTGGCATCAGGATTAAATAGAGCTTCTACACATACCTGGGCAACCTTCATACGCGGAATGCTGCCGTCGAACAGCGTATCTGCATCTGACATGACAATCGGATCAGCGTTATCTTCGTTCTTCAAGCCACCGGGTCGAACAATCGTATAGGTCAGTCCACTTTTCTGAATATATTCCTCTGCCTGTTTTTTCCAGACAAGGATTAGCCAAAACAAATTTAAGGGATGAAACAATTTAGAGACGCAGAGCGACGAAACCATTACAAAATGTTCAATCCCTGCTTCCTTCGATACGTTCACTAAATTCTTAGTGCCCTCATAGTCCACTTTGTAAGGACCTGTGATGTCAAAACTGGGCGGGGCTCCTGTAGCACACAGTAAGACGGTGCTGTCTCCAATTGCCTCGCGTAAACTGTCAGGTTTGAGCACATCTCCAACTACCAAATCGATATTGGCAGGCAAAATCTCTCGCCCTTTCTCTAAGTCTCGTACTAATGCACGAACTGGAATATCGCGCTTGACTAATTCTTGAACAATCCGACGTCCAGTTTCTCCCGTAGCTCCTGCGACAAATGCTTTCATAGTAATTTTTTAGACCTCATGTTAAACAGCCTGATGGTGATGGTGTTCTGTGTCAGGTAAGCTTCCTACCGGGCTTTATCGAAACTCCAAGAAATCTTCTCAGCATTTCTCACGATGAAATCCGGAAAATTGGCCATAATAGGTGTACCTACTTAGTACTCCAGCACAAGGTATCTCCGTAAATCAATCGAGAAATCAGCATCGACTTTGAACTTTTAATCTCTATCTTTGCGTAGATCGAGCATGGTTGCATTCTGGGATGGCGGAGTATGCTAAATCAGTTATCCGTATTCGAACTGTATTCAACTGCGTGTGTCGTCTATGAGCAGTCAACCGGTTAACCGATAAAATCAGAACAATATGTTATGTTTTATCGTCTAATGTTAATGAAATAGCGATGTCTACGATCGCATCGCTGTAACCGTTTCTAAAACCGCAACTATTTCAGGAACGTGTGTATTTATGCAGGCGAATTCAGCTGACCATCAGCCTCATGGAAACTCGAAACCTCTTCTGGGGATCGCATCAGACTTTATGCAAAGCGATTCTTCGCTAATCCTCGATTCTTCAGAAGAAGCGGCTCATTCTACTAATGACCCGATGCATTTTCAGGGTTACTTTTCGAGCTGCATGGAAATGTACGCGAGTGCGGCAGAGGTGGCAGGCTATTTAGATTCGCATCGAGATTGGTTTAATCGTTGTGCTTTGCCGATGAAAGCAGAGCCCATCGGGGAAAACGGATATGCCCTGATTATTGGGCGGTTTGGGTCATTTGGATATGAGGTTGAGCCTAAGATCGGTTTAAATCTTCTCCCTCAGGATGAGGGTGTATATCGAATTCAAACCATTCCGATACCGGGTTATGAGCCTCCAGGATATGATGTCAATTTTCAGGCGGCGCTCGAACTGCTAGAAATTGATGTTGCGTCCCTCTCTAAATCAGATCAGAAGGCTCTAGTCTCAGTACCGCAATCTGGATGTTTGACTAAAGTTGAGTGGGAACTGCATCTGACAGTTCATATTACGTTTCCTCGCTTTATCCACGCGTTGCCTAAGTCGCTGATTCAGAAGACGGGCGATCGCCTACTCAATCAAATTGTGAGACAAGTATCTAAGCGTTTGACTAGTAAAGTTCAAGACGATTTTCATTCGACACAAGGACTTTCGTTTCCTCATAAAACGCACAAAAAAATGAACTGGCGCCGGAAGCAGAATGCACCTGAGAGTGTTACCAATTTTGAATCTGAGCGGTTATCTGACTAGGGATACGCTTAGGTGTTTGCTCTGATTAGATGCTGAACGACTCGTTCTGCCTTAAGATTTGCAGAGTAGCTTGGTCGTCATTGCAACAGTCTAATGAAAACAGCTCTTATCACCGGGGCCTCGTCGGGTATTGGTGCGGCATTCGCGAACGAGTTAGCGAGTCGTGGCGTCGACTTGGTGTTGGTTGCCCGCTCCAGTGACCGCCTTGAGACGATCGCCACTGATTTGCGGGATCGATTTAATATTCGAGTCGATGTGTTATCAAAAGACTTGTCTCAGCCTAATGCGGCCAGTGAGATTTTTGATGCGACGCAGCAGCAGGGGTTGACTATTGACCTGCTGATTAATAATGCGGGCTTCGGAGATTATGGAGCGTTCAGCGATCGCGATCGCCAGCGTCAGCTCGACATGGTGAAAGTTAATATATTGTCGACGGTCGATTTAACTCATCTATTTCTGCCAGGGATGCGTCAACGAGAGGAGGGACGCATCATTAACGTGTCTTCAATTGCCGCATTTCAGCCCATGCCTTACCTCTCTGTATACGGAGCGAGTAAAGCTTTCGTTCTCAGCTTTAGTGAGGCGCTCTGGGCAGAAAATAAGCCTTATGGAATTCGAGTTCTCGCGCTTTGCCCCGGACCGACTCAGACCCAGTTCTTTGATAGGGCAAAATTTCCGAAGTCATTTACTCAGACTGTCCCTCAGCGCGTGGCTCCAGTGGACGTTGTCGTCAAAGATGCGCTGCGGGCATTGGATGGTAATGCTCCCAATCTAGTGACAGGTGGAGTGATGAATCGGGTGATTGTGAATCTGCCGCGATTGTTACCTCGTCCTACGCTCATTAGGGCGATCGCGGGTCAGTTTAACCCGCGATCAAAATCATCAGGCGGATGATTTATTCAAGGAAACCTCCCAAAGGTGTTAGACACCCTAAGAACTTGTGTGCTATCAATTTGTACTACAGGTAAAAATTCTCATTCGAGATTTTTCCATTCCCACATTCAACTTGTTGGAATCTTTATTCTCAGTCTGTTCGTCATTCCAATAATCGAGGCTAGAATTCTAAGGTCACGAGTTAATCTTGGTTTTTTTCGAACTACTCTCTATTTTTTTTGGAATTGCCCATGTCTACACTAAGAGTACTTCAACCGACCCAACTCCTTACAAAGACGAATGCCCCTGAGTTCATCCGTTGGATTGAGGATAGTGTTTCGTCTGGAGCAAAGTATTTGCTTATCGACCTGCAAAATGTCGCATTTATGGATAGTACCGGGCTTGGAGTTTTGGTGTCAGCCCACAAATTTGCTCGTAAGGCTGGTTATGACTTGGCAATGTGTTCATTCAATCAGCAAGTTCGGATGGTAGTCGAAATTGCTGGCTTAGAAAACGTTTTTACCATCTACAAGAATCAGGACGATTTTGAGAATTCTATTCTTCAGCCCTCAGTGCCATCGGAGCGCTGATATCCTGTATCTGCTTTCCTAGTTCTCGCTCTGCATCCGCTCCTGGTCTTTCAGCTCAACCCAATATCTAATTTAAATTCGTGGGGTTTGTATTTTAATTTTTTGGAACCCTCACGACAGATTCGCCATTGATTGTCTGTTCAGCTCGCAATCTGCACGGCTATGGGTTGAGTTTATTGATCTAGTATTTGAGGTGTGCTGCTAATAGCAGGATGTTCTGCTAATACGCATATTACGCATATAGTTTCGATACACGGGCTTGGCAATGCTGAGCCCGTTTGGCGTTTGAGTCTATCGTGATTAGGGGCGTCAATTTTTTATGATTCTAATAGAATAGCTCTACGCTCTTGCACTAGAACGCTGAACGTGTGTAGAATCCGCGCGGCCGAGGGTTCTACACGCAAATCTGAGCCTGTGGAGTTATAAAGAGCCACGTTCTTTTTATCGTTGAATCTGATATGAAATGTCTATGAAAGTTGCCACTTGGAATGTCAATTCGATTCGTACCCGCATCGAGCATGTTGTTAACTGGTTGACGGATAATCCGGTTGATGTGCTTTGCTTACAAGAAACCAAAGTGGTCGATGCAGATTTTCCGCGATCGCCCTTTGCCGAACTGGGCTATCACATCTATGTGTCGGGGCAGAAATCATACAATGGGGTGGCGCTATTGAGCAGAATGCCTCTTGACGATATCAGTGCTGGCTTTGCACCTGTTGTTGGGGAAGCGATCGCGGCTGACTTTGATGACCAGAAGCGGGTTATTACGGGAATTTTGAATGGTATTCGGATTGTAAATTTGTATGTGCCGAATGGGTCATCTGTGGGAAGCGAAAAGTATGACTATAAGCTGCGCTGGCTACAGGTGCTACGAGACTATTTGAAGATCCTGTTACAGGATTCTCCCAATCTGCTCGTTTGCGGTGATTTTAATATTGCTCCAGAAGATAAAGACATTCATAACCCAGAGGGTCGGGAAACGCACATCATGGCGTCTGACCACGAGCGACTTGCTCTCAAGGGAGTGCTCGAAATTGGGCTAACGGATGCGTTTCGCAAATTCACGCCCGATGGAGGACATTACAGTTGGTGGGATTATCGAGCGGCCTCCTTCCGGCGCAACATGGGATGGCGGATTGACCACCACTATTTGTCTGTTGATCTATCGGATAAGGCGGTGAGTTGCACGATTGACAAATCTCCTCGCGCGCTTGAAAAACCGAGCGATCATGCTCCCGTTATTGTCGAACTTGCTCAAGCTTGACCGATTTTAGTCTAAGGGCATTGGTGACCACCGATACGGAGCTAAATGCCATCGCTGCGCCCGCAATGATGGGATTGAGCAACCATCCCAGAAGTGGGTACAGGACACCAGCCGCGATTGGAATGCCTGCGACGTTATAGATAAAGGCAAAAAATAGGTTTTGGCGGATATTTTGCATGGTTGCTCGGCTGAGCTGAATGGCTGTGACAATTGCTTGCAGGTCGCCCGAGATTAGCGTGATATCACTGGTGGCGATCGCGACGTCCGTTCCAGTGCCAATGGCGATTCCGACATCTGCTTGGGCGAGGGCGGGAGCGTCGTTGATGCCGTCTCCCACCATCGCTACAATTCGCTGTGAGGTTCGAGGTTTAGCGGTGCTGTTCGATTTTGCGAGGGTCCGACTCCCTCGATGTTTCTGGATGCCTCTATTTTGCTGAAGTGTCTGAATTGCCTCTGCTTTTTGGTCAGGGCGTACGTCGGCTAAGACTTTGGTAATGCCCACTTCACGGGCGATCGCATCGGCAGTTTTGGGATTATCCCCGGTGAGCATGACTACATCAAGCCCCATTGACCGGAGGATTCGCACGGCGTCTGCGGAGGACGGCTTAAGAGAATCTGCGATCCCCATGATGCCTTCAATTTCATCATCAACTGCAATCCAGACGACCGTTTTGCCTTGAGTTTCCCAGGTATCTGCTCGGTCTTGAAAGTCATCGGTCGGAATGGCGTGTTCATTCATCCAGCGTCGTGTGCCAATTTGAATGTCCCGATCTGAGACGCGTGCCCGAACGCCACTCCCGGCGATCGCCTCAAATTCGTGGGCATCTAACTCCAAATCCTCAATTCCTTGCCGCTTGGCATAGTCTACAATCGCTTCGGCTAGAGGGTGTTCAGAATTTTGCTCGACGGTGGCAACAAGTCGTAATAGCTTTAGCTCATGGTGATGAGCCGTTCCCTGCTTTGTTACATACTCTGTGACGGATGGTTTTCCTTGGGTCAAGGTTCCCGTCTTGTCAAGAACAATGGTCTGGATTTTGTGGGCGAGTTCTAAGCTTTCTGCATCTTTGATTAAAATGCCCTGCTCGGCTGCTTTGCCAGTCCCTACCATGATGGAGGTGGGCGTTGCCAAGCCTAAAGCGCATGGACACGCAATAATCAACACACTGACGGTGGTGATTAACGCCATTGTGATATTACGCGTGGTTGCAAACCAGATGATAAACGTGGCGATCGCCACTGCGAGCACGGCTGGCACAAACCAACTGGTAACTTGGTCAGCGATTCGCTGAATGGGTGCTTTAGAGGCTTGAGCCTGCTTTACAAGCTGGACAATTTGCGCCAGCGTTGACTCTTTGCCGACGCGCGTTGCCCGAAACCGGAAGCTTCCAGTTTTATTGATTGTGGCTCCAATTACTTCGTCTCCTACTTGCTTTTGGACTGGGAGACTTTCTCCAGTAACCATCGATTCGTCAATGGTGGATGAGCCTGAGATGATTTCGCCATCAACTGGAATTTTTTCTCCCGGGCGTACCTGAACTACATCACCTGCTACCACCTGATCAACCGGCAAGTCGATGAATTGTCCTTCTCGAACAACGCGAGCAGTTTTTGCTTGTAAGCCAATGAGTTTGCGGATTGCATCGGATGTTTTGCTGCGGGCTCGATGCTCTAGCAATCTACCCAGCAGAATGAGTGTAATCACGACGGCGGCGGCTTCGTAGTATACGCCAGTGGAAAACCCTTGCGCCCGAAAAAAATCGGGAATGAGCGTGACAACTACGGAGTAAAAAAAGGCTGCACTGGTGCCTAGCGTGACTAGCGTATCCATGTTTGCAGTGCGATGCTTCAGAGATTTCCAAGCGCCCTGATAGAAAGCCTGTCCACACCAAAACTGGACAGGTGCAGTGAGAACAAGCTGAACCCATGAATTGTGCAGCCATGCTGGAATAAAGGGCACATGTAAGCCAGTCATCGAGGGGATGGACCCAATCACCAGGATGGCACTCAGAATGCTACCTACAATTACTTTGCGCCTGAGCTTGCGAAGTTCTGCTGATCGAGCGGCGCGGTGATCGTCATGATCTTCGATGGGGTGATCGGAGGCTAGAGATGCAGAATAGCCAGCCTCTGACACTGCTGCTTGAATTTGCTTTAGACTGGCGTGTTGTGCATCGTATTGAACCGTGGCTTGCTCCATACCAAAATTAACATTACACGTGTCAACACCTGGCACGTTGGCGATCGCCCGTTCAATCGTCGATGCACATGCGGCACAGCTCATGCCTTGTAGGTTAAGGGTTGCAGTATCCATTGAGATTCCCCAATCATTCGCTTGGCTTTATACTAAAGTCTCCATTCCACTAGAAAGTCAAGCCCCTGGTTCAGATTGGCAGCGCTATGTTGACTCTCCAAAAGAGCGTAAAATAGTGAGGCTTTTCGCAACTGCCTTGATTCGATGCAATGACCACAAAACTAGACCATAGAAGACGTTTAGATTTTTCTGACCGAACGCTGTGGCTTGCTGCCATTAAGCCTCCGATGTATAGCGTTGCAGTTATTCCCATTTGGGTGGGGAGCGCGATCGCCTATGCTGAGACTCAAATGTGGAATGGACAGATATTCGCAACGTTTTTAATGTCTGCGATTTTCATTGTCGCGTGGCTTAATGCCAGTAATGATGTATTTGACTCAGATACGGGGATCGATCGCAACAAGCCCCACTCGCTTGTAAATTTAACCGGAAACCGAACGCTGATTTTTTGGATTTCGAATGGGTTATTGGTACTGGGTGGTTTAGGAATTGTCGCGATCGCCTGGTGGCAGCAAGACTGGACAATCTTGGGAATTGTGATTCTGTGTTGTGCGCTGGGATATAGCTACCAAGGGCCTCCGTTTCGGTTGGGCTATCACGGTCTAGGAGAGCCGATTTGCTTTGTGACGTTTGGTCCGTTGGCGATTGAGGCAGCCTACTACAGCCAAGCTCAGTCTTGGTCGTGGGTTAGTTTTGCGGCATCTGTGATTATTGGAATCAGTACTAGCCTGATTCTGTTTTGCTCTCATTTTCATCAAGTAGATGACGACTGGGCGGCTGGGAAGCGATCGCCCATCGTACGCTTAGGAACCAATTGCGGGTCACAACTTCTCCCCTGGATTAGCGGTAGTATTTTTGGGCTAACGACGTTATTTATCCTGTTGGGTATTTTTCCTGTCTGGACGCTGCTCATCTTTGCAAGCCTGCCACCTGCCGTGAGATTGTCACAATTTGTGGCTCAACATCATAATCATCCAGAGACTGTGAAGCGCTGCAAATTTATTGCGGTGACGCTACATTTTTGGAGTGGGCTACTGCTCGGACTGGGATTTGTGCTGTAGCGGCTACACTTTCGACACGGCGACCGGGCGAACGTCTACGTTGCGGTCAAAGATGACGCGAGGCTTCAGCAGAATCTTCAATAAAATCAGCAGAGACTGGAGTTCTCCCGGGGTGCATCGGCTTTTCCACTGCCCAGGTCGGCAAAACAGCATTTCAACCAGCGCACGTCGCTGCTCAAGGGTGAGGTTTTCAAACCGAATGCGAACGGTCGGAAATTCGTTGTGCTGTCCAGTTTGAATAGCTTGCCCCATGAACCTCAGATCATCTTCTAAGAGATTGAGTTTGACTGGAATAGATTCGCCATGCGCTAAGGCTGGAAAACCGGCTTGGGTTAATTCAACGTCAACGCCAATTTCGGAAACCATGCGCGTAATTCCCCAAAAGGTGCGATTGTCCAGCTTGATTCGGACGGTACGGCGCAGATCAAACCAGTCATAAAAGGTAGGACGAGGGACATCGAGTAAAATCAGCAGCGCAATGCCAAGCATGATTAAGTTGTAAGCGCTCCAAATCCAGCCAAGGTCAAATCCTCGCATTTGATGTTTCATCTGTTCTGCTACTTCGGGAGCCAGGTTTGCCATTTCTGCCTCATGGACAATGGACAATCCGAGGTTGATCCAAAGACTGACGGCAGTCGCAACAAACATGATGATTAGAGGCCAGGCAAGTGCCCAGTTAAACGAATAGCGATCGCTTGCGGTTCCTTTTGGAGTTACTCTAAACCCTTTACCAAAGGGAATTAGCATCGACTGAATTGCGGTGAGTGCAAGTGGGAAACACAACACAAGTGAGTAAATATCTGAAAGTAGAGCCGAACGGGAGCGATAGTTGAGCCAGGCAAATACAGACAGTTGAAGGAGATAGTAGGGTAGAAAGAAATATAAAAGTTCGGCGGGGGTGGCTCTCAGCGGAATCACGCCGAGAAACGAATAGGCCAAGGGCATGAGCAAGAAGCCAACTCGCGACACGCTGGTAAACCAGTGCAACAATCCTTCTAGATATGCCAATCGCTGAATTGGACGCAATCCTGAAATAGTGAGCGGATTAGATTTAATGAAGAAGGCTTGCAGGGTGCCTCGTGCCCAACGAATCCTTTGCATTGCTTGAGATGAGATATTTTCGGCTGCTAAGCCTGCACTCAGTTTTTCGTCTAGGTAAACGAGTCGATAGCCTTGGGCAGCCAAGCGAATGCCTGTAAAATAATCTTCGCTGAGAGACTCGGTGACAAATCCGCCTGTGGCCTGGAGGGCGCTGCGGCGCACCACGAAGGACGTACCTGAGCAGACGACCCCACCTGCTCCGTCGCGCATGGGCTGAATCTGTCGATAAAAAACCTCTTCTTCTGAGGTTAAGACATCTTCTAGACCCAGGTTACGGGCGATTGGGTCAGGATTGTAAAAACTTTGCGGTGTTTGAATCAGTCCTACTTTTGGGTCTTGAAAGAAGCCAATCGTACGAATTAGGAAGTTTTTGGTGGGAACGAAATCAGCATCAAAGACGACAATCAATTCGCCAGTTGTCTTGGCGATCGCATGATTTAAGTTGCCTGCTTTGGCATGACGGTTGTCTGATCGGCGAATGTATTTGCATCCGAGTTGGTCGGCGAGTATTTTAACTTCGTCACGCTGTGTGTCGTCTAGCAGGTAGATGGTTTTGTTGTCATAATCGAGCGCTTGGCAGCCAATGATAGTGCGCTGCAAGATGAAGTTTGGCTCGTCATAGGTCGGAATTAGAATATCAACTGAGGGTCTATAATGACCGTCGATGATATCCTGCGCTAACACATCAGCTTCATGGTGTCGATCTCTGACATTCAGCATGAGCAAAAGCTGAATGCAGCCGTTTCCTAGAATCAGTAACTCTAAAAAGAATAGTCCTAGACTAAACACGCCATCTAATGGGGTGCTTAAGTTTAGGGTCGAGAGCGATCGCCATATCAAATAGCGAATGACCAAGACCGACAAAATTCCAATGACGACGAAGCGAGACCACTGCTGGGGATGGGGCGAAACTTTCATCACTCCAAATACCACTACGAGCAGAATCACCGTCGGAACGAGTAGATATTCTGTCGTAACTCTGGGTACCTCAAGCCAAATCGGAGGATTAGCCTGAGACATATCAAATTTAGAGAAAATCTCGCTAATTGTTCCTTGACCGAAGAACCAAGCTCCGACGACGGCTGCTGAAATACAAACAACCGCTAGCATCACAAGCGTCGCTACATGAGGTCGCCAGAGCTTCCATCGACTCCATCTAAGCTCATCCTTCGTTTGAGAAGTCATAACTCCGCCTCTAATTTGGTTCGATATTGATGGCTTATAACGTGCTGATTGAGTCGCATGAAATTTAATCTGTGTAAGGCGTTTTCAATTCTCATTGAATCGCTCAAACAAACTCCCTAGCGGTGAGGAACACGGTCTAATCGTGAATGGTGAATGATACTGGTGTAAGAATCTAGGTGAGTACTCTTATATGTATTCCTGTCAGTCAAGAGTAGTTGATGAACTATAGCGATCCTAAATCGCTTGTGAATTGTGTGTGAGTGGTGGGCGAGCGCCGCCCCACCACTCACAACCCATCTGGGATTGCTATATTAAATCGTATACAATCTAAATCTTTATGATTATTTAATAGCTAAAGCTAGTATAGTTCCCCATTTATTGTCTAATAACCCGTGAAGAAAACCCAAGTCTCGGCGATGTCCCCACCTCCGGGTTTGGGTATCTATTGGGTTTGAATATCTATATCGCGATCCTAAATCGCTTGTGAATTGTGTGTGGTGGGCGGGCGCCGCTCACACACGATCTTAGGATTGCTGTATTTACTCATCCTTTAAAGTGCATCGCTCCTAGCGCCTCTCAGCAGTGCTACTGTGAGACATCTAGGAGCGAATTTGAAATCTTGAGCCTAACCCCGTCGGAGTGCCCAGCCTAATTTTTGCCATTGGCTAGAGTGAATGCCGGAGTTAAGCTATCGTGCGTCAGGAAGTGGCTGAGGTGAAAGGCTCGATCTTCTGTCTCTAGAAGAATCTTTTCAAACAGATATCGAGTCGCGCGATCGCCCATACTTTCTGCCTGACCTGCCTGACGACGAATGAGCTGAATAATGTTCTGTTCAGCTTCTAGGTCATGCTCTACCATCTGGCGACACACAAAAATGCCATCGGGTTCAGGGGTGAAGCAACACAACTCAGCGAGTTTCGTGAAGCTGGCAACGGGAACTCCTCCCAAACCATTCAAACGTTCGCCGATATCATGAATGTGACCTTCAACTTCGTCATATCCTTCAGCAAAAAACTGGTGCAGCGAATAAAATTCTGCTCCTTCGACGACGAAATGATGCTTTTGATACTGCAAATATAGGGCTTGAAAACTTGCGAGAGCAATATTCAATCCGTCACAAACGGCGGCTGTTACATCTTGTTCCAGCAAGATCGGATTTTCTTTAATTTGCCCAAATGATTGAACGGGTGTGCTTGCGACTGGCATAACTAACTTCCCATGTTGGACGTGAGGTTTTTTATTACTTGGATTTTCAATGTATCGAGCATTTGCTAAAGAGTCAATCTTCCTCAAGATTGCTAACAAGAATTATTCTCAACATAGTGCATGTGAGCACTTGCGAGCACTACTTAAATTATAGATATTGTTAGTATATAGCGATCCTAAATCGCTTATGAATTGTGTGTGAGTAAGGGCTTACTAATTTTTAGATTCTCTGTAACGCATTGAACTTGTGCAAGGTGAGAGTGTAATTAAAACTTCAATATTCCGCAGCATTGTTTTACAAATTTCATCGAGAGGTTAAGTCATTTCTAAATGCGAAAAACTACAGATTGCGCAATTTTCTTCAAATCGGATTTGCGAAAAAATTTGAATGCATCCGCAATATTAAGCAGTCCGTCTGACTTTTCATCCCAAAATCAGTAAGAAGACTGTGTTGCATGAGTCTGGAAATCAGTAAAACAGTGAAAAGATTTGCTTTTACTTGTGAGGGTGTATCATGCCGCAATCGCGCCAGAAATTACTTCGGGCTAACCCGTTTCTCACGTATCGTGATCCAAAGACTGGAAAGTGGATAATTATCAAAACTAGCTCCGATGGGACTGGGTCTTCTAAGTCTTGAACTAACTGAAATATTCTCCTGGATAGGACTTGGGTATATACGGTCGTGGCTTGGGCAAAATTTTGCCTGAGTCGGCTTATGCTATTACACCAAATAAACTGCCACAAATTGCCCACCCAATGCTCCATATAGGCATTTACCGTAAAGATGGATTGGATGCGGGTGTAAGGCAATGAACCTCAAGTGGTATTTTTCCGGATTGTTAGTAATGGTGGTAGGCTGCTCTACCTTAGCGTTTCCTCATGCGGATTCATCAGCAGGCGGAGAGCGTGATAGAAGGTCACGTCAAGCAGATTCTATCTCGTCAGTAGAGCCTCTTTCTGCACTCACCTATGACCGAGTGATCACCCACAACCAGATTGGTCCTGCTCGGCTCGGTATGACACTAGGAGAACTTAAACAGCAGCTTGGCGATCGCGCTGAATTTGTTGTAGAGCAGTCTTTCATGGTGGATTTTGATGCGATCGCCGTTCGCCAAAATGGGGACACCCTGTTTTACATCATTCAATCTGAGCATGAGCCGATGCAGGATGACGATCCGATTCAGCTTTTGTTGACGACGAATCCTGCATTCCGCACTCCAGAAGGCGTAGGGCCTGGGCTCTCAATTAATCAAGCCGTTTCGGTCTACGGGCAACCAACGCTGTCTTACAATTCTCAGAATGAGATGCGCGAGTCGGTGAAATTTGCTGATTTTTCAGCCTCTAACGTCGTATTCCGAACGAATGGCTTCCATACGGGGGGATATTTCACCTCGTTATACACTCGCTGGAGTCTATGGTGATTCGGTGGAGGGATCTTTCTATGAGACGACGGACTATCGATCTGATGCGGCAATCCGGGCGGTTATGGTCGATGGCTATCGGTTGGAGCAGGATAGCCAACCTTTGGGAGAGGTGTCAGAGACTCTATACGAGGAGTCGCAACGCCAGCAATCAACTGCCCCACATGCTCAGCAGGACTATGAGAAGGCTGACGCTCAACTCAATCAGGTGTATCAGCGCGCGATCGCCGCTCTCGATTTGGCTGCCACAGAAAAATTGGTGGATGCTCAGCAGGCTTGGCTTAGGTTTCGGGATGCAAGCTGTCGCTATGACGCCCACTATATTGCGGATGATGAGGGAGGTTCAGCATTTCTCAACACCTGTCTTGCGACTCTAACGCGCGATCGCACAGAGCAATTAGAGCAATTAAACCTGCAAGGCATGGATCGTTTGCTTCATGTTCCTGAGACGAATTGGGAAAATTTAGGCAGCGTCACGGTTAACGGGTATGTGATGGATTGCGAGAATCCTCAAACTACGGTCGAGATGAATACCTGTGCTGGGCTGGCATATGAGAAGACGGATGACACGCTCAATCAGGTATATCAGGAGCTGCGGGCTGATTTGAATTCGACGGCGATCGAAAAGCTAACTGACGCTCAGCTTGCTTGGATTGACTTCCGGGATGCCCACTGCACATTTGAAGTGAGTGATGCGGAAGGGGGTACGGGATACAGCACCTACTTGAGCAGTTGTTTGGCACGACTGACGAGCGATCGCACAGAAGATCTTCAAAATCTCAATCGTTAAAACATTTTCTCTCGACTACGGGCTTGTCTTAATCTGAGAATTTAATTATTAAGTTGAGTCTTAATTTGAATTTATGAGTCTTAAATTGGGTCTCAAATAAATTTAATGAGTCTCAAATGAGATAGGGCGCATGAGAAAATCTTGAATGTTCTTTTAATGGTCTTTGAAAATTCTCGTGCCCTATCTCGCAACACGATTATCTCATACTAAGACTCATAGACTCATTTTGGGTCTTATGATAAGCGGGTGAGTCTTGATATGAGCGAGCCTTTGTGTAGATTTAAGGAGAGTTACTAGCTCGAACTATTACCAATTCTGGAGGGCATGGGTTATCTCTATTCAGGGAAAATTAATATTAATCAATTCGCATCTCTTGATCTCACCTATGCTATGCAAGGTATGGCGATCGCGAAGTGCAAACCGTCCCTGTAATGGGTATTCGGTTGACCAGTCATGGCTTGCAGCATCGATGCTAAATTTGGAGCGACTCATTAAATAGTGGCATGACTAGGCGTATAAACCCTTAGTTGAAATTAGTCCAAAATTAGTCCAGATATTAAAGTGGTATCTCTGAAATCAAATATTGGAAGGGGTTTTTAATATTTGATTAGTTGTTGTTACCGCAACTAATCAAAACGTGTGAGTCAAACCATATCTTGTCCATCCCAGACAGAATATGCTTGAAATCACACAATTCTCATTGCCGACGGGTCTAGGTTTCCTCGACTGTCCCAGTCCACCGTTTCGGGGTGATCATCGCCCAAATGCCGCATCATCTATTACCATCAGCTTTTCAAAGAGGCGTAGATCCGCACCTATCCAGCAGCTAAGTCCGGTGGTGTGGCGCGCTCCACACACCGTTTCTGCACTTGACGCAATTGCACATTTCTATATACACACGTCTGAGCCCGTAGGGTTATAAAAATTGGCGGAGAGCTAGACTTATCTCAAAATAAGAATAGACTGTCCAATTTTGGACTTAAAATAATACGGTAAGTCTAGAATTGATACAAAGCTATGGATGAGACGTCTCAACCTAATCAGTCAGGCTTGATGACCGTTGATGCAGTTCAACATGCCCTAAATCGCTCTAGGGCATCGGTGTATCGATATGCCAACACCGAGATTGATGACCTGAATCCTCCCTATAATCCCAAACGCTTGAATCCGGAACTCCGTATCCATCAAGATGATCCGCTTTTATTCCATCCCAATGAAGTGGCTCGATTTGCACGAGATGTTTTGGGCATTAAGCAGGTCACAATCGAGGTTCAAGCCCCTCCTCAGACAACAACCCACGAACTTCTCAAGGAAATCTTGTCTGAATTGAAACAGATTCGACATCGCCTGGAGTCTTCCTCTTAAACGCACAAATTCTATAGCAATCCCAAATGGGTTGTGAGTGGAGATAGCTTCAATGATTCAAATGAATTCAGTTAGAGGCAAAGGCGATCGCCAATTGGCTAAAGACTGAGCCTGATTAAATAACTCCTTTGATTGATGGCAGGCAAAGGGGCAACTTCTAATATAGGGATTAGCCAAATTATGGTATTAACCGAACAATTCATCCCAGCACAAAACGCTAAGATTTAGCAAGTATTCAAGCATTAGTGTTGAAACCGGAATAGATTCATCGTGGGTTGAAGTTAGTTTGGTGAAGGGCCGTATGGGTGTAAATAAGCATCTGATACAGTGATGTCTGTTTATATGTGGTGCATACGTGTATCACGCTGGGTTAGATCATTTCCTCAAATTATTCATTAGGCATGGAATCTGGTAGTAGTAGTAGTAGTCAGACCGACAAACCTCACGAACGAAGTCATACGACTCTTTCAAATATTATCGGCACCTTTGTTGCCCTGATAACATTGATCATTCCGATCGTGTTAATTGCATATTTTTCGTCTAGCGCTGAGATTTGGCAGCCACCAACCTATCAGTTCTTAAAGCAGCGAGATTAGAATCCACTACTGCCCTCATTCAAGATGGTTTTATCCCGAGTTTAGTTAGGGATCTGGAGTCTTCTATCAGTCAGGACTCCGAAGCTGGATATGGAATGAGGTTTAGATAAATCCTCCAGCTTGAGTTGGTTCGTTGCACCGTATCAGCAAATAACTTTAGCGAAAATTTATAATCGTTCCGCCTATGTGTGGAACTGCTTGCTGTGGCGATCGCTCTTTACTCTAGAAGAGGCGTCTTCGCCTAAAATGCTATCGAGGCATAGTCCTTGATTCTGTCAACTTGGAGAGTAACTGTGGATTTATCACGTATTCCTGCGCAGCCCAAACCTGGAATTGTTAACGTCTTAATCGAAATTCCGGCAGGCAGTAAGAACAAATACGAATTTGACAAAGACATGCAGGCATTTGCAGTCGATCGCGTGCTGTATTCGTCTGTGCAATATCCCTATGATTATGGATTTATTCCTAACACCCTGGCGGACGATGGTGATCCGCTCGATGGCATGGTGTTGATGGACCAGCCCACCTTTCCAGGTTGTGTCATCGCCTCCCGCCCCATAGGATTATTAGAAATGATTGACAAGGGCGATCGCGACGAAAAAATTTTGTGTGTTCCAGACAGCGATCCGCGCTATGACTACGTTAAGTCTCTCAAAGACATTGCGCCTCATCGGTTAGACGAAATCGCTGAATTTTTTAGAACCTACAAGAACTTGGAGAAGAAAATTACCGAGATTCTAGGCTGGAAAGACGTGGATAAAGTGGCAGCCTTAGTCGAGGAATGTGTAAACGCCGGAAAGAAGTCATAAGCGAGTTCTAAAACCAACCCTGACAGGATAAGCCCGGCAACTCCTACGCCAAAATCCTGTCAAACTAGCTGCCCTTTTAAGTAAGGAGGGCAGCTAGTTCATGACTCACTATTAACGAACGATTCCCAACTTACACATGTATTAATTTTGTAATATAATAACGGGTTTAGGGTCTACTCCAGTAAAATCCTATTTATCTAGAAACCAGGTGCATTTTAACCAGAGTTCAAACCAGTTCGGTAGCAGAATTTATGCCTCCTCATAGGGTATGACCCTTCATCCTCCAGGGTCAATTTGGCACCAAGCTAGAAGTGGTTTAGATGCACGAGGTTAATGAGCTTAAATCGGTGACATCGCGATTAGGTTCTAGGTGCTTATTATCATGCGGATTTTATCTGGAAATAATCAGGGTTAATCAAGGCTAGCTCCCCTTTGAGATCGCATGGCTGACGAGTTATAGCAATGTGCAATTGCGTCAAGTACAACGGTGGTGTGGGGCGCGCGCGCCACCACCGGACTTAACCCAAGCGCATACCGCTATATTTCTCAATTCGGCAGATGCTGTTTCCATTCACATATGACAAGAGCAAAATTACTAATTGTTGCTAAAACTGTTGTATGACCTTAAAATTCGCTAGCAATACGAATAAATACTGAATAGCGCGATCAAATAAGACAAAAGCCAACCTGAAAATCCAACACGTTAGTTCAGACCGCGTCTAGTTCAAAATCTGGAGCTTCTCTAAAGGAAAAAGACTTGTATAGGTCTAGACGAGGACAATGGGTTTGATTAACGCTGAATTACGGCACATTGATTCCCGTGTGATCGATTTAACTGATAATGCCGGGTTTTGATATAACAATTGGTCTTCCGTTAACTGAAAGCATGAGCCAGTCGCAAGCAGGTTTCTCTCACGAATTTATAGTGAAATTCTGGGGTGTTCGGGGTAGTATTCCCACTCCTGGAATGGACATGGTTCGATATGGAGGAAATACGGCCTGCATCGAGATTTTAGTTGCTGGACAAAGGCTCATTTTAGATGGGGGAACAGGGTTGCGCCTCCTGGGAAAGAGCTTACTCAAAGAGATGCCTGTGCAAGCGCATCTCTTTTTTACCCATACCCATTGGGATAGGATTCAGGGCTTTCCTTTCTTTGTGCCAGCGTTTATTGAAGGCAACAGATTCGATATTTACGGAGCAACCGGGCTCAACGGGGCATCCATTAAACAGCGCTTGACCGATCAAATGCTTCGCCCAAATTTCCCAGTGCCGCTTCAGGTAATGCGATCGCATCTTCAATTTCACGATATTGCGCCAGGTTCCATTATCCCGATTGACGACATTATCGTTGAGACGGTTTCTCTCAATCGCCCCAATAGTGCACTGGGCTATCGAATCACCTGGAATGGATACTCGGTCGTATATGCAACCGACACCGAGCATTCTGCCGAATGTCCAGATCAAAGTTTGCTCTATCTTGCACATCAGGCAGATTTACTGATTTTTGATGCAACCTATGGAGACCACGCCTACTACGACCCAAAAGTTGCAGAGATGAAAAGGCATCCAGAAATGTGGCATGCCAATATCGAAGCTGCATTAGCGGCCAAGGCGAAACGCATCATCATGTTTCACCATGACCCCAGTCATGAAGATGATTTTCTGGATCAAGTAGAAGCTGAAGCCCAGTCAAACTATCCCAACGTTCAACTTGCACGGGAAGGGATGGTGTGCTGCCTGTATACTGAATCGTAATTTGCGCTATGAACGTAACTACTCAGCTTAAAAGATAGTAAGGATTTGCGTAACCGAGGTAAGTTAGCGGTAGGTTTGATAGCTATAAGGACAACGATGAGGCAACCCTTTTGAGTGAGACCAGTCCCAAGAAACTCACA
>JBNPEG010000034.1:0-3270 GCA_051117555.1 Elainellaceae cyanobacterium | reverse complement strand
CCACAGTGGACGCAGATGTGATTTTGCTTACCTTTTTTCTTGCCGTTCTTACGGATATGAGTACCACCACACTCGGGACATTGCATTGTAGATCACCCCTAATTCATACCTTGATTATGCAACGCCCGCTGCTGAAGCTCCACAAGAAATTCGGTCGTTTTACGCACTCGCTCCATCGAATAACACCCTCGTGCTGCACCAGCATCACTGACAATCAGGACGCTCGTGCCCACGTCACATAGCGCCCAGACTACTTCACTCTCAATTGGCTGGGTTAAGTGAGGATCTTGGTATAGATGCGTCGATGGAACGTTGTGAAAATAATAAACATCGACTCTATCGAGGCTACTCTTGTCCTGAGCCGTTTCTATCAAATCTCGGCTAAAGCGATGGAACGGCATCATGGAGCCACCTTGGTCAACCAGCATCAACAGACGAGCATGATTCACCGTTCGGCGTTGATAGACTGGACTTAGAAACACTCCGGTTTTGGCAACTTGTTCGACTGTAGACGAAATGTCCAATACGTCGGGTGGACCGTCTGGTTTTGGACGTCGCAAGTAACGCCAGGCGTAAATCATTGATCGCCGACTAATCGGCCAGTACGTTTGCAGTTCAGGCAAATTATCAACCCCCGTTGTTATCAGCGGAGGCCGAATATCGATCGACGACAGCCGAGGAGGAGCTGCTTTCGGCTGAGCAGCTTCAACCGGAACGGGAGCTTCTCGACGCGAGGGAGGCAACGATTTGGGAACGTCTGAAGCTTGATGTTGAGAAGGTTGAGAGCGCTCTTTGATCTCTGGTTTTGGTTCCTGCTGGGCGACTGAATCCCAAATTAGGTCAAACTGGATCTGCCGAGCAATTGAGGTACACCACAACAGACGCAGCGTTAACTTTAAGTCGTCATCTGTCATGTCAGATTCGGCTTGAACCGCATCAAGAGCAGCCAGATATTCTCGCATCCCCAAATCCAAGGGCTGACGCGATCGCCTAAATAGCTCAGTGATTCTGGCTTCAAGCTGATCACTGTTCATGATGCAGAGGTATGTTTTAGCCAATCGCTTCGCAACTTAAACAGCAGCTCTGGATAGGGAACCGTGTGTTCGGGTTTCAGCTTAGTTGAAGCATAGGGCTTATTCCCATAATTCTGTAAGGCTTCAACCCAGTCTAAAAATTCGCTCGTTCCTGGATTCTTAAATAGGCCGCCATGACGTCGCAGATCTAAAAATCGTTTCGCCGCTGCATCAAATAACTTGGCATTGGGAGCATCTGGCGTACGTTGATTTTTCTTCTCTGCTTTTAAACGCTTTACCTTGTAGTGAGCTTCAACAATTTCTTTAAGGCGCTTGGGACTATCTGGGAATTTGACATAGTAGTATACACATCGCCGTAGAAACGGCGCAGGCAAATCTCCCTTTTCCTTATTACTGGTGACAATCACAATAGGGGGATGAATCGCTTGAATCTTCTTTTCTTTGCCTGTTTCTCCTGTCTCTGGTATCTCGAACTCAAATGGCTCGTCGAGCACAGCCAGTAAATCGTTCGGAAAGTCTAGGTCAGCCTTGTCAATCTCGTCGATTAACACCACTGCCGGACGATCTTCAACCTGAAAGGCTTTTCCCAGTGCTCCCCATTTCCGATAGTCCTTCGGATTGCTTGGATCACGCTCTAACGTTGACTCAACTTCTTTTGTCTGCACGTCGTGTAGGCGCAAGATTGCATCATAGTCATACAGCCCTTCCCTCGCACGCGTGGTTGAGCGAATATCCCATCGGTAAAACGGCAGTCCTAACTCGTAGGCGATCGCTGAGGCAAGACGCGTTTTCCCACAGCCCGCTTCCCCTTCTATCAACAACGGTCGCTTCAGGTAAATGGAGAGATTGACGGCTCTGATTAGCTCCTCATCAGCAATATAGGGTTCTTCGTATTCTGGAGAGTCGGCATGAGCATCGGCGGCCCGCCGACTCGGATCGCCTTGAAACTCATATTGCTTAACCAGTGCAGCCATCACCCTCTATCCTCCGACGTGCAATAAAATCCAGCGTTTCCATCAAATCGTGATATACCCTAAACGGCAAACCACTGGTAGATTCATAAATACTAGAGGCCATTTGCTCAATTTCCTCATCTCGAGGCGGATTTGGTAAGCGTTGCAAGCCTGAGTAGTCATATATCCAATCGCGAATATTGGTTTTGCTCCATTTCTGTAGCGGCAGATCCAGAATCTTACTTCCGTCGAACGTTGATTTGTTACAGCATAGTTCCACAGGTAGACAAGCCTTGGGCACTGACCCACGAACTGATAAAACAGCAATTAAGCGAATCTTCCGCCCTTGCTGAGACGTATTCGGCACCTTTCCTACCAACTGCTTCCAAAACTCAGCAACAAACCACTCTAAGAATCGATTTTTGGCGGAAAGCTTATAAATTGAGACATGAAGTACAAAGATATTGCTACCGACTAGAGAATTGCAGATTTTATCAACGATAGCGGTCATTTGCTCTAGATTACTGGCTGCTGGCTGAATTGTGACAGCGTAATCCCTCGCCAGTTGCTTTAGGAATTCAGAAGCACTCGCTGTTTGATGAGATCGAAATTCAATTACACACGCTTTGTCAAAAGTGCCCAGATCTTCTCGAATTCGATGTTCGAGCTTCTGCCTGCACCATTTTTCACCCATATCTCCACCTTTTTTCATTAACAAAAGGGCCGGACCACCCTTTGTCTTAAGAGGTTTGAAGACATGCTTGATTATTGACTCGGCTTTAGAAAAATCAATTCGATGTAGCTCGTCCTCCCACACACGGGAGATATTTCGGTAATTTTCATTGGGCGATCGCTGTGATACTCGTAGATCTTCGATGCGCTTTTGTGTCTTTTCAATCTCGCCATCTAAATATTGAATTTCCTGATCGAGACTGATTTTTCGTCCCCCATCATCAGTTCGTCCCTTCGCGCTCCACGCCTCTTTATATCGGTCAAAAAGAAGTGTTAAGTATTTCTCTGGAGACTGAATGAGTTCTGACTCATCTAGTGGCATCTGTATCTTGCCCATGATACGCTAACTGCTCAGAGATTGAATTTCAGTATCAAGCTGTTCCAGCTCCACCTCAAGCTGCCGGATCTGCTCTCGAATCGTCACTTTAGGGAAGCGCAAATAAATAAGGCACCAGTTAAGTCGGCACAACCATAACATCCCACTGAGGTAGATGGTCAGAGCGTTGCCATTGTTGCTCATAGACTTCTAGTTCATCTTTCGGCACCGTGAT
>JBNPEG010000164.1:29695-32247 GCA_051117555.1 Elainellaceae cyanobacterium | reverse complement strand
CTAGATCCACAACAGTATTTGGAACAAGATTTAGAACAAACTCTAAATTTAAGAACCGAGTACAGGTTTAGCGAGGGTCTATGCTTAAAATATCCATCACACGATTCGACTGCTTCTCTCAGATGGCTGAGATATCATCTTTATGCGCTGCATAAAGGGAGATTTTTTGAGGAGGGTAAGCAACGAAGTTAACGCAAATAGTTTTATTAACGCAAATAGTTAAGGGGCATGATGCCCCTTCAACCCTGACGCTATTATCGCTCGGGTTTGACGAAGACCTGACTCGTATCAACTACCTCGGTTCCATCTACCTGGCTTGCTAATTCAGTGATACTCGTTACAATACTGGGGTCAGACACCCGTCCTTTTAAAACAATTGCGCTGCCAATCTGAATGAGTTCTAACGATGAAATATCATCTATGGTTGGACTTTCATCCAGGGCGATCGCCACTCGCTTTACCAAACCAGCCGGATCAAACTCTCCTTCAACTCCCATGCATTCAGGCGGAATGGGTGGGGTATGCAATCCTGCCTTTTCTCGCAATTCATAGTTGTACTGTCCAGTCAATCCCGGATTCATGCGTTGATAGGGGGTAACGTCCCCATCATTGACCTCTACCGATTGGACAGATATTCGCTCTAACCAGCTCATATGCATTCTCTGTTACAGCAACTCATAGTCTTTACGTGCTGAAGATCCAAGACCACGAAACAGGGGAAGGCGTGGCTTGCCATCCCCTGCCGACAGATTTAAGTCAAGTTGACTTATCGGACACCCGCAAATGATTGCTCTGACGAACGAGTCTCAGCGCCGCCTTTTGGCTCAACTGATTCGCCTTCGATAAAGGAGCGCAACATCCACGCCATCTCTTCATGTTCTTCCATGAGTCCGGTTAGAAAGTCTGCTGTTCCTTCATCATGAAATGCTTCAGAACACTGATCGATATGGTCGCGCAGATTGCGGATGACCTGCTCATGATCATCTGCAAGTCGGGCTACCATTTGGGTTGTCGATGGGATGTCACCTGGATGCTCGCTGATAGTTGTCAATCTCAAAAAGCTATCAGCCGTACCTGCAGGGTATCCACCCAACATCCGAATTCGCTCTGCATAATCATCAATGCTCTCTGCAAGCGCTTCGTACTGCTCTTGCCAAAGTTCATGCAATGAGCGAAACTGAGGGCCAATAACATCCCAATGATACTTCCGTGTCTTGATTAGAAGCAGGAACGTGTCCGCTAAATCGGCGTTTAAGAGTCCGATAACTCCTTGACGTTGTTGTTCAGTTAGACCAATGTTGATCTTACGCATTAATTCCTCCTAAGGTGTTTGAGCGCTTTGGGTTTTCTCGAAATTTTTTCATGGGTTATTCGCGCTCCTGCAACTATTAGAAAGCAGTATTAGGAGTGCGAATAAGAACCCGCCTTAGCCTTGAGCCATACACTCGCATACAAATCGTGAGTGCTTCTCAGACATTAGCGATCGCTCTGTTGATTTTGCTCAAACTGCGACATTGCATTATTGAATGCCGTTTGAAGATCATTCCAAGCGGACTCGACGCCTGCTTGGATTTCTTCCCAAGCTTCACCGCTCGATTCTTGCAGCTCTTGAAACTTCTGCTGCATGGCGGCTTGTCTCGTCTTAAGCTCGTCAAGCTGATTTTGGTACTGAATTTTTGCATCCGCTTTCGCTTGATCTGCTTTTGCTCTCAGCTCATCGATTTGAGCATTTAGCTTATCTAGCTCAGCTTTGACCTTCTCTTGATAAGCTTCTCTTTGCTGAACATTACTGGAAGTAGTACTCATACAACTCTCCTTCAAACTTAAACTACATTATTTGACTCAAATAGGGAGGACACACGATCAAAACCTGTTCAATTAATTGACTAATCTCACCAAAAATAGAGATTACTAGAACGAATTCTTACGAGATGAAGCGATTACGCGCCCACAAACAGTTGGAAAGACAAGCTGGAAAAACAAATGAATTCAATCGCGTCGCACCTAACAGGACGATGAAGCTACAAACGCCTTAACCAGCACCTCTAAACTTGAAACTTGCTGGAATTTTACATGAGCACAAAGTACGTACTCTAAGCGCGCGTCCTACTCAACCATTATTCCGTGGATGAAACCATTACATCCTTTCAACTATCAGCTCGCTTTATTGCTTACATTTAAATCATGCATCAAATCATCTGATGTTTCATCTATCAAATGGACTAAACTGGCTGTGTCATAGATTACAGTTCATTAGATAGTCTTTGATAGAACCGGGTTTATGCGGATTTCGTTTGCGTAGTCGTGGCTGATTGACTGATTAATACTGACGGCTGTTCACACGTTGAGCGATCCCAGTGCTGCTGTAAACCGTGTAACGGCTGTTGAGCGATCGCCGAGAGTTTCGAATTTTGTGAATTAAGTGCGTTTGCCCTGGCAATGCGGAGCATAACGTCTCGGCGACCCTACACGGAACACGCGACCGAGGACGGTCGCACTTAACACGAAAACCTAAACGCTCTCTGACAATGGCATGGTCGTCCATGACAATC
>JBNPEG010000164.1:0-29595 GCA_051117555.1 Elainellaceae cyanobacterium | reverse complement strand
CGTTTGCCCTGGCAATGCGGAGCATAACGTCTCGGCGACCCTACACGGAACACGCGACCGAGGACGGTCGCACTTAACACGAAAACCTAAACGCTCTCTGACAATGGCATGGTCGTCCATGACAATCCTTCTGTAGCAGCCACAATCCTATGTTAAGTGATGACAATCCTTTTAGAATCAGGGATACGACCTTACACTAGCGATATTATATTTATCTCTTGATAGATTTACTTCTCTGAAAATATTTGCAACTTTGGGCAGACGCATCTGATATGCAATTTGCGGATAATCTTAGTGAGAATCTATAGATCTGTGGCGATCGCCCCACGTCGGGTGTATCGAACAGTAGGCATCTAAATCTAGTAAGCATCGAATCGCATTGAATTCAGTACTCTAACGACTTGATATGAATGTTCAATCTGCCTCGGAGACAGTTGACAAAGCAAAAGACGCGTTTCAGAAAGAAATGCCTCGCATGCGTAGATTAGCGAACGTGTGGAACAAATTCGCTGCGATCATCATATCGGTTAATTTTATTTTGGTCTTGTTCAACGCGACGTATGTTCCGCTTAGAGACGTCTATTGGCGATATTTTCCGGCCATCGTTACGACGTATGATCCAGTCAAAAATATTGAACCTCATCCCGACACTCAGCGGTATTTGAATACAGTCGGGCAGTTAGAGCAACAGCTCGCATCAGCAGGATTAGAATCTGAGCAGACCGAGCAACTATTAGTTGAACTAAAGCGGCAAAGTCGGACTCTTATTGAAGAGAATCCGTTTTTAGCAGCCAATAAGTTTGGAACGTTTGAAACGCTCAAACGCCGCATTCGTCGCCAGGTTGGCGCAGATTCAGCACAGGAGGCATTTTCTACCTTTTGGAGTCAACAATACTTAGAACAAAACGGCTGGAATACGTCGCTGCAATTCTTTGAGGCGCGATTGGCTCCCCTATTGGAGTCCAACTACACGCGGACAATCGGTGTCAATGGTCAGTTTGCAGATGATTTTTGGCGCATTGATGCGTATTTTGTGGCCCTCTTTGCCATCGAATTTCTCATCCGAACATTTTGGATGAGCTATCGAAAACCAGAGCTTAATTGGCTTGACGCCATGTTGCGTCGTTGGTATGACATTTTACTTCTCATTCCGGTTTGGCGCTGGTTGAGATTTATTCCCGCATCAGTGCGACTTCATCGGTCTAAGGTGTTGAATATGGAACGGGCATTGTCGCAAGTTACCCACGAACCTGCGGCGTATCTTGCCGATCGAGTGTCTACCTTCTTACTAGTGCGGTTAATTAATCAAACGAAAGAGGCAGTCGAGCATGGCGAAGTCGCACAGATGCTGTTTGAACCGCAATCTTACATTCAGGTGAGTGACGTAAATAAGGTCGATGCAATTAGCGATCGCCTGTTAAATTTAACGATCTACCGAGCCTTACCCGAAATCCAACCTGATCTAGAAGAATTACTGCGACACAGCTTGAGAGAAGCCTTAAAAGATTCAGATGTCTTTCGAGGCGTTCAGCGATTTCCAGGGCTTCAAAATCTACCCGCTGAAGTCACACAAAACTTAGCCGACTATCTAGCACGAGCGTCATACGAAATTTTAGAAGCCTCTTATTCTGATGAGGAAGGACGAAAAATAGTTGACCGACTCTCTCAAAACTTCAAAGACGCATTAGCGAACGAAATCCGAAATCAGACGACTCAGCTAGAGCTTCAAACCTTAATTGCAGATTTGCTTGAAGAAATCAAGCTGAATTATGTGCAGCGCTCCGCTCAGCACAATCCAGAGGAGATTTTGAGTGAAGCCGATCAGCTGTATCAAGCGGCTGAGCGCTCGGAGGTTGAAGAACTCATTAACGAAATGGGTGGCGATCGCTTCCGCTATCAACCCAAGCTACCCCCAAAAACGAGTTCAGGAAGGAATTCAGAGACACACTTGGAGTCGAATTCAGAGGAAAAGTGAAATACGGGATTGAGTTCGGTCTCTCCAGGATATGTCTAACCCATTATTTTGTAGTTTAGTTGCATCACCGGCATGGTCAAACGTCTTATTTTAGCGATCGGAATTATCTCATCTGCGTCCTTTGCAAGTGCATTTTGGGGAGTATCTCACCTGCTTCAGCATTTCTATATCGCTCGCATTGGTGAGCAGGGGAATCAAGCAAATGAGGGGCGATCGCACCAGCCGGTTGCGTCAGCTTCGCCTAATTCCACATCCTCTCACTCCACACCGATTGAACCCGTAAGAAATTCTGAGAGCGCCAATCACCTCCCTATCCAGCATGCTGCCGTAGCAGACGATACTACTCCCGTCGAGGCTAATCTAGCACCAGCAAACGATACTACTCCTGTCGAGACTGATCTAGCATCAGCGGATGATGCTAGATCTGTTCAGCTTTCTCAAACGGCCTATCAAAATTTGATGGACGTTGATCTGCATCAAACCCACCCAGATGAATCATTACAGGTCCTTCCGCCAGGGATTCAACCTATTGATGTCGAGGTCAATCCTCAAGAGGTATTCAGATCAGAGCAGGCTCCTAATTTTGTAGACCAGCCAGCCAATCCATCTGATCGTCAATAATTCAATAAACTATAAGAGGCGGTGCTTGATTTATTCGAGTTACAGGGCTGGCTAATTTATTCCAGACAGACCAAACTAGTGCACTCAGCAGATCATGGTGTTTGACTACGACTTTTTTGTGATTGGCGCGGGGTCCGGTGGGTTGGCCGCTGCGAAGCGGGCTGCTGCTTGGGGCGCCAATGTGGCGATCGCTGAAGACAATAAAGTAGGAGGGGTCTGCGTCAACCGAGGCTGCATTCCCAAAAAACTGCTGCTATACGCCTCAAAGTTTTCTTCCCTCATGCGAGCCGCCGCAGATTATGGATGGAGTTATGGGGATCTTCAGGAAAACTCTACGTTTAACTGGAGCGACTTTATTGCCGCTAAGAATCAAGAAATCCAGCGGCTTCAACATGTCCATGAGAAAAAATTAAAAGACGCCAATGTCACTTTCTTTTCGAATCGGGTGAGCTTTGTAGATGACCATACGCTCCAGATCAATGACTCGCAGGACGGCGATCGCACCGTCACTGCCAACAAAATCCTGATTGCAACGGGCAGCATTCCTTGGAAACCCCCGATTCCTGGTATTGAATATGCCCTGACATCACGGGATATGTTTTATTTGCCCGAACAACCTCGACGCATCGCCATCATTGGAGGAGGGTATATCGGAGTTGAATTTGCTGGAATGATGAACGGGCTTGGTTCGCACGTCTATCAGCTCGTGCGAGAGTCTTGCATTCTCCGGCGGTTTGATGATGACGTCGCTGAACTCGTTCGCAGAGGTATGTTAGCGAGAGGAATTGATAATCGCTGCGGCGTCTATGTGAAAACCATTGAAAAAACCGACGACGGGCTTGAGGTATACATCTCTGACCCAGATGGAAACCCTCTTGCCACAATAGAGGTGGATGTCGTTCTGGCGGCAACGGGGCGCACGCCCAATACAGACGGACTGGCGTTAGAAAATGCTGGCGTCGAGTTCTCCTCTAATCACTCGCCCCACACGGGCGCTATTCGTGTCGATGAATACCATCGCACCTCTCAGCCTCACATTTTTGCCATTGGAGACTGTATCGACCGGGTCAATTTGACTCCGGTGGCAGTCGCGGCAGGGCGTTCCGTTGCCGATACTGAATTTGGCGATCGCCGCGTTCATACGATGCGCTATGACGCCATTCCAACAGCAGTGTTCTCACAACCTGAAGCAGCCATGATCGGCATGACCGAATCTCAAGCCAGAGCGCAGATGGGTGATGCAGTGAAGTGCTATACAGCCCGATTCCAGCCCCTGTTCTACAGCCTGACTCAGCATCATGAAACAGCCTTGTGCAAACTCGTGGTGGACGACACGTCGAATCGCGTGTTGGGGGCTCACATGGTTGGCGATCATGCCGCAGAAATTATTCAGGGAGTGGCGATCGCTGTGACAAGCGGCATTACTAAGCAAGACTTTGAAACAACAATCGGAATTCACCCCACCTCCGCTGAAGAATTTGTTTCCTTATAAAGCAACATAAAGCAACATAAAGCAACTAGCGCGTCATGGCCGCCAGAGTGTCTGCTGACGGCGCATAAATGCCCGAAATCAAATATCTGCCTCGAACTGTTAGAGCAAGATAGCGACACACTATCACCGCAACAACTCAAGGCAGATATCTAGAAATTTGAAGTGATCCAAACATAGCTGGACCATCACCTGATCAACATCAACGCTCTAGAACAAGCCCAGCGTCAAAGACTCATCGATGGGATAGGTTGCCCCAATGCCGAGCCAAATCGTCACAACTGTGCCAAACATAAACACAGCTGTAGCAACAGGACGACGGAATGGATTCTGAAACTTATTCACATTCTCGATGAATGGAACCAGAATCAATCCCAAAGGAACAGCCGCCATACAGCCAATTCCGAGAAGCTTGTTCGGCAAAACGCGAAGAAGCTGAAAGACCGGATACAGATACCACTCTGGCAAAATCTCTAAAGGTGTCGCAAAAGGATTAGCAGGCTCACCTACCATGGCAGGATCGAGAACTGCTAATGCAACGCAACATGCGATGGTGCCTAGAATGACAACCGGGAAAATATAGAGCAGATCATTTGGCCATGCGGGTTCGCCGTAATAGTTATGCCCCATGCCCTGCTTCAGCATCTCGCGGAGCTTTGGATCGCTCAAATCAGGCTTTTTAATCGTTGCCATAGGTCTTCAATGTTCTCCTCAAAGTCTAGCGATACGGGTAGAAAGCATCATAAATTCAGGTTCGCCTTATTCCTAGTCTAGCGGTGTCAACCCCATCACTCTGTATCACTCTGTAACAAGATGTATGAAATTGACGATCCGTAGACGCCTTACAACGGACCTGAAATTCCCTGCTTCCGAATCATCAGGAAGTGGAGCAGCATAAATACTGCGATCAGCCAGGGCAATACAAACGTATGGATGCTATAGAAACGAGTCAGCGTTGCTTGACCAACACTTTCACCGCCCCGAATCAGTTCAACAATCAAAGAACCCACTACCGGAATAGCTTCGGGGACACCCGACACAATTTTGACAGCCCAGTATCCAACCTGGTCCCACGGCAGCGAATATCCAGTGACACCAAATGAAACGGTAATGACTGCCAAAACCACACCCGTCACCCACGTTAGCTCACGAGGTTTTTTGAAGCCACCTGTGAGGTATACCCGGAAGACGTGCAGAATCATCATCAGCACCATCATGCTGGCAGACCAGCGATGGATCGAACGAATTAGCCAACCAAAGTTGACATCGGTCATTAAGTACTGAACGGATGAAAAGGCTTCCGTTACAGTGGGTTTGTAGTAAAACGTCATTGCAAAGCCAGTCGCAAACTGGATGAGGAAGCACGTCAGCGTGATTCCTCCGAGACAATAAAAAATATTAACGTGGGGAGGTACATACTTGCTGGCAATATCATCAGCAAGTGCCTGAATTTCTAGGCGCTCCTGAAACCATTGGTACGCTTTTGAATCTGTTACCTGCTTAGTAAACATGGAGGAAGGTGTCTAGAGGATATATTTCTAATCATAAAGAATGTAACACAGGTTCTCATCAGATTTCATGCCTAACTGGGGTTCGAAAAAATATGTGTCCATTTTAGGTTCACTCTACGGTTCGCTCTGCGGCGTGAGAATCTCTCGCTAGCAATCTGTAACTAAGATGTGAGAAAAATGAGAATAAATTCTTTAGATTTGTTATGAAAAGGACATTGTCATGCGACATCTTTGATTGATGGGGTAGCAGCGACTGTTTGATAACGATTTGATAACGATTAAGATCTAGGGCATGGTAAAGAACGTTTTAAGAGCCGGATTACTTTTACTTGCGTCTGTGGTGGTGTGTTTGGGGGTCTTCGCTCCAGACGCGATCGCCTTTACTGAAGAACAAAAGCTGCTCAGCGAAGTTTGGCGAATCGTAAATCGGTCGTATTTAGACAATTCGTTTAATGACCAAAATTGGTGGTTTGTTCGGCAACGGGCACTCAAACAGCCTCTCAAAACTCGTGACGACACCTACGATGCGATTCAAGAAATGCTGGCGAGTTTGGACGATCCGTTTACTCGGTTGTTAAAACCAGACCAGTATCGAAGTTTGCAAACGAATACGTCGGGTGAGCTCACTGGAGTTGGGCTGCAAATTACGCGTCAAAGCGAAACAGGAGAACTGAGCGTGATTGCCCCCATCGAAGGATCTCCTGCCGATCGGAGCGACATACAGCCCTATGATCGCATTCTCAAAATTGATGGCACCCTGACGACGGACCTGACGCTTGACGAAGCAGCCGAACGAATGCGTGGCACGGTGGGAAGCCCTGTAGTGTTAACCATTGGGCGAGAAGACGGTGAGCCCTTCGATGTCAAACTCGTGCGCGATCGCATCAGTCTAAACCCGGTTTATGCCGATCTGCGACCTCAGAACCAGGATTTTTCAGTTGGGTATATTCGGCTCAATCAATTCAACGCCAATGCCACCAGTGAAGTATCTCAGGCAATTCGAAGTCTGGATGATCAGGGCGCAGATGCCTACATTCTAGATTTGCGAAATAACCCTGGGGGTCTTTTGCAAGCCGGAATCGAAATCGCCCGTCTTTGGCTTGATGAGGGCACAGTGGTTTATACCGTGAATCGCTTTGGTATCCAAGATAGTTTTGAATCCTATGGTCAAGCTTTAACAGATGCGCCGTTAGTCGTCTTAGTGAATCGAGGAACGGCTAGCGCCAGCGAAATTTTGGCGGGTGCGCTGCACGATAACCAACGAGCTCAGTTGGTCGGTGAGCAGACCTTTGGCAAGGGTTTGATTCAGTCTTTGTTCAGCTTGTCCGATGGAGCAGGCTTAGCCGTCACCGTTGCCAAGTATGAAACCCCAGGACATCACGACATTAATCGGTTAGGCATTGCTCCAGATGTGGTAGTGCCTCTTGATCCGATTCGACGAGATCAGGTTGCCACCTCATCCGATCGCCAGTACCAAGCGGCTGTTGATCTATTAACAGATTCGGTGGTGATTGCAGGTGCTGCCTAGATATGGCCGAACCTATCATGACCCCCTCCATGGCGCGATCGCCCTCGATCAGAGTGATCCGACCGAGTCTCTTCTAATCCGCCTGATTGATACCCCCGTATTTCAACGACTGCGGCGTATTCGTCAGCTCGGTTCAGCGAGTTTGACATTTCACGGGGCGGAAGCCTCTCGATTTACTCATTCTCTCGGCGTCATGGCGATCGCCCGTCGCGCCTTTGACCGCATTGCTCGCCATCATCCTCAGCTTCAACCTTACCGGGCTCCCGTTTTGTGTGCTGCCCTTCTACACGACATCGGACATGGTCCGTTTAGTCATACCTGCGAAGATATTTTTGGCAGCCATCACGAGCAGTGGACGCTGCGATTATTGCGCGAGTCAGACTCAATTCGAACCTTGCTGGATGCGTTTAGCCCAGATTTGGTTGATCACTTGCACCACATTTTTCTTAAAACTCATCCCGTTCCATTGGTCTGGCAACTGGTATCGAGTCAACTAGACTGCGATCGCCTCGATTATTTGATGCGAGATAGCTACTTTACTGGAGCAAGCTACGGTCGCCTCGATTTAGATCGGATCTTGATGGCGATGCGCTACGACCCCGACACACAGACGCTCGTCGTCGCTCACAAGGGGTTGGCGGCTATTGAGCATTACCTAATCGTCCGTTACTTTATGTATGCTCAAGTCTACAATCACCCCAAAAATTTGGCAGCCACCTGGATTTTGGAGCAAGCCTTTAAACGATCCCGCGAACTGCTGGCATTAGATCAGCTCCCGGCTGATGAGATTGTATCGGCTTGGTTGCAGCAGGACTGCGATCGCCTCCCTCTCGATCTGTATTTAGATGCAGACGATGGCATATTTCTCTATCATTTGCAGCGATGGCAAAAGCATCCAGATCCCGTGTTATCCAATCTTTGCCAGCGATTTATCAATCGAGACTTACTCAAAGCCTTAGATGTCACCCATCTCGATTGCTCACAGCAGAAGGCACTGCTCGATCAGGTGTACTGCCAACTCCAGCAGTATGGTTGGAATCATCAGTACTATGCGGGCTTACGAACGACGCTCAGCCGAGGCTACACGCTGTATCAAAAAGGCATTAATCTCCAGACCGATACAAGCGTGCAAGAAATCAGTCATCTTTCTCCACTGGTTAAAACGCTGACTTATTCGTGTCAACGGCATTGGTTACTGTATCCTCGTGAGATTAATGCCGCTATATTAATCTAAACTGAATGAATTAGACGTAATTTCTTGCGGATTTGGACTTATCTGCACAGAAATAAAATTACCATGCGGGGCATTCTCTAGTGACGATAAAAGTATCCTTCTGACAGGCTCATCCACCTGGAGGAAGGCAATAGGAGCTTCCACAAACGATGCTAAGTTTGACACCTTAGCAGATGATTAGACAACCAATCGTTTATACTGCCAGGCGACTTCACTCGTTGTTCATAGACTAGTACTGATTGGCAGCAATAAGCCGACTATTTAAGTGTGGGTATCTTGCCCGCGACGTGAGCGAGACGCTCACACTACGGGTATGAAACTTCCGCCATCTTGTACTAGTTGTCTACAGATTAAAGAGCGCCTTTTTATCAGCGTATGTATTTTGGTTTTAGACTGAGGAGTTTTGTAGAAATAATTTGAACCGACAAGGGGTTCATGTCCCTTGCCTAAGCTGCCTAAGCTGATGGAATCATTTGAGTATTTTGACAAGCTGCCTGCTTCATTGATTTCACAATGAGCATGTCTCCTTTAAGTCTCCAGTAACAGCCTGATATCTTCGCCTCTTGGGGAGTCGCTTTTATGGGGTTTCTAATTGAGATATCGAGTCATAGTCCGCCAGATTTTTCTTGGACTCGTCTCATCTCTGAGTGTCGTTTTGAGCGTTTAAGAATGTGTTGAGTGTGACGATGATTAACGTGCTATGCAACTAAGCCAGAACAGACTTGGGCGCTACCTGGGTATTGTCCTAATTGTTGCTCTCGCCTATCTATTGACATCAGAATTTATTCTGTCAATTCCGGCTTTTGAAGGTAAAGTTTCTCCGGTTTGGCCCCCCGCTGGCATCGGTTTAGGAGCGCTTCTAGTAGCAGGTTCCCGAGTCTGGCCCGGTTTGGCAATCGGGGCATTCTGGTTAGATTACAGTCATGGCGGGACTGTAATTGAAGTGTCTGCATCTGTTCTGGGAACGACCTTGCAGGCGGTTGTCGGCGCGTCGCTTCTGCGCCGAGTTCAGTTTCGACCGTCGCTAGATCGAGTCAGAGATGTCATTGCATTTATATCTCTCGCGGCGATTCTCGCAACTTGCATCAATGCCACAATCAGCAGCGGCGCATTGCTATGGAGTGGCAATCTGGCATGGAGCAATCTCGGTGAGTTTTGGGGAACCTTTTGGCTGGGTGACAGCATGGGGGTGCTGATTGTCGCGCCAGTTATTTTGACATGTCGCATTCGTCGGCTGAAATCGTTAACGGTTCGAGAATGGGCTGAACGGATTATCTGGCTAGGGTTGTTGTTGGGTGTGAGTGGGGCGGTCTATGGGCTGAGATATGACGAAGCGATCGCCCAGTATCCCATCAAATATTTACCCTTTCCCTTAGTCATCTGGGCGGCTTTGAGATTTGGCGTGGCGGGAGGCGTACTCGGCAATTTTTTGCTCTCCACCCTTGCGATCGCCGGAACCTTATCTGGAGCAGGCCCGTTTGCGGCACAAGCCCCCGATAGCAGGCACTCGATTTTAATCTTGCAAGCCTTCCTAAGCGTGATTACCATCACGACACTGGTGATTGCGGCTGCCGAGGCACAGCATCAAAAAACCGACACGCTCTTACGCCGAAGCGAAGCAAGCCTTGCCAATGCTCAGCGAATTGCTCAGTTAGGAAATTGGGATTTTGATCAAGATGGTGATCAATGGACATGGTCAGACGAACTGTATTGCCTACTAGGGCTTCATCCCAAGACCACCTCTCCCAATCCAGATGCGTTGCTTGAGGTGGTTCATCCCGATGATCGAGATCGGGTCAGAATGGCTCTATCACGGGCATTGTCTGAAAAAATGCCCTATTCGATTGAGTATCGGGTCATTCTGCCTGATCAGTCCGAACGATTGGTGTGTGAACATGTTGAAATTCAGCCCACCCGCATTACAGGGACAATTCAAGATATTACTGAAGCAAAGCAAACCGAAGTGGCTCTGCTAGAGTCTCAGGAGAAATTTTCGAAAGCCTTCGGGTTTAGCCCAGATTCAATTACTATCAGCACTCTGGAAGACGGACGATTCATCGATGTGAATGAGAGCTTTTTACGGATGACCGGATATCGGCGAGATGAGGTCATCGGGCGCACGTCGTATGACCTCAATCTTTGGTCAAACTATGCGGATCGGGAAAACCTCACAGATATCATCCGGGAGACGGGGGCGGTTCGAAACCACGAATACATGTTTCTCGATAAGGCGAATCGCCCGGTGATCACCTTGACCTCTATCGAAGTGATTAACCTCAGTGACCAGGCGTGTTTGCTGTGTGTCGCTCGGGATATCACGGAGCGCAAGCGTGCAGAAGAGCACCTTCGCCGCGCAAATGAGCGCGATCGCCTGCTTGGAGAGATCGCACTGCGGATTCGTGAGTCTCTCGATTTAGATGAAATGCTCAACACAACGGTTGCAGAAGTACGACGGTTTTTGAGAGCCGATCGAGTATTTCTCAGCCACTTTGATGCCTATGGAAAGGGCACAATTGTCGCAGAATCGGTGTCACCCGACTTTCCATCGGTGCTAGGGCAGATTATCGATTCGGACGTGTATCAAGAAATTCAAGAAATTTTCAATCAAACTCGCGTCTGTATCATTTCTGACACAACAGAGGTGAAGCAGTCTCCCTTTTTTGAAGAATGCGTGACTCGATACCAGGTGCGTGCTGCGGTTGGCGTTCCTATCATTGTAGATGAACGATTGTTTGGCGTGCTGGTGGCGCATCAATGCTCGATGCCCCGGACGTGGACTCCGTTTGAATCAGACCTACTCGAACGACTGGCGACTCAAGTGGCGATCGCCACTCAGCAAGCCGAACTCTACAGTCAGGTCCAAAACTTGAACGTAAATTTAGAAAGGCAAGTGGCGGAACGGACTGCACAGTTACAACAAAAGATGCAGGAGCTCCAGGAACTCAATACGCTTCGAGACTTTTTCCTCCACGCTATTACCCACGATTTGAGCACAACGGTCAAAGGCATGATCATGCTACTCACCAATCTTCAGCCGACCTCGGGAGACCAGGTCACGATATCTCGAAACGTATTAGAGAGAATGATTCAAGCAGGTGGCAAACAGCTAACCAAACTAAACTCGCTGCAGGAAGTGTATACCATCAAGACTCAGGGGATTCATCTGCACCGTACGCCGGTTGCACTGCTCAGCGTGTTAGAAGGGGGCATTACAGAAGCAGAATCGATGCGGGCGAAGCATGCTGTGACTCTTACGCAAGACATTCCCTCCGAGTCTCCCATTATTTATGCAGATGCGAGGGAGTTGACGCGAGTTTTCAATCATTTGCTTCGCAACGCCATCCTTCACAATCCACCCGGCACTGACGTGACGCTCAAAATCGATGGGACTAATGACAGTATTTTTTGTTCTATTACAGACAACGGTGTTGGAATCAGCCCAGAAAAGTGCGATCGCCTCTTTGATCTCTGTATCGGTTGCCCGAGCGATCCTCATCTGACTGGAATCGGTCTAGGGCTTTACCTCTGTCGGCAGATTATCTCGGCTCATCAGGGTGAAATTGGCGTTCAAAGTATAGTAGGAAACGGCACAACAGTTTGGTTTACGCTACCTCGCTATCATGAATCGATTGATTAGACCCTTCTTGTCAAGAATTGACCACATTATCTCAGTTGAAATAAATATTCAACATCAAGGTTAAATCCTAATAGATTCGCACGTTGAGGATTAAAAGGCACACTACTTTACTACCATATAATGCTTTTGACCGATGCATCTCTTAGGGTTCAGCGCTATCTTTAAAGTACAACTATTTTTGTTAACAATCACATAGGAGGCATCAACATGAAAGCGATGACTGCTTTACTTGCCTCAGTCTTAGGACTAACCCTATCAGCGACAGGTACACTTGCCCAAGAAGCGGGCTCTGGTAGGGTGGCGTTTTCTGAACCTGAGCCTATTCCTGAAGGATTTAGCGATGTTTCAGTTGATAGTCGAGACTTGGAAACCGAGCCAATTAGTATCGCTAATTCTGAACTATTTGACACACCCGATAGATTTTCAGTTGCCGAATTTGGGATGTTTCGAATCGAACAGCCCAACTTTCCAAGCCTAGATGAAATCTATCGCGATCCAGGACCTGCTAGAGCAAACTGGTTCAGAATTCTGTTAGAAGATGGGCGGCGAACTGACGCACAAGCCGATGAATCAGTGGGTGAATAACGCGCGATCGCCTGTTAAGGTAAGCGATATCTCTTCCGATATCAGCACCTACTCGACGTAGGAGTTAAGGATGTGGGGAGGAGACTCATGAATTTACAACTGAATTATTTTGAGAAAACCCGGCAAATGTCGGGGTTTTTGATTAGGAAACGATAAGGAACGCTTAGAAACCTGTGCGATGGAACCCTAGGCGAGGTAGCATGTCTCGATAATGAGGCATGGATGCGAGCAGCCGTTGATCCCGACGCACGCAACACCATGCAAACCCCAAAACTCGGACATAAACTCCCATGGTGGTCACTGATCTTCCGCACCTCGCTGCGTTCCTGTTGTTCTTAATCCTGGTCACAGCGCTGACAACCCTGATCTCTCGCTTCATGATTTTTGCGAGTGGCCGATTAATTTGGGATGACGATGCGACACACGTCTCTAACTGGGGATTACGGGGTGGCTTTTGGGGAGGTCTATTGGGAGCTGTCGTGGGTTGGTGGCTCGTTCAAGATATTTACAGCGATAAATTGGTTCCTAATCTCGTTTGGACAACGCTGTTGGGCGCATTTATCGGCGTTGTAGTGGGTACTTTGGCCTGCGAAATCCGGCTGAATGGGATAAATCCTGTCCCCCAATCAAACTCCCAAGCACGGGTGGCCTTTGGCTGGATGCTTCTCGGTGTCTGGTTTGGTGGCATCGGCTATAGCCTGGTTCGGTTTTGGTTTGCATCGACTACTGTCCAGACTACTGGTCAGCCGTCCTATCCCAGCGACAGCCTTTTGCTTAGGGATGAATCCAGCGTACTTGGATATGTGGTTAGCGGATTGCCATGGGGGATTGGGATGGGTTTGTTAGTGGGGTTCTTGATGGGAGTATGGCGAACCCGCTCATTGTTAGCTGTGCTGAGGGCCATTGTGGTCTTTATTGGCACTACCCTACAGATTTTGTTTTGGCCTGCCGTGTGGATTGCAATCTGGTTTGCGTTTTATATGGTCGTCTCACAACCCAATGAGGCGATCGCCGCGTATTTAGCAGCACCAGTGGCTCGACGGCTGCTCGCGTGGGTCAGCCAAACTCCATTTGTGGTGGTGATGGGGTTATCTGGGGCTGCGATGGGAGCCGCCTTGCATCGAGGAATCAAGCCCGTTGCCAACGCTCAGACGCGATCGCTGTTTTGGGGAAGCGCCTGGCTGATCGTCCTAGCCATCGTGACGGTGATTAGTTGGGTGGTTGCTGTGGTTCGGCTGGGGTTCGTCAGTAGCGATATTTTTGTAACGATGACCCTCGTCTGGTCCGAAATTGCGTCGTGGCTCCTGAGCAGTATGGTGATCGTGGTACTCCTTGCGGGAATTGGCGGCACTCTGTTTGGATGGTTGCTGGGCAGGTGGCTCGGGCCAAGTCCAGAAAAACCAGCAGAAGAGTTCTTGTTGGCGATCGCCTGGGCAATCTTTTGGATTACGATTTGGCTGATGCTGGCGTCTGTTCTCAACGTCTTTCATCCGCGAACGACGGACGACATTCGCCTAATGCAAATTGCGGTGCGCGGTATTTTGTGGGGCACCATGGGAGGCATTCTATTTCTGACCACCGGGCGACATATTCACACCGTAGGATCAGGTATTAAAACAGGCGCCTTATTTTGGTCGGTGTTTGCGGGCATCACGATTCTTGTCAGCCAAGTCTTTGCGGTTCAAAATGAATATGTCCGAGGACTCGCCTTTTATGGACAGTTTCCGCTACGCTCCGTTGCCGAACAAACCCTACCTAATGTTGGCTTTTCCATTGGAATTGGCATCATTTTAGCGAGTTTCATCGGAGCGATCGGGGGTGGGGTGTTTGGTCTATTGCGAATTCTCTCAACGGTTGGCCCCATCGCAGCCCCATCGGTCACGGCTCATTCTGCCGAACAATCTCTCGAAGAATTTGATGACTCTCTGCGATCGCCCCATTCGTATCAGCTCGATTCTGTCGAATATGATGAGGATTACACCGCGTATCGAGACTCTGATGTAGGTCTAGACGAGTATGACGCCCCGTATCACGATTCGCAGCAGACAAGCCATGCAGATGGGAGCGATCCGACTCCTGCTAATCCATTTAGGTTTGACGACGAAGATGCTGCCAAGTCGATGCCTCCAAGCCAACGGCCCAGCGTGTTAGATCTGGCGCGTCAAGGAAATGCGCGGGCGATCGCCACCCTGATGAATCGCCACCTCCAGCCCAAGGGCATCACCGTCAAAGCCCGACTCAAAACCCATGATTTACACATCATGCTAGAAGGTGATGACGTGCCTCCCGCAGACGCATCGGTGAGCTTTGTGCGACACGGTTTGACTAACTTACACGCAGAGTCCATTCATCGCGTCAAACTCTACGGACGTAAACAGGGAGACTCTGCCCCCGCATGGAGACGAGAATTTGAAATGGTGAGAATTTGAATTTATATAGCCTTACGCTCTCGCGCTAGGACGCTGAACGTATGGTGAACCCGGGCGGCGCGCGGGTTCACCACACACATCTGAGCCTGTAGGGCTATAACGCGCCCGCCGCTGTTTGATCTAACACGCCCTCATTCAGGAAGCTGGTGATATTCATCGCTTGAATCAAGGGAGCCGCCTCAACCCCTCTAGGATAGTCAATGACCGTAACCGAGCCATTCCCCTGCTTGAATTTCCAGAAATGTTCGGGTCCCCAGCCTACCAAATGGCACAGAAGGGCTTTATTAACGGCATCATGGGCGACGACCACCACGGTGACTGGCGGCACAGAGACATCATCAGGAATGTCGTCTGGAATCGTAACGGACGTCAGAATAAAATTCCAAGTGGCGATCGCCCGTTCCCACACTTGCTGCAGGTTCTCACCGTCCGGCATTTGTACCGTCTCGGGAGACTGTTTCCAGCGACGCAACTCTCCGGGATAGGACTGTTCAATTTCTTCCTCAAGTTTGCCTTCCCATAACCCGTGGCTAATTTCACAGAGCCCATCAAGCAGCTCAAGATCGACGTTGATATGGTGGGCGGCGATCGCTTCAGCCGTTTCCTTGGGGCGCAGCATGGGGCTGGTGATCACCCGGTCAACCGAAAACGATTTTAGAAACTCAGCGCATTGCCTGGCTTGACGTCGACCCGTGTCGTTGAGGGGGACATCGATTTGCCCTTGAAATCGCTTGTCGCGATTCCAATCGGTTTCTCCATGACGAACAAGCAAAAAGCGGGGACCACGATGGTTAGGGCGAAGTTTAGGCAAGGGTTCGCCAATGGGTGACGTGAGATTTAGAGATTCAAGCTGAACGGGTTGTCCTAGCCCGCCAGCAAAATTGAGAACGCTAATGCCACAGTTGGATACATGCAAAGAGGTATAGCGTTCGGGTTCTAAGCCCAATGCGGTATAAATCAGCGTTCGATTGATGCCACTATGGGCAACGACTAAAATCGTGCTATCGGAATGGCGATGCAGCACGTCTTGCCAAAACTGCCGTGCCTGCTCAAACAGAGACGGAACGGGAAAGAAATCGACCGGACCTTCCGGCGTGGGAAGCTCCATTCGCAATTTGTGGGGGCGATCGCGCCAGTCTTGATACCCGTCAGGAAATTTTTCCTCAACCTCTTTAAATGTCAGCCCTTCCCAAAGGGGAAGACTAATCTCTAATAGCTTCTCGGTCACATGCAGCGCGTCCGCACATGCCTCATCGCCAAGCGTCTCTATAATCAGGTCGGCTGTCAATTTTGCCCGTCGTAGCGGGCTGCTGTAAATGGCGTCAAAGGAGATGCCATGCAAGGCTGCCCCAACTTGCCGAGCCGCAATGCGTCCCGTCTCAGTCAAGGTCGATTCATCACAGTGACCCTGCACTCTACTCTGAGCATTATAGGTACTCTCACCGTGACGTACGAGAATTACGCGAGTAGCCAGGGGTCTATCCTCCAGATTGCAAATGGTTTAGCTAGGAGCGATCATGGCCTGATTTAGAAACCAGAAAAATTCTACCGTGTTTAGCACCCCGTCTCGAATACAGTTCTGAGGCGAATCTGAGGCAAACCTGAGGCGAACAGTGCGATAATGCCAGTCAGGGTTATGTGGATGCGATTTTAATCCACCAATATGGCGACAATGCCAGTTCAGCTCAACTGCTAGCGCAACGTCGAGCAACGTTGTATTAGCATATGATCCGAGTCAAATTAACCCTGGCTGATAGCTAGACGTTTTGCCCTCCGAGGAAACAGAAATGACACCAAGACGCTTGATTTTGGGCGTATTGACCGTTATTGTCATAATTTTTTCTGTAGCACCTGCTTTAATTAACAGTTTGGGCAAGCCGCAGATTACCAACCGCTTACAGCTTTATCAAACCAATTTGCTCCTTCATGCGAGTCAAATTCAAGCTCCAGAGGAAGCTGAAGAAGACTTTTCCTCGATTCGCAATGCCCTGCTTGAAAACAACCCAGTTTCGACTGCTTTAGATCAGTATCAGTCGATTCGCCAAGCAACCCAGCAACAATTAGAAACCACTCAAGCTCAAATCAAAGAACTCTCAACCGACGGCACCCCGTTACCCATTGATCCGAGTGCGCCCCCGAGCGGGGCAAGCCAGGCTCTTTCCGGACAGCTTGAGCAGCTTAAGAACCAGCGGAACCAACAGCAAGCTCTGCTCGCTCGTTTAACGGTGCGAATTGGGCTCTTGCAGGCTCGTCAAAATAACGCGGATTCTGCCTTAAGAACCTGGCAGACCTTTATCGAACAGGCAGCATACGACGGATCTCAAGATTCGCAACCCGCCTCTGAGTCTCAATCATTGCCAGAAACTGCATCCGTATTGACTGGATTGTGGAGCGATCCACCGCGATTGCTTCCTGATGCTGAACCCGTCATTCAGCAGAATTTAGACGGTTGGTTTCGCTATGTTGCGCTGACTCGACTCTACACCCTCCAACAGCGACCCGATGCATTAGAGGCGTTGCAAACCAAAGAACAGCAAACCGCTCAACAGGCGGTGATTAAGCTGGCTCTGGTTGCGACAGCTCCGGCCATTGGCAGCTTGATAGGGGCAGGGTTGCTCGTCTTCTTGGTCATTCAGCGCGTTGTGCAAGGAAAACAGTCGCTGTTAGCCGACAGCGGAGATTTGACGTGGGACACTCCCTGGAACTGGGAAATTACTTGGCAAGTTTTGATTGTCGGATTTTTCTTCTTAGGGCAAATTGTTCTACCCATCTTTTTTGGTGTTCTAAGATCCCTAATTCCAGCCGTATTGTCTGCCCAAAGCATCACTCTGGATGTCTCGAGTGGTCGGATGACCGCATTTTCAACCTTACTGATTTATATTGCGATCGCAGCAGGGTCACTGTTGGTGCTATATCTCTCTATCAAGCCGTATTTTCCCTTACCGGAGGATTGGTTTCGGGTTAAGGTCAACGGCAAATGGCTGGCGTGGGGCTTGGGCGGCTATTTGGTCGCGTTGCCTCTGGTGATTGGTGTATCTATTATCAATCAGCAAATTTGGCAAGGGCGCGGTGGAAATAATCCTCTCCTAGAAATTGTTCTCAAAGAAGGCGATCCGCTTGCCTTAGCAATCTTTTTCTTTACAGCAGCGATCGCCGCTCCCGTATTCGAAGAAATTCTATTTCGAGGATTTTTGTTGCCGTCGCTCACCCGCTACATGCCTATTTGGGGGGCGATCGCCCTCAGTAGCTTCTTGTTTGCGAGTGCCCATCTTAGCTTGTCAGAAATCTTGCCGCTTATGGTGCTGGGATCAGTGCTAGGCTTTGTCTACGTGCGATCGCGCAACCTGCTTGCTCCAATGCTCGTTCACAGTTTATGGAATAGCGCCACCATGATTGGGTTACTGATTCTTGGAGGGGCATCGGGATAGTTCGCATTCGTGTCGGCGTTCCACCCGGCGGGAACGCTCGTGAATTCGTCATCCCTATATCGTCTCTGCATTCAGGGTGTGGCAGTCGAAAAGTTCATCAGCCCCACTGATATTCAACAGGAATTGTCATAGTGGTGAGATTATCAACAATTGCAGCCGTGTTGAATTGCATTCGCCCGAATCCATAGGTCACAATGTGGCTGTCAGCAAAATTGCTGATGATTTTATCTTTGATAAATAGTTTTTCCTAATTTGACCGAAGGAATGTATCGTTAAAGGTACAACGGAATCGTGGAAGAGAGGTAATGTGAGTCTACGGGTGTACTCTTGGACTTCAGTTCAGGCTTGAAGAATCCCTATCTAGTCACATTGCAGTATGTTGAACCTGAAAACCGAGAGAACATTGTGCAGTATTTTGATTGCTGGCAAAACGGGAGCTGGCAAGAGTGTTTTGCTGAATGCAATGTTTGGCGAGAAGGCAAGAGCCAACGTCGGTAAGCCCGTCACAGCAGATATTGTTCGGTATGACATGTATCCTGCTCACTTGCTGACGGTTTTTGATACGCCCGGTCTGAGAACGTTTCGAGAAACCAATTTAGAAATTCAGCAGCATATTCACGGCTTGATTAAACATTTGAGCAAGCGATCAGACCAGCGAATTCATGCCGTCTGGTATTGTATCAGCGCTCGCGGAAAACGAATCGAGGACAGTGAAATCACCTGGATTCAGCAACTTGCCGATGAGGGCATTGCGGTGATTTTGGTGCTGACTCAGTTTCTCAGAAAAGCAGACGATGAGCTACTCACGTACGTTGAAAAAATGGACTTGCCTGTCTGCGAAATTGTTCCAGTGTTAGCCGCTCCGTTTGAAATTCCGGGGGGTATTGTGGTGCGATCGCACGGATTAGAACAGTTGGCCCATGCAACGGCTCGTGTGCTGCCCGAAGCCGCTCGAACGGTCTTTATCAAGGCTCAATTGGCCGATCAAGAACTGAGGCGATCGCCACAAACCAAGGCAGATTGTGATTGAGTTTAACTTGGATTTCTAGATCTCAGCTTAGATTAGGTAGGTTGAAACTGAAATTCAGGTCGGCTTTCAACGTAGTCTTGATACGCTCTTGTAAAGGCTCGTGCAAACCGGGCTCGGAGTTTTTCCTCTTCGTCGTCAGACGGTGATTCGTCCGTTACCTTTTTGCTCAGATAGGCTTTGAGTGCTTTCGAATACGCGGTTCCAACGCCTCCAGCCACGATCGGAAACGCAATCAGAGCAATGCTGACGGCAGGTAATGTGCCGATTGTGGGAAATAGTTTGAGCAGGCTAGGAACGACCATCGTGGCGATCGCGCTACTGCCTGCACTGGTCAAAACATTGACGACGGTATTAATAAAATCCTTATTGGGCGAAAGCCCAAAAATCGAGCTAATTTCACTAATCATCGTCGATAAAATGCCCCACAAGGCAACCGAATCAATCCCCGCTGTTGGGATAGTCGCCGCCGGAATCGTCAGCGCTGTATAGCGAGTCACGCAGCTTAGCGCTTCTTTTTCTTTTAAGTCGATGCTGGCTAATTGCTGTTGCACAAAAAGCTGGCGAACGCTGTCTTCTCCGCCTAAACAATACGCCGTGCGCTCGACGAGATCATCGAGCCCGCGGGCCGGAAAGGTGGGATATCCAACACCCAAATCATATTCGGCAGCCATCACGCCGATCGCAGTTTCAATCGGCAAGCGTCGGTTCTTCAAATTTTTCAAAAACTTGCGATCGTCTGCTGACCCAAAGAATTGCGTTAACACCAAGATGACCGGAATCCCTTCACGGGTAAGCTCTCTGACCCATTCTTCTTCGAGTTGTTCAAATCGGAACCCCCGAGTATTGACACAATACCAAATCACATCGATCCGTTTTAGCGGATTAGATTTGTTGTCTTCGATTAACCGCAAAATGTCATCTTTGAGACTTGAAATGGTCTGCTGATCGGCTTCGTTGGGAAGCTCAATCCCGCGCGAATCGTAAATCGTCAGCGGGCACCCCTCATTCGAATATTGGGTCGTATTTTGCGTAATCGCTTGACCACTCCCCGTCCGGGCAAAGTTTTCTCGAAAGACGGCATTTAGCAGCGTTGATTTGCCGACGCCTGACTTGCCAATGACCAATACATTCAATGAACCGAGAGTATCGTTAATTTTTTTGTACTCATATTGAGTAGCTTCGAGCAGCCGATCGAGCGCATCTTCGCTGCTCATCGCTTCACGTAGCAGAATTTCTAGATGATTTTCGACGTTGGATGCTCCTGCTTCTGACATGCTTAGCGCTCCCGTAGATGGTTCCGGATGGTTATAAAGCCGCATTGGTAGACGCTTCTGCGACTATAGCCCATGAATCGTGTGCAGTATAGATGATCTCAGGACACTTTCAATATCGGTTACGTTAAGGTGTGTCGAGAGTAATCAAGTTTCATTAAATATGGTGATGATGGGTGATATTAAGCCATTGAGACGAGGTTTAGGGATTGACTATGCTATCCGCAGACACCCCATCGCCTGCGTCTAGTATTTCTGTATTAACAAACTCCCCCCTTGGTTTGCCACACCGCAATTTGCAATTGCGGCACGTCCAGAAATGGAGATGCAACGTGTCCCTATCACCAGTTCTATAACCTTGCGCTCTCAGAATGGGACGTCAAATGGGTATAGAACTACCGTGGATCAAAGGTTATACACACAAGTCTGAGTCCGTAGCACTATAGACTTAATGCAATGACGAATTGCGATAATCCCGTCCTCTGGCAGAGTTTTCCAAAAGCCTTCAGAATAGGTGAAGACCCCCCAAATAATTCAAATTCGGCTGTTGGTGGCTCAGGAGTATGATTCATGGATGAATCTCTGGTGAAAGAATTATTGGCAGACCTTAAAAATCCTGATGAGCATATTCGTGAACAAGCGACTCAAGAGCTCTGGAGAATTTGGTTTCAGCAAAAGGGGATTTATGGGTTAGAACTCCTCAAGCGCAGTCAACTAGCGTTAGAAGCCGGAGACTATAGCGGTGCCGAAGCCATCTTGACAGAAATCATTGAGAACCAGCCCGATTTTGCTGAAGCTTGGAATCGGCGGGCTGTCCTCAATTATATTCAGGGTAACTACGCGCGATCGCTCACAGATTGCCAGCAGGTGGTCGCACTTAATTCGATTCATTTTGGCGCATTGCACGGCATGGGGCTATGTCATGCGGCGATGGGCAACTACCGTGCTGCAATTCGCGCCTTTCGTCAGGCTCTTGAGATTCAACCCTATGCACTGGTCAATCAAAAGCTGATTTTAGAGTGCACGGCTCGCCTGAGTTGACGAGGCCAGTCAAATAGGTAAGAGCTAGAAGCTGAAGTTTGGCTGCTAGTTATGTCCGACTAATCTCTAGCAATCCCAGAGGGTAGTGTAGGGTGCGACGCGCTCTACACCCGGCTTAACGTAAGCGCACCCCCCTATTAATCTCTCACTCACTATTTAGAGCGGGTATTTAAAGCGGGTTGAAGATCGTGACGCTTGAGTTTGACCGAATAACAGGTGCGATCCGCAGGGGATAAGGTATCTCCACAAACAATGGGGCGATCGCCCGTTGTATAGGCAACATAGCGATAGATCAGCAGTGGAGCCCCTAAGGGGACATCTAAGCAGGTGCCAATTTCATAGGTGGCGTGGGTGCCCTCTAGCATGACATCGGCATGATTTAGGGGAAACCCATTCGAATCAAGTGTGGCGTAAGTAAATCCGTCTCGAAGCTGGTCCTTGAGCTGAGAGCCGACTTCAAAGGGAAAATAAGCAATATCGAGGGCAACGGGAGCCTGATTACCCAAAATTATTTTTTGCTGCTGCCAAACCAACGAATCAGAACGAGGTAGACCGAGTCGCATGCGAACCTCATTTGAAGGCTGGAATACTTCAAATTTAATCGTTTGAATATTGGCAAGAATTCCTTGACGAACTAAATCCAAATCAAAGAAGGTCAAAGGATTGGATAATGAAAAACTAATTTTTTCCTTTTCTTTAACAAATACCCCTTTGCCTTGCTGGGTTGACACCAATCCTTGATTGATCAAATTGGCGATCGCCCGTCTAACCGTAGTTCGGCTTACACCAAAACGAGCACCCAAATCAAATTCACTGGGAAGCTGTTCCCCCGGTTCATAAACGCCGTTTACAATTTGCTCCCGTAATTTTTCTGAAATCACAAGATGTAGGGGCACTCTTGGCGAATTTCCGCCTTGCCGCGCCATATCTAAAGAGTCTCCAGGGACAAGGGTCTGAGTCATACGTTCTGTTACATCTTATACGAATTTGGAACAACTCTCAGAATCATTGAGACGGAATCTGCTTGCGGTAGCACGAAACGACGATATATCCGGAAGGGAGGGGACAGTGTTTCCTCGTCCCCCACCGCAAGACATACTATGATCCGGCAGCTTAGATCCTCAGCCTCTCAATCGGGTTTCTCCAAACAAAATTCAGAGATCCGGTTAGAAGCTGAGGAGCTGCCAACATCACAATTCAGCGATGACTGCGTTTTCTATGCTGTCAACAGGACGAGCCCATCAGACATAAACAAGCTCTAATACGACACAGGCTCTCTAGCTTCCTCGCGGGCTCTTAACTCGTCCCCTTCAATGCGGGCATATTCACGAGTTAATCCTTGATAAAGGCTATAGCACATAATGAGCAATATGATTGCGAACGGTAAGCCTGTGGTAATGGCGGCAGATTGCAATGCGCTTAGCCCACCACCAAGGAGAAGAACGGCTGCAACGACGCCTTCCATCACGGCCCAAAACACTCGTTGGGGCACAGGGGAATCGATCTTACCCCCCGAGGTAAGATTATCAACCACGAGTGAACCCGAGTCGGAGGAGGTGATAAAGAAAGTCGCAACCAAAAGGACTCCAATTAATGAGCTGAGCGCAGTCAGCGGAAAGTTTTCGAGCATTACAAACAATGCCGTTGCGACATTCTCATTCACCGCTTCAGCAATATTGCCAATTCCGTTTAGCTCAAGATATAGAGCTGACCCTCCAAATGCTGACATCCATAGGAACGAGAGCAACGAGGGCAGAAGCAACACCCCTAAGACAAACTCTCGAACCGTGCGACCTCTAGAAATTCGAGCAATAAAGATACCTACGAATGGTGACCAGGAAATCCACCAGCCCCAGTAAAACACCGTCCAACCATCTTGCCAGTTTGTTCCAGAGAAGGTTTCGGTCCAAAAGCTTAATCGTGGAAGAATCGTGGCGTAGTAGCCCAAACTCTCAACGAATGACCCCAGAATAAACAGCGTCGGGCCCACCGCAATTACAAACAGCATGAAAACAGCGGCGAGGTAGATATTGAGTTCACTCAGTCGGCGAACGCCAGCGTCAAGCCCTGACACAACCGACATGGTGGCACAGGCTGTAATTACAGCAATCAATACAACATGGATATATACATTGTCAGGTAGCCCCGTCAAAAAATTCAGTCCTGCACCAATTTGCTGAGCTCCAAACCCTAACGAGGTTGCCAGACCAAACAGCGTTGCCCATACAGACAGAATGTCAACAACATTGCCGGGCCAGCCATAAATGCGGTTGCCCAGGATGGGATAAAACGCAGACCGCATGGTCAGGGGCAACCCTCGGTTGAACGCAAAAAAGGCAAGCGATAGCCCAACTAGAGCATAAATTCCCCAGGCATGAAGCCCCCAGTGGAAATAGGTGATCCCCATCGCTTGCTGGGCAGCCGCCGCGGTGCCCGGTTCGACCCCGTCTAAGGGCGGAGCTGCGTAGTGAAAAATGGGCTCACCAACGCTCCAAAACATCAGACCAATGCCCATACCGGCACTAATCAGCATGGCTAGCCACGCAAATAACGGGAATTCGGGGCGAGCATTTTGTCCACCAAGGCGGATCTTGCCAAATCTGCTCAACGCCAAGATCACCATTACTCCCAAAAAAATGTTGCCGGCCAAGATCATGAACCAGCCGCCTACATTCGTGATAAAGCCTTGAATGGCAGTAAAGGTAGCTGATGCGCTCTCTTGGAAAGCAAGGGTAATGATGACAAACAGCAAAATTAGAACCCCAGAGGTAAAAAACACCTCAGGGTGAATATCAAATCCCCACTTTACTAAATTGTTATCTCCAGGCGATCGCCCGTTATCCGACGGCATCCCATTATTGGAACCTTCAGTTGTCATATCAACTGCTCCCCTCTGTAAACATTCATGAACTTAAAACGACACACAACTCATCAGCAGGCTACCAGTTCAACTCTGACTTCTCGGTCGAATTTAGATAGCTTTAACAAACGCAAAATATCTGCAGACTCTGATACATCTTAGGGATAGTTGCAGAACCAACCAACTTGGCTGACTAACCAAACTTTGGATGTGAGCGGATGGAACTACGCAGGCAAGCTTTGTCCGTATTTGAGTCCGTATTCCGTATGCGAGCAATTTTGGTAAGAAACCGCTGTGCGACGATAACCCCCACAAAAAAATTGTCGGCCTTGCTCTTGATTGCCTTAGCGACTCACGTTCTCTTGACAGAGACGCTTTGCATTACCAGGTCACGAAACGCAAGCTATACGGATAAAACCTGTCAGTCCTTCGGAACGCTTATGTCCTTTGCATACGTACATTCTTTGCATACGCTATAGGAACGTCAGCGCAGATTCCAAAACCCCAAAGTTTTGCTGGAGTCTGTGGGAGTCCGCAACCGCGCACTTTGCTTGTTTAGTAGCGGTTTGATCCGCCAGACCCTTTTCTGCAACTAATTCTGCGACCAATACAGACATATCTAGATTCTCTAACCGGTAACGCCGTTCTTAATGAGCAAGGTTTAACGTCTTCATTTAACTCCTGATGATGCTAGTTAAATAGATAAATAGAAGTTTTATCCATACCAATCTGTCTCCCTGGATACGGTTGTCACTACAAGTTGAGATTTCTCAGGAGATGCTAACAACCGACGTGCAATTTGAGGAGCAACGTTAAGGAACACTCGGCTTTCTAATGACACCCGAATAGTCTTATAAATCAAGCGGGCTCAATCTCTCAGGATACGTGTAAAGATGAGCAATCAAACCTTGATGATCCCGATTTTTGACAACTGCGCGTCTGGAACAGGGAACCCTAGCGTGTAGATATAGTGGTATAGCTGGCGGTTTAATGTGCTTCACTTTCACAATGCTCGCGCCAAGGTTGGGGAATTATAAGCCAAGGTGTTTCAAGAGAAAAATGCTCATACCAGTTTGATGCAGGCAGACCAGGCGATCGCCTTGAGCCAGCAACAGTATCAGAACGCGACAAATCCTGCCGATCGAGACTCTGCCGCTTTCGCGTGGCAGACCGCCCTCGACCAGCTTGACCAAATTCCCGAACAAACCCTTGCAGGGCGAACCGCACAGCAAAAACTCGTAGCGTATCAGCGAAATTTCCAAGATGTAGTTGGGGGAGCAGCCAATCATGAGCAGACGAACTCGATGATTGCAGCGGCGCAAGCATTTGCATGGAAAGCTGCAAGCGCAGGGCAAAATCCTCCCCATTCTGTTGAGCAATGGCAACGAGTTGAAGCCCTTTGGAGTGACGCGATCGCCCGTTTAGAGGAGGTTTCTCCGCAGTCAGACGCCTACCCCGACGCTCAACAGCAGCTTGCCGAGTATCGAGACAACATAGAACAAATCCGCATCAGAAAACACCATGAAGCCAGTTCGGTAGACACATTACAGCACGCTCAGCGGAAGATTGAATGGTTGCAGAGCAATGCCGATCAGCTCACCCCCAATCAAACATTAAGCCGGCTTCAGGCGATCGCCAATGACCTTAACAGGGTTCAATCTGGCACAACAGCCCACCCCGACGCGCAAGAGCTTCTCCAGTTCACTCGCAACAAAATTCGCCAGCTTACCAATTCTGACTGACTCTGATGGATCGGATGAGTCTGCTTCTGCTGCATAGCCCCATTATGCGGAAAGAGACACCGACTCAACCTTGTAATACTCGCAGTACCAATCTACAAATTTGCGCAGACCGTCTTCAATGGACGTTTTAGGCTGAAACCCAACCGCGTCATAGAGATTATCAATATCCGCATAAGTTTCTAGCACATCGCCAGGTTGCAGCGGTAATAGATTTTTCTCAGCCTTGATGCCCAAACAGTCTTCAAGCACCTCAATGAAGCGCAACAGCTCGATGGGCTGATTATTGCCGATGTTGTAGATACGATAGGGAGCGTGACTACTGCTAGGCGTTAGAGCAGTGGATTCTACTGCTTGAGGAATATGGTCGAGCAGGCGAATGATGCCCTCTGTAATATCGTCAACGTAGGTGAAGTCGCGGCGCATCTTGCCATAGTTAAAGACGTCAATCGGTCGCCCTTCTAAAATGGCGTTGGTAAATTTGAAAGTCGCCATGTCAGGTCGGCCCCACGGACCATACACGGTGAAAAACCGCAATCCGGTGGTCGGAATGCCATATAGATGGCTGTAGGTATGCGCCATCAATTCGTTGGCTTTTTTCGTGGCAGCATATAGACTCAATGGATGGTCGACGTTATGGTCTTCTGAGAAAGGCATGACTCGATTGGCGCCATACACCGAACTGGATGACGCAAAAATAAGGTGCTTCACAGGTTGGTGACGGCAGCCTTCGAGAATGGTTGAGAAGCCAACCAGATTGCTGTCGATGTACGCATCTGGATTTTCGAGAGAATAGCGAACGCCTGCTTGAGCCGCCAGATGAATGACATAGTCTGGCTGATGGGTTGCAAACATCTCTCGCATACCCGCGCGATCTGCAAGGTCAAGTGTTTGAAACTGAAAATTGGCATGCTTGCGAAGCAGTGAAACTCTAGCCTGCTTAAGCTCGACATCGTAATAAGCGTTTAGATTATCAATGCCAATCACCGATTTTCCCCGATTCAGCAAGGTCTGGCTGACGTGAAAGCCAATAAAACCTGCGGCACCTGTTACAAGAATAGTTGTCATGAGTGAAATCCTTGATATCTATAATGCTGAAACGGGAAAAAAGGGCTAAAACTGGTCTAGTCTGGGAGAGAGACAGACTGATATGTAAAAGGCTTGCACGATAGAGAATGCTCCATGAGCAGGATAATGTGAAACACTTATAGTCTGAGACTGACAGGATAGCCGCTAGGTTTCTGAATAACCCAGAGCGATCGCCTCTGCTATTCATTCTCCATGATCCCATACAGAGCAATGACCGTCCGGTCATCAGTGTACTCGATTGATGCTGCTGGGCTCGAACTGTATATTCTAATGTTTCTAAAAATTTTTCATGATGTGCTCAAATATGAAGAATATGTGAGCGATCGCCCAGCACACCGTCTAAAAATTCACCAAAACACCAAGCGCCACAGATGTGCGACGACCCTCGACTCGCCATTATGGAGTCACTCATCCATGCAACGATTAGACGACTCAACGCAGAATAGTAATGTATGTTACAGTTGAGGCGGACTAAGTTTAAATCAAAACTCGATTAGGACTTGAGATTTTCGCTACAGAACCTACACAACTTAGTCTTTTAAAGAATTTACTAGATCGCGCAGCTTTCGCTGCATATCTTTATTAATGGAAACAAGTAAATCATCGAGTTTAAAATCATAGGCTTCAAATTAGATGCAGCTCAGAGCGCGCCTTCTGCCTGTAAAGGAGTCTGAGATTTTAGAGAAACTTGACAGTTTCCAATAAGCTTTTTATGTTTCTTGGGATTTCGAGATATAGCAATCCCGGGGTGTGAGTGATCACCGCTCACACAATTCACAAGCGATTTAGGATCGCTATATAAACTGAAGGAAATTAACTGAATGGTAATCGTTAAAAAGACGGCACTGGTTTACTGCGAGAAAGAATTTGGCTCAGCAGACGGGAAAACAGCCGCAGGACTGGTTAGACACTCTGAAATCTATACAATTGTTGGAGTTATTGATAGTTCATTAGCCGGTAAAGATGCAGGAGAAGTACTGGGAGATAAGAAAAGTAATATTCCCATTTTTGCTACCCTAGATGAATCTTTGAGTAACCTTCTAAAGGTTCCAGACTGTTATATCTATGGAAAAGCGCCTTTAGACACCTACATATCTACAGAAGAAAGATGTCTGATCCTGGAAGCGATGGCAAAAGGAATGGATATCATTAACGGTCTTCATCAATTCTTTTCTGAAGATCAAGAATTTGCCCGTATGGCTGCCAAGCACAATATTCAAATTAAAGACATCAGAAAGCCTCCAGAATTAAAAGATTCCCATGTCTTTACTGGTCAAATATCTAAAGTAAATGTTCCGGTGATCGCCATATTGGGCACCGATTGTGCCTGTGGGAAAATGACTACCGCAGTGGAACTCAACAAAGCCTTAAATAATTTAGGGTTGAAATCGGTCATGGTCGCAACAGGACAAACGAGCTTGATGCAAGGGGCAAAGTATGGCGCTTCTATGGATGCCCTTGTTTCCCAATTTGCGATCGGTGAATTAGAAAATGCCGTTGTTCAGGCTTTCGAACACGAAAATCCTGACATCATTTTAGTTGAAGGACAAAGCGCAGTCAGCCATCCTGCCTTTATGAGTTCTATTGCTATTTTGAAGGGAAGTGTGCCTGATGGAGTGATTTTACAACATCCACCTGCCCGAAAATATCGTTGTGATTTTCCTGATTTAGTGATGCCGACTGTTGAGAGGGAAATTCAACTGATTGAAGCCATTTCTCAATCTCAGGTGATTGCGATCGCGCTAAATCACGAAAACCTAACAAGCGATGAAGTTCTGAAAATCATCGAAGACTATGAAGGTCGTTTTCGCTTACCAACAACAGATATATTGAACTCTGGGTGTCAAAAGCTTGTTCAAGCTTTGGGCGATCGCTTTCCAAATCTGAATCAAAAAATCACCCGGAAGCGCCTAGAGAAAATGCCTCTATTGGCACTGAGGTAGACCCAAAACGCTTGGACACATATAAATGAAAGCGGTGTTACTGCCAAGGATAGAAATTTCTCTACTCATATCTTGCACCTAGGCAGCAGGAATGAGAAAAAAGGGCGTGGAACCAATAAATTGCAAGTCTCATGAAGATCCTTGCCCACGCCCAAGAGCTAATTTACCAACTGTTGGACAGGATG
>JBNPEG010000039.1:0-3314 GCA_051117555.1 Elainellaceae cyanobacterium | reverse complement strand
CCTGACTGACCAGCAGATATTGGCAGTAATCGAGACGAGTTAGTTTATCGCTCATACCGATGACTGTATCGTCTTTTTACTCGATCGGTGAACCTTTTCCCTATTTCCAATCTGCGTAAGTCCTAAACAGGATGAAGGTTTCAAATACACGCTCTATGAGCAATTAGGCGTGCGTGAATACTGGTTGTTTGATCCGAAAGGGGAATGGATTAGCGAACGGCTTAGAGGCTATCGGTTGCAGGGTGAAGCATATGAACTCGTTACCGATGGGCGCAGTGAGCCGCTGAAGCTGACGCTAACCGTTGAGGATCAACTCATTGCGTTTTATCGAGAAGATACGGGAGAAAAGCTGTTGATTCCTGAGGAGCTTGCCGCTGCCTTGCAGCAAGAGCGTCAGCGAGCCAATCAGGCAGAGGCTCAGGTTAAACAACTCAAAGAAAAACTTAGGGAATTGGGTGTTGATCCAGATGCGGTGTGATCTGTTTTGATGATTATCAAGTTTGCTCGGCGTACACGACATAGGCGGCATCTGAAACCATGCCCACCAGCGTAATGGGCATATTGGCAATGCCGAAGGGATGTGCACCGCCTTTTAACGGATTGAGTGAACGGACATTCGCTCTGGTATAGACAATAAGTGCACTGGTTTTGGGTAAGAGGCTAAGCATGGGTTCCACTCGCTCTCGGGCTAGATCGTCAAGTCGTCGATGTTCGGATCTTCTCTGCTCATCGTCGGGCAACAGGTTGACGGCCTCTTTCATGTCATCAAAGGTGCGGCCATCGGCTTCCGGCCAGTGTCCCAGATCCATCACAACGATGTGTCCGGGCGATCGCCTGATCTCATGTTCGGTCGTGCAACGGCGCACTCTGCGAAACCCTCGCGTTTCGAGCAAGACAATTTCTCGCGGCGCAAATGATTCATCGGGATGGTAGTAGTCCATCAGCACCTCACCAATGACACGCTCTCGCCCCAAAACGCGCTTTAGGTAATTGATTTCGTCACCCACGATAGTAACAATGCGACGATTCACTTCTTGGTCAATCAATTCACGCGCAATTTGTTTTGCGTCGTTGAGGTTTTTCCCAAAGATGTAGGCAATCACGCCGCCCAAAAATGCAAACACCACCAGCACAAACTGCATGGCGCTGACGTAGGTTTTGAAGCTTTCGCTGAGGCTGCGGTTTTCTTCACGCAGGGTTTGCAACAGCTCCATTTGCTGCTGGAGTAGTTCGTCTGGGGTGGGGGTTTGGGCGAGGCTGTGAAGGAGGGTCGTCCAGTCGAGAGAGGTAGGCCAGGACATTGGGTTTGAGTAAAGAATCAGAGCATAGATAATATAGCAGTCTTTTTCTGGGCGATCGCCCGATTCACTCTAAGAGGACAATGTCCCTTCCCGAAACGAAACGGTTTTTGTATGATGAGCGCGTCCCCCATGAGCCACTCTGGTGGCTTCTCTTCGGATGGCTGACGTGCTTGCCCTAGCTCTCTTCCTGGTTTTCATGACGATGTTGATGGGAAGCCACGAGGTGTAATTGCGACCGATGGCGTCTCGGCTTGTGATATGTAAAAAAGGGTCACGGCGGTGATGTTCCTAGTTTTAGATACTCTAAAATTTCAATTCAATCTGAGTCGTTATGCCGCGTCCATCATCCAAAAAAATGCAGATATATGACTCTTGCAGGCTCCTCCTTGAATCGCTAGTCTGAATACATCCAGTGAGGTACTTTTGATGCAAGAGATAAATAAACAGATCGACGCACATTGGTCTAATGTTGCAAAGAAAAAGTCTAGTTCGAAAAACTTAAAGCTTAGATGGTGGCAAAGTCCGCATATTATCAAGCACATCAACCAAATTGTATGCGGTGAACCAATACCCGGCTTTTCTCAGGGATTAATCGATATCGTCAAGGAGCGTGCTGGGCATTCAATTCCGTTTAGAAAAGGTATATCTGTAGGAGGAGGTAACGGACAAAAAGAAGTCGATCTAATCAAACAAGGCATCGTTGAATACTTCGATATATATGAGCTAAGCCAAACACGAATCTCCATTGGAAGAGAGTTGGCTAAGAAACACGCGATAGACGATAAAGTACATTTCATACATGGTGATGCTTTTGAGCATGCAGCCGAACCTGAGCAGTATGAGTTTGTGCATTGGAATAATTCATTGCATCATATGCTCGACGTGGATCAAGCACTGAAATGGAGTAAGACTGTCCTTAAGCAGGGTGGCCTTTTTTATATGGATGATTTTGTTGGTGCGTCTCGCTTCCAATGGCCGGACGAGCAACTTGAGATCGCAACGAAAGTACGACGCGCGTTTCAGCACAGTAAATATCTATCAAACCCGAACGTTCCAACTCGTTTTTTGCCGACAGACGTTACTAGACCTGATAAAGAAAAACTGATTCAGTCTGATCCATCCGAAGCGGCTGACTCCGATCGGATAATAGAGGCTATCTATCGACATTTTCCTAATGCTGAAATCAAAAGCACAGGCGGTGTCATTTATCATTTAGCCCTATCAGATATGCTGCATAATTTTAGCGAAAGCGATGACAAAATTTTGCTAGATTTGCTCATGATTATTGACGAGCTTTGCGCTAAGTTGGGGCAAACACACTACGCAATTGCCTTAGCCTTTAAAGATGACTGCCTAATTGACTGATGAAACTCTAAATGCACGCTGTTACATGATGACTCTGCACGAATAAAGCCAATCCGCATCGGCTCCAAACACCCAGCGGGGTTGGTTTATCGAATCACAGAGTGATAGGAGCAATGGGTTCAATATCGGGGTCGAAGCCACCAATCTGGTTGGTGCGCAGTACCCATACAGATGCTCCCTGTTGAAGAAACGGCTTCACAACCGTATCACTTGCTTTACGGGGTAGAAGCGTTCTCCAACTGCTCAGCCCCATCATCAAATTCCTCAAAGGTTCATCTTCCAACGTACTGCCCAAATTATATTCATTCGTTTCCCAGTCAGGACGAGGTTTTCCTAGGGGTTGCAGGTCGTCTTCCAGATCATTCCCAAGCTGTAGCAAACACTTAAACCGTGCTGCTTGATCTGGATAATACGTCTCCCAGCTTTTAAACCAATCTGCATTAGATTGAAACCCATATTGAATTTGTTGAATACTGGCAAATAATGCCTGGTTGGAATCCTGAGAGCAATTATTAGCAGGCCCTACATAGGTTCCTCCAGTGCCATCGCCAATTCGATAACGAGCCGTCATCGCTTGAAGCTGCCCCAACATGGCATTGAGGGGCGATCGCCGGACCCCATCCATATCATAGTTACCCGTGAAGGCAT